>NZ_SPKL01000028.1:0-185475 GCF_023127755.1 Pseudomonas sp. W2Aug9 | reverse complement strand
GTGAATGTTTGCAAGCGGGATGTGAATGCGGTTTAGAGGGCTTTGCCCATTGGCAAATGATACGGACCGGTGCGATTGGCACCATGCCCGAAACCCCAGGCTTCATTCGTCATCGTCCAGGGAGCAGTAACAGCGGCGCTTACGGGATGACCGGGCGGGTATGACCCACCGCGCCCGGCTAAAGCGCTTTACCAGTAGCGTGGTTGAGGAAGGATGCGGGTCGGTTGTTTCAGGCCTGTCGCAGTGTTAAAGGCAAACGACGGATAGGCGCTCCAGTTGAACGCTGGGTAGCTCACCACCGGCTTGCTCCATACAGGCGGCGCGACGACATAGGAAGGGCGTGACGCGACCGGGCGATTGATCACCACACCTATACCATTTTGAGCGCCTGTGGAGGCGGCTCCGCCCGTCACTATAGTGCCAGGCTTGAGATTGTTAACCGACCCAGCCGTGCCGCCGAAGTAAATCGGACCCTGGATGTCGATGTTGCCGACCAAACTCAACGGGCCGCCATTGCGCAGCACGCCCTGATTGCTCAGATCGCCAGCGATCGACAGCGCCTGCCTGGCGTCCAACACGCCCGTGGAAGCGATCTGTACCTTGCCATCGGCGGTGACCTTCAAGTCGCCGGTCAGGGCCTTGACGTTGCCTTGAACGTTCACGCCTACGCCGGCTGACTTGCCGAGCAGGCGAATCGAGTCTGCGTGCATGCTGCCCAATTGGGCCACATCAATAGCGATGTCGGCTTGGCCGTCGGCGCCGAGGTGCTTGAGCACACTGGTCGGGTCCATAGCGTCGACTTCGCCTTTCAAGGCCACGGCGTTGAGTTTTTTGGCTTGCAGCTGCGCATTGATCTGCAGGGTACGTGCGACCAGGTCGACCTCATTGGCACCGGACGCGTCAAGGCCAGCACCTTCCACGCGGATCTGGCCGTGGTCGGTTTGCAATCGAGCCACCTGGCCGTTCGCGTCCAATACCGCCGTGCCCGCTACTAACGACACGCGATTGGCGTTGATAAAGCCAGCACCGCTGGCGGTGATGCCATTGGGGTTGGCGATGATCACACGAGCGCTCGGCCCCGCGACTTCAATCATGCCATTGAGACTTGAGGCGGTTTTACCAGTGACTTCATTGAGAATGACGCCGGCAGAGGTTCCGTTGAGCAGGCTGTTGCCGGCAATGGCGCCGCCCAGGGTGGTTTGGGCGCCTGCGGTGCTGTTGTTGAGGATCAGCCCGGCAGGGCCGACATTGAACTCGGTGAAGCGGTTGTGGGAAACACCTGCGGCATTCGGCGCGGCAATGTTGACCACCGGGGTGTCGTTGATCTGCGACAGTGCTGCATTACGCGCAGCGCTCGGGTCCAACGTCAGGGCGGGTTGCGCTTGCGCGTTATGTTGCAGCTGCGGCAGGCTGCCCACGAGGGCGAGGGCCAGCAGCGTGCGCTTGGACGGGCGCCGAGTGGGTTGAATCATTGGGTTCATACAGACCTCGAGGGTTGAAGGTTAAAGAGGCGTCCCGCAGTAGCGACTGCGGGCGCCGGGTGAGTGCACGGGGTGGCACTCGGATTCCCATCCCTGGGAAAAAGTGTTCGCCTAGAAGCGGCTGCTCAGGGAGAAATCGAGGGTTGGCGTGGTGGTGTTCATCTCGTCGTTGCTCTTGATCGGCATGCCCAGGGCCAGGTCGTAACCAAAGCGGCTGACATTGCCGCGCAAACCGACAGCTGCGCCGATCACTGGCTGTCGACCTTGCTGCTGGCCGCCCACCGGCGACGCCGCACCGGCATCGAGTGCCGCATACGCCTGGCTGCCACTGAAGGCGGTGATGGACAGCTCATTGCGCAGGGTCCAGCCGGTGGGGCCGGCGAGGGTGGTGTTACCGTCAAAGCCGCGCACGCTGTAGCGGCCGCCGATCTGCATGTATTCGGTCGACGGCACCGGCACCGGCGCATATTGGTAGACCAGCGCGTTGCGATAGCCCAAACGCATTGCGCCCTGGTCAAACGGAATCTCAAACGCCGCCTTGGCAGTGAACAGGTGATAGCGACCGTTCCAGTCCTGTTGCTCATAGAGCGCGCCGGGCGTCTTGCTGAGTCCGGGCAGTGAGCCGCGCACACCAGCCTGCGCCGTCAGCTTGCCAAAGCGCAGGTTGGCGCGGTGGGTCAGGCCAAGTTCATAGCTGGTAATTTGCCGGTGCAATTGCTGCAGTTCGGTGGAGGCTACCCAGGCGCGATCCTCACGATTGACCAGGCGAGCGTTGAGCACACTTTTGCTGCGATTGGAGCGACTCACCACGTAATCGAGCCCGGCATCGACGCGTCGGGTGCGCGAGCTGAACGCAATACTGCGCCCCCCGGGGTCTTTGAATAAGGCTTGCTTGCTGGTCCACTCGCTGGCACCGAACGACAGCAGGGCATAGCCTGCGGGTACGTTCCAGGCCAGGCTTTTAGCCGAAGACCCACGGGTGTGGTTATTGAAGTCGGTGTCGGCGCTGTAGGTCAGTAGCAGTTGGTCGTAAAGCCCCGCCGGAGAGTCGATGGCGACAATCCCGCCGAGTTGGTGGCGGCCAGCAGCGTCGATACCGCCGTTGTCGGCTGTCAGCAGGCCAAACACCCGGCGTGCCTGCGGCGGTTGCTGGACGATCACATCGCTTTCACCCAGTTCTGCGCCCGGAATCAGATTCAACGTCGTCGCGGCTTGGCCTGGCAGGCGGCGCACATTGTCCAGCGCCTGGTCCAGGTCGCGTACGTTCAGCAATTCGCCTTTTCCCACAGGAAACGCCATGCCCGACCAGCCTAACGCCCCCGGTTGCTGATCGATCTTGCCCACGCGCCCGGGGATAAGCTGGACGATCAAGTGCCCGCTGCTCAGGTCTTGCACCGGTATCAACACTTGGGTGGTGATATATCCGCGGGCCATCAGTTGCGCCGCTACCCAGCGACGATAAACCGTCAACCCTTCGCCGCCCACACACTGCCCCAGGATCGCCGGCGCGCGTTCCAGCCAGTCGAAATCATCTGCACCTTTCCATGCCACAGTGCGGATAACGAAACAGGGTGATTCTTCCGGCAGCTTCAGCGCATTGGCGAAGGGCAGGGGCGTTGAGGTCAGTGCATCCGGGGTTCCAAGTGCTTGGGATTGCAAACTTTTCAGTTGGAGATCTTGCTGGCGTTGAGTGCTGGTGACGGTATCGATCGTGCTGGCCGCGCACGCGACCTGAATCGCCGTAAACAGCCATAGCGTCGTTACATACAGGGTGGTCGCGATGCAGGCGTGGAAGCCGAGCGTGCCGGGCGTTGATTTCATCTGCCTATGCTAAGAAGGTCGAGCGCAAGAAAAAATAAGATGAAGCTCGGCGACCCAAGGACGTTACTGACAATTGGGCGTCCGCCGTCTTATAGGCTCTGCGATAAATCGTACGAATTGCCTAACGTCCCGAGGGTAACCAAAGGAGGTTATCGTCAGGCATCCGCCGCCAACCTAGACTTCACGCACGTTCTTCACTCGACTATTGAGAGTTAAAACATGCGTTTACGAGACCTAGGCATCACCATTGGCACGGGCACCCCTGGGGCGTTCAACGCCATTACCGACGTGCCCGGCGTGCGCGTCGGCCATCACACCCTCAATGCTGAAAGCGCCGACGGCTCAATGCATACCGGTGTGACCATCATCGAGCCGCGCCCGGTCGCGGCCCATCTGGCGCCGTGTTTTGCAGGCGTTCACGTACTCAACGGCAATGGCGATGCCACCGGCCTTGAGTGGATTCGCGAAGCAGGTTTGCTGACCACGCCCATTGCCTACACCAACACCCATAGCGTTGGCGTGGTGCGTGATGCACTGGTGGCCGCCGAGCGTGAAATGGGCAAGCAGCACGCCTACTGGTGCATGCCGGTGGTGCTGGAAACCTACGATGGCATTTTGAGCGATATCTGGGATCAGCACGTCACTGCCGAGCATGTGCACGCCGCATTGGCGAATGCACGCAGCGGCCTGGTGCAGGAAGGTTGTGTGGGCGGTGGTAACGGGATGATCTGCCATGAGTTCAAGGGCGGGATTGGCACCTCGTCTCGCGTCTTGAGTGCCGCGGAGGGCGGCTGGACCGTGGGCGCATTGGTGCAGGCCAACTACGGCGTACGCAGCGCCTTGCGCGTGGCGGGTTACCCGGTGGGCAGCGTATTGCAGGACACGCCTTCGCCTTATGACGGGCCGGTGAATGTCGGCGTGCCTGGCATGGGTTCCATCGTGATCACCATCGCCACCGACGCGCCCTTGCTGCCTCATCAATGCACGCGCCTGGCACAGCGCGCGAGTATCGGTTTGGCGCGGGTCGGTGGCGGCACCGAGGACGACAGCGGCGACATCTTCATCGCGTTCTCGGTGGGCAATACCGGCTTGCCGGTTGCCAATCTCGGGCAACCCGGCCCGCCGACCACTGCCTTACAGATGGTCAATAACGACTACATCTCCGCGTTGTTTGTGGCCGCTGCGGACGCCGTCGAGGAAGCAATTCTCAACGCCCTGTTGGCCGCCAACGACCTGCAGGGCCGTGGCCGACAAGCGCTGGCGCTCAAGCCTGAGCAACTGCTGGCGGCGATGGCGAAAGTGGGTTGGACGGCTGCCGTTCATTCCTGAGCCTGAAGGAACAACAGGAACAGTTCGGACTGGGATTTGATCCCCAGCTTGTTATACATATGCTTGCGATGCACCTTGACCGTTTCGGCAGAGATCGCCAGCTTGCGGGCGATCTCTTTGTTCGAGCAGCCGCTGAGCATCAGTTGGCCCACTTCCATTTCACGGGCAGACAATGACGCGCTGATATGTTGCGTAGTTGTATGGAGGCGCTCCTGCCAGTCAGGTGCCTGCTCGGGTGCGTCCTTCAAACTCTGTTCGAACGTGCACCGTTGGCGCATCATGCCGGCGACCCAGGGCTGTACCAAGCCCAGCAAAGCGATCTGCTGCTGGCTGAAGCGGCTACTGCTACCTAGCGACAAGCTCAAAGTGCGGCTGGCATCTAGTTGCACGTTGATATGGATCTCGTCAGCGACGACATTCAATCGAAAGTAGCGCTGGTAATACTCTGTCTGCTCGAAGCACTCCGGGGCGACGTCGTCCAATTGGAACAGGCCACTTTGTGGTTGCTCGCGGTTGGCCAGGTAGAACGGGTCCAACAGGTACAGGCCCCTGAGGTAGTCTTGGAAGAGTGAGTCGGTCTCGTTTCCCTCTGCGGCAGACTCGGCAAGCACCTGCGGCCTGCCCGTGCTGAATATCAGCACCACCCAGTTATCCACCGGTACGTAGCGCCCCAGCAAACGCGTCAACGAACGCCAGAAGTCAGGACGGTCCAAGGCTTCGATCAGCTTGCCGACCGCGTCATGCCAAGCTACTTCCTGCAGCGTAAGGTTCATTTCACTGCCCATCGATGCTCCCTTTGACGTTATTGCTTGCCCTTGGTCGTGCGCCACTGGCTGGTGTAACGCGTGCACATCCCATGTAATACAGGTCAGTCTACAGACCGTACTCGCCGTTGTATCAAACGTTATGTGAGTGCCGGTTAATTTTGTAGGATCTATCTGATGTCTTGTTAGGATTCGTCTAGGACCAGGCATGGATTCTTGCGATTGTTGCTGAGGGTGTACTGGGTAAACTTAGCCGACCCTTTTATAGGGTCGACTACAAGTATTAACCTCCTGTACAACCTAAAGGAAATTGATTGTGGCTATCCAAAAAAGGCATATTCTGGCAGCGGCTATCACCGCGCTGATTACAACTTCCGCTTTGGCGGCAGACGGGACTATCAATTTTACTGGTGAAATTACTGCTGCTTCCTGCAAAGCCTCTTCCGGCGCCGGCACCAGTGTCGGTGGAGCCGCCGGTGCGCAGGTAATTGAAGTGCCTATGGGCAAGGTCAGTATTGACTCTCTGAGCACCAAAAATCCTGGGATTGTTTCAGGTACGGCGATTAATATTAATCTTGATTGTGGTAATACCGCTGCTGGGTTGACCACTGTTAAGGTGATGTTCGACCCTAGCTCTGGTTCAGGTGTGGATGGGTCGAATAATAACTTGCTCAAAACCACTGGTGCTGCGAAGGGCGTGGGTATTGGTATCTTTGATAGCAGCAATAACTTGATTAATCTGGCAGGTAACGGCTCTTTTGACGCGCCGTTAGTCAAGGCCGGTACTGATCCAGCCTTCACGTATACCGCTAATTTGAATATGCGTGCCTCTTATGTGGCTAACGGTGTTACTCCGATTGTGCCTGGTCCAGCCAATGGCACGCTGCCATTCACTCTGACTTACCAATAAGTCTTTCATTAGAGAAGCATATTCATGCTTCTCTACTTTATCGCAGGTAACTAAATGAAGAACGCGTACTCCAGGTATTGGCTGGCGGGGATAATATTGCTCTTCAGTGGTATCGCTCAGGCCGGTATTACATTGGGCGGCACGCGGGTTATCTACCCGCAAAAGCTCAAGGAAGCCTCCATCATGGTCAAGAATGACGCCGACAGGGACATCATGATTCAGTCTTGGTTGGAGCCTGATTCAAAAAATACGGATCAGGATGTACCGTTTGCGTTAACCCCTTCGCTGAGTCGCTTGGGCGGCAACAAACAACAAAGCCTGCGCATTTTTTATGCGGGGAAAGGTTTGCCCTCAGACAAAGAATCGGTGTTCTGGCTCAGCGTGCAGGAGATTCCCCAAAAGTCTGAGGCCAATAACACTTTGCAGATTGCAGTGCGCCAACGGATCAAGCTGTTTTATCGGCCGACGGATTTGTCCGGTACGCCTGAAGAGTCTGTAAAGTTTTTGAAGTGGCAGTTGCTAAGTGAAGGCGGAAAACGCTGGCTGTTGGTCTCCAACAATTCTGTTTATTACGCATCCTTTGGCGCTGTTTCCCTTGAGTATAAGGGGGCTCGTCACCCGGTCAATGCGGAGATGGTAGCGCCCGGTGCGACCGGTAAGTTTTTGGTGGAAGGCGCAGGTGCAATACCTGCTAATGCTCAAATTGTCGTTGAGTTTAATGCCATTAATGATTATGGCGTTCCGGTTAAGAATCTCGCCAATATTTCAAACTGAAGGGCTTTTTAAAAGAAAGCAGGCAGCGCTGCATCTTAAATAAGTCGAGCAGTAACGATTGAGTAATGAGGCAAGACTCTTATGTGGGCATTTTGTTTTGGGAGTTATTCTGGTACCCGTCCGTTTGGTCGTTTTGGCGCCTCTAGTCTAGTGCTGGCAAGTGCTTCCCTGCCACTTGCAGCCCATGCTGTGGAATTCAATGATGCTTTTTTGAACAAGCATGGCGCCACGGCCGAATTGAAGTACTTTGAGCAAGGAAGCACGATCGCCCCTGGTAAGTACAATGTCGATATTTACCTTAATCAATTTTTGATACTGCGTGAGTCCATCAAGTTTGTCGTGCAGGACGGATCGGAGGTCAAGCCGATCATACACCTGGGCCTACTCAAGGCGATTGGGGTGAACACTGCACGGCTTGAACAAGAGGGTGTCATCACTGCGGGCAGTGCCGACGATACCGTGATTGATCTGCCGGCGCTGGTGCCAGGTGCCGATATCGAATTCGATGTAACCGCGCTGGCGTTGCAGATCAGCATGCCTCAAGCTTACATAAAGCGACAGTCCAGTGGTTATGTCGATCCGTCTTTATGGGATAACGGCATCACCGCCCTGTACACCAATTATCAGACTAACTTCAGCCGCAATATCAGCCGTGGTTACAGTAGCGACTACCGCTATATAGGTCTGCGTAACGGCTTCAACCTGGGTGCCTGGCGCTTTCGCAATGAGTCGTCGATCTCCGGGGGCACCGGTATGCGCGACACATTCAACAGCAACCGTACCTATGCCGAGCGTGACGTCGTCAGCCTAAAGAGCAAACTGGCGGGGGGCGAGTTGTACACCCAGGGCGATATCTTCGACAGTGTGCGTTTTCGCGGCGCTCAGTTGACGTCGGAGCTCGGCATGCTGACCGATGATGAAGTCGGTTTCGCACCAGTGGTGCGCGGTATCGCTGAAACCAACGCAACGGTGGAGATCAGCCAGAACAACTACGTGATCTATTCGGCCAGCGTTCCGGCGGGTGCTTTCGAGATCAGCGACATTTACCCCAGCGGCTCCAACGGTGACCTGAGCATCAAGATCATCGAGGCCGATGGGCGCGAGCGTCAATACTCCCAGGCCTACTCCTACCTGCCGGTGATGACACGTCGCGGCAGTACCCGCTACAGCCTGGCCGCCGGCCAATACCAGACTGAAGGGCAGGCGGCGCCCAAGTTTACCCAAGGCACGCTGGTGTATGGCGTGACCGATAACTTCACCGGCTACGGCGGGTTACTCGCTTCCCAGGGTTACAACGCGTTGAACCTGGGCGTCGGGGTTAACTCGCCATGGGGTGGCGTGTCGTTTGACGTAACCAACAGCAACTCCAAGGATGTATCCGGGCGCAAGAACGTGGGCCAGAGTGCGCGCTTTTTGTATTCCAAGACCCTGAGCAGCACCGATACCACCTTCACCATGGTCGGCTATCGCTATTCCACCGAGTCTTTCCGCACGTTCAGCCAACATGTGGATGAACAGGATCGCTTCGCCACCCCTTATTACGGCCGACAAAAAAGCCGTTTTGACATGAACGTCAACCAGTCCCTGGAAGGGCGTGGGTCGCTGTTTCTGAGTTTGGGTGAAACCAGTTACTGGAACGGCCAGGGCAGCACGCGGCGTTGGCAGTTCGGCTACAACGGCAGCTATGCCGACACCAGCTACAGCTTTGCCGTGTCCCGTACAGAGGGGCAGGGTGGCAGTCAACGAATCGATAACCAGGTGTCCGCATCCTTAAGTATTCCGTTCGGTGACAATCGTCGCGCGCAGCGGCTGTATACCAGCGCTACTTCATCGTCCCAAGGTGAGACGTCAATTCAAACGGGCCTGTCCGGCAACATCGACGAACAAAATACCTTGAGTTATTCGGTACAGGGCAGCAAAAGCAAAACCAGCGGTGCCTCCGGCAGCGTCGGTATGAATTGGGACACGCCTAACGCAAAAGTCAGTGGCAACTATGGGCAGGGTCGGGATAACAAGCATTTTGACGTCGGGGCGAGTGGATCGGTAGTGGTTCACAGCGGCGGGTTGACGTTGGGGCAACCGGTCGGTGAAACCTTCGCATTGGTTGAAGTACCCGATACCAAGGGCGTCGGCCTCGAAAGTGGGACTGCGGTGCGTACCGATAAAAAAGGCTATGCGGTCGTGCCCTATGCGCAACCCTATCGTTACAACTGGATCAACTTGGATACCAATACCTTTAGTAGCGATATCGAAGTCGCAGAAAGTTCGCAGCGGGTGGTGCCGACGCGTGGCGCCGTGGTTAAACGTCGGTTTGAGGTTGAGTCGGGGCGCAGGTTACAGTTTTCACTACAGTTGAGTAATGGTAAAAAAATTCCGTTTGGTGCTCAAGTTTATGGTGGGAGTGGAAATGTGCTTGGCGTCGTTGATAATACATCAAGGCTCCTTGTTTTCGGCGTGAAGGACAAAGGCGAACTCACTGTTGGTTGGCACGGCGGGCAATGTAGTTTTAGTTATAATCTACCGCCTGCAAAAAAAGAGTTTATGTATGAGGCTTTTGATGCTATTTGCATTGGAGATGATAAGTGAATTTGTTTTTTCAGTGCATGTGTTTTGTAATTTTGTTTCTTTGCAATAATTGCGCGTGGGCTTACGCCAATTGCGAGAGAAAATATATTAGTGCAGGGCCGGGCGTGAGTCTGAAAGTGCAACAAACGAAGGGGCAGGCTGGGCTGAATATGCTTTCGAGTGTTTGGCATGAAAGAAGCTTCCCTGATTTTTTGATTTGCAGTGAGACTAACCCAAGTTTGAAATTAGATATAGGCCTTAGGTTTGCCAAGGATTCTGTTGGCAAATATTTGTTTGAAGGTAAATCGTATGCGCTGTGGATTACTAATAATCCCAATATTGCTGTGATTTATGAGCACGCTTTTGCAGGTGAGGCTTATGTGCCTGTATATAATTATGATCGAGTTGCCATTCCAGGCAATGGCGGAATAGTGAAAAAAGGTTATAGCTATCGATTTCGTTATGTGTCTCTTAACCGATTGCCAGTTGGTGAGCTAGTAGTGGCAGGTATCTATGGATTTCTTTGGCTATCAGTTTACGAAGGGGGTACTCCCATGTTTAACGCTGATTCAGCTTTACCCCCAGCTACCATTTCCGTGAACAATACCTCCTGCACGCTAAGTGCGCCATCTGTGGTGCGTCTAAAAAAGATTAATTTGTCGTTGCTCTCGTTAGTTGGAGAAACGGCCGGAACAGTAAATTTCCAGATTGGCGTGACGTGCGCCGCCTCCTATGCACCGTACAAAATTCTTTATGCGTTGGAGGATGTAAATGCTCCGAGCAATACAACTTCGAATCTAATACTAAACTCAGCAGGCAATTCGGCGTCGGGCGTGTCACTGCAAGTGCTTGATGGCGAGACGCCTGTGGTCTTCGGGGCTCAAACTTCGGCTACTACTCCCAAAGGAGAGTTGGGGGATATGGGGGTTCAGGGCGGAGCTATTGGTAAACTCTTTGGTGTTCAATATATTCGTACCGGGAAAATGACACCAGGAACAGTAAACGCTGGAGTCACCGTAACCCTCTCTTATGAATAATTTTTAACTGCAGTTGCATTGGCGAAAGTAACCGAGCAGGTCTCAGTCGTGTGGTTGCAGAGCATGGAGGGGGTAACGGCTGTGACGTTCGGGGGCTGCTTCTCAGCGCACGTTAGACGCTATGCCTAAAGGCGCTGGGTCGATCAGTAAGCCCCTGCGTGCGCTGCATTCGCACGGCCTTGAACGCACACTGAGGGCCGGTGAGCGCGGGAGTAACGATGATGTTGTCTTATGAAGGGGCTGCTTTCATCTGAGTATTATTTGATCTCACTACCCCCTGGGGGGTACCCCTTCGACGTGATGTTCCGCTTCGTTAGCGCCGCCCATACTCTTTCAGAACTTGCTGAACTGCGCGGAAGGATCACTGATGAAGATTGAATTGATGCAGTTAGCCGGCCGCGACGGCAATACGGCGTACAACGTTGCACGTGCTTTGGCGGCCATCGCCAACTGCAGCACAGATACCGACCTGCTGGTATTCCCGGAAACCCATTTGATGGGCTTCGTCGGTGGTGAACAACTGGCCAACGTCGCCGAGCCCCTGGAAGGCCCGATACTGCAAACCGTGCAACAAGCGGTGCGCGAGCGCAATGTGTCGGTTGTTATCGGACTGGTCGAATGTGATGCCGGCGGCTACTACAATACTTCGGTCTTGATCACCCCTGACGGCATTGCTTTGCGCTATCGCAAAACCCATCTGTGGCCCTCCGAGCGCGCCGACATCACGCCGGGCGATCGCTTCGTCACTACGCTGTGGAACGGCGTGCGTGTCAGGCTGCTGATCTGCTACGACATCGAGCTTCCGGAAACGGCGCGGGTACTGGCGCAGTTGGGGGCCGAGTTAATCATCCTTACCAACGGTAACATGGACCCCTACGGCCCGGTGCACCGCACCGCGATCATGGCCAGGGCCCAGGAAAACCAGCTGTTCAGCGTGATGGTCAATCGCGCAGGGCGGGGCGATGAAGGCTTGGTGTTTGCTGGCGGAAGCGCCGTGGTCGACCCGTTTGGTCGCCTGCTGTACGAAGCCGGGCGCGAAGAAACCCGCCATGTGATCAGCCTGGACCTTGCTCAAATCAAGGCGGCTCGCAGGGACTATCACTACCTCAATGATCGTCGGTTGCTGCTGCAAGGCGAGGCTGTGGAGCACCCTGATGGCCGCCGTGAACTGCTGATTCGCTGACAGCGGTTGTACCCTCCAAACAATAATCAACTGGCGCGCAGGTGCCGGCCCAGGAGTTCGTGATGATCGCTATTCGATGCATGCAATGGGGGATGGCTGCCGTGATCAGCGGCGCAATGGCTTGCGTCCAAGCGGCGGAGCCGAAGGTCAATATCTATAACTGGTATGACTTCATCGCACCCACCACGCTGAAGGACTTCCAGGCGCAGACCGGCATTCAATCGGCCTACGATGTGTTCGACAACAGCGAGGTCATGCAAAGCAAACTCATGGCCGGGCGTAGCGGCTATGACGTGGTAGTCGCTACCGGCGACCTGTTGCCGAACCTGATCAAGGCCGGCGTACTCAAGGAAATGGAACGCTCGCAACTGCCCAACCTGTCCCATCTGGACCCGGACATCCTCGCCAAGGTCAGTAGCAACGACCCCGGCAATCGCTTTGCAGTACCTTATCTGTGGGGCACCACCGGCATCGGCTACGACGTGGCCAAAGTCCACGCGCTGCTAGGCAATGACGCACCGGTGGATTCCTGGGATCTGATTTTCAAGGAGGAAAATCTCGCCAAGCTGGGCGAGTGCGGCGTGGCCATGCTGGATGCGCCCGCTGAAATCATCCCGATTGCCTTGCACTATCTGAGATTGCCCTACAACAGCCAGAACCCGGACGACTACCTGAAGGCCCAGGCACTGCTGTTAAAACTGCGCCCGCATATCCGCTACTTCGACTCCTCGCGCTTTATCACCGATCTGGCCAACGGCGATATCTGCGCCGTCGTCGGCTGGGAGGGTGGCGTGATGGACGCGCGCAAAGCGGCCGATGCAGCCGGCAATGATCGCAGGATTCAGTACAGCATCCCCAAGGAAGGCGCGCCGATCTGGGTGGAAAACCTGGTGCTGCTCAATGATGCGCCGAATCCCCAACAGGGTTTGGCGTTTATCGATTACATGCTTCGCCCGCCGGTGATCGCCGCATCGTCCAACTACCTCAGCTATGCCAATGCCAACAAGGATGCCACGGAGTTGGTGGATGCGAAGGTGCGCGATAATCCGGGGGTTTATCCTTCCAAAGCAGTGCTGGATACGCTGTTTGCGCTGGAGCCGCTGCCCTTGAAACTGGAGCGGGTGCGCACGCGGGTCTGGAGTAAGGTCAAGAGTGGGACCTGATTACGATGACTGGAAGCGTTTCTGTCTGGCCAGCCACCTAGAGCCTAGGGAATGCCCTCCGGTGAGCTGCAAATAGTGTCGTGGTCAGGAAGGTGGGTTGGCCGGACGCTTGCGTGTGATAGTCCAGAAAGCAATCAGTCATAAGTAAAGGTAACGGTGACAGCCGCGTTGGCTTTTCCAGGCGTCGCGATCTTACCGGTCCGTATGTATTGCACGGTCATAGGCTGACTGATGGTACCGCTCCTCAAGTTGCCCATTATGGTATTGGCTGAAGGGGCGAAACTGATGGCGTTAGTCCCATTCAACACTTGTAATGCGATACCCGCCGCTCTGGTGGGCTCATCGGCCAGGCTCAGATAGGAAGAAAGGTTCGAAGGATTGTACACGTCCGACATGGAATAACTCACTTGAAATGCAGGTGCATCCGTGCTGCATTTCAGGCCCAGTACAAATGCACCGCCGGCGATGCTGGACCCGACTGAAGGCATATCGACCATGCTCACTTGCTTAAGCTTAATATTGGCCGGCGTGGTTAAGGTGCAGGAGGTACCCTTGGCCACGAACGTGAATTTATCAGTGCGCATCGTCCATATACCGTTGTAGACCCCGGGTTTAGTATGGGTAATTTTGCCCGTGATGACGTCCAATGTATTGATGGTGCGCAGGCCTGAGGTCATGCTCTTTTTGGGGCTGTAAAACCTTATTTTGACCGTCGAACGCATTGTAAAGTCGAAGTAGCGGCCGCTGCTGCCGCTGAAGCCTATCTCTCGCACGGTTTCGTAGTCGTTGGAACTCAATCCGTGCTCCGCCCCACCATCGACAGAAGAAGTCCCAAAGTAAAATACGTCACTTTCGTTCGTCTGGTAGAGGTTGTAGGACGCGCCATCAAACTCGACGGATGCTCCGGCAGGCACGCCTGTAGCACCCATCGTATTCGTATAGGTGCCTGAGGGCATCTTCGTGCAGATGAGCGACATGGTTGCCGAGTGCCAAACGGACGAGATCATCCCTCCGCTGTCAGTGGGCACATCCGAAATCGACGGCACGATTTTATTGCCGCTCACCGCGCAGCCCGCCAGGGCACTGGCTGGTAATGCTAGCAGACCGCAAACTACACAGACAGAGGCCATGACCTCCCGATACCTGCGGGTGCGTCTGCGCCAGAGCCCGCTAAGGGCGAACAACGACAGAGGCAAATAGCGTATCATCCGATATTGACCATTTGTACCTGTATAGCCAATAGCTCAGCCCTCATATTCACTGGGCGCGCAACAAGGCGCATGTCCTTTTTTAGGGCTGGCTTTTCAGCGCTGAACTGTTCAAAGTTCATATATTGCTCTGTCGTCATACGATTTATCTCAATCCGTGATTTTCGGCTTTTGCATTTTACGTTACACCGAAACCGCAGTCTGCATGCCATGAGGCATCAATCATAGCGAATCAGATTCGTCCTTCTCATGTGTGGAAATAACAGATAAAAAGCGCGAATTATCTGATAGGGTTTTGTGAGGACATACTTACTCCTCGCTGAATATATTCTCACGAGGCAAGACGTTTCAGCCGCTACATAGCGGAAGAACGCTTTTACCGGCCCTCAGATTTTTGCAGGCTTATTAAGTAGTTAACGGCGGGAGGCGATTTCGGATTCGAGTAAACCTTTATCAATGAACCAACGATAGCTTTGGTTCGCCGCCTGCACTTCAAGGAGCGGCAGCAGGACGATGATCAGCACGCTGAACTGCGTCGTCTGCGAGCGGAGCTAAAGCGCGTTAATGAAGAGCGAGACATATTAAAAAAGGCCGCCGCGTACTTTGCCAAGGAGTGCGGCTGAAGTACGCCTTTATCAAGCAGCGAGCAGGCGACTATTCCATACGACGGCTTTGCCTGACGCTGAAAGTCCACCCCAGTGGTTATTACGCTTGGTTGTCTGAGCCGCAATCTGCACGCGCTAAAGACGACCAGCGATTGCTGGGTTTGATCAAGCATTCATGGCTGGAGAGCGGCGGAGTTTATGGCTATCGCAAAATCCATGACGATCTGCGCGAGGTCGGTGAAGATTGTGGTCGGCATCGTGTGGCGAGGCTGATGCGTCTTGAGGGTCTGCGCTCTCAGACAGGGTATCGACGACGCCCTGGAAAGTACGGCGGTAAGCCAGCGGTCGCCTCACCCAATTTGCTGAAGCGCCAGTTCGATGTCGTAGAACCCAATAAGGTTTGGGTCACCGACATCACCTACATTCGTACGTATGAGGGCTGGCTGTATTTGGCTGTGGTCCTGGATCTGTTTTCTCGTCAGGTCGTTGGCTGGTCAATGAAGTCGCAGATGACCAGTGATTTGGCCATTGATGCGTTATTGATGGCGGTTTGGAGGCGTAAACCGAAACAGGAGGTGATGGTTCACTCCGACCAAGGCAGCCAGTACAGCAGCACCGATTGGCGCAGCTTTTTAAAGGCGAACAATTTAGTTGCCAGCATGAGTCGCCGAGGCAACTGTCATGACAACGCCGTGGCCGAGAGCTTTTTCCAGCTTCTAAAGCGGGAACGAATCAAGCGGAAAATCTACGCCACGCGGGAAGATGCTCGTAGTGATGTGTTCGATTACATCGAGATGTTCTACAACGCAAAATGCCGGCATGATTTCAACAATCAGCTGTCACCGATAGAGTTTGAAAAGCGTTACGCAATGAGCTTGAAAGGTGTCTAGAAAATCCGGGGCGATTCACACCCTGAGTTTCCCACCTAAGCGCAGATGACCAATGGTCAATCTATACCCCGCCCAGAGGGTTCTTAGCCGCAAGAACTCCTTTGTAGTTGAGGGTTTGAAAGACTAACAACCAGCGGCTGTGTTGGAGCTGAAAAGCAGAAAGGCAAAAGCCCGGTCGCTACCGAGCTTTGCAGATCCCTCTAGGGGAGATAAAGCGAAAGTGCCTCAAGGGCTACCAATGAAACTCTACGGGCGGTTGCCGCACCTGTCAACGCTTTGGTCTGCGATGATATAGTCATGAATGCATACCGTAATGTGTAGTCGTAAGTGCGGACGCACTCCTGCGCAACACTGTAGCCGAGCCACTATGCCGCAATCTGTAGTCAATATAATGACTAAGCTGATTTAACCACCGTTCTCAACGACGCCATTATCGACTCTACGTCCAAACCGTTCACTAGGCAGTTATGTGCTATTGCTGACATAGCCTCAAAGAGCTTATCTCGCTGTCTTATCAACAATGCGTTCTCCGCTTGCAAACTTGCTATACACTCTTCAAAACTTCTGCGCCGACGGGCGCCATCTGGATCCCTTCCGCTTTCCCTCATTTGTGCGATACGGGCAGACTCGATTCGGTTCCCGCGCTCACCCCCTAGCGTAGCTCGGCTCGTCAGGCATAACCTGCGCTGCACCTCCGGCCGGGAAATCGGCGCCAGTTCCACCCCTAAGCTAATCATCTGGGCAAGGAGGGAGTCAATTGCCTCGTCCAGGGTATTACCCCTCAATTTCTGTCTTTTCGCCATGGTCGCCTCTAGTCATCTGAAACCGAACTGTGTCGTTTGTAGTTGTCTGAGACTGTAACTGGATGCCCATTTGGAAACACGCGTTGCACACCTACATTGGTATCCCGCGTGAGCACGGACTTGAGATTGTTGAGTTTTTCCTGCTGGTCCACCAGCCAAACATCAGTGCCTGCCTCTCCAGCTCCGGCATCCCGCATGATGGTGATTGCCGTAGTCAGATTATCGGCTTGCTTCTTAAGGTTAGCCCGTTCCGATGGTGTGCCCATCAGATGCAGATGCGAGCAGCCATTCCAGCACTGAAGATGCTTAGGGCAGGGCGCTTGAGAGAAGTCGTGAATGCAACCTCCAAAGGGTGTCACGTGCAGCGCCGTTGCGTGTACGGTAAGGAATGCGTCTGCTGTGGTCGTGCCTTTATTTGACAGCAGCGCATGGTAACTGTCGGTCAAAGCGCCCTGGATGCGCTTATCTCTTATGCCCGTATGTAGAAAGTCGATGCGCTCTTGATGACTATTGAACGCCAAGAACTCTTGATGGGTAGCAGTGTCTTCTTCAATGGTTGTGTGTTGGTAATAGAAATTCTGGTCGAGACGTTTTCGCCCCAAAGCCAGCGCCTGCTGAACATTGCTCATGCCAGTCAGATGGTAGATAGTATTTCGCCAGTGGCGCGGTTGATGGCTAGTCAGCTTGATCGGTGTCCCATCAGCTTCAAATAATGAACGACGCGAGAATATAGACGAGAATCGCGGATCCGCGCCGAGTGCTCGGTTAATGTCAACCAACGTGACTCGTCGCGGGATGGCGCGGAACACATTGCCCTCACGTCCACCTAAACGAAATTGTCCGTCAAACGCAATTGCAAGCGTTTCGCTAGTCTTAAGTACTGTCCGTGGAATACCACCGATGTTCTCCGTTAGAGCCTCATGACCGCGCAGCTTAGGGATGAGTAGTTTTTCAATCTCACCGGCTAGGTACCTCCGTTTCCTAGCTTCAGTGGATTTAAGCTTTGTTTCATCGTCGATTGGGTCAATGCCATTTCTAGATAGATACAAATGGAGATTCCGACCTGAGCTTGACCCGTCACTAAATCCGAGCCACCGGAGAACTTGATTCTCAGTCAGAATCTCGTGCGGCGAGTAATCCCAAAGGCGTCCCGGATTGGCCTCTTGCCATCTAGCGATTTCTCGTTGCTCCTGCGTCAGTACCTTGAGTCTCTTTACTGCACGCCTGGCTAGAGGGATGTCGCTTTCTCCAAACCAATGAACACGAGATTGGAAATGCTTTTCCGCAAAGTACCTGATTCCGCATTCGATCAAGCTTTTGCCATTTGCATCTACAACTATCTTTCCTGTTGCGCCTTTGATTGGCCTTTCGACCCAACAGTCAAAAGGAATTACCGCTACCTCGTTCCCCCTTTGGCCTGTCGCGATTAGTAAATCGATAACGCGCAACAAGATTTCTTCACTGTCACTAAGCGGGTTATTTGAGCAAAGGGCGTAGGCTTCCATCGCCTCCCGAGAGGGTAGCTTCTCGTCAGATTTACGATGTTTTACATCACGATCGGGATCATGCAGTGAAATGTAAACGTGACGGCGCTTTTCTGGTTTTGCATCATGCTCAAAGTGGATGGCGATCTCAGTTAATTGCAGACTATCAATCGTATCCGCTACTACTTGAAGGTGAGAGATCGCGTCGTACAGATTTTTGTAACTACTTTGGCGGAGAAATTCTACGACGCGATCAAAGTCGCCTCGTGTCAATTGTGTTGGATCGGATGCGCCGCGCTCAAACAAGGGGTTGTATATCCGCCGAATAGCAATATTGTATGCGGCCACCATCGAAAACTTTAGGTTCCTGGTGCGTTGTAGATACACAATCAGGGCCTTGCAAAAATCTTGGAACTCGAAGGGGAGTGGGCCCTTGGCCGGAGAAGGATAGCCCGTTTTTTCGAGGGCTTGCCGGTGTGTCTCGAAGGTGAGCGTATTTTGCTTTCCCCGTTGTGGTAACCAGCTTCCGACGGCCCATAACGATGACGACCACGGTGTTGAAATCGGTAACGAATGAAAAATTGCTTGTTCCTGTATAACAAAATCTCCGAGGCTTTGACGTTCTCTAGACAGCGTCATCTGCAGCATCCTCAGTTTGTTGCCGGCAGCGCTCGATCGTAGCGCTTACCGCGAGAATGGTTGTCTGATGCTGAGCCAGGGGCCGGTTGTGAATGAGCTCACCGGCTAGCTCTGCCATATCAATGAACCGTTGGGCCTCCCGCTGGAGCGCATCCTTTACCTGCTCATGGCGGCCGTCAGCAAAGGGGTGGAACTTCTTGCAAGTGTAGCACGCGTATATAGGGTTGTAGGGACAGTGGGTATGGACCGGCAGGGCGCAGGCACCAATATCGCCTATGTACTGCGTATCAATGACGCCGCGGATGGCTCTTTCAGGAGCTGTATCGCGGCGTTGGACGATTTTCCCAGTTAATAAGCTGCGCATGATGCGTTGATAGGACGGGCTCTTACCCAGTGCTTTCTCTTTGATCCGGGCAATGTTGGGGGTGGCCGTTACGTAAGCACGCGCGGCAACCGTGCTGTTGTGTCCGAGCAGTTCGGCAATCATGTCTGCCGGAGTCCCCTGATCCGCCAAGCCTTGCCCGAGGTGGTGACGCAACAACATGGTTACCTGATTCGGCCTATCTATCCCAGCTTCACCCAGCTCGTGTTTGAGGCCTGAACCGATTTCAACAACCGAGAGACGCCTTCCACAAGGATCGACAAATAATGGTTCACAGTCGCTACCAAAACGGCATTGAATTTCTGAAACGTGCCGTGAGATTTTCTCACCTAGGCAGGTGGTTATTTTGCGGGGGCGCCGCTCAGGTCTGCGCTGCCCGACTTTTTTGGCCATGGGTAACCACAGGGTGTAGTACTTCTCGTGATCAGCGCTCTCAATAAACTCAAAATCAGCAATGTCAAGCGAATGAAATTGAATCGACCGGGGCGCTAGTTCGAACCCTAGGTGAAGCAGCATGTTAAACTGGGCTTCCTCCCAATAGTCATATGAAATGCGTCGCTCGATACGCTTGAGTAACCGAATTTCCTCATCAAGTTCTAATCCAGACTGCGAGAGGAAAATTCGCGCATACGGATCCACCCGTTCTGATTTTGTATCTTTGATCGTTAAATAAGTCCTGTTATCAAAACCTTTAATTCCTCTGTCGATTGCCCAGCGATAAAATCTGCGAAGCCCAATTAGGTTATGCCTAACTTTTTTAAAGCCTTCTAATTTGGCAATAAAATTTTGCTGATCCCAAGGAAAGCGTCGGGCGAGATTGGTGCTTGATAGGTAGACAATAAACCTAGCAAACATGAATGCTGTTTGGGGAGCATACTTCTCTAATGAATAAGCCATAAAGCCTTTGGCTATTTCAGTGAGCTCTGGAGCTAAGTCCAGCTCGACCCAATCAATTTTCAGCGCGACTCCACCGTCGTACCATGTCCACACCTTTAGCCGGGTATCGACGTAGCGTGGCTGGTCATTAGTGCGAGTTCGAATCGCAACGTAAGCGGGTCCCCTGAACACGTAAGCTGGCAAAGAAGAGGGCGGTAACGCATGTTCTTGATCGGCTGATTTGGTCACGGCGAACCTCCTTAACTGTCAAGTCGGCTCCAGGCTGCCGAGGTGCGCTGGGCATTGTGGAGGTTGGCCGACTCGGCTAGATAACGACCTGCGTAACGGCGTGGCATAGTCGAGGTCTCAGACCAACCGCAGACTCGCCGTAGTTCGTCCGTGGCCCGCTCGAGGTCATGCCCACGCTTTTCGACCAGGTAAGCCAAAAAGTGGTCTGCAAAGGTGTGGCGAAAGTCATGCGCAGAAAGTGTAGGCAACAATCCTGGATGAGCCAGCTCAATGGTCAGAAACAGCCGATCAAGAACGTTAGACAACGCGCGGATCGACAGCGGGCGGCCACGATCCGAGATGAACAAATAGCGATACAGCAATTTCATCGGTTTACCGTCACGCAGAGGGCGCCGGTCGTGCTGGATATAGCGCTCGTAGACCTCATACAACTGTGCGGAGATGCCTACGGTCCGCCCATGTGTTTTGAGCGCAGGCTCTTCAACGCGCGGGTCGCAGGGATCATGTTCGCGGTCATTGATGCTGACATAGGCGTGCTGAGAACCTTTATTGATATCCGTGGTGTAGAGCTTCAGAAGCTCTCCGCGACGGATGCCGGTCTCCAAGAGCAATTCAATCATTAGCCAGTTACGCAGTTGCAAACGTTCCGGGAACGGATTCGCCGCAGCGTCAGGGCGAATCAGCATGCGAACGATCTGTAGTTGCGTATCTGTCAGGCTGCGGTAACGAATGCGATCGGGACGAGCATTGATGATATGGCTCTCAAAGCGCCGCTCAATGACGTCGGCAACATCGGCAAATACCACGTTGATGTCAGCCTGTGTGGTTGAATTCTGACGGACGCGCGGGATGTAACGGGTGACGCACCAAGACAGGTATTTCTTCAGCAGGCGCAGGTACTGGTCACGTGTTCGTGAACTGATCTGCTGAAAAAGTACAGTGCCAGCTTTGCCGATTCGGGCGATCAGATTATCGGCATGACGGCCACTTTGGAGCCAAATAGCGTAACCGTCCAGCAAAGCCAGAATCGCCTCAAAGTGGCAGGCCAAGATGGCCTCATCGATATCCAGATCTCGGCTTTTGGCATAGGCGTAGAAAGCCTGGATCGCGCGCAGGTGCGCCGCAGCCGTGTTGTAAGCGCGGTGCCTGAGTTTGAGCTGGACGTAGATGAACGGAATAAGTATGGGCAACGGCGTCGTATCACCAGCTTGTACAAGCAGCGGTAGTCGGTGACCTGAAGAGAAACGGCACTGAATCAGTTTCATCGACAGCTGCCTCATTCAAGAAATCGTCATGAACACTATGAACATGGCCCGTTGAGAGAGTAGACGTCAAATACGAATTGGTCGAATCAGTGACTTACGTGGCTTATGAACATATCTAACATAGCACCTCGTTTAACATAATATACATTATGCGAACCACTGAGCCATCCTTCAGGGGCTCTGTTCGGCGCATTTCACTAAGCGACCTAGACCACCGCGCGCCAGATTCATAAGCAGCCATCGTTGCCCTCGCTGACCTGCCTCCGTTTGACCCTTGGGCCACCGGGCATTTACGGCGAGTCAGCACACGGTTCACCAACGCTGTGGTGAAATGGATAACGTTGCCCGTCATAACGCAGTACTGGGAAACAAGAGCCCGGGCCGCCGACCTCGACATCAGGCCAACCATTACTGCCTTTGCCAGGGAGAAACTCAGCGACGCCGCTTTCTTTGAGCATGAGTTTCCAGTGACCGTCAGTCTGCTGGCTGACTAGATAAAATCCAGTACCCGCTTGCCCATAACAGTCAGTGCTGCCTTCGGTAATCAACGCATCCGGCCGACCGTCGCCGTTCAGGTCCTTGATCAGCTCCATGGTTGCCGGCGTGTAGCTACCTGTTGTCTCGATTTCGCACTCCGACGTCTCTTGGTTAAATCCAGCAGCGCGGAAAGCTTTTATCTGCTCGCTACGCGGCAGTTCATCCGCCAGCGCCGTGGCACTGATCACGAAACATGCCACCCATAGACCTGACGTAAGCCTTCCCCGCATATAGACCGTCCCTTTATGATGCTCAAATGTAAAGTATCGTGCACGTACCCACACTAGCGTGAAGGATGAGCTAGCTCTGCCCTTATTATATAACCACTGACTATAACTAAACTAAATGACTATTTAGTTGAGTTATATATAGATAGGCCGGTTCACAACCTGAACCGATCCACCGACTGCGACAGCTTCCCCGCCAAACTCGACAATTCATCCGTCGTTGACGCCGTGTCTCCAATCACGCGGCTGTTGTTTTGCGACATACCTGCAATCATCTCCACCTGGTGAGCAATTTCATTGCTGGCCAGGCTTTGCTCGCTGATGGTGCGGGAAATATCGTTGACCAATTCGGTGGTGCTGAGCGTGGCCTGAAGGATCTCGCGAATGGCGCGTTCCACTTCGGCGGTAACGGCCATGCCCTTGTCCACTTGAGCAACGCCCTCCTCCATGCTGGTCACCGCTTCCCGGGTGTTCAGCTGGATGCGCCCGACCATACTGGCGATCTCCTGCGTGGATGCGCTGGTGCGTCCGGCCAGGCTGCGCACTTCATCGGCGACGACTGCAAAGCCGCGGCCCTGCTCACCTGCACGGGCGGCTTCGATGGCGGCGTTGAGGGCCAGCAGGTTGGTCTGGTCGGCGATGCCTTTGATCACTTGAATAATGCTGTAGATCGCCTCGGACTCCTTGTCCAGTGTGCGGATCACTTGGGCCGATTGCTGCGCTGAACGGGCAATGCCATCCATGTCGCTGACAACCTGGTGAATGACGCGGCCGCCGTCCTTGGCCAGGGTTTCTGCCTGGTTGGCCATGTCGAGGGCACGTTGGGCGTGGCGAGTGATTTCCTCAATGCTGGCAGTCATTTCGCTAGCGGCGGCGGCCATGGTGCTGGCGGCGGCGCTTTGCTGTTGACTGCTGCCTGCGACTTCATGGCAACCCTGGCTCAGTTGTTCGCTCATGCCATTGACGCCGTGGGCGTTGCTGCGAACCACTTCAATCATGCCGCGCAAATCCCGCTGCATGGTGGCCAGGCTGCGAATCAGCGCACTGGCTTCATCGTGATTTCTGGGCTCGATAATAGGTTCGCTCAAGTTGCCATGGGCAATGCTGTCGGCAATGCGGCTGGCGGTACGCAGTGGCCCCATGATGCTCAGGATCACCCAGCGCCCTTGTGCCAGCAGCAGTAACAGGCTGGCGATCAGTACCACGGCCAGGGTCCAATTGGCGTGGCTGATGGTTTGTCGGGTACTGATACTGGTCAGTTGAGTCTTGTTTTCGATCAGTTCGCTCAAGGCCGCCATTTGATCTTCCAGCCGACTGAACGCGGCATTGAAGGTCTCCAGCTCACCACGGGCGGCTTCGGGGTTGTCCAGGGCCAGCGCGACGATACGCTCACCGGCGCTGATATAGGTATCCAGGCTGGGCTTGATGTTTTCCAGGCTCGCCTTGATTGCATCGTCCAACGGCTGCTTGAAGTTGTCCGCCAGCACCTGGCGAAAGTGGTCGGCATGTTCCTTGAGCGAGCTGTTGACCTGGGCTGGTGTGCTGGTGCTTTTGCCTAGCCCCACCAACATGGCCGATAGCACGTCGGCACGCAGGGCGTCGTGCATCATGTCGGCTTCCATGTGATTACGCAGCACGGTCATGCTGACGTCATTGTCCTGTACCGCATCGCCCATCCGGGTATTTCCCAAATAGCTGGCCAGGCTCATGATCAAGGCGGTGAGCAATCCGGTCCCAATCAACAGCATCAAGCGTAATTTGATCGTCATGCTGGTATCCCCGTGCCAGGACCATCGGTTGGGAATCCAACCGTTCAAGTGCTCACTGTTAGCTGTATCGGCAACAACTCCTTGTTAGTGAAGCCTAAGTTTGCGGATCTGCGCGTTTCACTTAAGCTGACCGTCCTTTGCTCCAGCCGGACCTGCCAAATGTCTCGAAGTATCGCCCATCTCGCCCTGCTGCTGGGCTTGATCACCGCCGTCGGCCCGTTTGCCATCGACATCTACCTGCCCGCGCTGCCAACCCTGGGCGCAAGCCTTGGGGCCTCACCGGCGGCGGTGCAGATGAGCCTCACCGTGTTCTTCATGGTCATTGGTGTGTGCCAGTTGTTCTACGGGCCGATCAGCGATGTGTTCGGGCGCAAACTGCCGATTTATGCGGGTTTGGTGATCTTTACCGTTGGCAGTATCGGCTGCGCATTGGCGCCGACGATCGAAGTATTGATCGGATTTCGTGCCATACAGGCGTTCGGTGCCTGTGCGGGGATGGTGATCCCGCGGGCGATCGTGCGCGACCTGTACACCGGCCATGAGGCAGCGCGCCTGATGGCTTTGCTGATGCTGGTGATGAGTGTTTCGCCAATCCTCGCGCCGCTGGCCGGCAGCCTGGTGATTTCGATCTGGAGTTGGCGCGAAGTATTTGCTGTGCTGGCGGTGGTCGCCGTGCTGTGCCTGGTCATGACCATCGCGCAACTACCGGAAACCCACCCGGCCGAACGCCGTTTGGGCAAGACCCTGGGCAATGCATTCGGCAGTTATGGAGCGCTGTTGCGCGACCCGGTATTCACCGGGTTATCGGTGGTGTGCGGGTTTGGCCTTGCGACCTTCTTTGTATTTATCGGCAGCGCGCCCTTCGTATACATCGAATATTTCGGCCTGACACCGACGCAGTTCAGCCTGTGTTTTGCCCTCAACGCCGCCTCGTTTTTTGCCATGAGCCAACTGACCGCACGCCTGAGCGCACGGTTTGGTCTGGCGCCGCTTATTCGTTGGTCGGTGGTCGCAGTAGCCACGATCATGGCCCTGTTGGCAGCCACCACATTCTGGGGTGATAGCCTGCCCTTGATGATGGGCCTGCTGTTTATCGGGTTCGGTTTTCTCGGCCTGTTGCTGCCGGCGGCAGGTGTGCTGTCGCTGGAAGATCATGGCGCGGTGGCAGGCTCTGCGTCTGCCTTGCTTGGCGCGATCCAGATGGTTACCGCGGCCGTTTCGATGACCCTGGTGGGCGTATTCGCCGACCATACTCCTGCACCGATGTTGATCGGCATTGCGCTATGTGCGCTTGCCGCGATGCTCACCACGTTGTGGACCTTGCGCCGGTTGCCGGCGCACCTGGCCTCAAGCGTCCCGCCCTCCTCCTGAGGCTTGCCCTACCCCGCCCAGCTCACAGATCAAAGCGGTCCACTGCCCTGCGCCGCTCATTGTCGTCGCGTACGTCGTAGCTGGCGGTGGTCTGGATATTGGTGTGATGCGCCAATTTCTGGGCAATCGACAAATCATGCTCTTCGATCACTCGGGTGATGAACGAACGGCGGAAATCATGGGGCATGATTTTCACACCCACCTGATCACCGCGCTGCCGAGCAATGTAATAAATCGCATGTTTGGTAATGCGTTCGCGCGTGATGTGGCTGCCCCGGCGGATACGGTTGAACAGAAAGGTGTCGTCCTGCTCACCTTCCTTGAGTTGTTCACGACGAAACTCAAGCCACGCCCGCAGTTTTGCGAACGCCCAGTCCGGCGCGTACTTGATCAGTTCCTTATTACCTTTGCCGATCACCCGCAGGCTGCGCTGATCAAAATTGATCTGCGCGAGGTCGAGATTGACCGATTCCGACTTGCGCATCCCGGAACCATACAACAGGCCGATCACTGCGGCATCCCGCAGCCCCTGGGGCCGAGGATCGGCTGCGCATACATCGAGCATCTCGCGGATCAGTGTACGACGCAGGTTGCGGCCCTGCCCCAGGCGCGTACCGGCGGCAGCCTTGACCGAGCGCATCTTCAACAGGTGATCCTGGCTGATCAAGCTCATGCGCCACGCTTCATTCATCACTCCTCGTACCGCATTCACGTACAGCGATGAGGTATTCGGCGCATAGCCGTCCTCGCGCAATGCGGCCACCAGTGCGACGACGTGTTCGGGTTGCAGTAGATGCCAGTCAATGTCTTCGAGGTTGAGGTCTTCGAAACCCAGGCGGTCGGCGGCATCCTGCAGCACGTAGCGCATGGTCAGTTGGCTGGAGGGCGCCAGGCGAGTGAGGTAGAGGGTCAGCGGGTTGCGGATAGTCTCGGTCAAGGGATCAGCCTTTGGATTAAATACATCAAACAACTCGTTGATTAATCGATGTATTTAGTGGGTTGGCGAAGACTGAGTCTAACCCAGGCGCGGCCCTGGCACAAAATCACGGCGCCAATTCGACTTCCTCTGCCGGTTCCTGCGGTTGCGCCAGGGACTGGCTCCAGTCAGCGTCCTGTCGCTGCATCAGCGCAAACCAATGCCCACGCATAAACGTCAGGTAGCCAGCCGGGGCCTTGGCAAAGTCCTTCTCGTCGCCATAGCAGCCTGGCAGTGGCAGTTCGGTGCCCTGCTCCTTGTACTGGCTGACCAACTTCTGTTGGGCCTCGACGCTGCAGTCAGTGGGCAAGGGCATGCCGCGCAGGGCACCGGCATCTTCGTCCCACCAACTGGCGCCGACGCGATCGAGGCCGCGCAGGCGATACTTGCCGGACTTGCCGACCCGCATGATCAGCTTGAACTCATTGGGGCTCACATCACTGGTACAGGTGCGCGAATAACCGACCGTGACCTGGGTATTGCCGTCGCGCAGCAGGTCGGTGACTTTGGTGGCCGCCTGATCAAAGCGCAGGCTGGCGTCGAACTCGCAGTGTTGCACGTCGTCGTGCAGCATCCAGACCCGCTTGGGGCGATCGCCCGTGAGCAGGTACTGCGCTGCGTAGACAAACGCCGACTGGGTGCCATCATCCTCCCGCTCGCTGACCTGCTCGGCGAGTACCAGCAGGTTCTTGCCCTGAAGGTCATCCCAGGTATAAGCAGCGACTTGCTTGCCGGGCACTTCCACACCTTCCGGCACCTGTTCAATGCTGGTCAGTGCGATCCCTTCATCGGCGCGTACGCTGGTGACACAGGCCATCGTCATCAATAATCCCATCAACGCAGGCCGCAACTGGCCGCGCAAAAGCTGCACGCTATTCATCCGAGTACCCTGGCAAGAGATGGCTTACTTTACCGGCACTTGAGCGCCAATGCAGAGAAGATTGTTCAATCACCGGCATTGGCCGAGCGGGAGCGCCCGGATTGAACCAAACGCCCGGCACAGCGTTCCGATCTGACCATCCGGCCTGCACATGTAACGCCTTGATTACTTAGCTGAACCCTAGCTGTCTACCTGTCAAATAAACGAGTTTTTCATCCGCCTTTCATATTCGTTGCACACATTTGCGCTTAACCTTGTAAGCAGTACTTCAGGGCATTCCGTGGTTTATCGACTAACCTGTTGATTACGCTTTATCTTTAGCGCCGCGTTGTCATCTGCGGGCTGTAGTTCTGCCCGATGATTGCTGCTGTTTTCACGCGTCAAGTTGCTCCAGCCGAGGTCATGAAACTTTGAAACCCTACCCTATTCACTGCGTGTCGATCGTTATCCCGGTCTACAACGAACAAGAGAGCCTGCCGGAGCTGCTGCGTCGTACCACAGCAGCCTGCAAGCAGCTGGCCTACGAATACGAAATCATCCTGGTGGATGACGGTAGCCGCGACAATTCGGCCCAACTGCTCGAAGACGCCGCCGCTGAAGAAGGCAGCCATGTTGTAGCGGTGATCCTGAACCGCAACTACGGCCAGCACGCCGCGATCATGGCCGGCTTCGAACAGTGCCGTGGCGAAGTCGTAATCACCCTCGACGCCGACTTGCAGAACCCGCCGGAGGAGATCCCGCGCCTGGTGGAGCAAGCTGCCCTGGGCTACGACGTGGTCGCCACCGTGCGTAACAACCGCCAGGACTCCGCGTTCCGTCGCTGGCCGTCGCGCTTGATCAACCTGGCCGTGCAGCGCTCTACCGGCGTGGCCATGACCGACTACGGCTGCATGTTGCGTGCCTACCGCCGCACCATCGTCGACGCCATGCTCGCCTGCCGTGAACGCAGCACCTTCATCCCGATCCTGGCCAACGGCTTTGCCCGCCATACCACGGAAATCCTCGTGCACCACGCCGAGCGTGAGCACGGCGAGTCCAAATACAGCGCCATGCGCCTGATCAGCTTGATGTTCGACCTGCTGACCTGCATGACCACCACACCATTGCGCCTGCTGTCCATCGTCGGTTTCAGCCTCGCGGCGTTGGGCGTGCTGTTCGCCTTTGCGCTGATCGTCATGCGCCTGGCCTTCGGCGCCGATTGGGCGGGTGATGGTCTGTTCGTGCTGTTTGCGGTGCTGTTCGTGTTTACCGGTGGCCAGTTCATCGGCATGGGCCTGCTGGGCGAATACCTGGGCCGCATGTACAGCGATGTACGCGCCCGCCCGCGCTTCTTTATTGAAAAAGTGCTGCGCAACCAGCCGGCAGCACCGACTCCAGTCGTCGTCGTTGACGGCCTGGTGTCTTCCCATACTTCTACTTCTACTTCTACTTCTACTTCTACTTCTCCTTCGGATCAGGTTCAGTCATGAGTTCAAAAGCTGTTGTCTTCGCTTACCACGATATCGGCTGTGCAGGCATTGAAGCCCTGCTCGGTGCGGGTTACGACATTGCTGCCGTGTTCACCCATGCCGATGACCCCAAGGAAAACAATTTCTACGGCTCCGTCGCCCAACTCTGCGCACGCCATGGCATCCCGGTGCACGCCCCGGAAGACGCCAACCACCCGCTGTGGGTCGAGCGCATCGCCAAGTTGAACCCGGAGTACATCTTCTCCTTCTACTACCGCAACCTGCTGAGCGAACCGCTGCTGGCTACCGCTCGCAAAGGCGCGTTCAACCTGCACGGTTCGTTGCTGCCTAAATACCGTGGCCGCGCCCCGGCCAACTGGGTGTTGGTCAACGGCGAAACCGAAACCGGCGTCACCCTGCACCGCATGGTCAAGCGTGCCGATGCCGGCGCCATCCTCGCCCAGCAGAAAGTCAGCATCGACCGCACCGATACCGGCCTGAGCCTGCACGCCAAGTTGCGTGATGCGGCCACAGCCTTGCTGCGCGACGCGCTGCCACAATTGGCCCTGGGCAAGCTGACCGAAACCGCCCAGGACGAAAGCCAAGCCACCTGTTTTGGCCGCCGCACTGCCGCCGATGGCAAGCTGGACTGGAAAAAGCCTGCCGAACAACTGTTCAACCTGGTGCGCGCGGTGACGCAGCCGTACCCGGGCGCCTTCTGCGCAGTGGGCGAGCACAAGCTGATCGTATGGCAAGCCGACGTGGTCAAGGGCAACGACGGTTTGGCGCCAGGCCGTGTGATCAGCGTCAACCCGCTGCGTATTGCCTGCGGTGAAGACTCCTTGGTCATCAAGTTTGGCCAGCGTAACGAAAACGGACTGTACCTGGCCGGTCCGGCCCTGGCCGATGAACTGGGCCTGGTGGATGGCTCCGTACTGCGTGGCGCCGAGTCTGGCCGCAAGCCACGTCGTACCCGCGTGTTGATCCTGGGCGTAAACGGCTTTATCGGTAACCACCTGTCCGAGCGCCTGCTGCGTGACGACCGTTACGAAGTCTATGGCCTGGACATCGGCTCCGACGCCATCGAGCGTCTGCGCAGCCACCCGAATTTCCATTATGTGGAAGGCGATATCAGCATCCACACCGAGTGGATCGAATACCACATCAAGAAATGCGACGTGGTCCTGCCATTGGTTGCCATCGCCACGCCAATCGAATACACCCGTAACCCACTGCGTGTGTTCGAACTGGACTTCGAAGAAAACCTCAAGATGGTGCGCTACTGCGTCAAGTACAACAAGCGCGTGATCTTCCCCTCGACCTCCGAAGTCTATGGCATGTGCCAGGACCAGTATTTCGATGAAGACACCTCCAACCTGGTGGTCGGTCCGGTCAACAAGCAGCGCTGGATCTACTCGGTGTCCAAGCAACTGCTGGACCGCGTGATCTGGGCCTACGGCGACAAGGGCCTGAAGTTCACCCTGTTCCGTCCGTTCAACTGGATGGGCCCGCGTCTGGACCGCCTGGACTCTGCGCGTATCGGCAGCTCCCGCGCCATTACCCAATTGATCCTGAACCTGGTGGAAGGTACGCCGATCCGTCTGTTCGACGGTGGTGAGCAGAAGCGTTGCTTCACCGACATTGCCGACGGTATCGAAGCGCTGGCGCGCATCATTGATAACGACAATGGCGTGTGCGACAGCCAGATCATCAACATCGGCAACCCGGAAAACGAAGCGAGCATCCGCCAGTTGGGCGAAGAGCTGCTGCGTCAGTTCGAGGCTCACCCACTGCGCCACAACTTCCCACCGTTCGCCGGTTTCCGCGACGTCGAAAGCAAGGCGTTCTATGGCACGGGCTACCAGGACGTGGCGCACCGCAAGCCGAGCATCGAGAACGCCAAGCGCCTGCTGAACTGGGAGCCGAGCGTGCAGATGAGCGAAACCATCGGCAACACGCTCGATTTCTTCCTGCGTGAAGCCATGCTTGAAATTGCGGATAAAAAGTAATGCAGGCAGGTCTTCGCATCGACGTCGACACCTACCGTGGCACCCGTGAAGGTGTGCCGCGGCTGCTCGAATCCCTGGATGAAGCCGGGGTAAAGGCGACGTTCTTCTTCAGTGTCGGCCCGGACAACATGGGCCGCCATCTGTGGCGCCTGATTCGGCCACAGTTTTTGTGGAAGATGCTGCGTTCCAACGCCGTCGGCCTGTATGGCTGGGACATCTTGCTGGCCGGCACCGCCTGGCCAGGCAAGCCGATCGGCCGCGACCTGGGGCATCTGATGCGCCAGGCCAAGGCCGCCGGGCATGAAGTCGGCCTGCACGCCTGGGATCACCATGGCTGGCAGGCCAATACCGGGCGTTGGAGCGAGGCACAGCTGGTCGAGCAGATTCGGCGTGGCGTGCAGACTTTGAGCGACATCCTAGGCGAGCGCGTGGACTGTTCAGCCGCCGCCGGGTGGCGCGCCGACGAACGTGTGGTGCAAGCCAAGCAAGGCTTCAATTTTCGCTACAACAGTGATTGCCGGGGCACCAGCCTGTTTCGACCGACACTGGCCGATGGCAGCGCGGGCACCCCACAAATTCCGGTAGACCTGCCGACCTTCGACGAAGTCGTCGGGCCGGTGGTGGCTGCCAATGATTTCAACCGCTTCATCCTGGACCGGTTCAGCGCAGCGAAGCTGAACGTCTACACAATCCACGCAGAAGTTGAAGGGATTCTGATGGCCAATGATTTTCGCCAGTTGCTCGCCCAGGCCGGGCAGCGCGGCATTGATTTCAAACCCTTGGGTGATCTTCTGCCCGCAGATGTAACCACCCTGCCCCAACAAAAACTGGTGCGCGGCGCATTGAGCGGCCGCGAGGGTTGGTTGGGAGTACAGCAGGCATGATTCGTCGCTGGGCCTTGCCCCTGCTCCTGCTGGCGTTTGCCGCGTTTTACCTGCTGCCGCTGGCCACCCATGGCCTGTGGATTCCCGATGAAACCCGCTATGCGCAGATCAGCCAGGAAATGCTGCTGACCGGCAAATGGGCCTCACCGCACTTCATGGGTATTCGTTACTTCGAAAAACCCGCCGCGGGCTACTGGATGATTGCGCTGGGCCAGGCGATTTTCGGGCAGAACCTGTTCGGCGTGCGGTTTGCCTCGGCCTTGAGCAGCGCCTTGAGCATTGTGCTGGTTTACCTGGTATCCCGCCGGTTATGGAGCGACCCGCACAAAAGCCTGGTCAGCACCCTGCTGTACATGAGCTTCGTCAGCGTGGCGGCCCTCGGTGGTTATTCCAACCTGGACCCGCAGTTCACCTTCTGGGTCAACCTGACCGGCGTGGCGTTGTGGTTCTGCTTTGACAGCAGCACGCGGCGCGGCCGACTGTGGTCCTGGGCGCTGTTGGGTTTCGCGTGCGGCATGGGCTTCATGACCAAGGGCTTCCTGGCCTGGTTGCTACCGGTATTGATCGCCCTGCCCTACGCCCTCTGGCAAAAACGCCTGGGTGAGTTGTGCACGGTTGGCGGCGTGGCCGTGGTGGTTGCAATTGCTGTCAGCGTGCCGTGGGCATTGGCTGTGCACCTGCAAGAACCGGACTACTGGCATTTCTTTTTCTGGCACGAGCACATCCAGCGCTTTGCCGGGGAAGATGCCCAGCACGCTGAGCCGTTCTGGTATTACCTGCCGCTGCTGGTAGCGTTCGCGCTACCGTGGGTAGCCCTGTTGCCGTCCACGCTCAAGCAGGCATGGCTGCAAAAGCGCGCGCCGAAAACCGCATTCCTGCTGCTATGGCTGTTGATGCCGCTGGCGTTTTTCAGCCTGGCCAAGGGCAAGTTGCCCTCCTACATCATGCCTTGCATGCTGCCCCTGGCGTTGCTGATGGGCTCGACCTTGAGCGACAAGCTCAAGCAAGGCCACGGTCGCGTCCTGCGCATCAATGGCTGGCTGAACCTGGCGATCGGTGTGCTGGTATTGCTGGCCCTCAGCTGGTTCCAGTTGAAAAAACCGGTGTACGAGCCGGGTGAGGAAACCTTCAGCCTGGTGCTGGTGTTCATCTTCCTGTTCGGTTGGATCGTGGTCAACCTGCTGCAAGCGGCACGGCCCTTGACGTTGTGGGCCGCGCCTCTGATTGGCAGTGGGCTACTAGTGGTTTTGGTGCCTGCGGCATTGCCCCATTCGGTGGTTTATAACAAGACCCCGGACCAGTTCATCATCGATCACATCGAGGAATTACAGCCCACTGTCGCCCTGTTGAGCAACGATCTGGGCGCTGCTTCTGCACTGTCCTGGCGTCTCAAACGACCGGATATCACGCTCTACAACACCTCGGGCGAGGTCAAGTACGGGCTGGCTTACGCCGACACGGCCCATCGGCTGGTCGACCGTAATGCGATCCAGGCGTGGATGGCGCAAACCCGCCGCACCGGTGCCGTGGGTGTGGTGATGCGCGTCAACAGCCAAGGTGAAAAGGACGAGCTCGCGCTGCTGCCCACCGATGGCAAGCGTTATGCCCAAGGCAAGATCGTGATCCTCATTTTCCCGCAGGTCGCGCCATGACCACCCTGCTGCTGTTGCTCACAGCCTGCTTGCTCACCTGCATGGGCCAGGTATCGCAAAAGTTTGCCGTGGAAAGCTGGCGGAACCTGCCTCAAGGCTGGGCATTGAAGGTGCGCTCGCCGTGGTTATGGTCAGCGTTGGTGTGCCTGGGCCTGGGCCTAGTGGTGTGGCTGCTGGTATTGCAACGCCTGGAAGTGGGGATTGCCTACCCCATGCTCAGCCTGAATTTTGTGCTGGTCACGCTGATGGCGCGCTTTGTATTTCACGAACCCATTGATGGCCGCCACTGGCTGGGTGTGGGGCTGGTGATTGCCGGCGTCGTGCTGCTGGGGCGCCAGGTATGAGCCGCATAAAGGGTTTCGCCCTGGCCCTGGGCAGTGTCGGCCTGGTGAGTGGCGCCCAATTGGGCATGCGCTGGAGCATGACGCGCCTGCCCTTGCCCACCGAGTGGCTGGCCGCCTTCGCCCACAACAGCATCGACCTGAGCGCTCTGGGCGTGGTGATCCTGGCGATCATCGCCTACGCGCTGTCGATGCTCTGCTGGCTTGGCGCACTCAAGCATTTGCCTCTGGGCCGTGCCTACTCGCTGCTCAGCATCAGCTACGCGTTGGTCTATCTGCTGGCCGCCAGCCTGCCGGTGTTCAACGAAGCTTTCTCGCTTTCAAAAACCCTGGGGGTGGCCTTGGTCATCCTCGGCGTACTGGTTATCAACTCTCGTCGTGCATGCACCTCAAGTCCCAGGAATACCCCATGAAAATCAGCGTATTTGGTAGTGGTTACGTTGGTCTGGTACAGGCCACTGTATTAGCCGAAGTCGGTCACGATGTCATTTGCATGGACGTTGACAAGAGCAAGGTCGAGTCGCTCCAGAAAGGTCACGTGACCATCTTCGAGCCGGGCCTGGCCGCGATGGTCAAGGACAACCTGGAAAGCGGACGCCTGCATTTTACCTACGACGAAAAACTCGCTGTCGAGCACGGTGAAGTGTTGTTCATCGCCGTGGGTACGCCGTCGGATGAAGACGGCTCTGCCGACCTGAAATACGTGCTGTCGGTGGGTGACGCCGTGTCCCGCCACCGCGTGCAGCCGGTAATCCTGGTGGAGAAATCCACCGTGCCGGTCGGCACCGGTGACACCCTGCGCGCTCATATCGAAAAGAACCTGAATGCCGCTGGCCGTCAGTTGGAGTTCGATATTGTCTCCAACCCGGAATTCCTCAAGGAAGGCTCGGCCGTTGCCGACTGCCGCCGCCCGGACCGCATCATCATTGGCTGCGAGCGCGAGGAAGTACGTGAGGTCATGCGCGACCTGTACGCGCCGTTCAATCGCAACCACGACCGCATCATCTTTATGGACCTGCGCAGCGCCGAACTGACCAAGTACGCCGCCAACTGCATGTTGGCCACCAAGATCAGCTTCATCAACCAGATTGCCGAACTGGCCGAGCACCTGGGCGCCGATATTGAATCGGTGCGCCTGGGCATTGGTGCCGACTCGCGAATCGGCTACCACTTCATCTACCCAGGCTGTGGCTACGGCGGCTCGTGCTTCCCCAAAGACATGCGTGCCTTGATCCATAGCGCCAAGCAAGCCAACTGCTCCAGCGACCTGCTCGAAGCAGTGGAAGCCATCAACCAGCGCCAGAAGAGCAAGCTGTTCGAGCGCATCAATGCGTTCTTCAAGGGCAATCTGAAGGGCAAGACCTTCGCCCTGTGGGGCCTGGCCTTTAAGCCCAACACCGATGACATGCGCGACGCTCCCAGCCGCGTGCTGATGGAAGCCTTGTGGGCCGCCGGTGCCAATGTGCGCGCCTTCGATCCGGAAGCCATGCAGGAAACCCAGCGGATCTATGGCGACGACCCGCGCCTGATGCTGATGGGCACCCCGGAGTCCACCCTGGGCGGCGCCGATGCGCTGATCGTGTGCACCGAATGGCAGCAATTCAAGGCGCCGGACTTCGACCTGATTCACCAGCGCTTGAAAACCCCGGTGATCTTCGATGGCCGCAACCTGTATGACGGCGAACGCCTGACACGCAAAGGCTTCAAGTATTTCCCCATTGGCCGTGGCGATTCCTGCGAGTTGCCGATTCCCCAGCAAAACTGGGTGGAACAGGTCAGGGATGTCGGCTAGGTGAACAAGGCTTTCCCATCCATGCAGAGCGCCACAATCCGCCGCCATTCACTGGGGCTTGGGCTCTTGGCGCTGGTGCTGTTTATCGCCGGCAACTGGCACCAGGCAATTATTGGCTTTGATTCACGCTTCGTGGTGTTTGCCCAGGAAATGCTGCGCCACGGGCCTGGTTTCTTCCCCACGACCTACGGCCAACCGTATGCCGACTACCTGGCGACTTCAACGCTGCTGACCTGGCTGCTGTCGTTGCCATTGGGCCAGGTCACCAGCCTGACGGCATGGCTGCCCACCGCGGTCGCGTCAGCAGTGATCGTAATGCTGGTCTACCGCCTGACTGCGCCCTACTCCCCGCGCTGGGGGCTGTTGAGCCTGGCAATCTTGCTGCTCAGCAGCACCTTTGTCAGCGAAACCCGCGCGGTCTCCTTGGACCAGATGCTCGCCGCCGTGACCCTGGCGGTGTTCTATCTGGGCTATGCCCATGATCACTTCGCTGCTGCCAAGCGCTTGCATTGGGTGTTTGTGTTATTGCTGCTCGGGTTTGCACTGCGTGGGCCGATTGGCCTGGTGATCCCCACAGGCGTTTTGTGCAGCTATTACCTGATCAACCGCCAATGGCGCAGCCTGTTCAGCTTCGGCCTGCTGGCGTTGGCGCTGCTGGCAGCGTGCGTCGGTCTGTTGCTGCTGCTGGCCAAGCTCAGCGGCGGCGAAGACTTCATGCATGACGTGATTCGTATGCAGTTCTTGGGGCGCATGGATGGCAGCGAAGGCTCCGGCGGTGTGCTGTATTACTTCACCAGCTCCATGGGTAACTACGCGCTGGCTTATCCGCTGGCAATATTGGTACTGGTGGCGGTCATGATCGGCGGGCGGCGCACACCGGATCCGGCATTGAAGCTGGTGTTGTATTGCGCAGCCGCGGGTGTGCTGGTGATGGTGGGCCTGTCGGTGCCCCAGGCGAAAAAAGCGCGCTATATCCTGCCGATGTTGCCGATGGCAGCGATCATTGCCGCGTATCCGTTCCAGGCGACACAGGGGCGACTGTTTGCCTGGCTGCGCGGCCTGATGCTGGGCGTCTGGACGCTATTGCCGACGCTGTTGGTGATTGGCCTGCTAGTGGCGCGGCGGCGTTATCCGGAGCCGCTGGCCCACCTCGAAGTGATCTTCGCCGTGCTTGGGCTGCTTCAGATCCTGGCGCTGCTGACACTGCTCAAGTCCCGACTGCGTACGTATGGCCCGGCCCTGGCTGCAGTGCTGGCCCTTTGGACAACCTACATCCTCGTGGTCGAACCCCTGGAGCGTCGGTTATACGACACCCGCACGTTCAGCCTCGCCGTCAAGGCTCAAGTCCTGCAGCAACCGGCGCCCGTGGTGCTGCACGCGCTGGGTAAAGACGCGAAAGCCATCAAGTTCATGGTCAACTTCGATTGTGACAAGGTCCCGCTGTTTACCCAATTGCCCATTGAATTGAAGCCGATCCAGGCCCCGGCATGGTTGGTCATGAGCCAGGCCGACTTCGAAGGGCTGGACGATCCACGCTTGCGTTCGATCACGCCCACGCTGACCGGCGAGTTCGACAAGAACCCCTACGTATTGTTGCATCTGGTAAAAACCACGGTGCCATGAGCACTTTTCCAGGGGCATTGTAAGAAAGAACGCCGACTCTTTAACCAGTAGGCGTCTTTCATCACAAGCACCAAGAAAACACCTACATTCCTTTGCGTAATAGCTGGTGCACTTTCCCTTCCTGTGCCTGGAACCCGACGGTAGACTCGCTGCCACGTGCGTTAAGTATCTACCACCCGATCGTCAGGGCTGTCCCGAAAGCGCTTGGGTCAAGGCACGCCATAACTACAAGGACGCTGTAGGCTGCCCAAGCGCGATGGCTTACTTCATTGAGAGGACAATGCCGTGCGAGAGGAACTGTTGAATGTACCTTTACCAAGACTGGATCGTTTGATGGCATTGCGCGACGCGCTGGTGGCGTTGAAGGGGCCACTGGCCGACGACGCCAAATTGCGCGAAAACCTGCATGAGAGCTTGTTCAATGAAGAGGCCAATAACCGGGTGCTGGGCAAACTCTGCACACCAGCGCCCACTGTGGCAGGCCCCATTACCTTCGGAGACACCCTTTAACTGCATAATATTTGCGTTTAACCTTCATTAATATGCAGTGGTGCGATCAGACCAACCTCGGCACACTGCACGGGTTCCTCCCCCAAATGTTGGAACGTTCAAAGGGCTGCACCGGGAAACCAGGCAGGCCTTTTTTTTCGCCCGCCGTTTATGGATCGTCTTTAAATGCTCGCTCGCTGGTTACCCGCTGCAATCAACACCCGCCCCGCTGAATGGAGTCGTGCCGGCATCGGCATGGCTTTGGGCACAATGTTCAGTGTCTGGGCTTGCGCCCAGGTATTCGGCATGGAGATCGCCCTGCATTTGCTCGGCCCCCTTGGCGCTTCGGCCGTGTTGCTGTTTGCGGTGTCATCGGGAGCGCTGGCCCAGCCATGGTCGATCATGGGCAGTTACCTGTGTGCCGGCATCGTTGCATTGCTGGTGGCACGGGTACTGGGGCGAACCCTGGGTAGCGCGTGCCTGGCGGCGGGCATGACGGTAATCCTGATTTGTTGGCTGCGTTGCCTGCACCCACCGGCCGGTGGCCTGGCCATGACCCTGGTACTGGCCGACCCTGCGTCCATCGCCCTGGGCTGGTATGAACTGGCGCCGGTCATGCTGGGTGCCGGCGCTCTGCTGGGATGCGCACTGCTCTATAACAATGCCACGCGCACACGTTACCCCAAGGGGCCAGCCGAGCCTGCTCCTGTCGTCCTCGGCATTCAGCCCGTGAGCGATCCATCGATTACAGCGGCCGACCTCAAGCTGGCGCTGGCCGAAATGGAGCAATTTTACGATGTCGAGCCCACTGAGCTGGAACAACTGATCCACGCAGCAGAAGGCCATGCACGACGTCGCAGTATCGGTGAGGTCCTGGCCAACCGCGCGGCTTGATCCCTGCTGCATAAATGCAAAAACGACCTGCATGATTACCGGTTGTACTGGGCAAATTTGCACTGGTAGGATCGCGAGAAGGTTCGCCCGCGAACATCTTGATAAAGAACAATAAAAGCAGGGAGTTAGTGATGACTGCTCAGGTTTCATCCGAAGCAAGCCACGCCGATATTCAGCAGGAAGTACTGAGTGAAGTGCGTAACCATATCGGCCACCTCACCCTCAATCGCCCCGCCGGCTTGAATGCCATCACCCTCGACATGGTCCGCCAGTTGACGGCGCAGTTGCAGGCGTGGGCGGATGACCCGCAGGTTTATGCCGTGGTGCTGCGTGGCGCCGGCGAAAAAGCCTTCTGCGCTGGCGGCGACATCCGCTCGCTGTACGATAGTTTCAAGAACGGCGACACCCTGCACCAGGATTTCTTCGTGGAGGAATATGCCCTTGACCTGGCCATCCACCATTACCGTAAACCGGTCGTGGCACTGATGGACGGCTTCGTCCTCGGCGGCGGCATGGGCCTGGTACAAGGCGCGGATCTGCGGGTCGTCACTGAACGCAGTCGCCTGGCGATGCCGGAAGTGGCTATCGGCTACTTCCCTGATGTAGGCGGCAGCTATTTCCTGTCGCGTATTCCCGGTGAGCTGGGGACTTACCTTGGCGTGACCGGGGTGCAGATACGTGCCGCCGATGCGCTGTATTGCGGGCTGGCCGACTGGTCTATCGACAGTGCCAGACTCCCCGCCCTGGACAACAAGCTCGACCAGTTGCAATGGAGCGATTCCCCCCTCAAGGATTTGCAAGGTGTGCTCGCCAAACTGGCGGTGCAGCAATTACCCGATGCGCCGCTGGCGGCCCTGCGCCCGGTCATTGATCACTTCTTCGCCCTGCCGGATGTACCTAGCATCGTCGAGCAATTGCAGGCAGTTACGGTCGCCGACACCCACGAATGGGCGTTGACTACCGCCCATCTGATGCAGACCCGCTCGCCCCTGGCCATGGCCGTGACCTTGCAAATGCTGCGTCGTGGTCGGCACCTCCCGCTGGAACAGTGCTTTGCTCTGGAGCTGCACCTGGACCGTCAATGGTTCGAACGTGGCGACCTGATTGAAGGCGTTCGCGCCCTGATCATCGACAAGGATAAAGCCCCGCGCTGGAACCCGCCCACGCTCAATGCGCTGGATGCCAGCCACGTCGAGAGCTTCTTCCACAGCTTCGCGCAGATTGAGAAATAAGCCATGCAAGATCTTGAATACACAGAAGAACAAATCATGATCCGCGACATGGCGCGGGACTTCGCCCGTGGCGAAATTGCTCCCCATGCCCAAGCCTGGGAGAAAGCCGGGTGGATCGACGACGCGCTGGTGGCGAAGATGGGCGAACTGGGCCTGCTCGGCATGGTGGTCCCGGAAGAATGGGGCGGCACCTATGTGGACTACGTGGCCTACGCGCTGGCCGTGGAGGAAATTTCCGCGGGTGACGGCGCCACGGGCGCCTTGATGAGTATCCATAATTCAGTGGGTTGCGGGCCTATCCTCAACTACGGCACAGCTGAGCAAAAACACACATGGCTGGCCGAACTCGCCAGCGGCCAGGCCATCGGCTGCTTCTGCCTGACCGAACCTCAGGCCGGCTCCGAAGCCCACAACCTGCGCACCCGTGCCGAATTGAAAGACGGCCAGTGGGTGATCAACGGCGCCAAGCAATTTGTCAGCAACGGCAAGCGCGCCAGGTTGGCCATCGTGTTTGCGGTGACCGATCCGGAACTGGGCAAGAAGGGTATTTCAGCGTTTCTGGTGCCTACCGACACCCCGGGTTTTGTGGTCGACCGCACCGAACACAAGATGGGCATCCGTGCGTCGGACACCTGTGCCGTTACGCTCAACCAATGCAGCGTGCCGCAAGCTAACCTGCTGGGTGAGCGCGGCAAGGGCCTGGCAATCGCCCTGTCCAACCTGGAAGGTGGGCGCATCGGTATTGCCGCCCAGGCCTTGGGCATCGCCCGCGCCGCCTTTGAAGCAGCGCTGGCTTATGCCCGGGATCGCGTGCAGTTCGACAAGGCGATCATCGAACATCAGAGCGTGGCCAACCTGTTGGCTGACATGCAAACGCAGCTGAATGCAGCACGCTTGCTGATCCTCCACGCTGCGCGCCTGCGCAGTGCCGGCAAACCATGCTTGTCCGAAGCTTCCCAGGCCAAGCTGTTTGCCTCGGAAATGGCCGAGCGTGTCTGCTCCAAGGCGATGCAGATTCATGGGGGGTATGGGTATCTGGAAGACTATCCGGTGGAGCGTTACTACCGGGATGCGCGGATCACGCAGATTTACGAAGGCACCAGCGAGATTCAGCGGATGGTGATTGCCAGGGAGCTCAAGCACTACCAGCTCTGACTGACACACTGCAAAAAACTGTGTCAAACGCTGCAGTTCAAATGTGGGAGGGGGCTTGCTCCCTCCCACAGTGTTTTACTTATCCTTGAACTCCGGCGCCCGCTTGGCCACGAATGCGGCCATGCCTTCCTTCTGATCCTGGGTCGCAAACGCCGCGTGGAACACCCGGCGCTCAAAGCGCACGCCTTCGGACAGGCTGACTTCAAAGGCGCGGTTCACGCTCTCCTTGACCATCATGCTGATCGGCACTGACTTACTGGCGATCAGGGCAGCGACTTTCAGCGCTTCGTCCAGCAACTCATCGGCCGGCACGATACGCGCCACGATCCCGCAACGCTCGGCTTCGACGGCGTCGATAAAGCGCCCGGTCAGGCACATTTCCATGGCCTTGGCCTTGCCCACGGCGCGGGTCAGGCGCTGGGTGCCGCCCATGCCCGGCAGCACGCCGAGGTTGATTTCCGGCTGGCCGAACCTGGCACTGTCACCGGCCAGGATAAAGTCGCACATCAACGCCAGTTCACAGCCGCCACCGAGGGCAAAGCCATTCACCGCCGCAATGATCGGCTTGCGGCGGTTGGCCACACGGTCACTGTCGCTGAACAGGTCGTCCATGTAGATCTGCGGGTAAGTCAGCTCGGCCATTTCCTTGATGTCGGCGCCGGCCGCAAAGGCTTTTTTCGAGCCGGTGAGCACGATGCAGCCGACCTCTGGGTTGGCCTCCAGGTTATCCAGCGCCTGGTTCAGTTCGCTGACCAGTTGCGCGTTCAAGGCGTTCAACGCCTGCGGGCGGTTGAGGGTAATCAGCCCGACGCGGCCCTGGACGTCAAGCAGGATGGTTTCATAACTCATGTATCGGCTCCTTATAGATTGCGTGAGATGACCATGCGTTGAATATCGCTGGTGCCTTCGTAAATCTGGCAGACCCGCACATCGCGGTAGATCCGCTCCAAGGGGAAGTCGCTCAGGTAACCGTAACCGCCCAGGGTTTGCAAGGCGGCCGAACAGACTTTCTCGGCCATTTCCGAAGCAAACAGCTTGGCCATGGACGCCTCCACCAACGCCGGCTTGCCGCTGTCACGCAGGGCCGCGGCGTAATGCACCATCTGCCGGGCCACGGCAATTTGCGTGGCCATGTCCGCCAGGCGAAAGGCGACGGCCTGGTGTTCGATCAACGGTTTGCCGAAGCTTTCCCGCTCACGGGCATAGTCGCGGGCTGCTTCGAAGGCGGCGCGGGCCATGCCCACCGACTGGGATGCGATGCCGACACGGCCACCCTCAAGGTTGGCCAGGGCGATCTTGTAACCCTCGCCCTCCTCGCCCAGGCGATTGGCCACGGGCACCTTCACGTTTTCAAACAGGATCTGGCAAGTGTCGGAAGCATGTTGCCCGAGCTTGTCTTCGACTCGCGCCACGGTGTAGCCCGCAGAGTCAGTGGGTACGATGAAGGCACTGATCCCGCGCTTGCCCGCTGCTGGGTCGGTGACGGCAAACACAATCACGATCCCGGCGTTTTGCCCGGAGGTGATGAACTGTTTGCAGCCATTGAGCACATAGTGATCGCCTTCAAGGCGTGCACGGGTCTTCAAGCTGCTGGCATCGGAACCGGCCTGGGGTTCGGTCAATGCGAAGGCACCGAGCATGGTGCCACTGGCCAGGGGCGTGAGGAATTGGGCCTTTTGCTGGTCATTGCCGAACTTGAGGATCGGCACGCAGCCCACCGAGTTGTGCACACTCATGATGGTCGAGCACGCGCCGTCACCTGCGGCGATTTCTTCCAGGGCCATGGCGTAGGCCAGGTAGCCGGTGTCGCAACCGCCCCACTGTTCCGGCACCAACATGCCGAAAAAGCCCAGTTCGGCCATTTCAGCGATGGCTTCCTTGGGAAAGCGATGCTCGCGATCCCATTCGGCGGCGAACGGCTTCAAGCGTTCCTGGGCAAATTGCCGGGCGGCGTCGCTGATTTGCAGTTGTTCGTCATTGGGCAGCATAAGTCATCCTTAGTAGAGGCATTCAACGGCCATGGCCGTGGCTTCCCCGCCGCCGATACAAATGGCCGCGACGCCACGCTTGAGGCCCTTCTGGCGCAGGGCCGACAGCAGTGTCACCAGGATCCGCGCACCCGAAGCACCAATAGGATGGCCCAGGGCGCAGGCACCACCATGCACGTTGACCTTGTCGTGAGGGATCGCAAGCTTGCTCATGGTCACCAGGCTGACCACGGCAAAGGCTTCGTTGATTTCGAACAGGTCGACGTCTTCCAGGCGCCAGCCAGTCTTGCTCATCAACGTGCGTATCGCCCCCACCGGCGCCACCGGAAACAGCCCCGGCTCATCGGCAAACGCGGCGTGCCCGTGGATCACCGCCAACGGCTTGAGGCCACGTTTAAGGGCGTCCGACTCGCGCATCAGCAGCAATGCCGCGGCGCCGTCGGAGATCGAGCTGGAATTGGCCGCGGTGACGGTGCCGCCTTCACGGAACGCCGGCTTCAGGCTGGCGATCTTGTCCAGCTTGGCTTTAGGCGGCTGTTCATCGTGCAGGATGGTTTTTTGTTCCTTACCCACGGTGACCTGCACCGGGACGATCTCGCTGGCGAAGCTGCCATGGGTGATGGCCTCCTGCGCGCGCGTCAGGGACGCGATGGCGAAGGCATCCTGAGCTTCCCGGGTAAAGCCGTTGTGCTCGGCGCAGTCTTCGGCAAAGGTGCCCATCAGGCGGCCCTTGTCGTAGGCATCCTCCAGGCCATCGAGAAACATATGGTCAAGCACCTTGCCGTGCCCCATGCGGTAGCCGCTGCGCGCACGATCCAGCAGGTACGGTGCGTTAGACATGCTTTCCATGCCGCCGGCGATCACCACATCGACGCTGCCGGCGCGCAATGAGTCGTGGGCGAGAATCGCTGCTTCCATGCCCGAGCCGCACATCTTGTTCAGGGTGGTGCAGCGGGTGGACTTGTCCAGGCCGGCGCCCAGGGCCGCCTGGCGTGCAGGTGCCTGCCCGAGCCCGGCCGGCAGTACGCAGCCAAACAGCACCTCGTCCACCGCATCGGTGGCGATACCGGCGCGTTCAACGGCGGCGCGAATCGCTGCGGCGCCCAGCTGCGGTGCGGTCAGGCTTTTGAGGTCGCCCTGGAACCCGCCCATGGGCGTGCGCACGGCGCTGACAATCACAATAGGGTCGTTCATACAGGCACTCCTTACTTGGCGGCCATACGCAAGGCACCGTCGAGACGGATCACCTCACCATTGAGCATGCTGTTTTCAAGGATATGTCGCACCAGCGCGGCATATTCGGCGGGTTTGCCCAGGCGCGGTGGAAACGGCACGCCAGCGGCCAGGGAGTCGCGAACTTCCGGAGTCATGCCGGCCATCATCGGGGTTTCGAAAATGCCCGGGGCGATGGTCATCACGCGGATGCCGAAACGCGCCAGTTCCCGAGCGGCGGGCAAGGTCAAACTGGCAATCGCACCTTTGGACGCGGCATACGCGGCCTGGCCGATCTGCCCATCGAATGCCGCCACCGAGGCGGTATTGATGATCACACCGCGCTCGCCGTCGGCATTCGCTTCGGTTTCTGCGATCGCCGCAGCGGCCAGGCGCAAGAGGTTGAAGCTGCCGATCAGGTTGACGTTGATCACCTGGGCAAAGCTGGCCAGCCCATGCGGGCCGTTCTTGCCAAGGATTTTCTCGCCGCGCACGACACCGGCGCAGTTGATCAGGCCATGCAAACCACCAAACGCCTCCACCGCTGCCTTCACGGCAGTTTCGGCAGCGGCTTCCTGGCAGATATTTGCCACGGTGCTACGAGCGTTGTCGCCCAGTTGCGTGGCCTTGGCGGCAACGGCGTCAGCGTTCAAGTCCACCAGCATGACTTTGGCGCCGGCCGCGATGAGCATGTCAGCCGTGGCCGCGCCGAGGCCAGAAGCACCGCCGCTGACCAGAAATACCTTGTTTTCAATCTGCATCGTTGTTTCCTTTGAAAGGGATCAAGCCACGGCCGCCTGGGCCTTGGCTATTTCCTGATTGCGCAAAATGAAGCGTTGCAGCTTGCCGCTCGGGGTTTTGGGCAAGTCGCTGACAAATTCGATTTCCCGTGGGTAAGCATGGGCGGCCAGGCGCTGGCGTACATGCAGGCGCAGCTCTTCGGCCAGTTCCGGGGTGGCGCGGTATTGCTCGCTGATCACCACGAAGGCTTTCACCAGTTCAGTACGCTCAGGGCATGGTTTGCCGACCACGGCGGCCTCGACCACCGCCGGGTGTTCGACCAGGGCGCTTTCGACATCGAATGGCCCCACGCGGTAGCCGGAAGTGGTAATCACGTCATCGCTGCGCCCGACAAAACTGATACTGCCGTCGGGGTTCAATTCCACCGTATCGCCACTGAGGTAGTACTTGCCGACGAAGGCTTTGGTCTTCACACCGTCGTAGCCGGCAAACCAGCACATCGGCGATTGCTCGCGGTCGATGGCCAGAATGCCGGGCTGCCCGGCTGGCAGTTCCTGGTGGTTGTCATCCAGCACCACGATGCGGTGCCCGGGCGAAGCGAACCCCGCCGAGCCCACATGCACCGGATGCGTCAAGCCGTGGTGATTGCACAAGACCATGCCCAGCTCGGTCTGGCCGTAGTGGTCGTGGATGGTCACCTCCAGGTTGTCGGCGAACCAGCGGATCACCTCCGGGTTCAACGGCTCGCCGGCACTGCTGACGATGCGCAGCTTGCCCTTGATTGAACGGGCGAACTGCTCGCCGCCGGCAATCAGCAATCGATACGCCGTGGGCGAGCCGGTCAGGTTGGTGATCGCGTATTTATTGATGACCCGGCAGGTGCTTTCCAGGGTGAACGGGCCGTCGTAGAAGGTAATCGGATGCCCCATGGACAACGGCCCGGTCACACCGAAATAGATGCCATAGGCCCAACCGGGGTCGGCGACGTTCCAGAACGCGTCTTCAGGGCGCAAGTCCACGGCGTCGCGCATATAGCCCTGGAACGCGACAATGGCTTTGAGCGGCACCGAGAGTGCTTTGGAGGGACCGGTGGTGCCCGAAGTGAACATCAGCAGGAACGGATCCTCCGCGCCCAGCAACACCGGCTCGCAGACGTTGGAGTAGTTGGGCAGCTCAGCCCAGAAGCTATAGTCGCCACGCACGATGCCCTCGCCCTTGGCGCCGGTGACCGTGACAATGGTCGGGCAGCCGGCGACTTCGGCCAGCTTGGGGCGGTTCACCGCGTCGGTGACCACCAGCGCCGCGCCGGAGCTGGTCAGGCGATGTTCAATGGCCTTGGGGCCGAAGGCAGTAAACAGCGGCTGATACACCGCGCCGATGCGCCAGGTTGCGAACACCACCACCAGCAACTCGGCCGTACGTGGCAGCAGGCCCGCCACCTTGTCGCCGCGCTTGACGCCCTGGGCCAGGAGGAAATTGGCGAAGCGTGCGGCCTGATCCTGCAATTCAGTAAAGGTCGACGTGGCGCTGCGCCCGTCCCGACCCTCCCAGAACAACGCGATGCGCCCTGGCAGCGCGTGGCGGTCACAGCACTCCACGCAGGCATTGAGCGCCTGCAGGTTGCCAGCCAGTGCGGCATCGACAGTGCGCTGATAATCAAACTCGGTGGTGGCGGCCAAATACTCACGCATCGTTTCAATCCTTCTGTATTTTTATTTTCAGGACTTTTTAACTGGATAAATCGGCTGAAATAGTCGCTCCAGAGCGTTGCAGGGGCAATGGTCAAAGCCTTCAACTTGGCTGACTGGTTTGGCCAATCCTGCTATCGGCGGCTACGCCGATCATTGGTCCCACCGATCAAACGGTCGATCCAAGTGATTGGACGCTCTGCAAGCCAGCTTCTACCCTGATGCCTGCACCCTCACAGAAGCCTGCCATGATCGTTCGCCCCAAGCCCAACCTGCTGGGCATCCTGTTTTCCCTCAAGGGCTCGATTGCCAAGCGCATTGCCTGGCGCAGCCTGTTGGTCACGCTGCTGGCTTCAGTCATCGTGCTGGTGGAAACCCTGCACCCCGCCTATTTTTCCAAGGTCAACGCTACGCCCTTTACCTTGCTGGGCTTGTCGTTGTCGATTTTCATGAGTTTTCGCAACAACGCCTGCTACGACCGCTGGTGGGAAGGCCGCAAGCAACTGGGACAGATGATCATCGAGGTACGCTCGCTGATTCGTGAAACCCAGGTGCTCGGCGATACCCCCGAGCGGGCCGGGCTGTTGCGTGAGCTATGCGGTTTTGCCCATGGCTTGATCGCGCATTTGCGCCATGAAGATGAGGTGCGCGCCATACAGCCCTGGGTTACCGTGCGCGCGAGCCACCCCAACTTGCCTGACAGCGTGCTGCAGATGCTCGGTGCGCGGTTGTGCGTTCTGGCCCGGCAGGGTGTGATCAGTGAATGGCGCTACACCCAGCTGGAAGCTCGGCTAGTCGGCCTCAGCCAGGTGCAGGCGTCCTGTGAGCGCATCAAGACCACCCCGCTGCCCTTCCCCTACACCTTGCTGCTACACCGCACCATTTACCTGTTCTGCATCCTGTTACCCTTCGCCATGGCCGAACCGCTGGGCTGGTTGACGCCGGTGTTCACTGCAATCGTCAGCTACACCTTCTTTGGTCTGGATGCGATCGGCGATGAATTGGAAGACCCGTTTGGCTTTGACGAAAACGACCTGCCGTGCGATGCCATCCTGCGAACCCTGGAGCGCGAGATCCTGGCGGCCCTCGGTGAAGTCGACTTGCCTGCTGCGCCGCAACCGGTGGAGTACGTGCTGACCTGACGCCGGTTTGACACTGGCCCTGCACTGACCGAAGCTGATGGCTTTGCACTAGCAACCACAGCTTTCGGACGCCCGCATGTCAAAGTCACGCCGTAACTCCATCATCGGCCTGTGCGCCCTGTTGTTGATCGTGTCGATCACTTGGTTTTTCTCTCGTCCCCCTCAAGTCACCGTGGCGCCCGCCATTGCCCACGGTTATTCCAAGGCGTTGAAACAGGCCCAAAACGGTGAGCCGGGCGCTGCGCGCGTGTTGTACCAACAGTTGGGACGGCCTGATCTGTCGCCTGAGCGCCGTGCCGCCCTGCACGCCCAATTGCCCAATTACCCCAGCCCCCAAGCGCTGAAGCTGGCGGATAAAGACCTGGCCGATGAATCTGCAATGGTTCGCGAAGCGGCGATCCACAGCATCGTCGGCCTGGTACCTAGCGGCCAGCGCACCCTGTTGCTCGGTCCGGTACTGGATGATCCCGAACAGGCTGTGCGCTTTGCTGCGGCCAATGCCCTGCTCGGTCTGTCGCCGGACACCCTGGGCTTGTATTTCGGCCCCTTGCAGCAGGTACTCGACGAGTTTGTGAAAACCCTCAAGGCCCAGCCCGAAACCGCTGAAGGCTGGATCCAACTGGCGCGCCTGTACATCCACAGCGCGATGCTGGCACCGGCGCAAGACGCTCTGGAACAGGCAATGCGCCTGGAACCGGACAACCTGCAAGCAGGCGTGGCGCAAATCGAACTGCTGGACAAGCAAGGCAAGAGCGAGGAGTCGCGCCAACTGTTGGCGCAGCAATTGGCGGCGCATCCGGAGTCGGCCTACCTGCAACACGCGTTGGGCATGTGGTTGCTGCACCACGGCGAGCGCCCCTATGCCTTGCTCGGCCTGTCCAAGGCGGTGGAGCTTGAGCCGGACAACCAGGATTATCGCTTTGACCTGGCCACCACACTGCACGACCAGGATGAACTGGAGGCGGCCCAGCGCCAGTTGGAAGAGATCGTTCAGCGCCACCCGGCCAATCGCAAAGCACGTGTACTGCTGGTCAATTACTGGAAAGAGAGCGGCCAATTGCAGAACGTCCAGGTGCTGCTGGCACAGTTGGAGCAGCAGAACCCGGATGATCCAGCCTTACAGCAAGGCCTGTAGGAACGAGCTTGCGCGCTCCTACACGACTGCAATTCTTAAGAAACGTTGAACCGCCACATGCCGATACGGTCAAGTGAATATGGCGCGCCCCTTCGGCGTGCACCCAACTTGTACGTGACCTGAGGGCACTTCTTGTCTACATCCAATGCGCTTTTAAGTGAAAAGGCGGCCACCGGCATCGAAGGTCTTGATGACATTCTTTCCGGCGGGCTATCACGTAGCCATTTGTTTCTCCTTGAAGGTGAGCCGGGCACCGGTAAAACCACCGTCGCCCTGCACTTCTTGCAGGCAGGGGCGAAAAACGGTGAAAAATCGCTGTATATCACCTTGTCAGAAACCGAGCGGGAACTGCGCCAAGGTGCCAAGTCCCACGGTTGGGACCTGGACGACAACATCCATATCTTCGAATTGACCCCGCCCGAAAGCTTGCTCAATGCAGAGCATCAGCAGAGCTTGCTGTATTCCTCCGACCTGGAGCTGGGCGAAGCCACCCGGCAGATTTTCGAAGTGGTGGAACGCGTCAAACCGACCCGCGTGGTAGTCGACAGCCTGTCGGAGATCCGTCTGCTGGCGCAAAGCTCGCTGCGCTATCGCCGGCAAATCCTGGCGATCAAGCACTACTTCGTGCGTTATGACGCCACGGTACTGCTGCTCGATGACCTGACCACCGAGTCTCTCGACAAAACCGTGCACAGCGTGGCTCACGGCGTCATCCGCCTGGAAGAGTTAACCCCTGACTACGGCGCCGAACGCCGTCGTGTGCGAATCGTGAAGTACCGCGGGCAGAAATACCGGGGCGGCTTCCACGACTTCACCATCATGGGAGACGGTGTACATGTGTTCCCGCGTCTGGTAGCGGCCGAACACCGTGGTGGCTATGTACGGCAAACCATGAGCAGCGGCATTGCCGAACTGGATGCCTTGATGGGCGGCGGTGTCGAGACCGGCTCCAGCAGTCTGATCCTCGGTCCGGCCGGTACCGGCAAGTCCTTGATATCGATGATTTTTGCCGCCGCCGCCGTAGAGCGCGGAGAAAAGGCGGCACTGTTCATCTTTGACGAAGAGATGGGTCTGCTGTTCGAGCGCATGAGGAACATGGGTATTGACCTGGAGGCTATGCAAGCGACCGGCAATCTGTTGATCGAACAGGTGGACGCCGCCGAGTTGTCCCCGGGTGAGTTTTCCCATCGGGTACGACGTTGTGTGGACGAACGCGGCATCAAGACGGTGGTAATTGACAGTATCAATGGTTATCAAGCGGCGATGCCGGAAGAAAATGCACTGATCCTGCATATGCACGAACTGCTGCTCTATCTCAACCGCCGCGGCGCTGCGACCTTTATGACCGTTGCCCAGCACGGCCTGGTCGGCGATATGCAAACCCCGGTAGACATCACCTATCTGGCCGACACCGTTATCCTGCTGCGTTATTTCGAAGCACTGGGCAAGGTCCGCCGCGCGATTTCCATTATCAAGAAACGCACCGGTTCCCACGAATCGACCATACGCGAATACCGTATCAGCAGTCGCGGCATGACCGTAGGCCAACCCCTGGATAATTTCCAGGGCGTGTTGCGCGGCATTCCGACCTACATGGGCGCCGGTTCACCCCTGCTCAAGGAAGAAGACGTGTGACCCCGCCTCCTTCTGCCTTCGAACGAGCCATCATCCTTGCGCCCCTGGGGCGAGACAGCTCACTCGCGCTGATGATGCTCAATGAAGCCGGTTACCAAGGTGTGGTTGCCGGCAGTCTTGAGGATTTGTGCGCAGCGCTGAACGAGGGTGCCGGCCTGCTCATCATTGCGGCTGAAGCCTTGCGTGACGTGAACCTGGAACCTTTGCTGGAGTTCCTGCACCGACAGCCGGCCTGGTCGGACCTGCCCATTGTGTTGATGACCCATCACGGCGGCAGTGAACAAAATGGCTCTTCACACTTGAGCGGGCTACTGGGCAACGTCACGTTCCTTGAGCGCCCATTCCATCCTGTGACGCTTATCAGTCTGGTCAGTACTGCACTGCGCGGTCGTCGACGCCAATACGAAGCGCGCGACCGGCTGATCGACTTGAGCCAGAGCGAACTGCGTTTGCAGCGCACCCTGGAAACCCTCGAACAGCAAGTGGAAGAACGCACTGCGCAACTGCGCAACAACGAAGAAGCGTTGCGCCAATCGCAGAAAATGGAAGCCGTCGGCCAGTTGACCGGCGGTATCGCCCATGACTTCAACAATATGCTCACCGGAATTATCGGCAGCTTGGAATTGCTGCGCAGGCGCGTGTCCCGCGGCAAGCTGGATGACCTGGACAGCCTGATCGACCTGGGCGTGACCTCCGCCAACCGTGCGGCCAGCCTTACCCACCGACTGTTGGCGTTCTCCCGTCGACAATCGCTGGATTCCAAACCCGTGCAGATCAATCAGTTGGTCATTTCCATGGGCGAGTTGCTGCAACGCAGCATCAACGAAAGTATCAGCTTGGACATGCGCTTGAGCGAGGTGTTGTGGACAGCCGAAGCCGACCCGAACCAACTCGAAAGCGCCCTGCTTAACCTGGTAATCAATGCACGCGACGCGATGCCCACGGGGGGCACGCTCAGGGTGGAAACCACCAATCGCCACCTCGACAGTGTCTTCACCGCCGCCTACGGCTCCCTGACACCGGGCGATTACGTAGAGCTGAGTGTCAGCGACAACGGTTGCGGCATACCGCAACACTTGATGGGCCGTGTGTTCGATCCGTTTTTCACCACCAAACCCATCGGCCAGGGCACCGGGCTGGGGCTGTCAATGATCTATGGCTTCGCTCGCCAGTCTCGTGGGCATGTGACCATCCACAGCGAAGTCAACAAAGGCACCACGGTCAGCTTGTTCCTACCGCGTTTTATCGGCGAGCCCCAAGCCCAGGAACCGCTCAATCCGACTTTGCTACCGTTTGCCAATGCAGGGGAAACGGTGTTGATCGTCGAGGATGACCCCGCAGTACGGGTGCTGGTCAGCGCCGTGCTCAAGGAACTGGGTTATGGGTTTATCGAGGCTGAGGACGCGAATACGGCGGTGCCAATCATTGAGTCCGAACAACGCATTGACCTGATGATCAGCGATGTCGGGTTACCCGGTATGAATGGCCGGCAATTGGCGGAAATCGGCCGGCAAATTCGACCTGAACTCAAGGTGTTGTTCATTACAGGCTATGCCGAACACGCAGCGGTGCGCGGTGGTTTCCTGGACCCAGGGATGCAGTTGATCACCAAGCCGTTTACGTTTGATTTATTAACGGCCACAGTACGGGAGATGATTCGGGAGTAAGGGCCTTTATCAGAGCTGACAGCCCTTTCGCTGTGACGAAGGGGCTGATCATGTTTTAGCTTGCCTTAAACTTTACTGGGCGATAATAAAAGGGTATTTCCTTTCCAGACCGAGAGCCGCTAATTCCTTTAGAGCTGGTTTTACTTGTGCCAAGAGATAAATTCAGCTGAAGCTGATTGTAGATCCTCTGGTTAATATCAGCGGCTGAAGCTCCGGGACTTGTCAGATTTATATCTGCCTTTAAAGCATCAACATGTTCAGGCACGACATACGCACGAACAGGCCCTTGAAACGCCTTGACATCACGCTTTATTAATTTCCCAAACTGACTCCCAAAAGAATTGGCAGAACCATTGGCTGAGTGACACATCAACAAGCGTACATTGTTGAACTTTTCAGGGCTAATACCCGAAGCGCGAAGATGCTCCAGCAGATCAGCGGGGGTGTTCTTCTTACCATTAAAAAACATACTCATTGGCTCATCAGTGAGAAGTTGTTTAAAGTTCGGATTGACGCCATGGGCACAGATATTAAGCCTCTCCACGCCTTTATATTTATCCACATAGCAAAAAATACCATCGCCGAGCACCTTGAAGTCCTTGATTTCGCGCCCTAAATGTATTGCGCGATCATTGGCCAGGCTTTTTTCCAGGTGATTGGTTTTTTTTCTGCGGCGTACCACTTCACCGACGCCATCTGCAACATCATCTGCAACGCCCAAGCTGTCCTCAAAATACCTGGCGGTTTCAGGGGTGAAGTTTTCCAGGGGTTTGCCATAGACTTTGTTTTTGGTTACATCATAAGGTGACCATCTGCCAGTCGCCTCATCGAACTTCGCAGCGACGTTCGATATTGGCTCGCCGTTGAGCGGTTTATAAGTACCTATTGCAATATCGTGTCTATTGGAGAGCTTAAGTAAGTCGACACTGTCGGAGGATCCTGTCAACCTGCCGAACCACTGACGGCCTGTGGATACCAGTTTCCCCCCACCGTTTGTTGTCGACCTAAGCAAGTTACCCACGCCAGCTGTCGATTTGCCAGCAGTCAGGAACTTTCCGAAGTGGCTTGACCCCGCACGAGATGCTCCACTAACCGGCTTTCCTAGCCCTGCGGTGGCGCCGTATAACACGATATCAAAAATGATATCCGCAGCTGCATCTTTGTAATTGCCGTGTGCCAAATTCCACACGGCAGACCCTCCGGGGATTAAACCCAGGATCAGGTTACGAAAAAACGTCTGTTTTTCTTTTTCTTGATCAAACGTTGTTACTTCGCGAGTGGAGGCCTTCACCTCCTCCATGCCGTAGGATCCTATAATGTTTTTAGAGAGCAGCATGCCCAAAAAATTACTTCGGTCACTGGAAAATGAATCAGGTAGGAAATCTTCGTTCTCTGGGGCTCCCCGCCTAGTGGCGGCGTCATCAGAGGCCGGATGTTTTTGAATGGTATCAACGGTGAATTGTTTGCCAAGACCGCCGTACTGGATTTCAGTCTCTGGACCTTGAGGCCCCTCATGGAAGGTGTCCTTCCAATCGTCTCGTTTTCGTATCGCCTTGCGTTGAGGATCAAACTCATAGTAAGTCTCGACACCGTTACGAACGGTTTTAATAATCAGTGACCTGTCTTCTTTAGGCCGTGAAAAACCGTTGGAATAGTGTAGAGCTCCCGCACGGCCTGCGATTGTTTCCGTACGCGTTGTCTGACCTTTTTCATAAAACTCCAAATCGCCCCATTCGATGTTTTTGCGGTCTTCCAGAGGTAAGTTGGAAATAAGCTTTTTGGTCACTGTACTCCAGGCCTGCGACAAATCCTCCGCGTACTGATCGAACACCTCGCTGTGTTTTGTTATCGGATCCGGCAACGTTAAAAGTTTGTTGATGACTGTTTCAGTAATCTTGGGGTTGGTGGAGTACCAACCCACCGTCAACCCTGCCTTCTTCGCCAGAAAAAGGTCCAGCAATGAATAACTGCCTTCAGGATCTAATGTAAGCGATGGAGTTAACCTGTAGCCATCCGTCCGAGTGACGTGGCTACGGATACTCTTTTCTTCAAACGGCATGTCCTCACCGAAGTGCGCCTTGAGCTCGGCCAGTGCTATAGAACGCTGCGTCGGGGGTGAGGACGTCAATACGTCAGCGGCGCTCAATATCTGCTGTTGCTCCTGACTGAATGCCTTCTGGGTTTCTTCCAGCTGTTGAGCTGTATGCTCCTTTGTTAGCGAGAGCTTGCCATGAGCTTTGCCCCATTCGCGGAGCCCAGGCAAGGCCGTCAGCGTTTGAATCTCTTGCTCATGGTCTGTAATAGGCTCAATAGCGTCGAAATTAACAATTTCGCTAAAGCTCATGCGTGTCGCGGCACCCGGGCTGGTTGCTTCGAGCCGGCCTACCGCTGCCTTGAGCTTGAGCCAGTTAGCTGAGAGATAGGTCACGTCTTCGGGAATGTCTTTGACACATAGCTCTGGTGCGGCACGACTCAGTAGAAGCATTGCTGCAACTGGCGCGGCCTCTGGTGTGGTTTTGTTGGTCTGCACCAGATGATCGATCAGCCCTTGTTTGATGACGGACAAGGGCTGGTGATTGAACTCGGGCGCGGTGAGATTAAACCCGGCAATGTGATCGGGTTTTGCCTCAACCAGACTTTGTGAGTTCAGTGTCACAGCCAATACCGTCAACAATACTTCCCGTGGTGTGGAGTGTTGCGCCACCTCCCCCATTCGCTTTTTCAGCTCCGTGCCTAATTTTTGGCCCACAACGCTGTTGAGGATCCATTCTACGGTGGCGACTGGATCCCCTTGATCGAGTACGGCACGGGGGACCTGCTTTACCAATGCCCCCAACACATCAGCGCTGCCAAGCCGAGCGTCACTGCTCAAGCCAGGCAATGGCGGCTGGTTGTCAATGACTATGCGCACCAGTTCAGACTGGTCCTCGGCGGACATTGGCGTGGGCCATGCCAATGCGCCGGCAAAGTTTCCGTCGGTTGTTTGAGGCAATGCAGGGGAGCCCAGAACATGGATCAGATTTTTCAGTTCGTCCACATTATTTGGCACGTACCAGCCGTTTGCATGAAGCAGGTCTTGCAGACTGGCGTCGGGCTGTTGAGTGTCTTGTCGGTAGGATGAGTCTGGGTGGGCCGAGACCCGTGTATCGGCCAGATACCCGGCAAGGAACTGAGGATGGACGTGGTTGAATTTCTTCAGTTTTTCAAGCAACGCGAATTTGTTGGCGCTATCGCCTAGCTCGCGCTTTTGCTGTTCCAGTATCTCGGGCGATTGAGCGCCAAGATCGACATAAGTCTCAGCGCCCAACACATCGAATTCCTGATTATGTTCAAGCTGCGTGGCTCGGGCGAGCACTTCTTCTTTTCTGTAAGGCAGCAGTACCTCACCATAAAATCGAGCAACCAGAATCAACGGCGCCAGCTCTGGGCGGGTTGGCGCGTCGACGGTGGAAGACCCCAACGCTTTCGCGGCCACCATGATCGGGCCCGTATCCTCCCGCCAGCCGGGGCCTTGTTCCGAACCGCGCAATTCAGTACGTTCGCCATTGATCGTAACGGTCAGCACGTCACTGTGAGGGTTGATGGTGATGGCTTGTGAGGTATCGATATTCTTCGATTTCGCCCATTCCAGGAAAACCGGGCTATGGGTAGCGTTGTACAGTTGCTGCCACCATGCGCCAAACCGCGAGTCATTAGGAATATTGTCAATTGTTTCATCGCCCGTGTTTGTCTGCGTTGCTTGGCGTATGGCACTCGCATAAAGCTCCAACAGCCGCCTATCGCCAGTTTCCCCGGTGGCTTGGGCTTGTTGTATGGGCGCCTCGATAGAAAGCGGGTGCGAGTTCATTACCGGATCAGACAGGCGGTTGCTTGAGGAAATATTGGATAGGGTCATGGGTCAACCTTCTGAAAGACAAATTAATAAAGTCAGTGATGAATGTGGCTCATCGCCGACGAGATTAATGGGCTGAATCTGTCAGAAGGTTCCGATCAGGATATATAAAGCAACGATATTTCGACGCTGCCTTGGCAAAAGGCCGTCATGACAGGCTGAAATATACTTTCGTTATGTCATCCGACATTGTTACCACTTTCCTCGCTTAAAAAACCAAGATCGATATGAATGTTGCCACTACCTTTTTGCTTGAGTCAGCCTTTCACCGGGTGAGCAGAGTTGCCCAACCTGAAGTTATTACTCCATCGGCTGATGTTGGACTCATCCGCGAGGATTTTCCCTCGCGGTGGAGGACGTGTACTTATGCAAGCAAACGCTGGATATGCTCTTGCAACGTATCCAAATCAAACGGCTTGGCGAGGATAGGTGCATTGCGCGTGATCGGGCTGTTGCAGTCGAGGATTTCCTGCGGGTAGCCGCTGATAAAAATCACTTTCAATTCCGGTCGCAGCTTGAGCGCCGGCTCGGCAATCTGCACCCCGGAAATCCCGCCAGGCAGGCGATAATCGGTGACCATCAGGTCTAGGTGCGGCTTGGTCGCTAGGATTTCAAAGGCCTGCTCCCCATCGATTGCCTTCAAGACCCGGTAGCCCAAACCTGCCAGGTATTCACCCAGCACAAACATAATGGATTCGTCATCCTCGACGATCAGTACGACATCTTGCGCATCTTCACTCATGGGAAGCCTTTGTCCGGTCAATTGCTGCAGTTACGACCATGGGGTCACGCAGAGGTTGCGTTGAGCTGACGATTGATTTCACGCAGCCGCCTCAAGGGGCAGGCACACCCGAAACAGGGCGCCCTCGCCTATCTGGCTCTCGACTTCAATGGTGCCGCCATGGGCGGCAACAATCTGCTCGGAAATAAACAACCCCAGGCCCAGGCCAGCGGCGGCATGGTTGGCAGAAACCCGTTCGAACTGCTGAAAAATGCGCTTCTGGTTGGCTTCACTGATACCAATGCCACGGTCGCGTACTTCCACGCGCGCCTCGCCATGCTCGGTATACACCCGCACATCCACCGGGCTTTTAGCCCCGTAGCGCAGGGCATTGGTCAGCAGGTTGGTAATCACCTGCTCGATACGAAACTCATCCCAGTTGCCTTCCACAGCCTCGTCGGCCACCAACTGCATCGACGACTCGGCAGCGGCGACCTGTGGTTCGAAGTTATGTACGAGGTTGCGCACCAGTTGCGCCAGATCAAAACGCGCCGGGCGTATGGACAGCTTGCCGGTGCGGATGCGCGACACATCGAGCATGTCTTCGATCAGGCGGATCAGGCTTTTGATCTGCCGCTCATCGCGGTCGACCATCGCATGCATCTTGTCCAAGGTAAACGCGGCGGCGTTGTCACGGGCCAGGTGCATCTTGCGCAGCTGGGTCTCCAGAATCAGCCCGTTCAGAGGCGTACGCACTTCGTGGGCGACAATCGACATGAAGTCGTCTCGCATACGCACCGCCTGCTCCAGCTCGGCCTGTGTAGCTTGCAGGCGCGTAAGCAACAGCTCCTGCTCGCGGCGGCTGCGCTCTAGTTCCTCGACTTGCAGCTTCATCGCCTTGCTCTGGCGATACAGGTCGACGAACACATTGACCTTGCTCTTGACCGCGTGGATGTCCAGCGGTTTGTGCAGGAAATCTACCGCCCCGCTTTCATAGCCCTTGAAGGCATAGTTGAGTTCGCGGCCGGCGGCGCTGACGAACACAATGGGAATGTTCTTGGTCTTTTCGGTGCCGCGCATCAGTTCGGCCAGTTCGAAACCGTTCATCCCGGGCATCTGCACGTCGAGAATCGCCATGGCGAATTCGTGTTCCAGCAACAAGGACAACGCCTCGTCGGCACTCAATGCCTTGAAGACCTGGCGATCCTCGCGCTTGATCAGCGCTTCAAGGGCCAGCAGGTTTTCCGGCAGATCGTCGACGATCAGCAGTTTGGCCTGGACAGTACTTAACATGGGAAGGGTTCCAGGGAAGCCAGCAATGAGCCGATCTGGCTCAAGGAAAGAATATGGTCAGGTGTATGCAAGGCCAGGGCCGCCAGGGGCATCACGGCGATCCGTGCCTGCTTGGGATCCTGCACGATGGTGGTGCCGCCGGATTGCTTGACGTGGGCCAGCCCCTGCGCACCGTCCTGGTTGGCGCCGGTCAACAGGATCGCCAGCAGGCGCGGCCCATACACATCGGCAGCCGAGGCAAACAGGTAGTCGATGGCCGGCCGTGAGTGGTGCACACGGTCTTCCTGGCTCAGGGACAGGCTGCGGTCATGTTCCACCGACAAGTGATAACCAGGCCCGGCAAAATACAAGGTGCCCGCCTCGACCGCCTCTTTGTCCCGGGCTTCCTTGACCGGAATGCTCAGGCGCCGCGCAAAGACTTCTGCCAACTGGCTGCGACGCTCATCCGGCAGGTGCAGCACGGCGATGATCGGCAGGCTGAAGGTCACAGGCAGTTCACCAAAAATGCTCAGCAAGGCCTCAACGCCGCCGGCGGAAGCGCCGACAACGATAGCTTCAATCCCACGCATCGGGGGGTCATGCGCCTCGCTCATGATTTTCGGTAGATCCGTTCCTGTTTGACCAAGGGTTCGAATTGCTTGCTGTAGGCAGAAAAATCCAGGGTTTCCTTGCTGCCCAAGACGAGAAAGCCACGATGACACAGCGACTCATGAAACAATCCGAATGCGCGATCCTGCAACTTTTTATTGAAGTAAATCAATACGTTACGACATGAAATTAATTGTGTTTCTGAGAATACGCTGTCGGTCGCCAAGCTGTGGTCGGCGAAGGTCACGTTCTCGCGCAGCGTCTTGTCGAAGATCGCATAATCGTAGGCTGCGGTGTAATAGTCGGCAAATGAACGCTGCCCACCTGCCTGCTGATAATTGGCTGTGTAGGCGCGAACGTTCTCAAGGGAGAAGATGCCCTGCTTGGCTTTCTCCAGCGATGCCGGATTGATGTCCGTGGCGTAGATGATCGTGCGCTCCAGCAACCCCTCTTCGCGCAACAGGATGGCCATGGAGTATACCTCCTCGCCCGTGCTGCAGCCGGCGATCCAGATCTTGATCGACGGGTAGGTCTTGAGCAGCGGTACCACTTCCTGGCGGATGGCGAGGAAGTGCGACGGGTCGCGAAACATTTCGCTCACCGGGATCGTCAAGAATTGCAGCAACTGCATGAACGCTGCCGGGTCGTGCAGCACTCGCTCCTGCAGCGCCGAAATAGTCGCGCAGTCGAACTGGCGCAAGGCGTGGGCCACGCGCCGTTTGACCGACGCACCGGAGTAGTCACGAAAGTCGTAGCTGTACTTGAGGTAAATCGCCTCAATCAGCAGGCGCAGCTCAATGTCGCTGCTTTTGTCCAAAAAACACTGCTCCACTTAAATACGTTCCATCTTCGGTAGCCATACGCGAATCAGCGAGAACAGACGGTCCAGGTCAATCGGCTTGGCCAGATAGTCGTTGGACCCGGCCGCCAGGCAGCGTTCCTGATCGTCTTTCATGGCCTTGGCCGTCACCGCAATGATCGGCAGTTTTTTCCAGCGCGGGTCCTGGCGGATCAAGGCCGTGGCCTCGTAACCGTCCATCTCGGGCATCATGACGTCCATCAATACCAGGTCGACATCCTCGACTTCGTTGAGCTTGTCGATAGCTTCGCGTCCGTTACGTCCGATAACCACTACGGCGCCCTTGTGCTCCAGGGCGCTGGTCAGGGCGAAGATATTGCGTACATCGTCGTCCACCAGCAGGATCTTGCGCCCCTCGAAGACCTTGTCGCGGCTGCGGGCAGTCTTGAGCATCTTCTGGCGGTCATGGGACAGCTGGGATTCGACTTTGTGCAGAAAGAGTGTGACTTCATCCAGCAGGCGTTCAGGTGAGCGTGCACCCTTGATAATGATCGAGCGGGAATACTTGCGCAGCTCAGCTTCTTCATCGCGGGTCAGGTTGCGCCCGGTATAGACGATTACCGGCGGGAACGAGCAGATGTCTTCGGTGGCCATGCGTTTGAGCAGCTCATTGCCGAGCATATCCGGCAACTTGAGGTCGATGATCATGCAGTCGTAGATGTTGTTGCGCAGCAGGTCGAGGGCTTCCTGGGCAAAGCCTACGGCAGTGATCTCGATGTCATCGTCGCCGATCAGGCGGGCAATGCTGTCACGTTGCAGATCATCGTCCTCTACCAGGAGCACGCGCTTGACCTTCTGGGTCAGCTTGGCTTCCAGGCGGGCGAACACGTCCTTGAGCTCTTCACGAGTGGTGGGTTTGACCGCATAGCCGATGGCGCCCATGTGCATGGCAGCTTCGACGCGGTCTTCCACGGAAATCACGTGCACGGGGATGTGGCGGGTGTTGGCGTGTTCTTTGAGACGCTGCAGCACGGTCAGCCCGGAATGGTCTGGCAGGCGCATGTCCAGAAGGATCGCGTCCGGGATGTATTCCTCGGCAAGGCTGTAGCCTTCGTCGGCGCCGTGGGCGACCAGGCAGTGGTAGCCCAGCTCATGGGCCAGGTCGAACAGGATGCGCGCGAAGTTGGGTTCGTCTTCCACCACCAGGATGCAGCGGGTGCTGAAAGGGGCCTTTTCACGGTCATCGGCAAAACGTGGGATCTGCTGGGTATCAGTGACTGGCAGCGCAGAAATCTTCACCGGTGCAGGGTTTGGCGCGACCACGGCTTGGCGCGGTTGCTCGATAGGTGCTGCGTCTTCCTCACGCTCCACGTACTGCTCCGGCAATACCAGCGTGAAAATGCTGCCTTTGCCTGTTTCGCTGGTCACGCTGATGTAGCCGCCGAGCAACGCCGCCAGGTCGCGGGAAATGGACAGGCCCAGGCCGGTGCCGCCATAACGGCGATTAGTGGTGCCATCAGCCTGGCGGAAGGCTTCGAAGATGCTTTCCTGCTGGTCCAGGGCGATACCGATGCCAGAGTCGCGCACGGTAAAGGCAATGCCCTCCCCTGGCGCCCTGGAGACCGTCAGGCTGACCTCACCCTGTTCGGTGAACTTGATGGCGTTGGACAACAAGTTCTTGAGGATCTGCTCCAGACGCTGCCGGTCGGTAAACAGCAAAGTCGGTGCACCCTCCTGCACGTCCACCTCAAAGCCCAGCTTGCGATCTGCCGCCAGCGGCTCGAACATGCCCCGCAAGCCGTCGACAAGGCGTACCACACTGGAGTTCTCCGGGCGCACTTCCAGCTTGCCGGCTTCAACCTTGGAAATATCCAGAATGTCGTTGATCAGGTTGAGCAAGTCATTGCCGGCCGAATAGATCGACTCGGCAAACTTGACCTGCTCGGCGCTGAGGTTTTCCTGGGGGTTTTCTGCCAACAACTTGGCCAGGATCAACGAGCTGTTCAGTGGGGTGCGCAGCTCGTGGGACATGTTGGCGAGGAACTCGGACTTGTATTTGCTGGAGCGTTGCAACTCATCGGCGCGGTCTTCGAGCTCCAGTTGGGCCTGGTTGAGCTGGATATTCTTGCGATCCATGGCGTCGCGCTGCTCGGCCAGGGTCTGGGTCTGCGCGGCCAGTTGCTCGTTGGTCTGCTCAAGCTCGGCCTGCTGGGTTTCCAGGTGGGCCTGGGATTCCTTGAGGATACGCGACTGTTCTTCCAGCTCTTCGTTGGCGGTCTTGAGTTCTTCCTGCTGCACTTGCAGCTCTTCGTTGAGCTGTTGGGTTTCGGCCAGTACTTCCTGCAAGCGCTGGCGATAGCGGGCGGCTTCGATAGAGGTGCCGATATTGCCGGCGATCAGTTCCAGCAGTTCGACATCGCGCTCATCCAGCGCACGCAGGAAGCCCAGTTCAACCACACCGTTGACGCGGTCTTCATCGCTGGTCGGCATCACCAGCACGCTGCGGGTAGCGCCTTCGCCCAGGCCGGAGCTGACCTTGAAGTAATCCACCGGCACATCGTCCAGGCGAATCAGGCGATCCAGCTGGGCGGCCTGCCCGACGATGCCTTCGTCGCTATAGATCGACTGCTCCTGCTGCTCTTGCTCGCGGGAGAACCCATAAGTGGCCACGCGCTTGAGGCCGCCGTGCTCTTCGCGCACATACAAAGCGGCAACGGCCGAGCCCATGTACTGAGCGAAGAACTGCAGGATGTTGCGCCCGAGCATGTTCAGGGTCAGTTGGCCAAGCACCTGTTCAGCCAGTTCGGTCTGGCCATTGCGTAGCCATGCTTGCTGTTCGAGGCGTCGCGCAATCTTCTGTTGTGACGCGAGGTTCTTACTGTAACTGTCTGAAAGTGAAACTAAATTCTTTCTACCGATATAAGCAAGAAACCCACTCAGTCCCAGTACGAACACCAGGTACAGGGTGACGCTGAGCACCGTCGTGCGGGTGACCTCTTGGTTACGGGTGATGCGGAACTGCTGCTCCATCGCCACCGCGTCTTCGTACTCCCGGCGAATCTCGTCCGTCAGGCGTTTGCCACGGCCAGCCTTGACGGCGCCACGGTAGTCACCGTTCTGGCGCTGCATATCAATCATCGACTGGGCGTAGGTGTTCCACTCGTTCTGCAAGGCTTCCAGGCGTTTGAGGCGGTCGACCTGCTGGGGGTTGTCTGCCACCAGGTCTTGCAAATTACGCAGGTCGGCAATGATTCGCGGCTTGGCCACTTCATAAGGGTCGAGAAAATGCTCGTCACCGGAGATCAGAAAACCGCGCATGCCGGTCTCCAGGTCAACTGTCAGCTTGGACGTCTCATTGAGGTTATTGATGACCCGATCGGTGTGCTCCACCCACTGGATCACCGAAAGCAGATAGGTAATCAGGCAGACGAAAAATACCGCACTGAGCACCCCCACGCCCAAGGGTAGGGCCACGTTACGGCTCAACAGAGTACGAAAGCTCTTTTCATCGACGGACGACGTGGGAGTCATGGGGATGCCTTGGCCAAATGCGGAAAAACCGGGAGTTTGCCCCAAAGTTGCGCTTGAACGCTATTTTTCTAAGGCCGAAATACACAAGAAGCATCACCCGCGAGCAAAAAATACGCCATGGCTTTGCCTGTTTTACATTCGGTTATTGACGTTATTTCTCACACAGCGGAGTAGGAAGTATCGGAACCTGCCCCATCCACCCCTCCACTCAGGAGGGCGTCTCGGGACAAGGAGGCTCCATTAGGAGGGCGCATTTCCTATCCACATTTAAGGTTTATCTATCATGTTGAATATCGAGCGACGTGCTTTGTCCTCTGTGTCAAGCGCCATTCCATTCCCTGAAGAAACACAAGCCCCCGACACCCCTCAAACTCAATCGACCCTATCGTCCCCCCCTGCGCGCACCAGCCTGATACCTTCCCGGAAAACCGGTTTGGTCGCCCAGTTGGCAGACAAAGAAAATTTGAAGTCACTGGGCCAAAAGCTCCAGCAGATTGCGGCGAAACTGGGTGAAGAGGCGCAGCCCTCAGCCGTCCTCGCCGCGCTGGGCAGCACCCCGCTGGATATTCACCCTGGATCTTCCTACGCTGAAGAAGCGGGTGGCAGTGTGACCCTGGAGACCTTCATCAAGAAGTTCCTGGGGTTGCCGTTGCCCAGTAGCCATGTCCAACTCACGGGCCTCGCGTCCACGGTGACCAGCCGCTCGCTGGAAAACCCGCTGGGCAACCTGAGCGGCGCGCTGTCCTGGCCGGTGCCCTTGAGCAAAGATGAACAACAACGCTTGCGTAACATCACCCTGAATCAAGAACATGCGCTGGGTGATAAGCCGTTATTGATGCAAACCAAAGGCGGTGTATTGGAGTTCCTGCGCTACCAGCAACCCATTACCACAGGGCCTCAGGATGATCCGGCTAAAATACTGCTGGCACTGATCCGTACCCCGCAGGCACAGTTGATGGGCAAAGACCTGCAGGAGCGAATGCAAGGCCTTGCCAGCGACAGCAGCGTGACCGACTACCTCTTGGCGGGCATCACATTGCAGTTGGACCCGGAGTCGATCACCGCTCCTCATCGCAATAAAATCGCCGGTTTCGATCTGGCCAGCAACCAGCACTGGGGTAAGCCTGCGTCCACTATCATCGATAACCTGTCCAATTGGCTGATCGATAAAGGCAAAACGTCCCCGGAAATGGCCAAGGTGGGGGCCTACCTGCTGTTGGCCGGCCGTGCGCCTGAGTACCTGATCAAGGACATCCCTTCCAGCGTGAAAGTCGGCAGTGCCCTGTGGGCCCAACTGACCATCGCCGCCGCAAAAATCGAAGCCCACACACCTGGTCGGGTTCCCGGCATGACCTATGCCGAAGTGCTGATAGCAGCAGAATCCTTACCGGCCAATACCTACGCCGTTCAAACGGCCCAGCGCGATGCCCTGATACTTTGGGGTGGGGCACGAAACCTGCTGGATCGCCATAACAGCGAACCTACACCTTCACAAATCGAACAGGTCAGGGTGGCTTACAACAACCATCTGAAAACGTTGACGGATATCTCGTCCTCCATACAGGTGCCTATCCCCAATCGCACGGAGATGGCGCTTGACTGCCTGAAAGCTGAGTTTCCCGACGTAGATCCGGCGGTTTTCGAAGCCCGAGTATTGGCCATGCGTTACACCGGAGACGGCCCTCTGCGCGGTGACCCGAGAATGCGCTCCATGCTCGATATTCTGCTGGAGGGGGAGCGTCTAGGGGAGAAATACGCATGGATCACCAACGACAAACGGCTTCCGATCACTGCATTCAATCGCTTTGCACGCACCGAAGAGTGTGACATCACCGCAAACTTCATGGACCAATATGAAAAGGCTATAACGGCACAAAAGAAAGGCCACCATGGGATGGTCAAACATCTGATTGGCGAGCTGCCATTGGAAGATCGCAAAAACTTTGAATTCGGCAAACTTGAATACTTCTACAACGATGAATACCGCAAAACAAAGAACGGCAGATTAGAGTTGGTCAAACGTGACCGTACCTTGTATGTGAAAACCACCCGAGAAGGTGTGGAAACCCTTTACCACATCAACACCAGCACCGGCAGTATCGAGAAAAAAAACGAGCTGATCTCAAATTTCCCTGGCCTGCTCCCCCTAGAAAAAACCAATAAGGCCGGGGAACAACTCCACGCGATATCAAGGCCTTATCACCCTTTCACTAACTCGCCCGCCCCTGACTCTGCAGAAAAACCTGGCAGTGATGCGATTCCCAATAGCTTCGACTCCAGCCGAACCAATGCGATTGCCAGTTTCTACCTGGAAAAAATGGACCTCGACCGCAAGGAGTTGCTCAATTACGCCAAGAGCGTTACTTCCTTCGAGCATGATCGGATGGGCGATAGTCAGGTGGGTGAGTTCCTGCTCAATTTGATCCCATTTCGGCCTGCCGTTAACAACATTCGGCAAGGCAACTACGGCGAGGCGGTATCTGACCTGGCCTTCGATATCCTCGGATTCCTCACTTTTGGCGTGGGCAAAGCTGCGCAAGCCGGCAATGCCGCGCTCAAGGGCGTGCGGACCTTGAGTGCTGGCGCCAGGGCCGTGAAGACAGCAAAGCTCTTCGGTGCAATGGCAATTGATTCACTCAACGTACTCGGCGGTCTGGTCGGCGGGATAACCGGGGTTGGGACCGTGCTACATAAAATTGCGACCAAGGGGCTCGAATGCGTGAACATGCTCAAAGGCGCAACCGGTAGTTATGACCTGCTTAAAGCCGCCAGTAAACAGGAGGGCATCGTCGCAACCGGCACCTACAAGGTTACAGAGCAGACGGTCGAAGGCGGCGCTGTGTTTCGAGAGGGCAAGTGGTACGCCTACGACCCTATCACGCAGAAGCCTTATGGAGCTGCGCTGGATGATTTCACACCTGCGACCGTTGCCGTCAATGGTCAAATAAACAGTAACTTTATTGACTGGATAGCCAGGTATGCCGCGCCCAATCCATCCACCAGTCGCGAGATATTCAGAGACACATTAGAGAGCGCCCAGAGAAATGATAGCGTTGCCTACATGCGAGGCTTTAACTCGGGCCGGGTCGAAGATGTCCCAGGCTACCACCCAACGATGAAGCAATCGGAGGTTAGGGATCTGGCAGTCACGAAGACCAATGATCCTGAGGCGGTAGGCACATTGGCCAAGGAAATACAGAAACGCATGGCGCACACTAGCCTTGAACATTACAAAGCTTTTCAAAATGAGATAGTTGCCCAAGGGGGTAAAGCCTACGCAATGCCGCAAAACCTCTACCTCAGCCAAACGGACCTGGCTTCTAATGGGGAGTGCGCAGCTATCGTGAATACCATGGCGCTGGCGATTCTGCACGGTCGCAGGGACCAGTTCATCAGTAACTTCATGAAAGCAGTTGGGAATGCTGACGACCCCAACGTAAAGGCTTTTCGTAAGCAACTGAACCAAATGCATCAGGTTCTGAGTAGTCAGTATCACGGTACGCAACCTTTCAGCCAATTGCCGTACACCGACATTATCGACAATCTCAGCAAGGCAACTCCTCCGACACTCTTGGCGATCAGTACCAAAGATCATGGGCTGCTCGCAGGCGTCACCCTGAACAAAAACAACGAGAAAGAATGGTTTTTCTTCAACCCCAACTTCGGGTTGGCGACGTTTGCGGATGAGGCCTCAATGCGCCGGGGGCTGGAGGTCTCTTTGAACAGCGGATGGGCCGCCGGCACGCTTAAACCCGTCGACGTTGCCAGCGGCGTACCAGAGTTCAACGTCAGTTATTTCAACGAACAGAGCTTTGTCAACACCGTGCCGTACAACGAGCCCTATCCGCTGATCACCGCAAATCTTTGACCTTCGTTTGAATCACTTGCGTCAATGGCATGGTTGCGCAGTGCCATTGACGTTCTTCCCTTTGTTCCCGCGACATTTGCTCGCATACCCTTCACAATGCCCCACCGCAACGGAACTTGCCGAGATCGGCGCGACTCATTAGAGAATGGTCTTTCAAGCGTTGAAGACACGCCCTTTATTTTTCAGGAATCTCCCTTATGTCCGCTGAAGCATCCACCATCCTTGTAGTCGAAGACGATGCCATCGTGCGCATGCTGATCGTCGATGTACTCGAAGAGTTGGAGTTCAAGGTGCTTGAGGCCGCTGACGCCGAAGAGGCACTCTCTATGGTGCAGGACACTAGCCAGGTGATCGACCTGATGATGACCGACGTCGGCCTGCCAGACATGAATGGCAGGGAGCTGGCGACCAAGGTCCGCGAACTGCGCCCCACCCTGCCTATTCTATTTGCCAGTGGCTATGCCGAAAATATTGATGCGACGTCCGGCATGCAGGTGATCGCCAAGCCATTTTCCATCGACCAACTACGTGACAAAGTCAAATCCATGCTTTGAGCCTGCCCCCTCCTTTAGTGATCTGTCCGCGTCGGCGAAGGGATTAACGTGACGTTCGGCCAATAAAACTGGAAACTCTGCGCCTTCACCTCACGCTCTTAGACAGAACTCAGGAAGGACGCAACAACATGATTGGAAAACCGACGCGCCTGCTGTTGGCGAGCCTCTCGATATTTATGAGTACCGGCGCCTGGGCTGACTTCACCGCCAGCCCGAGTGAAGCCCGGGCAATCGCCAAGGAAGCCTACCTGTACGGTTTCCCGGTGGTGCAAATGTACAAGACGCTCTACACCCAGGCCGTTGACAAGGGCGGCGCCCACTTCAAGGCGCCGTTCAACCATATCGGTAATACCGCGCAGGTACTGACCCCCAAGGACACCGCGCTCCCTAGCCCGAACGCGGACACACCCTACTCATTCGTGTGGATGGATCTGCGCAAAGAGCCTCTGGTACTGACCCTGCCCAAGATTGAAGACGAGCGCTACTACTCGGTGCAGTTGATCGACCTCTATTCCCAGAACATTGCTTATCTGGGCACCCGCAGCACCGGTAACAACGGCGGTCACTACATGATCGCCGGGCCTGACTGGAAAGGTCAGCAACCGGTGGACATCGACCGCGTGGTCTACAGCGAAAGCAACATCGCCTACGCCCTGTACCGCACGCAACTGTTTGATGACAAGGACCTGGCCAAGGTCAAGCAAATCCAGAGCGGCTATAAAGTGCAGCCCCTGAGCAGCTATGTGAAGCAGCCTGCCCCGGCCAAGGTGCCGAAGATCGAATGGCCCAAGCCGACGGCGACCATGACCGAAGGCCCGCAACTGTTTCGCTACCTGAACTTCATGCTGGCCTTCGCCGCCCCACAGGACAGCGAAAAAGACCTGCTGGCGCGCTTTGCCAAAATCGGCATAGCGCCGGGTGCGCCGTTCAAGGTCAACCAATTGACAGCAGAACAGCGCAAGGCCCTGGAAGAAGGTATCGCCGATGGCCGGGCCGAATTTGCCGCGTTCAAAAAGGACAAACTCGACACTCATCAGGTTGCCCAGGCTGATCTGTTCGGTAGCCGCGACCGCCTGCAAAACAACTACCTGTATCGCTACGCCGGTGCCGAGTTAGGCATTTTCGGTCACTCCAGCGACGAAGCGGCGCACCTGACCTACGACGTCGACAGTGAGGGTAAGCCGGCCAACGGCGCACGCCACAGCTACACCGTGCATTTTGCCAAGGACCAGCTGCCACCGACCGATGCGTTCTGGTCGCTGACCCTGTACGACGCCAAGACAAAAATGCTGGTGCCTAACCACAAGAAACGCTATCTGATCAACTCGCGGATGTTATCGACCCTCCAGCGTGACGCCGACGGTGGCCTCACCCTGGCGCTGCAACACCACGAGCCACCGAAGGCCGAACAGAGCAATTGGCTGCCGGCCCCGCCCGGTCCGTTCTATGCGGTACTGCGTATTTACCTGCCCAAGCCCGAGGTGGGTAACGGTCAATGGAAGCTGCCCCCGTTGACACCGCTGAAATAGCACCTGGGCTTGCCGAGGCTCAATGTTTTTTGAGCTTCACGTAGGACTGATGCAGGTCCGACGCCCAGCCATCAATGACGACTTTCACGTCGTCGGCCTTGAGCACCTGTGAGTCATTGGCCAATGGCTTGCCGGTGCCTTTGCGTACCACCTGAGCCACCACTTTGTTCGTGCCTCCGTCGAGGAACTGCGCCTCAGTGCCCAGCGTGGTCTCCTGATCGCGGATGCCCGTGCCGGTGCTGACTGCTGCGGCCACCAGCGCCACGGGGATAAACTCATAGGGCTTGAGGCTTTCGGTCTTGCTGCTCACGGCGGTAATCGCCGCACGCACCACGATCACGCCTGGGCCTGGAGCATTGGCCAGGGGCAGTGACTTGGCCAGTTCACGCCTGAGCGCCTGGTTGTAATAGTCGCTGATGCCCCGCAGGGTGCTGTCCGGAATCTTTGCGGTGGCCTGGGGTTTGGGATAGAACTGGGTAGGCTCGATGTACGCCGCGGTGTAGCGGCTCAAGTCCAACTGCGGATCGACCCAGCGCATCACCTCTGCCCCGGAGGGCGACTTGGCTTCCTTGAGCTGGCTGTAATTGGAGAGAAACCCTGAATACTCATCTGGTTGCGGCACCTTGCTGGCACAGCCTGCCATGCCGAGCGAGGCGACGCACAGTGTGCTGATCATGAGCCTTAATTTCATTGTTGAACTCCCTGGCGACCATCATCGTAAGAATGAGTTTTAGGTATAGCCAATACTTGGGCAATGCACCTGATTAAATGCAGAGCCTGTTTTCTTCTGTGCCGATCATGCGCGTTCGCGCGGGATCAGGCTCTGTAGCTGAGTGGCCAGGAAGTTGGCGTCGAAACCGAAGGTGTCCGGGTCTTTCAGGCCGTTGGTTTTCTTCCACAGCCAGTCGTGCTTATCCACCGGCAGGACCAGCGACACACTGCCGTGGCGAGCGGCGGTGAGGCCCATCACCGATACTGAAATCAAACCACCGACGCCCATCACATCCGGCACGAACTCCACGCTTTTGCCAGTGATGTGCACACTGAGTTTTTCGCTCTTGAAGGGTGAACTCTCCACCGGCACGCTCGGGCTGCTGGCGGTGTAAGCCTCACGCTGAACTTCCAGCAAACCTACGGTTTTTACCGGCTCCAGCCACTGTTCAATCTGGCCGAACAGCTCGCCAAGCTTCTGCGCCCAACGTGCTGATTGCAGGTCGAACTGCTGTTGTTTGTGTGCTTCGCTATCGGCGTAATGACGAAGCATCTCGCCCAGTTGCTGTACATCGTCCATTGCGGATTTCCTTGGGTGAGCCAGGTTGCCAAGCCTGATCATGGCAGATGCAGAGCATTACCGTATGGGTTAAAAACTGCTCCGGTGATTTTGTCGGCAACTGCGTATGACGAACCCACCGTCGATGAGTAAGGTGGTGCCCTACCCCCTTGTCCGGAGCATTGCATGCGCACCATCGGCCTTATCGGCGGCATGAGTTGGGAATCCAGCGCCGAGTATTACCGCCTCATCAACCAGCGCGTACGTGACCAGCTTGGCCCTTTGCGTAGCGCGCAGATTTTGCTGTACAGCGTGGACTTCGGCCCGGTGGAGCAGGCCCAGCACGCCGGGCGCTGGGACGATACCGCGCTGATCCTGGAGGACGCCGCGCGCCGTTTGCAGGCAGGGGGCGCCGAGTGCGTGGTGCTGTGTACCAATACCATGCACCTGGTGGCGCCGCGTATTGAGGCGGCGGTGTCGATTCCATTCCTGCATATTGCCGACGCCACGGCGGCCGCAGCCCTTGAGGCCGGAACCTTGACGGTGGGTCTGCTCGGTACCGCGTTTACTATGGAACAGGACTTCCTCAAATCCCGCCTCGCCGCCCAGGGCCTGACCGTGCTGATACCGGACGCGGAAGAGCGCAAGCAAGTGCACCGAATCATTTATCAAGAGTTGTGCGTGGGAGTCATCAGCGACGCTTCGCGCCAGGTGTATCAGCGGGTGATCCGGGCGCTCGCCGCGCGCGGCGCCCAGGCGGTCATCCTCGGCTGCACGGAAATCTGCCTGTTGATCCAGCCCGAACACAGCGCCCTGCCGCTGCTGGATACCACCGCGCTGCATGCGCAGGCTGCGGTGGCGTTTGCTCTAGCGGATTAAGCCGACTTGCGCAGGCGCGCCATGCTCAGGGTGTCGACAAACGCACCGTCACGCAGGGCGTAATCGCGCAACCGGCCCTCCACTTCGAAGCCGAACTTGCGATACAGGTGATGCGCGGCTTCGTTGTCGGCATACACCGTCAGTTCCACGCGGTGCAGGTTCATCCAGTTGTCGGCGACGTCCAGCGCGGCGGTCAACAGCCGCGAGCCGACGCCCTTGCCCTGCCAGGCAGTCGCCACGCCCATGCCGAATGAACCGACATGGCTCTGACGCACGCGCAGGTACTGTTCCAGGCCCAGTTGGCCAACCACTTCACCGCCATGTACTGCCACCAGCTGCAAGCGCCGCTCGTTATCCATCACCAAACGCTTGCGCCAGGCTTCCACCGATTGGAAAGGCATTTGCAGCACCTGACGGCAGACCGCCGGTTCGTTGTAGAGCGCGGCGACGCCCTCAAGGTGGGCCTCGGTAAAGCGCTGGATCACGATATGGGGCTCAGGTGTGTGCATTGCGTTTCATCCTTTGAAAGACCAATGGCGGACCAGTGTAGGGGCAAAGTCAGCCGCCTGACGAGCCCGGCGTTTTCCCACACATCAACCAGCGCCATCCTGCATCTGAACGATGGCAGTCCAGCCGTGCAACATCGATACTCAACCCAGGCCCTGCCCCCTGACCCCAGGCCCCGGCCTTCACCCTGTGACGAGAACAACAAAAAAAGTCCCACAGAGGAATACCTATGAGTCGCCTTGATCCCAATGGCCTGTTGCAGGCCTTCAGTACCCTGGCCCTGGATCTGCAGCGCCTGGCCCAACATCAAGACATCGAACATTTCCAGCACCATGCCCTGGCACGGCTGAGCCAGTTGCTGGCATTTGACAGTGCCTGGTGGGGGCGCGCGGCGGTGATTGACGGTATGCCGGAGGAGCACAACAGCTACCTGTACCATTTACCACCACACTACCTGGCGGACTGGCAGTCGATCCGCCATCTGGACGTGACCGTCGGCCGAGTGCATGCAACACCCGGCCAGGCCGTGATCATCGACATGCGCGACCCGGCCAATGGCAGCGCCTTGAATTGGCTGGGGCAGCTCCACGGCCTGGGCCAATTGCTGTGCGTGATCCATATCGACCCGCAAACCCACCTCAGCGACCACCTGACGCTATACCGCAAACCCGGTGCGCCCAGGTTCAACACCCATGACTGCCTGCTGCTCAATAATCTGATGTTGCATCTGGTGGCGGCAGTGTCCGCGAACCAGATCCGCACGCTGGTGGCCATGCGTGAAACCCTGACCAGCCCACGCAACCTCGCCTTGGCTGTATGCGACCCTCGAGGCGTATTGCAATGCGCCGAGCGCGGCTTTATCGACATTTTGCTCAGTGAGTGGCCGCGCTGGAGCGGCCCTACCCTGCCGGTACAACTGGATGAACGCGGCCATGCCGGCAAGCACATTCACATCCAGGTTTCGGCAGTGGGCGACCAGTTGCTGCTGGCGGCGCGCCTCAACCGTGCATTGCCCCAGTTGAGCCCGCGAGAGAACGACGTGGCCCAGGGGTTTGGCGAGGGCAAGACTTATAAGCAAGTGGCCCGCGACCTTGGCCTTTCACCCAATACGGTGCGCCACCATCTGCGCGCCATTTACACCAAGCTAGGGGTAAACGACAAGGCGCGTATAGCGCACTTGGTGCACGCCCCACCCGACTGATCCTTCGTCCTTTCAACTTAAGCCTTTGCCACGCTCGTTTTCACGGTCGCGGGCAACTGTTGCCCGTTTTTTGGCTGCCCCTTACAAGAGACGCCTTGCCATGATTCATTCACCTCTACGCAAGATCACAGTGTTGCTTGGCGGCACGCTGCTCAGCCTCGACAGCCAGGCTGCCGACCTTAACGCCCGGGACTTTTTTGGCGCACCGGCGGGCACCAGCCTGGGGGTGGTGTACCTGCCCGCCACCCGTGCCGGCGATTTCCACGGGCCCGCCGACAGCACCGGCAAGGCCGACCTCAAGGTCAACGCCCTGGCCTACCGCCAGGTGTATTTCACCGACGCCTGCGGCACGCTGTGTACACCGCAGTTCATCCTGCCATTTGCCGACATTACGGCGCGCTTGCCCGGCACTGAGCAGCGCACCCGCGAGCGCGGCCTGGGCGATCCACAAGTGGGCGGCACGCTGTTTTTCATCAACGACCCGGCATCGCGCACCTACAGTGGCCTGTTGAGCCTGATCAGCGTGCCTCTAGGTGAGTACCACAGCCAGAACCCGGATGTGTCCCCGGGTGCCAACCGTTGGGGCGCCACCTTTGTCTACAACTACACCCAGGGCATCGGCGATAACTGGGTGCTGGAAGCCAACCTCGAAGCCCAATTTTACGCCAAGAATGACGACTATTTTGGCAGCGAACTCAAGCAAGCCCCGCTGTATCGCCTGCAAGCCTTCGCGTCCTATGACTTCAGCGCCGCCACTTACGGGGCACTGCGCCTGATCCAGGCGGATGGTGGTGCGCTGCGCATCAACAATCGCCGTATCGACGATACCCACAAACGCTACACGCAACTGGGCCTGGAACTGGGGCATTGGCTCGACACCCAGAACCAACTGATGGTCAGCCTTTCGCAAAACGTCGCTGCCTCCAACGGCTATGCCGGGACCGAGGCATTGCTGCGTCTGGTCCATGTGTTCTGATCCCCATTCCTGGAGTTTGAAAATGCCTACTCAACCCTCTGCGGCAAAGGCACGGCTGGCAGCAATCGTGCTGTTTGCCGCCATCACCCCGACCATCCTGATGACCGCACCCGCCGTGGCCGCGCAGTTGGCCAGCGAATGGCAACTGAGCCCGGCACGCATTGGCGATTTGTTTTCCGTGGAGCTGGGCGCGATGAGCCTGGCGACCTTGCCTGCCTGGTGGTGGCTCAAGCGCGTTGACTGGCGCACCGCGGCCCTGATTGCAGCGCTGCTGTTTATCGTGGCCAATCTGTTGTCGATGCGCGCCGACACCTATGCAGCGTTACTGGCGCTGCGCTGTGCCAGCGCCCTGGCCGGCGGCTCATTGATGATCCTCTGCTTGGCCAGCGCCGCCACTACCGCCAATCCCAGCCGTGTCTACGGGCTGTGGGTGATGGGCCAATTAGTCGTCGGTGCACTCGGGCTGATCGTACTGCCGGGCTTGTTCGAGCGGTTTGGACTGAACGCCTGCTACCTGATCCTGGCAGGCTTGATGACCCTGTTGCTGCCTCTGGCCCGGGCGTTTCCCGCTGGCAATGCCACGGCACCGGCAAACCACGGCCCTTCATTGCCTGGCTCGCGCTGGAAAGCCGCGCTGGGGGTCGGCGCGGTCCTGGCCTTTTACATCAGCCTGGGCGGTGTCTGGACCTTTATCGGTGCCTTGGGCGCCAGTGTCGGGATTTCCCCGCAACACAGTGGTGAGGTACTCGCCATCGCAACCGTAATGGGCATTGCTGGCGCCGCGAGCGCGTCGCTGATTGGCGGGCGACTGCCCCGAGCAATTCTGTTGCTCGGGGGTTATGCGCTGATGGTGGCGGCTGTGCTGCTTTTGCTCGGCGAGCCAGCGCTGCTGCGTTTTGCCCTGGCGGCGCTGCTGTTCAAGTTCACCTGGACGTTCATCCTGCCGTTGGTGCTGGCCTGCCTGGCCGACCTTGATCACAGCGGCAAACTCATGAACGCCTCCAACCTGGTGATCGGCGGTGGCCTGGCCATCGGCCCGGCGATTGCCGGCCGCCTGATCGAGGCCAGCGGCGGGTTCACCCTCCTGCTGCTGGGCGCTGCCGTCATCACGTTGCTTTCCCTGGTGATGATCCTCACCAGCCGTCCCAACCACCTCACCGAACTGGAGCCGGTATGAACCGAACCACCGCATTTTTCTTCGATGAAATGAGCCTGTGGCACAGCGCAGGTGCGCACGCGCTGACATTACCCGTAGGCGGCTGGGTACAGCCGCCGGCTGGCAGCGGTCATGCCGAATCCCCGGAGACCAAACGCCGCTTGAAAAGCTTGTTGGATGTGTCTGGATTGACGCGTCATCTGCACCTGCTTAGCGCACCGCCGGCCAGTGAAGCAGACCTGCTACGGGTGCACAGCAGCGCTTATCTGCAACGCTTCAAGGCCCTGAGCGATGCTGGCGGCGGCGAGCTCGGCCCGCAGGCGCCGATTGGGCCGGGCAGCTACGAGATCGCGAAACTGTCTGCGGGCTTGACCATCGCCGCCGTAGACACGGTGCTCAAGGGTCAGGCGCACAATGCCTATTCCCTGTCTCGGCCGCCTGGGCATCACTGCCTGGCAGACAGCGCCATGGGCTTCTGCTTTCTCGCCAATATTGCCATTGCCATCGAAGCGGCCAAGGTCCATAACGGGCTCGGCAAAGTCGCAGTGATCGACTGGGACGTGCACCACGGTAACGGCACGCAATCAATCTTCGAGGAGCGCGCCGATGTGTTGACGGTTTCACTGCACCAGGACGCTTGCTACCCACCGGGCTACAGCGGCGAACGGGATCGTGGCCGGGGTGCCGGCCTGGGCGCCAACATCAATATCCCGCTGCCGCCGGGCAGTGGTCACGCAACCTATGCGCATACGATGGAACGCATTGTGCTGCCCGCCCTGGAGCGTTTCGAGCCAGAGTTGATCATCATCGCCTGCGGCTATGACGCCAATGCCGTCGACCCACTGGCGCGCATGTTGCTGCACAGCGAATCGTTCCGGCTGATGACCCGCAGCCTGCGCGAGGCAGCCGAGCGTTTGTGCCAGGGCCGTCTGGTGCTGGTGCATGAAGGCGGTTACAGCGAAGCCTACGTACCGTTTTGCGGGTTGGCGACTCTGGAGGAATTAAGCGGCGTGCGCACCGCGGTGCAAGACCCAATGCTGGAGTTTGTGCAATTGCAGCAACCCGGTGCGGCGCTGCAAGCGTTTCAGGAGCAGTGGGTGGAGCGGTTGGCGCAGGGGGTCAGCGATTAGCAGCAAGGCGCCACACCCGCGCAATATCCGCGGCGCGCTCGCGCAACAGGCGTGGCGCCTCGCTGCAGGCTTGTTCCAGGCTCATTGGTCCCGACGGTAGGGCAAATGCTGCATCCACACCGTGGGCATACATCTGCTCGTAACCGTCGCCCAAGGTGCCTGCGATCACAATGACCGGTACGCCGTGCTGGCTGGCGATGCGCGCAACCCCGAACGGGGTCTTGCCGCGCAGGGTCTGAGCGTCGAAGCGGCCTTCGCCGGTGATGACCAGGTCGGCGCCACGTACGGCGTTTTCGAGGCCGACCAGTTCGGCGACCACCTCCACGCCCGGACGAAATTGCGCACCGAGGAATGCCTTGGCCGCGAAGCCCAGACCACCGGCAGCACCACTGCCGGGTTCATCGCGCACATCCTTGTGCAGCACCTGGGCGCAGTGGTGGGCAAAATGGTCAAGGGCGGCGTCCAGTTGTGCCACCTGCTCGGGACTCGCACCTTTCTGCGGGCCGAAAATCGCTGAGGCACCGTGAGGACCGCACAGGGGGTTATTGACGTCAGCAGCGATCTCAAAACGCACCTGCGCCAAACGCGGGTCGAGCGTTTCAAGGCTAATACGCGCCAAGCGCGCCAACGCCAGCCCACCCGGGGATAGCGGCTGACTTTCTGCGTCAAAAAGTTGCACACCCAGGGCCTGCATCGCACCAGCCCCGCCATCGTTGGTAGCACTGCCGCCAATCGCCAGGATAATACGCCGCGCCCCCGCATCCAGGACGGCGCAGATCAACTCCCCGGTGCCATATGTTGTCGTCGAACACGCGTCGCGCTGGCCGGGCGCGACCAGTTGCAAACCACTGGCCTCGGCCATCTCGATAATCGCGGTATGGCTGTCGGCCAACCAGCCCCAACGCGCCTCGACTTCGTCTCCCAGTGGGCCTCGCACGGTTTGCCGGCGCAACTGGCCATTGCACGCGGCAAGTACCGCATCCACCGTGCCCTCACCGCCATCGGCCATCGGGCATTCGACCAACTGCGCATCCGGCCAGACCTGGGCCAACCCTTCGGCAATGGCCTGGGCCGTGCCTGCGGCACTGAGGCTGTCCTTGAACGAGTCGGGGGCGATGATGATCTTCATGATGGGCTTTCTCCGGTTTTTATAATGCCCATGCTGCCAGTTGGCCTGGGCAATGACGCCGGTCCGATGCACAAGTGCATATGGGGTTTGTTGGTCATTTCTACAAAGCCTGCGCCTCCAGAGGGTGAGGCAACAACTGCACGCCCAGGTACAAGGCAAGCATACCGTCGAGGGTCAGCGGGTCGACGCCGCTGAGTTCGGCAATACGCTCCATGCGGTAACGCAAGCTGTTGCGGTGGATGCCCAAGGCATCGGCACACGCCTGGCTTTGCCCGTCGTGCTCGCACCAACTGCGCAAGGTCGCCAGCAGTTGCCCATTGCTATCCTTGGCCAGCACCTTGCGCAATGGGTTGAGCAGCTCGTCCAGCGCGTCGTCGTTGCGATGACGCCAGAGCATGACCGGCAGACGATAACGGGTGAGGGTCAATAGGCGTGTTTGCGGCAGGAGATCGCGGCCATAGGCAAGTAGATCACTGACCCTGCGGTAACAGCGGCGCAGCCCTGGCAAGCCATCCGCTTGCCCGCCAACCGCAACACGCAGGATAGTCCAACCCAGGCCGTCGAGCTTTTCCAGCAAACGCGGATTATCGACCTGCACAGCGGCAGGCCGGCACCACAGCAGGGAGAACTGCGCAGGGCTGACGCACCAACTGTCGGGATAGCGGCTGGTAAGCCAGGCACTCAAGGCTTCTGCCGATTGGCCCGGGCCCAGTTCGAACAGGTATGGCGTGCGCGCCAGATGCGGTTTGAGGCCCAGTTGCCGGGCTTCGTCCACCAGGCGGGGGGAGTCGCCATTGTCGGCCAGCAGCAAGGCCAGCAAATCATCGCAACGCTGGCGTCGCCATTGCTGCTCAGCTTGCTGATGGCGGTGGCTGACCAACATTTCAGCCGTCATACGCACCAGTTCGGCATAGGTGCGCAGGCCATCGGGTTCGCCGGTAATGCCCAGCACGCCGATCAGCCGCTGATCGTGCATAAGCGGCAGGTTAATGCCCGGTTGCACGCCCTTGAGATGCTTGGCGGTCTGCCCGTCGATTTCCACCACCCGGCCATTGGCCAGGACCAACTGCGCCCCTTCGTGACGAGTATTGATACGCTCCGGCTCACCGCTGCCGAGGATCAGGCCCTGGCTGTCCATGACGTTGACGTTATACGGCAGGATTGCCATGGTGCGATCGACAATCTCCTGCGCCAAGTCATGATCCAACTCGAACATGGGGCTAATTTCCTGAAAAGACGGGTTGTTCACCGGCACAGCGCAAAGGCGGCTTCGCTGTGCGCCGGCACAAAGACAGTCGCCCATTACGTCGCCGAGACTGTTGGGGCGGTCAACGTTACCCTCGCGCCGCGAAAAATCATAATAAAGAGAGAATCCCATGCCACAGAGCGCCACTGCAGCACTGGCCAGCGATGACGATAAAAACGCCATCTACAAGCGCATCACCCTGCGCCTGATCCCCTTCATCTTTATCTGCTACCTGTTCAATTACCTCGACCGGGTAAACGTTGGCTTTGCCAAGCTGCAGATGCTCGATGCGTTGAAGTTCAGCGAAACCGTGTACGGCCTGGGCGCCGGGATTTTCTTTATCGGCTATGTGCTGTGCGGCGTGCCGAGCAACCTGGCACTCACCCGGTTCGGCCCACGGCGCTGGATCGCGTTGATGATGATCGTGTGGGGGACGCTGTCTACCTGCTTGCTGTTTGTGACCACGCCGACGCATTTCTACACCTTACGCCTGTTTACCGGTGCCGCTGAAGCCGGCTTCTTCCCCGGCGTGGTGCTGTACCTCTCGCAGTGGTTCCCGACCTTCCGCCGTGGGCGGATCATGGCGCTGTTCATGTCGGCAATCCCGGTGTCCGGCTTGCTCGGCAGCCCGTTCTCTGGGTGGATCCTCAACCACTTCGCAGCCGGCCAAGGTGGCCTGGCGGGCTGGCAGTGGATGTTCCTGCTGCAGGGCATCCCGACTGTGATCCTCGGCGCCCTCGCCTACTTTCTGCTCAGTGACAGCTTCGCCAATGCCAAGTGGCTCAAGCCCCATGAGCGCGCAGTGTTGGAAGCCGACCAGGCCACGGACCTGGCGAACAAGCCCGCAACCACCAGCGATTCGCTGGCCGAAGTCTTCAAGAACCCGGCGATCTGGGCGTTCGGCCTGATCTACTTCTGCATCCAGAGCGGCGTGTATGCGATCAACTTCTGGCTGCCTTCGATCATCAAGAACCTGGGGTTCAGCGACAACCTGGTGATTGGCTGGCTCAGCGCGATCCCCTATTTGCTGGCGGCGGTGTTCATGCTGCTGGTGGGCCGCTCCGCTGACTTGCGCAAGGAACGCCGCTGGCACTTGGTAGTGCCGATGCTGATGGGCGCCATCGGCCTGGTGATTGCGGTTAACTTCGCCACCACCCCGGCCATCGCCATCCTTGGCTTGACCATCGCCACCATGGGTGCACTTACCGGCCTGCCAATGTTCTGGCCGGTGCCCACCGCCATGCTCAGTGCCGGTGCCGCAGCGGGTGGCTTGGCGTTGATCAACTCCATGGGGCAGATGGCGGGGTTTCTCAGCCCGTATATCGTCGGTTTTGTGAAAGATGCCACTGGTTCAACCGATGTGGCGTTGTACCTGCTGGCGGCGGTGATTGTGGGTGGGAGTATGTTGGCTTTGCGGATGACGCGTGCGCTCAAGGTTTAACCTCCATGGGACGGCGCAGATGCTCTTGGAAGGCGTGAGGGTGTTTGCGTCGGCACACGCTGCCTTGAATGGAATTAAAGGCTTGCTTTTTATACCTGTCACTTTTGACAGTATTCAAATTTTTGGATCGCATTTAGCCTTCACTGTGAATTCATTTCACTTCTTGAAGGGCTATCGAGATGATCAGTAAAACAGCACAGGGCACCCAAGGTAAGTTAACAGTCACAGTAGCAGGCGCGCACAACCTGACCTTCCAAGGTGACGCGGATAAAATGGATATGTACCAGGAGCCAAATGGAATATGGCATTTGGTGGCGACAAAACGTCTCTCTCCAGAGCCCAACCATTTTTATGGCATTGATATTTATCTTCCCGCTGAGCTACCGAGTGACGGGACCGAACACAGCTATAGCTTTGCCGATGGGCACGCCAGGTTGCTCTTTTCTGCGTATGAAAACTCGGGCATTTCTCCCTATTGGGCAACTGCCGGGGAGATAACAGTGTCATTCGACGGTGAACGGATGCAGGCGTCTTTCTCGGGTAAAGCGCAGTTTGGTAGCGATAAACAAATAACGCTGACAAAAGGTGATGTCGACCTGACAGGCGTGTCAATGGTTCACAGCGCCCAGTATCCGGCCAAGGGTGAACTGGACCTGACTTTCGAGGGTGGGCCGCTACCGGGTTCTTACTCGTTCAAAACCGACCTGCGGATTGATAGCTCCGACTTCGGGGGCCACCGCCCGGATCGCCGAATCTTCATGGGCGACTATTACGATGACGGCTTGCCGCAGACTCGGAATATTTTTGCCATCGTGGTCTATAACGACGCGAAGGGATTGATCCATGACCTGGCCGGCAATAATGACGTCCGCGTTCAGTTTCAACGACTCGACACTTATGGGACGGTGACAGCCCATGCTGGGGTGCTGAAACTGAACGAAGAAGTCACTGACGAGCATGGCTCGGGTGAGTTTGCCTGTTCCTTTCGAAGAAATGACGGGCCTGAGTTTACTGCCATAGGGACGTTTACACTGGACAAGGCCCGTCATTAACCAAAGGGCACCGGCGGTGGGCGGTTACAGCTGCCCGCCGCCGTCGATATCGATGATGCTTCCCGTTATAAAGCTGTTCTCCATGGCCAGCACATACCCCGCCGCCACTTCTTCAGCCTGCCCTACCCGGCCAACCGGCAATGCCCCGCCTGCGTTGGCAAACATCGCCACGCGCTGCTCTTGCGCCAACCCGGCATAGGCCGGGGTGTCAATCACGCCCGGGCTGATGACATTGACTCGACGTGGCGCCAGTTCCTTGGCCAGTTGCTTGCCCAATGCTTCGGTCGCAGCGTTGATGCCGGTCTTGATGAACTGCCCCGGTGCCAGCTTGCGCCCCAACTGACCGGAAGTCAGGCTGATGCTGCCGTGTTCATTCAGGAACGGCAGCGCCTGTTGAATCGCACGCAGCGCGCCCCAGAGTTTCACATTGAAATTTTCCTGGGCTTCGTCAAGGTCGGTTTCGATCAGGGGCTTGGCCCGCACCGAAGGGCCCGAGGTGTAGACCAGGTGGTCAAAATGCCCCACCGTTTCGAACAATCGCTGCAACGACGCGCTATCGGTGACGTCCACCGGTTCGCTGCGTGCGCCTTTCTCGATGCCGGAGGTCAAGCGACGCCCGGCCAGCACCACGTGCGCGCCGCGAGCAATGGCCGCCTGGGCCACTGCCGCGCCGATACCGCTGCTGCCGCCAATAACGATGACGGTTTTACCGCTCAGAGAAGAGACCATGTGCAAACTACCTGGATAAGAAAGTGAGCCTTCATCTTCACAGCTTGGCAATCGGTGAAAAATCCGGGTAAAACGACAAGATCTTTAAAGGATTTTTATCAATGGGCTCGATTCTCGACCTTGAAGTCTTTGTGCGCAGCGCCGACACCGGTAGCCTGACCGCTGCCGCCCGTAGCCTCGGCCTTACCCCAGCAGCGGCCAGTATTGCCCTCAAGCGTCTTGAAACCCGGCTCGGCATCCGACTGCTTGCCCGCTCCACCCGCAGCATGCGCCTGACCGAAGAAGGCCGGCGTTATCTGGACAGCGTGCGAGTGGCGCTGGAAGCCCTGTCCGAAGGCGAACATGCCATCAAGCAACAAGGCCAAAGCCTCAGTGGTTTATTGCAATTGGCCGCTCCCTCGGACTTTGGCCGCAATGTGCTGCTGGGCTGGCTGGATGAGTTCAAGCTCGAGCATCCGAACATCCGCCTGCAATTGTTACTCAACGACAGCAATGCCGATTTGTTTCGCGACACCGTCGATATAGCCCTGCGCTTTGGCGTGCCGAGGGATTCCAGCCTGGTGGCGCTGCCGGTGGTGCCCGGCCACCAGCGCATCGTCTGCGCCAGCCCTGACTACCTGGCGCGCTACGGTGCACCGCAGGTGCCTGCAGATTTGGCGCAGCACAGTACGCTGCGCTACATGCGCCGCGGGCAGGCCAATAGCACCTGGTATTTCCGCCAGGGCACACTGCTGCAGGAGGTCGAAGTCAGCGGCGACTACCTCAGCGATGACGGCGAAATCGTTCGGCGCTGGGCGCTGGCCGGCCATGGCATTGCCTATAAAGCCAACCTGGATGTGGCCCGAGACATCCAGGCCGGGCGGCTGGTGCCGCTGCTTCCCGACTGGCAAGGCGAACCCACGCCGTTCAACCTGATGTGCCCTCACCGTCTGCAAGTATCGGAGCGGGTGAAAGTGCTGCATCGTTTTTTACAGGCCCGCTGCCAGACATTGCTGCGCGGATGAAGAAATGCGCCCAGGGCTTGTTCCAGAGCCGTCGGGTCTGGTATTGCATGACTCACATTTGCCTGCAATGAGGAGCTTTGCATGATTTACCGCACATTGGGCCAGTCCGGGTTGAAAGTCAGCGCACTGACGCTCGGCACCATGATGTTTGGCGAACAAACCAGCACCGAAGACTCGCTACGTATCATCGACAAGGCCTGGGACCAGGGTATCAATTTTATCGACACCGCCGACGTCTACACCGGCGGGCGCTCCGAAGAGATCGTCGGCGAAGCCATTGCGCGCAATCGCCAGGATTGGGTGCTGGCCACCAAGGTCGGCTTCGGCCCCGCCGATGGTTTGCCCAACCGCAGCGGGTTGAACCGCAAGCGCATCTTCAATGCGTTGGAAGCCAGCCTTGCGCGCCTGGATACCGATTACCTGGACATCTACTATCTGCACCGTGAAGATCACGACACGCCTTTGGAGGTAACCGTGTCGGCCATTGGCGACCTGATCCGCCAAGGCAAGATCCGCTACTGGGGCCTGTCCAATTATCGCGGTTGGCGCATCGCTGAAGTGATTCGCGTGGCCGAGCGCCTGGGGGTAGATAAACCCATTATCAGCCAGCCGCTGTATAACATCGTCAACCGCCAGGCCGAGGTCGAGCAAATCACAGCGGCGGCAGCCTATGGTTTGGGTGTAGTGCCTTACAGCCCGCTGGCACGTGGGGTGCTCAGTGGCAAGTACGCACCTGACGTTACACCCGAGCCAGGCAGCCGTGCCGCGCGCCAGGACAAGCGCATCCTGGAAACCGAATGGCGGGTGGAGTCGCTACGCATCGCCCAGCTGATCCAGCAATACACCCAGGGACGTGGCGTGGGGATTGTAGAGTTCGCAATTGCCTGGGTGCTGAACAACGCGGCAGTGAGTTCGGCGATTGTGGGGCCGCGTACCGAGGCGCAGTGGGATGCCTACACTCACGCGCTGAACGTAAACATCACGCCTGAGGATGAGGCCTTCATTGATTCGTTGGTCACGCCCGGGCACTCGTCCACTCCGGGGTTCAACGACCTGGGCCATTTTGTTTCCGGCCGCGTGGCGTTGCGAGCGGACTGAAATCTGCCTGATAGCATGGAGATTGAAATGTGGGTGGAAGCAAACTCCCGCCCGCATTCTATTTCTCGCAAAAAACGCCATACTCCCCTCCTGGAACTGGATATGAATCGGCTTTCGCGAGGACAGTGTGTCTAAAGGTGTGGTGTTATCGGTCTTGGCCTCGGTGTTGTTTGCCGTGATGTATTACTTCACGTCACTGCTCACACCGTTGAGTGGTCTGGAGATTTTCGGCTGGCGCATGTTGCTTACAGTACCGTGCATGACGGTGTTCATGATCGTCAGCGGCGAGTGGCGGCGGGTGTGGGAACTGTTGCGGATGTTGGCGGCCAAGCCGCGCCTGATCGCCGGGGTGCTGGTGTCTTCTGCCTTGCTCGGCGTGCAGTTGTGGCTGTTTATGTGGGCGCCGCTGAATGGGCGCAGCCTGGACGTTTCCGTGGGGTACTTCCTGCTGCCGCTGACCATGGTGCTCACCGGGCGCCTGGTCTATGGCGAGCGGTTGTCACGGTTGCAACAGATCGCCGTGGTGTTTGCCGCGCTGGGCGTACTGAACGAGTTGTATCAGGCTGGTGGTTTTTCCTGGGCAACGCTGGTGGTGATCATAGGCTACCCGGTGTATTTCGTGGTGCGCAAATACCTGACCACCGATCATTTGGGCGGGCTGTGGCTGGATATGGCGTTGATGCTGCCGGTGGCCTGGTGGTTTGTGCAGAGCGGCGAACAGGGTTTTGCGGTGCTCGATGTGCATCCCAAGCTATACGGGTTGATTCCGATGCTGGGCTTGATCAGCGCTTCGGCGCTGGTGAGCTACATCATTGCCAGTCGCTTGCTGGCCTTCAGCCTGTTCGGGCTGCTGAGCTACGTAGAACCGGTGCTGCTGCTGGCGGTGGCCCTGCTGTTGGGCGAAGGCATCCAAGGCGGGCAATGGCTGACCTATATCCCGATCTGGCTGGCGGTGATGGTCCTGGTGTATGAAGGGTTCAAACATCTAGTGCGTCAGCACCGAGCTTGAGTGGCTGGATGGAAGTGGCGCAATGGCGTGGGGTATCCATTCCCCTCTGTCGAGTCAGGTCCTGACTTCGGTCGTCGGTAATTCAGGCGTACCTACGCTTTGTTCAATGACGTCGGCTGTGTTCTCCAACCTTTTCCTCCACTTACCGTAATGGGGGATGTTGCTCTGGATTTGACTGCCCACCCTTTCCAAGTTGGCATCCATCTCTGCCTTATCAACACCAAACACCTTGCCGACACGATTGTCGTGATTCAATTCAAGCAGCGTTCCTTTGATGGGGTCTTTCAGGATGGTTTCGATGGAATTCGCCACGTTGTCAGAAAGACCCAGCGCTTTCAACGCGGTGGCCAGGCCATGCCCAGGACTTCTGAGTTGCTTCAGGAACTCGTCGTAAAGACCCATTAGGTCATTAGCGCGCACGTTGTCCAGGGAGACACTGGTTATTTTCTTGCGGAACTCGTTGAAGGTCATGGGTTCAAGCGGTTTGTTTTGGTTCAACCCGTTTTGGACGAAATAAAATCTCCTCGCCTTGGCGTCCTTTTTTTGGCCGCCGCCTTGCAAGTTTCCATAAGCGTCGTAGCTATAGACGATGGCTTCTCCATCTGGCCGATACCCGACATAAAACGCCTTTCCATCTGGTTCCAGTTTATAGAGCTGCGTTCGCACCAGCCCGTCGACCTGAGCGGGTGGGACCGAGGCGTCTTTGTTCAACCGCTCGAAAATATCCCCCCGCTCATGGCCGAAACTACCCACGACCGCATTAATATCGCCAGCCGCGAACTCGCCGAACTGCTTGTTGACCCGTTCCTGCTGTTTGGGTGCTTCAGGATTGGAAAAATGCTGGGTAAATCGCTTTCGCTCAGTCGGGTCATTGGCTACGTCCTTGAGCCAGGCCGTCATGTCCTCTGCATCCTTGAACTCATGAAACGAGGTCACGTCATCTTCCGGCATATACAGGACGAGATTAGGCCCATCTTCGGTAGGCAGCACCCGCTTGATCACCATCATGTCATTGGACTGGGCGCCATCAACCGCGAATGTCGAGACCTGCACTCCGGGCGCACCCGGTTTGTTGGGTGAGACCACAGCCTTCACCAACTGATAACCCTCGGCACTGAGGGTGTCGCCCAGGAACTCGGTTTCGCCATCATCCAGAAACTTCTTACGCGCCTGATTGACCAGGTCTGCATCATCGGATGAACGCACATAGCGAACTGGCTCGGTCTGTTCCGCTGGTAGGCTGGGCTCGATCGGGCGTTGAGGGGTAGGACAATTCACATTCATAAGCGGACCTCTTCGGAATGGAAGCGCAGGTTTTTCTGCGCTCCTCGCCTCTGTGTGATATTTGAAAAACCATTTGTTCCTATTTCACCGCCCGGCAATTACAACCCGATATAACAGACACAAAAAAGCCCGGTAAAAACCGGGCTTTTTCGTTATCCATTGAATTACTCGGCAGTCAGTACGCCACGACGCACCTGGTCGCGCTCAATCGACTCGAACAGCGCCTTGAAATTGCCTTCGCCAAATCCATCGTCGCCCTTGCGCTGAATGAACTCGAAGAACACCGGCCCCATCAGGGTTTCCGAGAAGATCTGCAAAAGCAGGCGCTTATCGCCTGCAATCGAGGAACCATCCAGCAGGATGCCACGCGATTGCAACTGGTCTACCGGCTCGCCGTGGTTCGGCAGGCGGCCTTCCAGCATTTCGTAGTAAGTGTCTGGCGGTGCGGTCATAAAACGCATGCCGATCTTCTTCAACGCGTCCCAGGTTTTGACCAGGTCGTCGGTGAGGAACGCCACGTGCTGGATGCCCTCGCCGTTGAACTGCATCAGGAACTCTTCGATCTGCCCGGCGCCCTTGGACGATTCTTCGTTCAACGGGATGCGGATCTTGCCATCCGGTGCGCTCATGGCCTTGGAGGTCAGGCCAGTGTATTCGCCCTTGATGTCGAAATAGCGCGCTTCGCGGAAGTTGAACAGTTTTTCGTAGAAGTTGGCCCAGTAGATCATGCGTCCGCGATAGACGTTATGGGTCAGGTGGTCGATGACCTTGAGGCCGGCGCCTACCGGATTGCGGTCAACGCCTTCGAGATAGACGAAATCGATGTCATAGATCGAGTTACCTTCGCCGAAGCGGTCGATCAGGTACAGCGGCGAACCGCCGATACCCTTGATCGCCGGCAGGTTCAGTTCCATCGGCCCGGTTTCAATATGAATCGGCTGGGCGCCCAGTTCCAGGGCCCGGTTGTAGGCTTTTTGCGAGTCCTTGACGCGGAATGCCATGCCGCACACCGACGGCCCATGTTCGGCCGCGAAGTAGGCGGCGAGACTGCCGGGTTCGTTGTTGAGGATCAGGTTGATCTCGCCCTGGCGATACAGGTGCACGTCCTTGGAACGGTGGGTCGCCACCTTGGTGAAGCCCATGATCTCGAAGATCGGCTCCAGCGTGCCAGGCGTCGGCGATGCGAATTCGATAAATTCAAAGCCCATCAGGCCCATCGGGTTTTCATATTGGTCGGTCATTTCGATGCCTCATCATTCTTGTAGGTAGCAATTGATCAGTTGCGAGCAAGGATGAGGTTCGAGGGTGGCGCACAGGAAAGACCCCGCACGCTGCGGGCGAGGAAGTCACCAAAGATGAGGGGGGAGCCGAGTAGCTTCATGGTGTCATCAATCTCTGACGGCCGAGGCTTGCGTGAGCGCAAGTCCATATTCTTGTATGCGTAAACCGATTCTACACAGCGTAAACAGATTTGTCCGTACTCTTATCAAATCCCCATTGCCCTCCTTCGTGCAAGAGGTTTGTAGCAAGCGCGCCGGCTGGTTAAGCACCCGGGACACGCGTGAATAGGCCCACAGCCCAGAATCAACAATAGGTAGCGAGCGTACTTGGGCAATGCCATCTATCATCGGCACATACCCTTCTTTTTTCAGCGACTGACTGTCCCTATGCCCCTGACCTCCAAAGGCCCACGAGGCCGAGCCACACGTTACGTCATCAGCGCAACCTGTGGACTGCTCCCGATTCTGCTGGGGGTCGCGATTCTTTACTGGCAAGCTGAACGCACACTTGAACAAAGCACCACACAAACGGCTCAGGAAGCAGTGCGCCAGTTCGATTTGATGCTCGACAATACCGCCCTCGCCGCCCGGGATTTGCTGCCATTGGCAGGCAAGCCGTGCGATAACGCGGCGAAACTGGCGCTGCGCGAACAGGTCACGCGCCGGCCGTTCGTACGCGCCACCACGTTGTCCTGGCAGAAAAACATTTATTGCAGCTCACTGTTTGGCGGCGACTACCAATCGCCGGTCAACCCGGACGACTATGTGGATGGCCGGTTGTGGTTGATGAATGGCAACCCTGTCACGCCAGATACTGCGTTACTGGTTTACCGCCTGGTGGAGGGTGAGCAAGGCGCGTTTGCCTCGATCGACAGCTACCACCTCACCAATGCCTTGCGCCTGATCAGTCGTTACGCCTATTTGGTGCTGCAAGTCGGGCCCAATTGGCTGGATGCCGACGGCAAAGTGCATAACGACGCAGTGCCCGTGTTCGCCGTGGCGCATCATCACCTGGCGTCGGCGCGCTATCACTACAGCGTCGAGGCCGGGATGCCTGCCGGGGAAACCTGGCGTTATATGCAGGCCCGCTATCCGGCGGTGTTCAGCCTGGTGGCGTTCTTTGGTGTGCTGGCTGGCATCCTCGCCCATTGGCTGCAAAAACGCTCGTCGGCACCCACCCACGAACTGCAACGTGCATTAAGCGCCAACGAATTTATCCCGTATTTCCAACCCGTGGTGCGCGGTGATACGCGTCAGTGGGCCGGTTGCGAAGTGCTGATGCGCTGGAAACATCCCAAAGAGGGCCTGGTGCGGCCAGATTTGTTTATTCCCCTGGCCGAAGACTCCGGCCTCATCGTGCCGATGACCCGCGCCCTGCTGCGCCAGACCGCCGCGCAACTGGCGCCCCATGCCGAACGCTTCAACCCCGGTTTTCATATTGGCGTGAACATTACCGCGCGGCATTGCCAGGACCTCGAACTGGTGAACGATTGCCAGGAGTTTCTCGCAGCCTTCCCGCCCGGCCAGGTCACCTTGGTACTGGAGCTGACCGAACGCGAACTGATCGAGCCCACCGAAACCACCCGCAGCCTGTTTGACGCCCTGCATCAGTTGGGGGTGATGATCGCGATCGATGACTTCGGCACCGGCCATTCCAGCCTCGGTTACTTGCGCAACTTCAATGTCGACTACTTGAAGATTGATCAGAGCTTTGTCGCCATGATCGGTGTGGATGCACTGTCACGGCATATTCTGGACAGCATCATAGAACTGTCAGCCAAGCTTGACCTTGGCATTGTTGCCGAAGGCGTGGAAACAGCAGAACAGTGTGAATACCTCGTCGCCCAAGGTGTGGATTTCTTACAAGGTTACCTGTTCGGCAAGCCGCTACCCTGCGATGAGTTCATTAAATCGTTAGGCAACCGATGAAAGATTGTTATTTGGACAGAAGACATGATTTACTCCAGAGGGATTAACTACTACAATTTTTCTGCCTGTGCAGAACTCGCAGAAGGGTCTTCTTCGTTGACGTCGTGTTAACGTTTCTGGCTTATAGCTTTGTCTGCAGTTGATATCAGCCACTACACTATTGGAGTACAGATTTTGTCCAGACTCGCCGAATTTCGCGCAGCAGAAAGAGCCCTTCAAGAGCAGCTGGCCCAGCTGGAATCCTTGAAGAATGACGCAGGCTTGAAGAAAGAAATCGAATTCGAAGAAAAGCTCAAAAAGCTGATGGACAGCTACGGCAAAAGTCTGCGCGATGTCATCGCCATTCTTGATCCAGCCCCGCGCAAGGCGGGTGCAACCATCGCCGCAGCGCCAAAGCAGCGCCGTGCACGGGTCGTCAAGGTTTACCACAACCCGCATACCGGTGAGCTGATCGAGACCAAAGGCGGCAACCACCGCGGCCTGAAAGCGTGGAAAGAAGAGTACGGCGCTGCCACGGTAGATTCCTGGCTGCGCGGTTAATCATCCCGCACTAAAAAAAGCCCCGCACATGCGGGGCTTTTTTGCAGTTGACTGTTCGAAAGCGAACTTAACCAGCCGTTCATTTTGTTCAAAACCACTAAAAAGGGTCGATTCAAAGTTTCAGGCTGTTGCGCACCGAACTGACTTCGTCTTTGCTCGCCTCGTAGGCTTGCGCCTGGCCCGCGTAAGAAAATACATAGGCCTTATCTGTATCCACTGCGCCGACTAATGTTTGTGACAACACGTGCCGTCCATTTTCGGTTATCACGCAAGTAGTCTCCAACGCTTCAAGGCGACTCAGTGTCGTAGGATGCATCTTGCTGCACACGCTTTGATAACCGCCCTGGGCGAAATCTTTCTGAATCGATTTGCGCATTTCCAGTAACACGCCTGGAAGATTAACTTTATGTCCGGTTTCAATTGGCGTGCCGGTCAACTCCATGACCATCAGGGTTGCGCCGTTTTCATCATTTTTGATCGCGCGCTGGCGAGACACTGTTTGAGCCTTCGCGGGGACTTCGTCGTCAGGTATGACTTCTTCGACCTGCCAGCCGCTGGGCCAATGAATCTCCGGGTCGGCCGCCAATACGAACGGGCTCCCCAGCATCAGGCACAACGTACTCAACAGCGATTTACGAAACTCGATCATTATGAAAAACGCCCAGGGTTCAAGCCGCAAAGTTTGCGGCCCCGGACCCGCCGCTCGCAAGGGCCGCGTGCGTTTTTTCATTTGGCGCGGCAGGTAGCCCTTGCGTATCATGAGCCGGCAGCACGGATGCTTGCCGCACGCCAAGGGACCGCTTTGCCCCATTTTTTCTGGAGGGCCCATGAGCCTGCACGAACTGAACACCTTCCCGGGCGTCACTGCCCAACCTGACACCGCCACTGCAAATTTTGTGTTTAACCACACCATGTTGCGGGTCAAGGACATCACCAAATCGCTGGACTTCTACACCCGCGTGCTGGGTTTCTCCCTGGTTGAAAAACGCGACTTCCCGGAAGCCGAATTCAGCCTGTATTTCCTCGCCCTGGTGGACAAGGCCCAAATCCCGGCCGACGCCGCCGAGCGCACCCAGTGGATGAAATCGATTCCGGGCATCCTTGAGCTGACCCATAACCACGGCACCGAAAACGACGCCGACTTTGCCTATCACAACGGCAATACCGACCCGCGTGGCTTTGGCCATATCTGTATTTCGGTACCGGATATCGTCGCTGCGTGCGAGCGTTTCGAAGCGCTGGGCTGCGATTTCCAGAAGCGCCTGACGGATGGCCGCATGAAGAGCCTGGCCTTCATCAAGGACCCGGATGGTTACTGGGTCGAGATCATCCAGCCGGCGCCGATGTAACACGCGGCGCGTCTCGCGCAGTACGCAGGAATGAAAAAGCCCCATGATTGCTCATGGGGCTTTTTTGGTTTTTCGCGTGTCACTTATGCCGGGGCTGATGTGCGAATCAAGTGATCGAATGCACTCAGGGAGGCCTTGGCACCCTCGCCCACCGCAATGACGATCTGCTTGTAGGGCACGGTAGTGACGTCACCGGCCGCAAATACACCCGGCAGTGACGTCTCGCCACGGGCATCCACGATGATCTCGCCGCGAGGCGTCAGCTCCACCGTGCCTTTGAGCCAGTCGGTGTTGGGCAACAAACCGATCTGCACGAAGATACCTTCCAGGTCGATAGTCTTGAACTCACCACTGTCGCGATCCTTGTAGGCAAGGCCGGTGACTTTCTGACCATCGCCTTTGACTTCGCTGGTCAGCGCGCTGGTAATCACATCCACGTTCGGCAAGCTGTAAAGCTTGCGTTGCAGCACCGCATCGGCGCGCAACTTGCTGTCAAACTCCAGCAACGTGACATGGTTGACGATCCCGGCCAGATCAATAGCCGCTTCCACACCGGAGTTACCGCCGCCGATCACCGCAACGCGCTTGCCCTTGAACAGCGGCCCATCGCAGTGCGGGCAGAAGCACACGCCCTTGGCCTTGTATTCCTGCTCGCCCGGCACACCCATCTCTCTCCAGCGGGCGCCAGTGGCCAGGATAACGGTCTTGGACTTGAGGGTCGCACCGCTTTCGAAGCGAATCTCATGCAACTCACCGGCATTTTTCGCCGGCACCAGGCTGCTGGCGCGCTGCAGGTTCATGATGTCCACGTCGTACTGACGCACATGCGCTTCCAACGCACTGGCCAGTTTCGGCCCTTCGGTTTCCTGTACCGAGATAAAGTTCTCGATGGACATGGTGTCCAGCACCTGGCCACCAAAACGTTCAGCCGCTACACCGGTACGGATACCTTTACGGGCTGCGTAGATGGCCGCCGAGGAACCGGCTGGGCCGCCGCCGACAACCAATACATCGAACGCCTCTTTGGCACTGATTTTCTCGGCGGCTTTTTCGAGGCCGCTAGTGTCGAGCTTGGCAAGAATTTCTTCCAGGCCCATGCGGCCCTGGCCGAAGTTCACTCCATTCAAGTAGACACTGGGCACCGCCATGATCTGGCGTTCGTCGACTTCGGCCTGGAACAGCGCGCCGTCGATGGCCACATGACGGATATTGGGGTTCAGCACCGCCATCAGGTTCAGGGCCTGGACCACGTCCGGGCAGTTCTGGCACGACAGCGAAAAGTATGTCTCGAAGCTGAACTCACCTTTAAGGGCGCGGATCTGTTCAATCACTTCGACACTGGCCTTCGACGGGTGGCCACCGACTTGCAACAGAGCCAGCACCAGCGAAGTGAATTCATGACCCATGGGGATGCCGGCGAAGCGCAGGCTGATATCGGCACCCGGGCGGTTGATGGAGAACGATGGCCGGCGCGCATCATCGCCATCGGTTTTCAGGGTAATCAGCGTGGTGAGGCTGATGACGTCCTGTAAAAGAGCAAGCATTTCCTGGGATTTCGCGCCGTCGTCGAGGGAGGCGACGATCTCGATCGGCTGGGTGACCCGTTCCAGGTATGACTTCAACTGAGCTTTAAGATTGGCGTCCAACATACGGGCGATTTCCTGTTCATTCGGTTTATTGCAGACAAAAAAACGCCCGAGCGAATCTCGCCCGGGCGTTTTGAGGGCGGATGCAGCTTACTTAAGTGCGGATTCCCGCCCTTGATACGTCTTCACAGACTTAGATCTTGCCGACCAGGTCCAGGGACGGAGCCAGAGTGGCCTCGCCTTCTTTCCACTTGGCTGGGCACACTTCGCCTGGGTGGGCAGCGACGTATTGAGCAGCCTTGATCTTGCGCAGCAGCTCGGAAGCATCACGGCCAACACCACCGTCGTTCAGTTCGACGATCTTGATCTGACCTTCCGGGTTGATCACGAAAGTACCGCGGTCAGCCAAGCCAGCTTCTTCGATCAGCACGTCAAAGTTGCGGGAGATGGTCAGGGTTGGGTCACCGATCATGGTGTACTGGATTTTGCCGATGGCTGGCGAAGTGTTGTGCCAGGCAGCGTGGGCAAAATGGGTGTCGGTGGACACGCTGTAGATTTCGACGCCCAGTTTCTGGAATTCGGCGTAGTTGTCAGCCAGGTCTTCCAGTTCGGTTGGGCAAACGAAGGTAAAGTCGGCTGGGTAGAAGAACACTACCGACCACTTTCCTTTCAGGTCAGCGTCGGTCACATCCAGGAAGCTGCCGTTTTTGAAAGCGGTGGCTTTAAACGGTTTTACTTGGCTGTTGATGATAGGCATCGTTGACTCTCCGTCAGGGGTTAAGAAGTTGATGAGATGAATCCTACCGACTCTTTCGGTCGATGGCCCATTGGCAAACCTGATGCTGATGATTGGCTTTCTCTATCAAGTGGCGGTATTAATAGAAGAAATTTCAAATCAGCGGCTGGGTGGCCAGGGTCATGCCGAGAAACGGCGTCGCTTCAACATAGCGCATGGCGGATTTCATGTCGTTCCACCCGACGTAATTCATCAGCGACTTCAAGTCCCAGCCACTGCGATGGGCCCAGGTGGCAAAACCGCGCCGCAGGGAGTGGCTGGTGTATTGCTCGGCGGGGATGCCTGCGCGTTCCAGGGCCTGGCGCAATAATGGGATGACACTATTGGGATGCAGCCCCTCCTCGCCCAGGTTGCCCCAACGGTCGATGCCGCGAAAGACCGGGCCGCGAACCAGCGCCGAGGCGCTGAGCCAGTCGCTGTAAGCTTGCACCGGGCACAGGCGCAGCAGCGCTGGCGTCTGGTATGTCTTGCCCAGGTTTTCCCGATCGCCTTTGCTACGCGGTAGGTACAGGCTGATCCCGGCGCCGGGCACAGCCTGGACGTGCTCAATGCTTAATCGGACCAGCTCATCACTGCGAAACCCCCGCCAAAAGCCCAGCAGGACCAGCGCAGTGTCACGCTTGGCGCGCAGCAATCGGGGCTGGTCCTGGTTTTCGCTGGCCTGGCTTGCTTCAAGCGCCAGTGAAGTGACGACCTGCTCAAGATGCTGTAGCTGCAAAGGCTCTGCCTGCCGCTCGCGCGCTGGATGCACGGCACGAATCCCCTTGAGCACCTTGCGCACCACGGGCGCTTTCGTCGGATCGGCAAAGCCCTGGCTGGTATGCCACTGCGCCAGTGCCGAAAGCCGCAGTTTCAAGGTGTTCACCGCCAACACTCCGGCGTGCGCCACCAGATAACGCGCCACGCTGTCGCTGGTGGCCGGCAGAAACCCTCCCCAACTCACTTCGAAGTGCTCGATCGCCGCACGGTAGCTGCGGCGCGTGTTGTCGCGGGTCGCAGCGTTGAGATATCGATCCAGCTCGCTCATGGGTGTCGTTTCGTACTGCCGTCAGGGGAAGTGGCGGTTAAAACCGTTATGACACGGGATAATACGCCAATATCCCATCTGTTAAATCATGAATTTCAACGATTTTTTATACGTGCTAAAGTATGTATATACATACCATGTACCACAGTACTAAATCGACGGAGACTCCATGGCTCGCGGCGGCATAAACAAAGCAGTAGTTCAAACGGCACGCTTGGCAATCCTTGCCCGCGGCGAAAACCCCAGCATCGACGCAGTACGGATCGAGATGGGTAATACCGGTTCCAAAACCACTATTCATCGCTATTTGAAGGAGCTGGACGAAAGTGAAACCCGGCTGACCATCACCGAGGCGCCGATTGACGACGAGCTCGGCGAGCTGGTCGCACGCCTGGCCCAGCGCCTGAAAGAGAAGGCTCAGGAGCCGATTGACTTGGCGCTGGCGCAATTCGAACAGCAGAAAACCGCCCTGCTCGCCCAGGTTGAAGCGCTTGAAGAGGCGCACACTCAGCTCAAGCAGCAATTTGACATCCAGGCCGCGGCTCTGGCGGAAGAAAGCGCTGCGCTGCAAACCGCCAGCACGAGCCTGCAAGCCGAGCAAACCCGTAACGCCGGGTTGAGCCAGGCGTGCAGGGATTACGAGTTGAGGATCAACGACAAGGACGAGCAGATTCGTTCACTGGAAGAGAAACACTTGCACGCACGCGACGCGCTTGAGCATTACCGCAACGCGATAAAAGAACAGCGCGAGCAAGAGCAGCGTCGCCATGAAGGCCAGCTGCAGCAGATTCAAGCCGAATTGCGCCAGGTTCAGCAAAGCGCACTCGTACGCCAGGATGAAATCACCCAACTGCATCGCGATAATGAACGCCTGCTGATTGAGCAGCGAGTGACCACCAAGGAACTGAACGCATTGCAGGATCAGACTCGCAAGGATCAGGCCGCACAACTCAAGCTCAACGAGCATCTGAGCAAGATCGACAGCGAGCGCGCCCTGCTTCAGGAGCGCCTGCGGGTTGCAGCACTGGACAGTCAGGCACGCCAGGAGGCGCTGCTTGAAAATCAGCAGCGCAACAAGGCACTGGAACTGGACCTGATCAAGGCCCAGGCCAGCATCGACGCGCTGCGCCTGGCCGCCGCCGTTGCAACGGCGCCAGAGGCAGCACAACCATCCTGATCAATCGGCCACAGGCGTGCGCATGGTGACGAACTCTTCGGCCGCCGTCGGGTGCACGCCGATGGTCTCGTCGAAATGCTGTTTGGTCGCGCCCGCCTTGAGCGCGATCGCCAGCCCCTGCACGATTTCGCCTGCATCCGGACCGACCATGTGGCAGCCCAAGACCTTGTCGGTGTCGGCATCGACCACCAGCTTCATCAGGGTCTTTTCCTGGCAATCGGTCAAGGTCAGCTTCATCGGTCGGAAACGGCTTTCAAAGATCTGCACGTTGCGGCCTTGCTTGCGCGCGTCTTCTTCCGTCAGCCCAACGGTGCCGATATTCGGCAGGCTGAACACCGCCGTTGCGATGTTGGCGTAATCCACCGCACGATACTGCTCCGGCTTGAACAGGCGCCGCGCCACGGCCATGCCTTCAGCCAGGGCCACCGGCGTCAGTTGCACCCGACCAATCACATCGCCAATGGCCAGAATCGATGGTTCGGCGGTCTGGTAAAGATCGTCCACTTCGACAAAACCGCGCTCGTCCAACTTCACGCTGGTATTTTCCAGCCCCAGGTTGTCGAGCATCGGGCGGCGGCCGGTAGCATAGAACACACAGTCGGCTTCCAGCACGCGGCCATCCTTCAAGGTGGCGTTGAGGCTACCGTCGGCTTGCTTGTCGATGCGCTCGATATCGGCATTGAACTGCAGGTCCAGCCCGCGCTTGGTCAGTTCTTCCTTCAGATGGGTGCGCACCGAACCGTCGAAACCGCGCAAGAACAAGTCACCGCGATACAGCAAGGTGGTGTTGGCACCCAACCCATGGAAAATTCCGGCGAATTCCACTGCAATGTAACCACCACCCACCACCAGTACGCGCTTGGGTAGCTCTTTAAGAAAGAACGCCTCATTGGAACCGATCGCGTGTTCACGCCCTGGAATTTCCGGGATCTGCGGCCAGCCGCCGGTAGCGATCAGGATGTGCCTGGCAGTAAAGCGCTCGCCGTTGATCTCTACCTGATGCGCATCTACCAGACGCGCATGGCCTTCATGCAGGGTCACCCCGCTGTTGACCAGCAGGTTGCGATAGATGCCATTAAGACGGTTGATCTCGCGATCCTTGTTGGCAATCAGGGTTGCCCAGTCAAAGTTCGCTTCGCCCAATGACCAACCGAAGCCACTGGCTTGCTCGAAGTCTTCGGCAAAATGCGCGCCGTACACCAACAGCTTTTTCGGCACGCAGCCGACGTTCACACAGGTGCCGCCCAGATAGCGGCTTTCCGCAACGGCCACCTTGGCACCGAAGCCTGCGGCAAAGCGCGCCGCACGAACACCGCCGGAACCGGCGCCAATTACATACAGGTCAAAATCGTAGGCCATTTCACTCTCCTCGGCAGAACACCAGCATACCGACTTACATGGGGCTGAAAAACGAAAAAGCCACCCGAAGGTGGCTTTCTCTTGAAACAGTGCGGCAAGCGTGAATCAGTAGGCCTTGCCAGTCTTGTAGAAGTGCTCGTAGCAGAAGTTGGTTGCTTCGATGTAGCCTTCGGCGCCACCGCAGTCAAAACGCTGCCCTTTGAACTTGTAGGCAATTACGCAACCGTCTTTGGCTTGCTTCAACAGCGCATCGGTGATCTGGATTTCGCCACCCTTGCCCGGCTCGGTTTCTTCGATCAGTTTGAAGATGTCCGGGGTGAGGATGTAACGACCGATGATCGCCAGGTTCGACGGAGCATCTTCCGGCGCTGGCTTCTCGACCATGTCACGCACCCGGATCAAGCCATCGCCAATATCGTCGCCGGCGATAACACCGTACTTGTTGGTTTCGGTTGGGTTGACTTCCATGACCGCAACGATGGTGCAGCGGTATTTCTGGTAGAGCTTGACCATCTGGGTCAGCACACCATCACCTTCCAGGTTCACACACAGGTCATCCGCCAGAACCACGGCGAACGGTTCGTCACCGATCAGCGGGCGACCGGTAAGGATAGCGTGGCCGAGGCCTTTCATTTGAGTCTGACGGGTGTAGGAGAACGAGCACTCGTCGAGCAGTTTACGGATACCGACCAGGTATTTTTCCTTGTCGGTGCCTTTGATCTGGTTTTCCAGCTCATAGCTGATGTCGAAGTGGTCTTCCAGGGCGCGTTTGCCGCGGCCGGTAACGATGGAGATCTCGTTCAGGCCGGCATCCAGGGCTTCTTCCACACCGTACTGAATCAGTGGCTTGTTCACCACCGGCAGCATCTCTTTGGGCATGGCTTTGGTCGCTGGCAAGAAGCGAGTGCCGTAACCGGCTGCTGGGAACAAGCATTTCTTGATCATATGAGTCCTTACAAAGGGCTGTGCGTACGGAATTCGGCGCAGTCTAATCAGGCCGCAGTCACCTTACAATGGGTCCTGCTGGCGTTGCGATGTCATCATAGAGAAAAAATGTCGGCGTAAGTTCCGCTGATCTTGCAAAGGGGTTGCCCACGATCAGACGAAACACACCCGCCCCCCCTTTATTTAAAAGGGCTGCAATGGTTTTAGCACGCTTTTCGCCGCCTGGCACTGACCTGCAACAACTTGCGCCCCCCCTAGCCGTTTGGCGGTATCATGGCCGCCTTGAATCAGACCACGAGATTGCCAATAGATGTCAGAACCCAAAGGTGTAAACGGCTACCTGATCACGCAGCGTGCAGACGGCTGGCACTTGATCAATTTTCACGGCGACAGCGTTGCCGGAACATTTGCGACCGAGAGCCAGGCGATTGCCGTAGCTGAAGTGTTTGTGGATGAAGCAGGCCACGCGTCGAGCAAACGTCCGAAAAACAAGTAAGCCTCGCCACACCGCCACAAAAAAGCTCCGGTCGACGGGGCTTTTTTTTGGACGCCTGTATTTGTCGGCGCCGTGCGACCTCTCCGCCCTCGACACTTAGTTGTTTCGCTTCGTAATTAACTATTGTTTTTTAGTTCGCGTAATCCCATTCTTACATCCGCAGCCCCAACTAACATATTCTTATTTATTAGAGTGTGGCTCATTTCCTACAGTCAAAATCAGCTTTTTGGCAAATCGCCATATCCTTCCTATATATCCTTACACCGTGTAGCTACACAACTAACGGAATGTGCCGACTTACTTTCTCATGGCAACACAGCACAATCACTTCCACTTCGAGCGTACCCGTGAATTGCAATACAACTAGTTGGAAACTGTGATTATTCAACAGCCGACTCGGCCGACGACTGGCCGGCGTTCCGGGAGCTACGTTTGGGGTGAAACAGTCAGTCCCGCTCGCAATGGTGACGGGGCTCTTCAATGACATTTTTATGCGGGCATCTGCAAATGAAAACCAAGTTCAAAACTGCGCTGTTTACCCTCGGGCTGTTCGCGGGCTCGATTTCTGGAGCTAACGCGGCAGATGGGACCATTACCTTTCTGGGATCGGTCCACTCGGGGGCCTGCTCCATCAAGCCTGAATCCGTAGATCAGAGCGTTCACCTGGGCGCAATCGCAAAGCATCAATTGCAGGCAGGCGGAAAGTCTGAAGCCCGCCGTGTGCTGATAGAGCTTGAAGGCTGTGACCTGGCGGGCCTCACCGACAACACCGTGACCACAACCTTTACCGCGGCGCCGTCAACCGACGTCCCTGGGGCGATCGGCACCGTCGGTAGTGCAGGCCGCGTGGGCATCATGATGACCCATGGCGGCAGCCCTGTTCAGCTCGGTGTGGCGACGGTGCCCCAGGCCATTTCTACCGGTGATAACACCCTGGAGTTCGGCGCCTATGTTCAAGGCGCTGCTACCGGCGACATCGTCCCGGGCGATTTCAGTGCAGTCACTAATTTCACCTTGGCTTATCAGTAAGTTTTCCCCCCGCCACTTTCGGTGGCGGGGGGCTGGTGGAGATAGCGGTGAAAACATTCATAAGTCTAGCGATCACCTCGTCGCTGGCGATGCTCATCAGCCCTTACGTTTTTGCGCAGACGCTTGCACAGGGCGAGGGTGTGGTCACGCTGGGCGGAGAAGTCGTTGACTCGGCTTGCGGGTTGGAGCTGACCAGTGCTGATCAATCCATTGAAATGACGCCCGAACCCATAGGTCGGCTTTTACGCAATGCGTTGGGAGAGCCTCACCCTTTCGAGTTGCGCCTGGTCAATTGCTCGCTGACACGTCCCGACCCGCATCGCCCAGGGGCGACGTTGCCTGATTGGCAACATCTGCGCGTCACGTTTGACGGCCCTCGCGACAGAGAAGGCCGCTCCTTTGCCGCCTTTGGTGATTCACAGGGGATCGCCTTCCATATTTGGGATTCGGCCGGCCAGGAGAGTGTTCCGGGTGAGCAGATGGCGCCGCACCCCTTGGCGGAAGGTGACATGACACTTCACTACACGCTGCGGCTGGTGGGTAACGGGCTGCCGCTGGCACCTGGCGCACATCGCGTCGCCGTGCGGTTCAAGTTGGAATACTTTTGAACATTGATGGGTTGCTTTCATGCTGAATGCGTCGAAGATCAAAAACAAGCTGCGTCCGAGCCTGGTTGGCGGGCTGATGTCACTGGCAGGAACTGCATGGGCCGGCGGTGATATCGAATTCAATACGGACGTTCTTGATCTCAATGATCGCACCAATATCGATTTGTCTCGATTTGCACGCAGCGGGTTCATTTTGCCCGGCACCTACACGATGCTTGTACAGATAAATGGCCAGCCTGTTTCCGAGCAATCGGTGGCATTTTACCCGCCCGAGGATGACCCCAAAGGAAGCCAGGCGTGTTTGTCAGTTGACCTGGTGGAACAACTGGGCCTGAAGGCATCCGAAGCGGCCAGCCTGACCTGGTGGAAAGGTAGCGAGTGCCTGGACATTCACAGCCTGCCAGGTACGGAGGTCAGCGCGGATCTGGCGACCTCCACGCTGAGCATCAACCTCCCCCACGCCTACCTTGAATACAGCGCGATCAATTGGGACCCACCCGCACGCTGGGATGAAGGGGTGCCAGGGCTTTTGATTGACTACAACATGACGGCGCAGTCCAACGCTCAAAAAAACGAGCGTACCCGCAATCACCTCAGTGGTAATGGCACCGTGGGTGCCAATGCCGGGGCTTGGCGCCTGCGGGCCGATTGGCAGGGGCGTGTCGACAGCGCGAGGGACAGATCTGCCGGGGAGCAAAAACTGGAATGGAGTCGTTACTACGCTTATCGCGCAATACCTGCGCTGAAGGCGCGCCTGTTGGTGGGAGAGAACTACCTGTATTCGGATCTGTTTGACAGCTTCCGTTTTACCGGGGCGGCGCTCAACTCGGACGAAAGCCAGTTGCCACCTAATTTGCGCGGTTACGCCCCTGAAGTGGTCGGGGTGGCCAAAACCAATGCCAGGGTGGTAGTCAGCCAACAAGGACGCGTGCTGTATGAAACCCTGGTGGCAGCCGGCCCATTTCGCATTCAGGATCTTAATGATGCCGTCGCCGGTACGCTGGATGTGCGCGTCGAGGAGCAGGATGGCTCGGTGCAGACTTTCAAGCTCAACACTGCTGGTGTGCCCTACCTCACGCGCCCCGGGCAGGTTCGATACAAACTGGCAACTGGTCGCCCTTCCAGTCTTCAGTACGGCGCTGACGGTAATCTCTTTGGCACGGGCGAGTTTTCGTGGGGGGTCAGCAACGGCTGGTCGCTGTTTGGCGGCGCTATAACGGATAAGTACTACCGGGCGGCAACGATTGGGGCGGGACGTGACCTTTTGGCTTTGGGCGCCCTCTCGCTGGATGTTACCCAATCCCACGCCAACGTGTGGAATGAAACGCTGTCCGGTAAATCTGTGCGCCTGCAATATTCGAAGAACTTTGAACAATACGACAGCCAAGTAACCTTTGCCGGTTACCGGTTCTCCGACAAGAACTTCTTGAGTATGAGTGAATACTTGGATGCTCGTCACTACGGAATGAACGGCGAACTGGCTGGGCGCGAAAAATACGATGAGCACGGTCAATACACGGGTGGATGGAAGCCTGTGGGTGGCAGCAAGGCGCTTTATACAGCCACTGTAAATAAGCAGTTTCGAGACTTGGGTGCCACCGTCTACGCCAGTTACAACAAACAAACTTATTGGACCCGACCGGCGACTCAACGTTGGAACTTATCGCTGTCACGTTATTTCAATATTGGTACCGTCAAAAACATGAGCCTGTCTTTGAACGTGTACCGCACTCAGGATTATAACTATAAGGATAACGGTATGGCGCTGACGGTCAGTGTGCCACTGGGACGCAGCGGCACGCTATCGTTGGACGCTAACAGAACCGCGGGCAAAAACGGGTTTTCAACCCGCTACAGTGATCGCATTGATGAGCGCAACAGTTACCAACTCAGTGCGAGCGACAATTCGGCCAGCGGCTATCTGAGCCATGCGGGTGACCAGGCTGACTTGACGCTTGCTGCCAGTCGGCAGCAAGGCAACTACACCAGCCTCAGCATGTCAGCTCGCGGCGGTGGCACGCTCACGCCTCACGGGGCAGCGCTGCATCGTACCAACAGCATGGGCGGGACCCGCCTGATGGTCGATACCGGCGGTGTTGCTGATGTGCCGGTGCGCGGTTACGGCACGCCAACCCGCAGTAATGCGTTTGGCAAGGCCGTCATTTCCGATTTGAGCAGCTACCAGCGTACGGCCGCCAGTGTCGACCTGGAACGCTTGCCGAGCAATGTCGAAGCCACCCAGTCGGTCACCCAACTGACGCTCACGGAAGGGGCCATCGGTTATCGCGCCCTGGAACTCATTTCCGGTGAGAAAGCCATGGCTGTCCTGCGTCTGCCGGATGGCAGTGCGCCGCCCTTCGGTGCAATGGTCAAAAACACAAAACAGCAGGACACCGGGATTGTGAATGACGGCGGCAATGTCTACCTGAGCGGTATTCAGCCAGGCGAGCAGATGGTCGTCAGTTGGAGCGGCCGCGAGCAATGCACCCTCACCTTACCCGTCGTTTTGCCTGCGGATGGCCTGACCAACGCACTGCAACTGGACTGCCGGATGGCAGTCACCGATCAACCCTTGTCCGCGCCGGCAGAGCTGACCGGCAAGCACACCGCCCCGGAGACTACATCATCATGACATTGAACATACGCATCACACTCTCGACCCTCACACTGCTGGCGCTCAGCCTGAGCCAAAACGCCACCGCAGCGATTGGCCTGGACCGTACCCGGGTGATTTTTGATGGCGGCAAGGATGCCACCAGCGTGAGCATCACCAATAACAACACCCAGCTGCCTTATCTGGCCCAAGGCTGGATCGAGGATGAGCAAGGCCAGAAGATAACCACACCCTTGATCGTGTTGCCACCGGTGCAGCGCGTAGAACCCGGCAAACAAAGCCAAGTGAAGGTCCAGGCGTTACCGGCAGCCAAGTCCCTGCCCCAAGACCGGGAGACGGTCTATTACTTCAACCTGCGGGAAATTCCACCTCGCACCGATAAGGCCAACACGTTGCAAATCGCGTTGCAGACCCGTATCAAATTGTTCTACCGACCACAAGCCATCGCGCCCAGCCAACAAGAAGTTTCCAACCCCTGGCAGGAGCGCCTGACCCTTACCCGACAAGGCGAGCGTTATCAAGTCAATAACCCGACGCCTTACTACGTGACGCTGGTGGACGCACGTAGCAGCAAGGACGGCAAGACCGTCGCGGGCTTCGAGCCGCTGATGGTCCCGCCCAAAGGTGCGGTGACGTTAGGCCCGACGGTCAAAGCCCTCGGTTCCACGCCTCATCTTGCCTACGTCAATGATTACGGCGCACGCCCACTGCTGGCCTTCTCCTGCAGCGGTGAGACTTGCAAGGTGAACCTGCAAGCAGCACCGCCTAAACAGTAAGTCTGCCGCCGGAGTAAGCCATGAAACCGCACTATATGAAGGTACTGAGCGGCCTGTTACTGGCCTGTTGGGGGAGTGCGCAGGCCGCGGATGTCGAGGGTATGAATGGCGTGCTGAATATTTCCGGGTCCATGCATGAAACACCTTGCAGCCTGGAAATGAACTCGCTGCATCAAACCATTGACCTGGGCGTGGTATCCACCAGCCAGTTACGCCGGCCCGGCGATCAGGCAAACCAGGTGGCGTTCCAGTTGCGCTTTACCGATTGCAATCGCACCGCCGGCAGCATCCGCAGTGAACGCACCGGCAATCTTACGTGGAGTGCCTTTCAGCCGGTGCTATCGGTCGCATTCCTTGCGCCTGCGGATGCCGATGATTCACGGCTGGTCAAAGTGCAAGGCATCACCGGGATGGGCCTGCAGCTGACCGACTCGCTTGGGCGGGATGTACAACTGGGATCGAGGGGCGAACCGCTGTTCTTGCCCCTGGGCGGAAACACCAAAACCTGGAACGTCCGGCCCACTCGCACCTCCGCGCCACTGTCCAGCGGGGCATTCCGCGCCGTGGTGGATTTCAGGCTCAATTATGAGTAAGAGCAGAGCAATGGCTAAATCAAACGGTTCGTGGGCTGTATTTATCGCGAGCAACCTGCTATTGGCGCTCAGCCAGGGGGTTCAGGCCGATACCAACCTGACCATCCGAGCGGTCATCATCGCGCCGCCCCCGTGTGTCATCAACAGCGGAAGCACGCTCAACGTGCCTTTTGGCAATGACCTGCTGACCTCTCGGATTGACGGCGTCAACTACCGTCGAGATGTGCCCTACACCGTCACCTGCGCCTCCCCTTTCAGCAATGCGTTGACACTGGAACTCAAGGGCACGAGTGCCGCGTTTGACAATCGCGTGCTCGTGACCCGCAAACCGGATCTTGGCGTGAAGCTGTTCGTCAATGGCGCTGATTGGCCCTTGAACACGGCGGTGAACTTTACCTATCCCAACGTTCCGGTGGTGCAGGCAGTACCGGTCAAACGCGCAGGCAGCACCTTGACCGGTGGAACATTCGATGCGGCGGCCACTCTGGTGGTGGATTACCAATGAAATCGATCACCGATAGAGAGAACCGAGCCATGACCCTTTGGCCGCAGAGAGCGATGCTCGCCTTGTGTTCCATCGGCTTTTGCAGTGGTGCATCAGCCAACCTGACTTTCAGCGGCACGCTGAATGAGCCGCCGCCTTGCACCATCGATGCCGGCAACACGATTGAAGTCGATTTTGGTGATGTCGGGATAAAGCGTGTCGACGGTGTGAGGTACCGCCAGGGCGTCGGCTACACCATTAGCTGCGGCACCGACACCCTGCCATGGGAGCTGAAGTTAAGCGTCAACGGTACCGCCACATCGTTTGACGGTTCAGCCGTACAGACCAGCGTGCCGGAGCTGGGCATTCGGGTTTTCCAGAATAACCAGCCGTTTCCACTCAACACACCCCTGGACATCATCCTGTCGTCACCGCCCGTACTGGAAGTGGTCCCGGTCAAACAGCCGGGGGCAACCCTGGCACCCGCAAGGTTTACGGCGGTGGCCACGCTGTTGGCCGAATACCAGTAGGAGTCGAATCAATGGGACACAAGCGCCATACAGCTTGGCCGTCTACTGCGCTGATACTGGCCTTGGGCCTGATCGGCGAGGGACAAGCAGCGGACAATCTGAGCTTCAAGGGCAACCTGGTTCAGGAGGCTTGCACGCTGCGTCCTGGTGACGATGCCGTCACCTTGGAACTCTGGGACGTCACCAGCAAACACCTCTACATCAACACACGCTCACAGGGCAAAGATTTCAGGCTGCACCTGGAGAACTGCGACACCACGGTTGGCTCCACCGTCACCATCACGTTTGGCGGCAGGGAAAATGCCGCGCTGCCCGGAATGCTCGCGCTGGACGCAGGAAGTGGCGCCTCGGGTATCGGGGTTGGCATAGAGACGCCGAGCAACAAGCCACTGCCGTTGAACACCGTCAGTGATGCGCAGGTGTTGAGTGACGGCAGCAATGTGATCGCGCTTAAAGCCTTTGTGCAGGGCGAGCCGCAGGCCATCAGTGACCAGACCATCGGGCAAGGCGTGTACAGGGTGACCTCTACTTTTACGTTGGACTATCCGTAGCCGCTCCTCGGCAGAGAACGGCATGGACAAACCCTTAACTCTCTTCCGGACGGTTTCAGCACGGGGCTGTATACCTGCGCAGCGACCTGCGGACAGAGGAGCAATGAGAGATCAAAAATGAAACAACTCTATGGAGCTATAGTGCTTCTCGTGCTGCTGAGTAGTGTCACCACGACCGTGCGAGCAGCGGATTGCCGCGTTAATGGCGGACCATGGCAATACGTAGGCGACGGCGGAATTCTTAACCTGCAGGTCCCCGTCAACGTTAGTCTCGGCTCGGACAGCACCCGTATCATTCTTGAAGGCGCGTGGCTGGACTGCCGATTTACCTTCTGGGCTGCTCACCCTACGCGCATAGACTTTTGGGGAACAGCGGCGCCAGCCGGCCCTCCCTGGGTGCCCGGTCCGAAATTTTCCAACCAAGGTACCGGCTTACGCATAAACGGCGCGTTTTATAACACTCCAGTGCCGTTTAACATCCGGATCGCGACCATGCCTAATAACGGTGCGGCGTATCCCATCAGTGTGGCCCCCTATATCTTGCTGCGAAACGATCCGAGCAACCCTATCGAGGTTCAAAGAGGGGATGTCCTGGGCATGCTGAATCTCTACCAAACGAACAATTACAGTTCGGGAACTACGAGGCTCGTACTCACGTACACCGCCGCGAACAACTTCGGCGTCTCCCCATCGACTTGCACGATCAACAATAACAACCCGATCGAGATCAACTTCGGCGACGTAAACCAGCGGGCGATCGGCAGCGATCCACTGACCACGCCCATTCGCACCAACCGCAGGCTAAGCTACTCGTGCCCGAATAGCGGAATTACCACGCCGATAACCATCACCTACAAAGGCATCCCGTCGTCGTTTGATAATCGGCTCCTGACAATGACCAACCCCAACGTAGGTACCGCCCTTGTACGTGCAGGCTCTGCGGTTCGAGTCAACGGTTCATTCCTGACCCACATTACCAACAGTGTAGGAGGCGATGATGTGACGTTTTCGCTGGTGGGACGAGCGGGCTCGCTCCCTGCAGCTGGGGCTATCAGCGGGAGCGGCGTGCTGGTGATGGGAGTGCCCTGACGGCCACCAACAGCTGACTTACGCTAACCAAAGGTGCGCAAGCGCAGTACTTGCAACGGCGACTGCACACCAGGTGGCAGTTCGCTATAATCCGCGCCAACGCCCCACGATAGTGTCAGCGCCCTCTACCCTCTCGACGAAGACCTTTTATGAAAAAAATCCTGGCACTGACTGCGGTACTAGCACTTGCCGGCTGCACGACCGCTTCCGACACTTTGCTGAAAAATGGCGAACAAGGCTTGACTATCGACTGCTCGGGCGAGGCCAACTCATGGGCCAGTTGCTACGAGAAAGCTGACGCCTCTTGTGCCGGCACCGGTTACCGCATCGTCGGCACCAACGGCACGCCAGCCCTCAAGGACAGCGACAAGACCCTGGGCCAGGACGTAGGCAATTTCAAGGGCCGCAGTGTGGTGGTGGTGTGCAAGTAAACCGCCGGGCTACAGATGCACTTCGGCAAACTTGATACCCAGGCCGCGCAAGATTTCGATGAGGTCATCCAGGCGTGCAAATGATTCGACCTCGTCCTGATCGTCTACCAGGAAGTAACTGCGGCCGCCGCTTTTCTTGAAGAATACGATCCACTCGCCCAGATCGGCGGGGTTCTGGATGACATGGGTCGCCGAAATCTGACCTTCGGCCTGACGGGCTTTGACGTGTTCTCGTTTCATAACGGGCTTTCCAGAAAGAACAAATGCCGCTCGAACCCAAGGTTTGAGCGGCATCTTTATAGTGAATGCACGACAGTTTAACGGATGCCCTGCCCGATCAGCACGGACGCATAGGCAAAAAAAGCCCCAATCCTGCAGGATCGGGGCTTTTTATCGGATTCAGTGCGTAGGGTGAGACGCCTTGCCAGCGCAACCAGACTCAGCCGGAAATGCACTCTTCCCCAGCTTTCTTCACGTCGCCCGGCCGGATCGGCACGTTGGACATGCTTTCATAGAGCTTGATACTGCTACCACTGGAGCGGTCTTCGATTTCGAAGATCGCAGAAGGGTCCGCCGAAAACTTCTGCGGCACGATGACCTGGATACCGTCTTTATGGGGTTCGATCTGTGGCGGCCGACGGGTCGCCTCCAGTTTGCGCACAACACACGCCGCATATTCCTGCGGTTTCTTCCCTGAGATGACCACCAACGTTGGCGGGGTCTGCTTGATATCTGCAACCGAAGCACACCCAGCAATTGCCAAGGCCAGCACCAACACACTCCACTTCATACTAAAACCTCCGATAAAGACCCTACGACAGCGGGGATGGTAAATTTCTCCCAGCAACGTAGGATTTATCTCTGATAACACGGTAAATAACTGTTTTTAATTGTCGAAGTCGTCGACGACGGCCCGATAATAAACGCGCTGGGGCTGATAAACTCCATCTTAACCTACGTATCGTTCTGATTTTTCAGAAAAAGCCCTTCTGGAGACACCCGCATGAAATTCATTCACCAGCGTGAGCACCTCAACGAGGGAGACATTGTCGTTATCGAATGCTCACAGACCTGCAACATCCGCTTGATGAGCGATGCGAACTTTCGCAGCTTCAAAAATGGCGGGCGCCATACCTACCACGGCGGTGCATTCGATAAATTCCCGGCCAAGATCACTGCACCCAGCACCGGCTTCTGGAACATCACCCTTGATGTGGTGACCCGTCGCGCCATCAGCGTGACCCGCAAGCCTGCGCTGTCCCACAAGATCCGCATCGTTCGTCGCACCAGCACCAAGCTGAGCTGAACCAGCAACTGACAGGAAAAAAGCAGTGACCCCTACGACCAAATACGTCATCAAGTACAAGCTCAACGGCGAACGCCGCTTCGAATTTGCCCAGTTGCAAAGCAACAGCGTCGAAGAAGCCAAGCAAGCCCTGGCGGAAAGTCACGATGCCAGCGACGTAATTACCGACATCACCGTGAGCAAGGCGCTGTAAGTCATGCCGGGCCCTACTGCCGATTTGTTCGCCGATGATGCCCTGCAACAACCTGCCGGGCGCGAGCAGATCGGTGAAGAGTCCTACGTTCTAAGGGGCTATGCCCTGCCCTGGATTGAGCGGCTGCTACCTGAGTTGCGGCGCGTGCTGGCCCAGTCCCCCTTTCGGCAAATGGTCACGCCCGGTGGCTTTACCATGTCGGCAGCGCTGAGCAGTTGCGGCGAACTGGGCTGGACCACCGATACCCGCGGCTATCGCTACAGCCCACTCGACCCGCGCAACCAGCAACCCTGGCCAGCCATGCCGGATGCGTTGCGCCAACTGGCCATGGCGGCGGCAACCGAGGCCGGCTTCCGCGACTTCCTGCCTGACGCCTGCCTGATCAACCGTTACGTGCCAGGGGCAAAGATGTCTCTGCACCAGGACAAGAACGAGCGCAGCTACAGCGCGCCGGTGGTCTCGGTGTCCCTTGGCCTGCCGGCGATTTTCCTGTTCGGCGGCCATGAGCGCAGTGACAAAACGCAAAAAGTTTCGCTGTTCCATGGCGATGTGGTGGTGTGGGGCGGGGTTGATCGCCTGCGCTTTCATGGGGTGATGCCGATCAAGGCCGGCGAGCATCCGGTCATGGGGGCACAGCGCATCAACCTGACCTTTCGCACCGCCGGCTAATTTGACCGCAAGCTTCGGAGTTTTACCGGTGGGCGACCCGCTTAATCTGCCCCTGAACCGTCTGGAGTGCAGGCCATGAACAACGAACACGATCCGCGCTGGGCCGCCATCATTGCCCGCGATGCCAAGGCAGATGCCCTGTTTGTCTACGGCGTGAAAACCACGGGCGTGTATTGCCGCCCCAGCAGTGCTTCGCGTTTGCCACGCCCTGAGAATATCGAGTTCTTCGACACACCGGCCCAGGCCGAAGCCGCGGGTTATCGTGCCAGCAAACGCGCTACGGGCGATCAGACTCAACTGGCGGCTTACCATGCGCAGTTAGTCGCCGACGCCTGCCGGCTGATCGAACAGGCTGAAACGCCCCCGAGCCTGGATGTACTGGCAGGCCAGGCCGGGTTGAGCCCGTTCCACTTCCACCGTGTGTTCAAGGCCGGCACTGGCTTGACCCCCAAGCGCTACGCCAGCGCCCTGCGCTCACGTAAGGTCCGCGATGGCCTCAAGGGGCAGCAGTCGGTGACAGACGCCCTGTATGACGCAGGCTTTAACGCCAACAGCCGTTTTTATGAAGCGGCTGACCAGCTACTCGGCATGAAACCCAAGGACTACAAAGGCGGCGGCGTCAATAACACCATTCGCTTTGCCGTTGGCCAATGCTCGCTGGGCGCAATTCTGGTGGCGCAGAGTCAGCGTGGCGTGTGTGCGATTTTGCTCGGGGATGATCCGGATAAACTGGTGCGCGACCTGCAAGATCAGTTTCCCAAGGCAGAGTTGGTTGGCGCGGATCAGGATTTCGAACAACTGGTCGCCCAGGTGGTGGGCTTTGTCGAAGCCCCTGCCCTGGGCCTGGATCTGCCTCTGGACCTGCGCGGCACTGCCTTTCAGGAACGGGTATGGCAGGCATTGCGCGAAATCCCGGTAGGAAGTACTGCCAGCTATGCCCAGATAGCCAAGCACATCGGTGCGCCCACCGCCTTTCGCGCCGTGGCCCAGGCCTGTGGTGCCAACCACCTGGCGGTGGCGATTCCCTGTCATCGTGTGGTACGCAGCAATGGCGAACTGTCGGGGTACCGCTGGGGGGTGGAGCGCAAACGTGAGCTGCTGAAGCGCGAAACCCCCTCCTCATAAAATGCCATTCTCGTCCAGTGAATAAAACAGAGTGGCCCGGAGCCAACGGCCCTGCTAAAACAGCGAAATGCCCTACTAACGCTGGAGACGCATCCCATGAGCACCTGGCCAGACACCCGTATTCTCGACCTGCTGGGCATCGACGTGCCGATCATCCAGGCGCCAATGGCCGGCGCGACGACCACCGCCATGGTCATCGCTGCCCAACGCGCGGGGGCGCTGGGTTCCATGCCTGCCGCAGCGCTGAGTATCGAGCAACTGCGTGAAGCGGTCACTGTCATCCGCCAGGCCAGTACACGGCCGTTGAATCTGAACTTCTTCTGCCATCAGCCGCCTGTGGCCGATGAAGAGCGTGACCGCCATTGGAAGGATGTGCTGCAACCCTACTATCACGAACTTGGTGCCGATTTTGATGCGCCCACCCCCGTGTCCAATCGCGCACCGTTCAACGACGCGGCGTGCCAGTTGGTGGAACAACTGCGCCCGGAAGTCGTGAGCTTTCATTTTGGCCTGCCGGAAAAGTCCTTGCTCGATCGGGTAAAAGCCACGGGCGCCAAAGTGCTGTCATCGGCCACCACCGTTGAGGAAGCGATCTGGCTGGAAAAACACGGCTGCGACGCAATTATTGCCATGGGCATTGAAGCAGGTGGGCACCGTGGCCTATTCCTCAGCGATGACCTGAACAGCCAGATCGGGTTGATGGCACTGGTGCCGCAAGTGGTCGACGCGGTCAGCGTGCCGGTGATTGCCGCAGGCGGCATCGGTGATGCGCGTGGCATCGTAGCGGCCCTTGCCCTGGGTGCCTCGGCAGTCCAGATTGGCACGGCGTACCTGTTCACGCCCGAAGCCAGCATCACCGCCTCTCACCACCACGCGCTGCGCCATGCCCAGGCCAGTGAGACGGCACTGACCAACCTCTTCACCGGCCGCCCGGCGCGGGGCATCGTCAACCGCGTGATGCGGGAGCTCGGCCCGATCAACCCGAGCGCCCCGGCATTCCCCAAAGCCGGTGGTGCGTTAATGCCGCTCAAGGCCAAGGATGAAGCAGGTTTCAGCAACCTGTGGGCGGGCCAGGCACTGGGGCTTGGCAAAGACCTGTCCACTTATGACCTGACGCGTCAACTGTCCGAGCAGGCGTTGACCCGACTCGCGCGCCACTGACATCAGCGGCAACTTTGCACTGTACCGGCAATGGCCAACCGCTATATATTCCCATACATAGCGGTAGAGCCTTCTACCTGAACGCCCCGTACAGCCCAAGGAGTCGCTTCACGATGAACCGTATCTCGCGCCTGGCCCCCCTGCTTGCCGTGTTCGTGCTGGGTTCGGCCCATGCCGGTGAAGTGCAGGTGGCCGTGGCCGCCAACTTCACCGCGCCGATCCAGGCAATTGCCGTCGACTTCGAAAAAGACACCGGCCACACGCTCATCGCAGCCTACGGTGCTACCGGGCAGTTCTACACCCAGATCAAGAACGGCGCGCCGTTCGAGGTGTTCCTCAGCGCCGATGACACTACCCCCCAGAAGCTCGAAAGCGAAGGCCAGACGGTCAAGGGGTCGCGCTTCACCTACGCCGTCGGCACCCTTGCGCTGTGGTCGGCAACAGCAGGCTACGTGGACGCCAAAGGTGAAGTGCTCAAGCACAATCAATTCAAGCACCTGTCCATCGCCAACCCCAAAGCCGCGCCCTATGGCCTGGCCGCCACCCAGGTACTGGCCAAGCAAGGTTTGACCGCGCAGGTCAAGGACAAGCTCGTCGAAGGCCAGAACATCACCCAGGCCTATCAGTTCGTGTCCACCGGGAATGCCGAGCTGGGCTTTGTCGCCTTGTCACAGATCTATAAAGACGGCAAAGTCACCAGCGGTTCGGCGTGGATTGTTCCGGCATCGATGCATGACCCGATCAAACAGGACGCCGTGATCCTCAACAAAGGCAAGGACAGCGCCGCTGCCAAGGCGCTGGTTGAGTACCTGAAAGGCCCGAAAGCCGCTGCCATCATCAAATCCTACGGCTACGAGCTGTAAATGCCCCTGTCGAGTGCTGATTTTTCCGCGATCTGGTTGACCATCAAACTGGCGTCACTGACGACTGTGATCCTGTTGATCATCGGCACTCCGATAGCCCTATGGCTGTCGCGCACCACCTCATGGTGGCGCGGCCCCGTCGGTGCAGTAGTCGCATTACCGTTGGTGCTGCCGCCAACGGTCATCGGTTTCTACTTGCTGTTGACGATGGGGCCCAACGGTTACTTCGGCCAGTTCACCCAATGGCTGGGCCTGGGCACGCTTACATTCAGTTTTGCCGGGCTGGTGATCGGCTCGGTGATCTATTCCATGCCGTTCGTGGTGCAGCCGTTGCAGAACGCCTTTTCCGCCATCGGCACACGCCCATTGGAAGTAGCCGCGACCTTGCGCGCCAATCCGTGGGACACGTTTTTCACAGTGATCCTGCCCCTGGCACGCCCGGGTTTTATCACCGCGTCGATCCTCGGCTTTGCCCATACCGTCGGCGAGTTCGGCGTGGTGTTGATGATCGGCGGCAATATCCCGGACAAGACCCGAGTAGTCTCGGTGCAAATATACGACCACGTCGAAGCCATGGAATATGCCCAGGCCCATTGGTTGGCCGGCGCCATGGTGGTGTTCGCGTTCCTCGTATTGCTGGCGTTGTACTCCAGCCGCAAAACCAGGATGGGGTGGAGCTGATCGCGATGATTGATATACGCCTGAACTTGAAATATTCCGCCTTTGCGCTGGACGTGGACCTGCAATTGCCTGGGCGTGGGGTGACCGCGTTATATGGACAGTCCGGCTCCGGCAAGACCACCTGCCTGCGTTGTATCGCCGGTTTGGAGCGCGCCGAGGAGGGTTTTGTACAGATCAATGATGAGGTCTGGCAAGACAGCCGCAACGGGCTGTTCGTACCGCCGCATAAACGCGCCTTGGGGTATGTATTCCAAGAGGCAAGCCTGTTTGCTCACCTGTCGGTACGGGCCAATCTGGAGTTCGGCCTCAAGCGCATCCCGCGCGCGCAACGGCGTGTGGATATGGCCCAGGCCACCGAGCTGCTGGGCATCGGTCACCTGCTTGAGCGTCACCCACAACACCTGTCCGGGGGCGAGCGTCAGCGCATCGGTATCGCCAGGGCCTTGCTCACCAGCCCCAGGCTGTTACTGATGGATGAACCGCTGGCCGCCTTGGACAGCAAACGCAAGAACGAGATCCTGCCGTACCTGGAGCGCCTGCACGACGAGCTGGATATCCCGGTGCTCTACGTCAGCCATGCCCAGGATGAAGTCGCGCGCCTGGCCGACCATATCGTCCTGCTCAGCGACGGCAAGGCCCTGGCCAGCGGCCCCATCGGCGAAACCCTGGCGCGCCTCGATTTGCCCCTGGCCCTGGGCGACGATGCCGGCGTGGTGATCGCCGGCAGCGTCATTGCCTACGACGCGCACTATCAGTTGCTCACCCTGCAACTGCCTGACTGCCTATTGCAGATTCGCGTGGCCCATGCGCCGGTGGCGGTGGGTAAACCGTTGCGGGTCAAGATCCAGGCACGGGATGTGAGCCTCAACCTGCAAGCGGACGAACACAGCAGCATCCTCAATCGTTTGCCCGTGACCATCATCCAGGACATGGGGGCGGATAACAGCGCCCATGTCCTGGTACGCCTGGATGCCGGCGGCACACCATTGCTGGCACGTATCACGCGTTTCTCCCGCGACCAGCTGCAACTGCATCCGGGCCAGGTGCTGTGGGCGCAAATCAAGGCGGTGGCGGTGCTGGCTTAAGCAATTGGCACGACCGCAAAACGCTGCGGTCAATCAGACATACCGGCCTGATTTGTTGCCAAGGAACCCGCACCATGCCCGACTCTTCGTTGCCCGCCGACCTGCCCCGTGACCTGCATTATGTGGATGACACCCAGCCTGGAATCCGCCGTAAAAAGCTGCGGGGCAAGTTTCAATACCTGGACGCAAAAGGCCAGCGCATTACCGATGCTGATGAAATAAAACGTCTGAACGCGCTGGCGGTACCGCCCGCCTACACCGATGTGTGGATCTGCGCCGACCCGCGCGGCCATCTGCAAGCCACCGGCCGCGACGCCCGTGGCCGCAAGCAATACCGTTACCACCCACGCTGGCGCGAAGTGCGTGACAGCGACAAGTATTCGCGGTTGCAGGCATTCGGCAGCGCCTTGCCAAAATTGCGCAAACAGCTGGAAGCCCAAATCGCCGAGCCCGGCTTTACCCGCGAAAAGGTGCTGGCCACGGTGGTGACGTTGCTGGACGCCACGCTGATCCGCGTCGGCAATACCCAATACGCCCGCGAGAATAAATCCTACGGCCTGACCACCCTGCGCAATCGCCATGTGGACATCAAGGGCAGCGAAATCCAGTTTCAGTTTCGCGGCAAAAGCGGTGTCGAGCACCAAGTGAGCGTCAAGGACCGACGCCTGGCCCGCGTGGTCAAGCGCTGCATGGAATTGCCCGGGCAGAACCTGTTCCAGTATCTGGACGAAGACGGTGAACGCCACACCGTCAGTTCCCATGACGTCAACGCTTACCTGCACGAACTCACCGGCGAAGACTTCACCGCCAAGGACTACCGCACCTGGGCGGGCACGGCGATGGCATTGGCGGTGTTGCGCGAGTTGGCGTGGCAGCCGGAGTCAGACGCCAAGCGGCACGTGGTAGGAATGGTCAAGGACGTGGCCAGGCAGTTGGGCAACACGCCCGCCGTGTGCCGCAAGTGCTACATCCACCCCGCGGTGCTTGAGCATTTCAGCCTCGGCGAACTGTCGAAACTGCCCAAACCACGAGTGCGCAAGGGTCTGAAAGCCGAGGAAGTCGCCCTGGCGATGTTCCTGGAGAAGCTGGCCGAAGACTTGCCGCACAAAGCCAAGGTGGGTTAGCCTTTGCGCCCCTTTTGATTTATGGGACGAGCGCCGACGTGAATAACTAAGCCTTCCAAAATGTATCCGCAACGAGCCGCCTGGCGCGCTTGTTGGCCTGTTCGACATTTTTTTGGAGGTGCTGATGACTGACGTCAACCGGCTGCCCGTTCTTATTTCCCTGCAACATGTGTCTTTCCAGTTCGCCAATGGCGAAACCTTGCTGGAGGACGTGAACCTGTCCATTGATCGCACCCACACCGGCATCGTCGGGCGCAATGGCCGTGGTAAAAGTATCCTGGCGAAGTTGATGGCCGGCATCCTGCAACCGTCTTCAGGCACATTGAAAAGACCACTCAGCCTGATCTATGTGCCCCAGGCGTTGACGATTCAAGCGGGAGAAACTGTCGCCCATATCACCGGCACCGCCCCTGCCCTGGCCGCCCTGGAGCGTATGGCACGCGGCGACGGCCGCCAGGGCGATCTGGAACTGATCGATGATCGCTGGGACCTCGCAGAGCGCCTACGCCTGGCATTGGATGCCGCAGGCTTGCCAACACTTGCCGCCGACACTCAAGCCGACCGACTCAGCGGCGGCCAACTGGCCAGGGTCGCGCTGATCGGAGCGCTGTTGGCGGCGCCGCAGTTGTTGATTCTGGACGAACCCAGCAACCACCTCGACAGCGCCGGGCGCGAGTGGCTGTTGCGCGAACTGGCTGATTGGCGCGGCGGCCTGGTGGTGGTCAGCCATGACCGCCAATTACTCGACACCATGGCGCGCATCATCGAATTATCGCCCCTTGGCGTTCAGGTGTATGGCGGCAACTACGCTGCCTATCGACAGCAACGCGATACCCAACAGCACGCCGCTATCGCCGCATGGGAACATGCGCGCCAGGAACGTAGCCGTGAGCGTCGGCGCTTGCAAAAAGACCATGACAGCCTCCAGCGCCATGCTGCGCGCTCACGCAAGCAGGCCGAGACCGCCAACGTCGACCGTTTTACCAAGTCCCGCTGGAAAAGCGCTGCCAAGGAAGTCGTCAGCACGGTACGCAGTGCCCACCACGATCACAAACACCAACTCGACGCCCAGGTGCGCCAAGCCTACGCGCGCGTAGTGGATGAGACACCGACCCTGCTCGCCTTGCCAGGCTCGGCAGTACCCAACGGCCGGCAGGTCCTGACTCTGGAACGTGCGCAATTGCCCTGGCTCGACCCCAAGGCGTCGGGCACCTACCTGACGATCAGCCTGTCGGGGGCCGCACGCGTTGCCGTGCGCGGGCCGAACGGTTGCGGTAAATCCACCCTGCTCAAATTACTTGCAGGCCAGTGGCAGGCGGTGAGTGGCGGGTGCACAGTGGCGGTGCCCAGCGCTTATATCGATCAGCAGCTGACGTTGCTGGATGACCGGTGCAGCGTTGTCGAGCAGCTTAACCTGCTCGACACGCCGTTGGCCGAAGCCGAACTGCGCACGCGCCTGGCGCTGCTGCAGCTGGATGCTTCGCGGGTCACGCGGCCGACCGGGCAACTCAGCGGTGGCGAGCGCTTGAAAGCCGCCATGGCCGTTGCCTTGTGGCGTGATACACCGGCGCAATTGTTGCTCCTGGATGAACCCACCAACCACTTGGACCTGGAGTCGGTGCTTGCCTTTGAACAGGCCTTGAAGGGATTTACCGGCGCGATGCTGGCCGTGTCACACGACCCTGCATTCTTGCAGTCGATCGAGCCGACTCATCATCTGACCTGGCACCCCACAGGCTGGCAACTGGAACGTGCCTGAAGTCATTGCGCATACACGCAAAGCGTCCTACGGTAGTGGCCGAATAATCTCATCGTGGAACCCAGCCCCATGCTGCCTTCGTCCCGCAAGCCTTACACCAATGCCACGCTCGCCCATCGCCAGCGCTGGCGTGGCCGCGTGGGCTTGATGCTGGTGGCCTGCCTGTCGGTGCTGGCGGGCATGACCGATGCCATTGGCTTTATGGCCAGCGGCGATTTCGTCTCGTTCATGAGCGGCAACACCACGCGCCTGGCGGTGGCCATCAGCGCGGGTGACCTGGGGCTCACCGGGCGTCTGGTGTTGCTGGTTGCCACCTTTGTGGTCGGTAATGCCTTGGGTGTGGTGGTCAGCCGTTTCAGCAAGCGCCACGCACTGCCGTTGTTGCTGTGCATCGGCGCCTTGCTCTGCGGCGCGGCGCTGTTGCCGGCGACCGACACCTTGCCCGCGTTGCTCGCGGCAATTATTGCCATGGGCATGCTCAACGCGGCGGTCGAAGAAGTGAACGGATTACCCGTGGGGCTCACTTACGTCACCGGGGCGCTCTCACGCTTTGGTCGCGGGCTGGGGCGCTGGGTAATGGGCGAGCGTCGCAATGGTTGGCGCGTGCAATTGATTCCGTGGGCCGGAATGTTTGTCGGTGCCGTGATCGGCGCACTGCTGGAGCAGCAAATGGGACTGCGCGCACTGTGGGTCAGTGGTGCATTGGCGGGGTTATTGGGGCTGGTGACATTGATGATTCCGCGGCGCTGGCACTTGGGTTTTATGCCGCGTTGAGGCTGAACAAAGAGGTGCTCGCTCGACGTTTAAGCCTCGACATCCGTGTACCGGTAAAGAGCCATCACGTCGAGCGAGCGATTGAATCATAAGGCAATGCCCGGCGGCTGTCCCGCCAGGCGTTTCGGAATCGGGTCAAGGCAAGGTATTACAGACAAGTGGCAAGCGCTGCCAGGCGACGTTTGGCTGGCATGTTGTCCTCCACGGCATAGTATTTGACGGTAGAACCCGCTCCAGTGCTTTGTATGTCAACAAAGTAGTCGCCGGCCGTGGTGTAGACGGTGTAGCCACCTGCCTCGGTGGGTTCCTTGAAACCGCCGGCATCCACGCCGAACACGCGCTCGTCCTGCCAGCCGAACTGAATGCATTGGGCGACCACCAGGGTGGCCTTGTCCGATGCCAGGGTTTTATAGGGGCTGCCTGCACGCGCCTCTTTCATCTTCGAGCCCGCGCAACCGGCCAGTGCGGCCAGTACCAATGCGCCGATTACCATCTTGAACATGCCTGTGCTTCCTTGGAAAAACCGTGACTCTACCACTGTGCCGCGGCCAACTGACGCGCCCGTGAACTTTGTTTCACTGTGACGGGCCAACCCGCCGTCTATAGTGGCCAAGCTCATTTTTTGGAAGTCTCTCTTCTGCCCGCCCTCCCGCGGGCTTTTTTTTGCCCTGGCGTCAGAACCACCAGCGAAACAGATAGAACAGCGCCATGCTCAACAGCACCGTGATCAGCACACTGCGCGTCCAGAACATCAAGGCCACGGCGCAGATACCTGCGAGCAAGTAAGGGTTGCTCGGGCTCAGGTTGAGCCGGTGATCTGCCAGGAAAATAATCGGCCCGCAGATCGCCGTAAGCATCCCCGGCACGGCAAAGCCCAGGAACTCACGGGCGCCACGATTAAGCCTCACCGGCAAACGTGGCTCGATAAACAGGTAGCGGTTGAAAAACACCACAAGACCCATGGCCACAATCATCAGGTAAATCATCGCTGCCCAACTCCCAATCGCTTGCAGGCAAAACCTGCGCTCATCCCCAGTACACCCGAGACCACTACCGCCGACTCCCAGTGCAAATAACTCAACCACACCGAACACAGCAGCGCGACCGCGACACACACCACGGTCGGCACATCACGCACCACCGGAGTGATCAGGGCGATAAAGGTTGCGGCAATGGAAAACTCCAGCCCCAGCTGATCAAGGCCCGGAATGCTTTTGCCCAACACAATGCCGGCCAGGGTGAACAGGTTCCAGATGATGTAAAACGTCAGGCCGACGCCCAATGCGTACCAGCGATTGAAGGTCTGGCGGTCATAGTGGTTGACCAGGGCAAAGAATTCATCGGTCAGCAGGAAACCCAGGCTCATTCGCCACCGGGCGTTGAGCGACGACAGCGTGGGACGCATGTGCATGCCATAGAGCAGATGCTGGGAAGTCAGTAACAAAGTGGTGAGTACGATGGATATCAGGCTGGCGCCACTCTTGACCATGCCGATGGCCACCAACTGCGCCGCACCGGCAAACACGATGGCAGACAAGCCTTGGGCTTGCAGCGGGGTAAATTGCGCATCGATGGCCATGGAGCCGGCGAGCAACCCCCACGGGGCGCAGGCAAGAGACAAGGGAATAACGGCGATGGCGCCGCGAGTGAAGGCGTAATGAGGTAATGCAGTGGGCATGGAAACGGCTCATCGACGGACAGTCGACAAGCATGCCAGTGCAATCAGGGGCTTGTCTTGAACGATCTTGCTCAGGCGAGCCTCACCGAAACCTGCTCCACCGAATCCCGCGCTTCACGCAGTTCGTACGCGTCCTGGTTCAGCCGGTGGATGGTATTGAGCAGGCGCTGGCGCAGCACTTCGTCACCGAGTTTTTCCACGGCGCGCATCAGGTCGAACGCCGCGGTTTCGTTATTTTCCGCGACGGAATCCAGGGTCTTGCGCAGGTTGCGAGTGGCACGGGTCACGCGGGTTCTTCCTTCATCAGCAATGAGCAGGCACTGTAGGACCTTTGTGTTTCATTTTAATTTCAAACAGTTGTGGCTGTTTCACGGGCATTTGATCCACATCAACTGAAACAGGATTTGACCGAGACATATGGAAATACGTATATTCGAATAACCATATATGGATACCCTGATCATGTCGGATCTCCTCTCTCCTCCCACCCTGTTCAAGTGCCTGGCTGATGCCACCCGCGCTCGGATGACCCTATTGATCCTGCGCGAAGGCGAACTTTGCGTATGCGAACTGATCCATGCCTTGGACGATAGCCAGCCGAAGATCTCCCGTCATCTGGCGCAACTGCGCAGTTGCGGGCTGCTGCTGGACCGCCGTCAAGGGCAATGGATCTACTACCGCATCAACCCGGCACTGCCCGCCTGGGTCACACAGGTGCTGGACACCACCCTGCAAGCCAACCAGCCATGGTTGCAGAACGACGCGCTGCGTCTGGATGCAATGGGCGACAGACCACAACGGGCCAGCACCTGCTGCTGAGCCATCGGAGCGTTTATTCATGCTTGTCGCAATTGCGATTTTCCTCGTCACCATCGTACTGGTCATCTGGCAGCCCAAGGGCCTTGGCGTGGGCTGGAGTGCCAGCCTGGGCGCGATCCTGGCCCTGGGTTGCGGGGTGATCAGCCTGGCGGACATCCCGGTGGTGTGGCACATCATCTGGAATGCCACCGGTACCTTCGTCGCACTGATCATCATCAGCCTGTTGCTGGACGAAGCCGGCTTCTTTGCCTGGACAGCCCTGCATGTGGCGCGTTGGGGGCGTGGCCGCGGACGGCGGTTGTTTGCCTATATGGTGCTGCTGGGTGCGCTGGTGTCGGCGCTGTTTGCCAATGACGGTGCGGCGTTGATTCTCACGCCCATCGTGATGTCGATGCTGCTGGCCCTGCGTTTTTCACCGGCAGCGACCCTGGCATTCGTCATGGGCGCGGGGTTTATCGCCGATACGGCGAGCCTGCCATTGGTGGTATCGAACCTGGTAAACATCGTCTCGGCTGATTATTTCAAGATCGGCTTCAACGAATATGCCGCCGTGATGGTGCCGGTGAACCTGGTCAGCGTGGCCGCGACCCTGGCAGTGCTGCTGTGGTTTTTCCGCCGGGACATTCCCCAGACCTACGACCCGGCCGACCTGGAAGACCCCGCCAGTGCCATCCACGACCCCGCGACGTTCCGCGCCGGTTGGTGGGTACTGGGTATTCTGCTCATCGGCTGTTTCGCCCTGGAACCTCTGGGCATTCCCATCAGTGCGATTTCCGCCGTCTGCGCCGTACTGCTGCTGGTGATTGCCGCCAAGGGCCATAAGATTTCCACGCGTAAAGTCCTCAAGGAAGCGCCCTGGCAGATCGTGATCTTTTCCCTGGGCATGTACCTGGTGGTGTATGGGCTGCGTAACGCCGGCCTGACCGACTACCTGGCCACCTGGCTCGACACTTTCGCCACCTATGGTGTGTGGGGCGCGGCTATGGGCACCGGGGTGCTGACGGCGCTGCTCTCATCGGCGATGAATAACCTGCCGACGGTGCTGATCGGCGCACTCTCCATCGAGTCCAGCCATGCTGTGGGCGTGGTCAAGGACGCAATGATCTACGCCAATGTGATCGGCAGCGACCTGGGCCCGAAAATCACCCCCATAGGCAGTTTGGCCACCTTGCTGTGGCTGCATATCCTGGCACGCAAAGGCATCACTATCACTTGGGGTTACTACTTCAAGGTCGGAATCGTGCTGACTTTGCCGGTGCTGTTGATCACCCTCGCTGCCCTCGCCTTGCGCCTGAGCGTTTAAAGGAGCCTGCAATGAAAGTGCTTTTCATGTGTACCGCTAACAGTTGTCGCAGTATTTTGTCCGAAGCCATGTTCAATCATATGGCGCCTGAGGGCTTCGAAGCGATCAGCTCCGGCAGTTTCCCCAAGGGCCAGGTTTTGCCGCGCAGCCTGAGCACGCTGCAGGCAGCCGGCATCAGCACCGAAGGTTTGTACAGCAAGGGCAATGACGCCTTTGAAGGCAGCCCGCCGGATGTGGTCATCACGGTGTGCGACAACGCGGCCGGGGAAGCTTGCCCTGTGTATTTCGGTGCGGCGGTGAAGGCGCATTGGGGGTTGCAGGACCCTTCCCACGTGCAGGGTGATGAAGCCCAGGTAGACGCTGCATTCAAGGCCACCCTCGACATTATTGCCGCTCGCTGCGAGGCGTTTTTTGCGCTGCCATTTGCCAGCCTCGGCGCGGATGAATTGAAGGTTGAACTTGAGCGTATAGCCTCAATGTGGGAGGGGGCTTGCTCCCGATAGCGGAGGGTCAGCTACAGATGAGCTGACTGACACACTGCTATCGGGGGCAAGCCCCCTCCCACATTTGGATCGTGGACCATTAAAATCTGCATGGTTTCTTAACCCTGCGCTGACGTATGCTTTCGCACTTTCCTGAAAGGACACGGGCATGCTGTCGATCTTTGTCTATGCGCTGGTATTCGGTTTTGTGTTTTGCCTGTCTCCTGGCGCGGTGCTGGCAGAGACCCTGCGTCGCGGCTTGCTGCATGGTTTCACACCGGCCCTGATGGTGCAGTTTGGTTCCCTCGTAGGCGATGCGGTCTGGGCAGTGATCGGCCTCACCGGTATCGCACTGCTGATTCAGCATGATGCGGTGCGAGTGCCACTGACGATCTTCTGCGCGCTGTACCTGGCCTGGCTGGGCATCCGCAGCCTGATTGATGCGTGGCAGTTACCCGCAACCGACAACGTCCCTGCCAGCTCAGGCAAAAATGCGTTGGCCGTAGGCGCGGCGATCTCCCTGGCCAACCCGAAGAATATTGTCTACTGGGGCGCCCTGGGCAGCGCCCTGTCGGGCATCGTCGGCGCAACCCCCAGCCAGGGGCAGACCCTGACGTTTTTTGCCGGATTCATGCTGGCGTCGGTGCTCTCGTGTTTTCTCACCGCCGCGTTGGTGAATCTGCTGCGCAAGAACGCATCACCGACCTGGCAACGCGTGAGTTATGCGGCGTGCGGTTTAGTATTGATCTATCTGGCGATACTCGCCGCGCAAGGTATATAAAGTTATCTGGCCAGTAACTTGAACATGCCTCTTGTCTGAACAAACTCTGAACGCGGACTAATTTAGTTAATCATGCGTTGACATTCTGTAACGCTCTGAGTAGATTGCCCGTGCCCGCAACTGGGGCCTTTTTTAAACCTCACAAAAGAAGCCAATGGACACAGTATCTAGTCGCTGTCCGAGCACCGCCTCTGCGGGCATCGGGCGCCAAACCCAGAATATGACAGGACTCGCCTTCCAGGTCCGGTAAGCTGCGCTAGAGCTCGATGCTCCACCGTAACTGCCTCACCGGTCGCGTGTCCGGTCCCGAGGTGTGTTATGACCTTCCAACTCATTGCTTTACCCGATGTACCTACACTGGCCGCAGCCTTGCGCGCCAAGCTGTGCCGCGAGCCCGTGGGCTTCAGGCCAACCCGCCCGGCCTTTGCTGCACCCTCCTCCCAAGTACGCCCGGTACCGCCGCTGGCGCACTGGCGTATCTGCCCTGACAGCGGCCAACTGGTGCAGCACTGGGATCACGCCGACCCTCAAGACCCACAGAGACCCAAGGTTTCCCGCCTGGCGCAAGCCAGCTTGATGCTCGGTCTTTACGTGAGCGCTCGCGCCGCCTGACCTGGCTGGAAACAACAACTTTCTTATTGATGCCCTGGAGTTCTTTATGAACAAGTCCAGTAGGAGCCCGCTGCGCGCAAGTTAATTAATGCGCTGTTAGCGGGCATTGTAGAAGTTACCTGAACACTTTATTTAAACCGATCGCGAAGTCCGCGGCTCGGCATGCTTTCGCTCGCCTGTATGCAGGTAAGTACCGGGTATGTTTTGTCGAGAATTGGCGACAGGAGTACAGACAATGAGCGCCGTAAAAAACACGCCTCTGCACAAGAAAAATGGCACCGCTGCCGACACCAAGCTGTCGATGCGCGCCGCCCGTGAAGCCCAGAATGGCCTGGCGGCCACCCTCGCCAATGTACGAGCCACCCAGGACGGCCTGACCGAACTGGACGCCTCGGCCCGCCTGCAACGGGAAGGCTATAACGAAGTCGCCCATGACAAGCCGCCACACGCCATCGTCCAGTTCCTGCAGGCACTGAACAACCCGTTCATCTACGTGCTGTTGACCCTGGGCGGTATCAGCTTTGTCACCGACTATTGGTTGCCACTGCAGGCGGGTGAAGAAGTCGATCTGACCAAAGTCATCATCATCATGACCATGGTGTTGCTCAGCAGCCTGCTGCGCTTCTGGCAGGAACACCGCTCGGCCAAATCCGCCGAGGCCCTGAAGGCGATGGTACGCACCACCGCCACCGTGCTACGTCGCGAACAGGTCGGCGCCCAGCCCACTTTGCGCGAAGTGCCGATGCGCGATCTGGTGGCCGGCGACATCGTGCAGTTGTCGGCCGGCGACATGATCCCCGCCGACATCCGCCTGATCGAGTCACGCGACCTGTTTATCAGCCAGGCCGTGCTGACCGGTGAAGCCTTGCCGGTGGAGAAGTACGACACCCTGGGCGATGTCACCCAAAAATCCGCCTCCAACCTCGCCGCCGACCAAGGCAATCTGCTGGACCTGCCGAACATCTGCTTTATGGGCACTAACGTGGTGAGCGGCCGCGCCAAGGCGGTGGTGGTGGCTACCGGACCGCGCACTTACTTCGGCTCCCTGGCCAAGGCGATTGTCGGCTCCCGGGTGCAAACCGCCTTCGACCGTGGCGTGAACAGTGTCAGTTGGCTGCTGATCCGCTTCATGTTGGTGATGGTGCCGATCGTGTTCTTCCTCAATGGCTTCTCCAAGGGGGACTGGGGCGATGCCTTCCTGTTTGCCCTGGCGGTGGCCGTCGGCCTGACCCCGGAAATGCTGCCGATGATCGTCAGTGCCAACCTGGCCAAAGGCGCTACAGCCATGGCCAAGCGCAAAGTGGTGGTCAAGCGCCTCAACGCGATCCAGAACTTCGGTTCAATGGATGTGCTGTGCACCGACAAGACCGGCACCCTGACCCAGGACAAGATCATCCTTGAGCATCACGTCAACGCCTTCGGCCAGCGCGACGACGCGGTGCTGTCCCTGGCCTGGCTCAACAGCTTTCACCAGAGCGGCATGAAGAACCTGATGGACCAGGCCGTGGTGCAGTTCTCGGCGCAAAACCCCAAGTTCCAGGTGCCATTTGCCTACAGCAAGGTCGATGAATTGCCCTTCGACTTTGTACGCCGTCGCCTGTCGATCGTGGTCAAGGATGCCGCCGGTGACCAGTTGCTGGTGTGCAAAGGGGCCGTGGAAGAGATGCTGAGCATTTCAACCCACACCCTGGAAGACGGCGCCGCCGTACCCCTGGACGATCGCCGTCGCGAGGCACTGCTGGCGATTGCCAACGACTACAACGAAGACGGTTTCCGGGTACTGGTGGTCGCAACCCGCCATATCCCCAAGGCATTGGCGCGTCAGCAATACACCACTGCCGATGAACGCAACCTGGTGATCCAGGGCTTCCTGACCTTCCTCGACCCGCCGAAGGAAACCGCGGGCCCGGCAATTGCCGCGCTGCAACAGATTGGCGTGGCGGTCAAAGTGTTGACCGGCGACAACGCGGTGGTCACCAGCAAGATCTGCCGCCAGGTTGGCCTCGAACCCGGCCAGCCGCTGCTGGGCGTGGAAATCGAAGCCATGGACGACGCCACCCTGCTGCGCCGCGTGGAAGAACGCACGGTGTTCGCCAAGCTGACACCGCTGCAAAAATCCCGTGTGCTCAAGGCGCTGCAAGCCAACGGCCATACGGTGGGCTTTCTCGGCGACGGCATCAACGATGCACCGGCGCTACGGGATGCCGACGTGGGTATTTCGGTGGACAGCGGCACGGATATCGCCAAGGAGTCGGCCGACATCATCCTGCTGGAAAAGAGCCTGATGGTGCTGGAAGAAGGCGTGCTCAAGGGCCGCGAAACCTTCGGCAATATCATGAAGTACCTGAACATGACCGCCAGCTCCAACTTCGGCAACGTGTTCTCGGTGCTGGTAGCCAGTGCGTTCATTCCGTTCATGCCGATGCTGGCGATCCACCTGCTGCTGCAGAACCTGATGTACGACATCTCCCAATTGGCTCTGCCGTGGGACAAGATGGACAAGGAGTACCTGGCCAAACCGCGCAAGTGGGATGCAAAAAATATCGGCCGCTTCATGATCTGGATCGGGCCGACCTCATCAATCTTCGACATCACCACCTTTGCCCTGATGTGGTACGTGTTCTCGGCCAACAGTGTGGAAATGCAGACGCTGTTCCAGTCCGGTTGGTTTATCGAAGGGCTGCTTTCGCAAACCCTGGTGGTGCATATGCTGCGCACCCGCAAGATTCCGTTCTTCCAGAGCACGGCCGCCTGGCCGGTGTTGATGATGACCTGCATCGTGATCGCCTTGGGCATCTACGTGCCGTTCTCGCCGCTGGGCACCCTGGTGGGTCTGCAACCGCTGCCGATGGCGTACTTCCCATGGCTGGTAGGCACCCTGCTGGCTTACTGCTGCGTCGCTCAACTGATGAAAACGATCTACATCCGCCGCTTCAAGCAGTGGTACTGATCCCCCGCCATTCAAACGGTGGTGGTCGCCCGGCCGCCACCGCGCAATACAAGGATGCTCCCTATGCGCGTCTTGATCTGTGCAGGTCGTCATTACGCCGACACCAAAAAGTCCCGCCACGTGCTGGACGCTTACCACCGCCTGCACCCAGTGCAGGTGTTGATCCACGGCGGCAACCAGTTCCTCGGCAGCGAGATCGAGGAATGGGCGCGGGAAATCGGTATAGACGTGGTGCGCTACCCACCCAATTGGCAGCGCCACGGCAAGCAGGCGGAACGCCAGCGCAACCACTTCATGCTGGCCGACAGCCGCCCCGACCTGATCATCGCCCTGCCCGGCGGTGACGATACCTCGGAGCTGGTCTGCCAGGCCAAAGCCAGCGGCATTTCGGTGCTGACCGTAGAAAGCTGAATTCAAGCGAGGTGCACCATGCACACCCCACACAACCCGAAGCACCCGGACGGGTTTGCCAAATATCGCGCGCGCCATTTGCGCAGGGCGCGTCCCACCCTGCTGCTCTTGCCACCGGCCAAGCGCCGCGCCCTGCAGCGCAACCTGATCTTTATCGGCGTGACGCTGGGCACGCTGTTAATCCTCGCCCTGGTTTCCAAGGCGAATGCTGCCGGCGGCGCCTACGTGGTGGATGATGGCGCGATCAATGCGCCTGGCGAATGCAACATCGATGCCTGGCACACCGCCAATCGGCACGCAGGCAGTACGCACAACGAAACCTTGTCCCCGGCCTGCACGTTCAGTGGTATGCCATGGGTGCAGTGGGGCGCGGCGTTATCGCGGGCCACTGACGCGGGAAAGGGCGAAACGCAAGTAAGCCCACAGGTGAAGGCGCAGCTGTTGTCACGAGAAGACCTGGGGCTGGAGCTGGCAATCGCCGCCGGGGCGCACATTGCCCTCTATCGTCAGCACGCATTCGACGGCGCTGACTTCAACCTGCCGTTAACGTGGCAGGCCATGGATGCATTGCGCCTGAACCTGAATGCCGGCTGGAACCATGCCTATAACGACGGCGCGCAACAGCACCGCCTGACCTGGGGCATGGGTTTCGAATACCAGCTTGCGCAGGTGTTGACGTTGATTGGCGAACGCTATGGCCAGGAAGGCGGTGAACAAGCATGGCAGGCGGGGCCGAGATTCCACGTCGGCAAGTTTGTCGACGTGGACCTGGTGGTCGGGCGCAGTTTGACTGGGGACCGTGCCCAGTGGCTGACCACTGGGGCTACTTTCAGGTTCTAGGCCTTGGCCTGTTGCTCCAGGTGTACCTGCAACTGGGGGTCGATTTGCAGCTGCCCGGCCAGATCGTCCAGGTAGTTGCGCTCGGCGTCCTGCTGATCATTAACCAGCAGGACGCTGGCCAGGTAAATCTCCGAAGCGATTGCTGGGTCCTTGGCATATTCAGCGAAATCTGCGGCATCCAGTGGCTTGGCGACTTCGGCGTCGAGCCACTGCTGCAGTTGTGGATCGTCGGTATGACGGCCGATCTCGGTAGAGATCATCTTTTTCTCTTGCTCATCGATCCTGCCGTCCGCCTTGGCTGCTGCGATCATTGCACGCAGTACGCCGTGGCTATGGGCTTCGGCTTCAGGCCCTTCAAGCTGGTCAACGGTCTGGATGGCTTGCTGCGGTGCATTCGCCTGCTGACGTTGCCACGCTTGATACGCCTGGAAGGCGGCCATGCCGAGAGATGCCAGCGCCGCGTAATTCATTCCGCCGCTGCTACGCGTCTGGGTCGTGCCGCCTGCCGGAGCGCCGCCCAACAAGCCACCCAGGCCACCCAGTAAACCACCCAAGCCGCCACCGGCTGATGCATTGCCGGTACCGGCGTTTTTCAACAAACCTCCAAGCAATCCGCCCAGGCCGCCGCCCGAAGCGCCGCCGCCTTGCTGCCCTGCTCGCCACAGTTGTTCCAGTAGATCGCTGGTATTCATGGTGTCGCCCTCCCGGGGCGCAATAATGGCGTTTATCAAACATAGTTCGCCTGCGATGGAACACCATGACCGCCGGGCGGGCAAGCTTTATGATGTCGCCACCATGCCGTCAAGGGAGAACCGCGGTGAACCGCATCGAGCATATTGGGTTGATGGCCCACTACAATCAATGGATGAACCGTAAGGTCTACGCCGCCGCCGGCACCTTGACCGACGCGGAGTTGAGGGTGGATCGCCAGGCGTTTTTCGGCTCGATCCTCGGCACCTTGAACCACCTGATGCTGGGCGACACAGTCTGGCTCAAGCGCTTTGCCGAACATCCGGCGGGCTTTCGCGCGTTGGCACCGTTGAGCGACATCCCTACACCGGTGGATCTCAAGCAATTGGCCTTTGCCAACCTGAGTGAACTGTCAGCCCATCGCGCCTGGCTGGATCAATTGATCATTGATTGGGCCAACACGCTGCAGGAGTCTGATCTGGACCAGCGCCTGCGCTACCACAACATGCGCGGCGTGGCAGGTGAGAAGCCCTTCTTCGGCCTGCTGGTGCACTTTTTCAACCACCAGACCCACCACCGGGGCCAGGTGACAACACTGCTGACCCAGGCTGGCGTGGACGTGGGTACTACCGACCTGCTGGCACTGATTGACTGAACGCGGGCACAGCGCATTACACAAATCTTGTGGGAGCGGGCTTGCTCGCGAATGCGGTACGTCAGGCACTGAGCCAGTTACTGAAGCACCGCTTTCCCGAGCAAGCCCTCTCCTTTACTTCACCTTGCTGCTCAACGTCTCCACACTGCGCTTCAAATCATCCAGGCCGCGCTTGAGGCCGGCGATTTCGTCTTTCTGCCGATCTATCGTATTTTTCTGCTCATCCACCGTGCGCTTGAGACTCGACAACTGGCTATCACTGCTGCTGGAACTCGACCCGTCTTTACGCTTGAACTCGTCAAATGCACGATCCTGATCATCCATTTTGGTTTTCAGGCTTTGCAGCTCGCTTTCGCTACGCTTTTGCGCCGCTTGCAACGCCTCGATATCGCCGACGGAAATACTCGACGACTTCAACACATAGGTATTGCCCGCCTCTATCGAGGCGCCCGTCAATCTGTCTGTCGACGATGCACTGAACTCTCCCCACCGCACCGCACTCGCCGCCTGCGCCGGGCCAGCTATCGCCGCACCCAACAGCCCCACCACGCCTGCAGCCATCATCCAAGAACGCCTACGGACACTGAGCATCAACTGACTCCTTTGCGATTTGCCGGGATGGCATGTCGCTATGACTGTCATTTATGAGGCGTGTTCCTGCGGCGCAAGCATTCATCAGGACTTAACCCAAAGGCCCTGTAGATCACTGATCTGCCACACTTTTTCATCGGTATCTTTATGCAGGAAAGCGCGCTTCGAGGTTGCGCCGAAGCGACAGGATCTATATATTCCCAACCCTGCTACACCGCGCTACCGCCCGAATGGCGAAACTGGTAGACGCATGGGACTTAAAATCCCCCGCTCGTAAGGGCGTCCCGGTTCGATTCCGGGTTCGGGCACCATAGATATCAAGGGCTTGCCAGGGAAACCTGAGCAGGCCCTTATCTTTTCAGCTCCGCAATTCTCTCTAAGCTCTACGAAAACCAACTGGCTCTAGAAACTTCCATCATTGAGTTGCCGAGCCGGGTGGAAGCAGCGAGGGCTAAAGTGCTTATTTACTCCAGACTGAATACTAGGCAATGGGCCTATGCGAAAGAACTCGAGTGAATAACAACTATTTCAAAATCTTATTTAACCATTCGTCGGAATCGACGCGTTGGCAAGGTAATGACACCTTGCATTTTCCCGCCTGTAGGCTTGACTGCGGAAGCAGGTAGAACAATATACATGCAACAAATTACATTTTACTTGGAGTCCAGCATCGAGCTGGACTCCAGTATCAATTGAATATGGCGCCAGCGAGTTAACCTAACTACGGCTTTTCTGTAGCAGTGGCAAGTCTGCAGCTTTATTTTAAATAGGGAGCCAACTCATGGAATTTAAAATCCAAAAGGAATGCAAATATGGCTATCACAATCACAAACGGCGCAAGCAGAATTGTCAAAGTTGCAGTAAGTGCATGGCATACTGATACAAACCCCAGTGAGGACTACTACCCAATAGAGCAAGGTAATAGCGACACGTGGACGCGCAGCGATTCAAGAGGCTATTTAATGGTCGTCCAAGGTCTAGCAAAGACAAACGAGTACTACATTTCCTCCAGCAGCAAAATCGTTATCGAGGATGACCGTGTCAAAGATCACGGCCAATCTATTAGCCCACTAACGTCTGTCAATGCCTGATGTGTGTCGGTAAACGCATGTAGAGGTCACTCAAAACAGGAGACGGCCGAGAAAATTCATGCCCGGGCCGGAGTTGCCAACCCGACACATTAGTAAGTATTGGCACGTCCTCTTCAGTATTTTGGAGCTTCTATAGTTCCCCAATCTGCAAAAAAACTCCGTAGATGTCAATCTACGGGGTTTTTAAGAGTAGAGGCCAAGGTTTTTTGCAAGAGCAATCTACGGGCGAGTGAGATCAAATCGTTCGTTCGCTTTCGTTGTTATCTCGAAGCGAGAGCAATGCCAGGCAGAAGACAGCCGCATGACCGATCTCTACACACTGACCGGCTAACTGACCGAGTCAGCATGAGAAGGGATCTGGCCGTGATCAATATATTGAGGGCGAGCCATCAATAGGCCGCCACACTACTTAACCGCCTCTTGGATGCACCTTGAGAACCGTGAATTACCCCCCCGCAATAAAATCAGTCAATTGACTCACCAACCCAAGGCGTCTTAATAATTTTTAAGAATATATCAACAAGTTATATACCATATTTAATTTTTAAATAACACTAAACCCATAAGTCCTTTATAAATGACTACCACAACAAGAAGGCAACGAAAACGTGATAAGCATATAACACTTCAAATCAATGGACACGAAGGAATGTACTCGTATGACTATCTTGGCGAAAAATCTTGTTAGCCCACTCACCACTTCGGCGCAGCTGCGAACAAGTGACGATTACCAGGCACTCTATAATTTTTCACACACCTATGATCGAGGAGGATTTAATTCCTCACAGGGCAAGCCGTCTTACACTATTGCGCAGGCCGCGGATGAAATAACTCGAGGAGGTTACTATTGGGGTGACAACGACCACAATGGGAAATACAACTTCACCTACAGCTTTCTGACTTCAGAAAGTCAAGCATACGCCTCCGAGAACGTGTCTGGATTCAGCGCATTCAACGCTCAACAGAGATCCCAAGCAGCCCTTTCGTTCCAATCCTGGTCGGACGTCGCCAACATTTCATTCATCGAATCCAGAAGCGGAGGTGACGCACATATATCACTGGGCAATTATAGTAATGACCTGCAGCATGGTGGTGCCAGATCAGCTTTCGCCTTCTACCCCAATAACAGCGGAAATAGCGATGCGTTGTTTTATACCAATCAAAACTATCAAGAAAATTTAACACCGGCAAACGGCAATTACGGTCGTCAAACCTTGACCCATGAAATTGGTCACACGCTTGGACTGCAGCACCCAGGTTCGTACGACGCCAGTGTGGGTCAACCGTCGTATTCGGATGCGAAATATGCCGAAGATACACATGCTTACTCCGTGATGAGTTACTGGAGCGAGAGCAACACCAACCAGAACTTCAGTAAAGGTGGTGTCGAAGCCTATGCTGCCGGCCCGCTGATCGACGACATCGCCGCGATCCAGAAGCTCTACGGTGCCAACTACAGCACTCGCGCCGGTGACACGACCTACGGGTTCAACTCCAATACCGGGCGTGATTTCCTCACTGCCACATCCGATGCCGACAAGCTGGTGTTTTCGGTATGGGACGGCGGCGGCAAAGACACTCTAGACTTCTCCGGTTTCACTCAAAACCAGAAGATCAACCTCACTGCCACCTCGTTTTCTGATGTGGGCGGCCTGGTGGGCAACGTGTCGATCGCCAAGGGCGTCACCATCGAGAACGCATTCGGCGGTTCGGGCAACGACCTGATCATTGGTAACCAGGTCGCCAACCTCATCAAAGGCGGGGCCGGTAACGACCTCATCTATGGAGGTGGCGGCGCAGACCAATTGTGGGGCGGCGCCGGCAACGACACGTTCGTGTACGGTGCCAGTTCCGATTCCACGCCACGCGCTGCGGACAAGATCTTTGACTTCACCTCGGGCTCCGACAAGATCGACCTGTCGGGCATTACCAAAGGTGCGGGCTTGAGCTTCGTCAATGCATTTACCGGCCATGCCGGCGATGCTGTGCTGAACTATGCCTCGGGTACCAACCTGGGCACCTTGGCTGTGGACTTCTCCGGACACGGTGTGGCGGATTTCCTCGTCACCACCGTTGGCCAGGCAGCCGTCAGCGACATCGTGGCGTGATACAAAGCGCGGCGCTTGGCGCGCCGCGCTCAGTGATTGGAAAGGAGCTCACGATCAAATACTCAGTTCTACCCATGCAGCTGCGCCCCACTATTGCTGCAATGTGGAGCGGCTGCACTTCTCCCTAGTTGATTTCGGTTACGAAATTTTCGCGAGAGCGCCGTACTTTTTTCAGGTTTACCAGCCAGTCAGACTCTGTTGCCCGATACCCCAAAGGCAGGAGCACCACACTGCGCAGATGCCTGGTTCCCAGTCCCAGAATCTCATCGACAGCCGATGGGTCGAAACCTTCCATGGGCGTCGCGTCGACTTGCTCGGATGCCGCGGCGATTAAAGCCGAGCCCAGGCCAATATAGGCTTGGCGCGCAGCCGCTTGATAGTTGGCCTCCTGCCCACGCTCGGCGACTATACCGAGGAGCATTTGACGGTAATCTTCCCAACCCTGGTTGACGGTAGCTCGTACCGTATTGGTCAGGTCGAACATCATGTTGACACGCTCAGGCGTGATGTCATCCCAGGCGGCGAACACCAGTAAATGAGAGCAGTCGGTCACCTGGGACTGATTCCAGCTGACCGCCTTAATCTTTTCGCGAATTTGCGGATTGGTCACCACCAGCAATTCAAATGGCTGGAGCCCGCTCGACGTCGCCGTCAGGCGTACCGCCTCCAGGATTCGCTCCAGCTTTTCAGCAGGTATTGTCTTGGACGAATCGTAACTTTTCGTCGCATAACGCCAATTCAGCAACTCGGTTATTTTGCTCATTCTTCACATTCCACGTAGGTCAACGGTGTTTATCCAGCCCAATCCGATTACCTTCCGGATTACGCTGCGGCTTATACTGCGGATTAAAGTCAACTTGAAGGTCAAGCAAAAAATGAAGATAGGCGAGATTGCGCGACGTACCGGCCTTGCTGCTTCAGCAATACGCTACTACGAGGAGCAAGGCCTGCTGGACGCCCCCACGCGCGACATGAACAACTATCGCTATTACAGCGAGTCCACCATTAAACGCCTGGAAGTCGTGATCCACGCGCAAAGGCTGGGGTTTTCCCTCGACACCATTCGTGGCCTTTTCCTTCATGACGGGAGCTGCTCCAAATCCCTCACTCTGGAACAGATCAATGTACGTCTGGAGGAGATACAGCAAATCGAAGCCACACTAAAAGTGCAGCGTGAGGAGTTGTTGATGCTGCAACAAACCCTTGAAGAAAGCCTTCGTACTGGCATCGCACCGGGATTGGATTGCCCGCGCAGCGCTGAGCGATCAAGGCCTGATCGAGCCGTAGTCATGCGAAGCAAGCACATGATGGCTACCGGCAAGTGAGGAAAACGCGATACTGCGGGATATAGATTGCTATAAAACGATAAGCAAGAAAAAACCCCACAGCATCAGCGATCCTGTGAGGTTTTACCGCCAACTGTACCGATGCCGCATCAAACCACGCTGATCATCTCTGCGCTCAGCTGTGCCGCATTGAACCCCACCAGGGTGACACTGCTGTCCCCCGCCAGAATCACGCTGTCACTGCCGTTCTGGGTGGTGGACCCGATTACAGCATCGGCGCTCGCAAACAACGACTTGGCGAACACCAGCAGATCATGCCCGTTCTGATGGATGTTGAAGTCGCTGATCACGTCGTGGCCGAACCCGCGCTGATCGAACACAAACAAGTCGCTGCCCACGCCACCACTGAGCTGGTCATTGCCCTGCCCGCCGATCAAAACATCATTACCGCTGGCGCCATACAGCGAGTCGTTACCCATGCCGCCCAGCAACGTGTCGTTGCCGTCACCGCCGTGCAGCAGGTCATTGCCGGCGCCACCGTCGAGCCGATCATTGCCGTTCTGGCCGAATATCAGGTCGCGTGCTGCAGTGCCTTTCAGGGTGTCGGCCAGTTGGCTACCTTCAATGGATCTGGCGTAAGCCTTGTCGGCGCCGAACAGGCCATCGAAATCCAGCTTGCCGTTGGTGACCGTATAAGACGGCGTCAGCGTCTGCCCGATACCGCTGAAGATGCCACCGATAACAGGCAGTTGACCGAGCGTGTTGGCAAGGCCCGTTTCGAACTCGACATGCTCTACGCCATGCAGTTCTTTAAGGCCGTATTGGCCGCTGCTATCGTTCAAAAACAACGTACCGTCGCTCAGTTTCACGGCTTCGTAGGCGGACGCCGTACCTTTGAGAAAGACTTTGTCATCGCCTGCACCGCCAGCAACGATATCGGTACCGGTACTGACCCGGAAACTGTCGTTACCACTGAACCCGTCGAGGAAGTCATCGCTGCGACCATCCTGCAGCTTGTCTGCACTGTCGGTGCCCAGCAGGAAGGCCGGTGTACCGTAATGGTTGGAGGTGGCGGTCTGTTTGTCGCTGACCCAGGTGAAGCTGCGGCTGATCGCGTCGAGGTTGCTGATCACGATGGTGCTATCGCGCTCGATGTAATCGTAGAACGTCGACTGGGCGATGCGCTGGATGGGGTTGATAAAAATACCTTCGAGGTGCGCGGCCCATCCTGACAAGTTGGCGATGGAAAACGGACCGTTGGGCCAGGTTGGCAGGGCGTAGATCGTATCGAACAGCACGATATTGTCGGTCGTCGAGGTGTAACTGGCGTCACTCCCCTGAAGAGCGTCGATGATGGCGCTTCCCACGTTGGTTTCCTGACCGGTGAGGCGGTGCACCACATCGTTTTCAAAACCGAAGTTGTAGATTCCGTCGCTGTTGCTGGACTTGGGTGACTCCATGCCAAAGTAGTCCGAATCCTTGAAGAAACCGTCTGCCAGCGTGTCTTTGCCGATATACATGCTGTTAGTGACTGAGCCGCCCTGGCTGTAGCCGGTTACCAGCACATCCTTGCCGCTCAGGTTGTGGCCTATCGCGTAATCCTTGATTGAATTGAGCAGGTACTCATAGCCGTTGATATACGAGTTATCGATCATGGCCGGCCAGCCCAGCAGATCAGTCAGGGAGTTGGTGCCGGCAATGGAAAACCCCATTTTCAGCAATTGACCACTGTCATCGTATTGACCAAACACCCTGGCCTGGGAACCGAACACGCCATCGCCGGTGAAGCTTGCGGTGATATCGGTGTGACTGCTATCAACGCTCAGTTCATTGGCGCCGATTTCACGCCAGCCTTTGGGCAATGCAAAGGTGTTGCCCTCCCCCAGTACCGCCCCTGGAAGGTTGTAGAGCGCGCCTACGGTCGCGACACCGCTGGTGTAAGTGGCGAGGTTCCAGGCATCTGAAATCAGCACACGGGCATCTTGACCCTTGTAATCGAATATAGCCATGTCAGTACTCCTTGAGCCCAGCGATCAACACCGAAGTCGACGGTAATAACTGATACGTCGGGCTAAACAATATGCATTGAAGTTGTTGTTGTGCATTCTGTTCAGGCTGCTTCTTTTCTTAATATCGACTTTGACCATTAAGGAAGCTTGTCAACATTAGCGTAGAAACATTGCCGTACATCGACCGACTATCGGATTGTAAGGAGCTGTTATTAAGCCCCCATACAAAAAAAGCGCCGGGAGCGCTATTTAACAAACAATAAGTGGGCGTTTGTTTTTTACGTGACTAATGGGTCAGGACTAATTAAACCCGCCGCGCGCGTTATGGATGACTTACTCAACCCAATAACGATCCAATATCAAATAGCGATGCAGATAACACTCGCCCTCAGGAAGAAAAAACTTCAGCACCTTGTCGCGCCGGCTTTTGATATCGGGGCACTTGCTGCCTGGCCAATTGCGCCTGCACGCCCGCGACAGCTTCAAGTACTCTCTGCGCCCACTGCCCATCCTGCGGGTCAACCACGACCACACGAAAGCCATGTTCATGACCTTCTATGCGCACGCCCTCGGAATCATCCACGTGTAAATCGATATCGAAGGCCGACGGAAGCTTCGACGGCGTGTTCAACAGCCCGCGCGCGTTGAGGGCTTGGTTATGCACGACGCTGTTCACCACGCCATCGACGCGTATGCCGTACAGCATCAGCCAACGCCTGATATACGAAGGCGCCCGGCCTGACGAGGTGTAAACCCAGATGCTGCACCCCTGACGCCGTAGCTCCCGGGTCAGGGAGCGGGTGCCGACACGCAGCGGCTCGCCCCACCAGCGATGGACGCAGGCCGGCAACCAGCTGCTTTCCACGGGGGAATGATCAAGTTGGCAGGCCAGGGTGTCGTCGATATCAAACGAGATCCGTACGCGTGGTCGGGTGAGCAGACGCGTGGACAGGGCTTGAACGAGTAGGTTGGCGGACGTTCGGCATTTGCCCGCAAAGGTTTGATACCTGCTCATCATTGGCCTCCCTGATAGATTGGCTGCGGTGTGTCGCTCAAGAAAAACACACCCGGATCAGGCGCTTGTTCCTCCAGGAACGCGGCGTACTTTTTCTTGATCTTGGGCAATTCATACAGGGCCTTCACCCCATGTTTGGCCGAGTTGCGGATCACCGAGGAGGGGTTGAAGTAGCCTTCGGCGTTTTCGAGTGTCAGCACGAACGGCGGCAACCCTGCACGCATCAGCAGGTAGCTGACGATCAGCGAGCCACTGCGGTTATTACCTTCGATGAACAATTGCGGTTTGCTGAGGATGCGTACATACACACCTGCTGCACGCTTCCACACCGATTCACTGCGGTAGGCGCAGTACCAATTGAACAAGTCCTTGATGCCACCCTCAACGTTGTTGAAGAAGTGCTCCTCGGTTGCGGCCAGGTGTTGCGCGTATTCCAGGCGGCGTGCCGGATCTCGACCACAGAGCACCGTGGCGTTGATCTCCAGCATCAGGTCAAGGTGGTGCAGATCAAACAGGTCCACGCCCTGGGCGACGTAGTCGTCAACCAGCGCATAACCTGCAAGCACATTCTCCAACACCTCGTCCGTCAGCGGGTCCCGCGGCTCGGTAAACTGCGTGCTGAGCTGGGCAAAGCGGCTCTGCACCTTACGCAGGGCGCGTTCAATCGCTGGCAAATCTAGACGATGCGTTACAGGCATTGGCATTCCCGAGAAGACGTTGGCGCAGGTGCGGCTGTTATCGAACATGGATGGCTCAGCTGAACTTGCCGCTGATGTAATCCTCGGTCATCTGCTCACGCGGGCTGCCGAAAATCTGCGCAGTCGGGCCCATTTCCACCAGGTAGCCAGTGCGCGTGCCTTGGGAAATATCCACCGAGAAAAACGCCGTGGTGTCTGCTACGCGGATGGCCTGCTGCATGTTGTGGGTCACCAGTGCGATGGTGTAGTCCTTCTTCAATTCCACCATCAGCTCCTCCACCCGGCGGGTCGCGATGGGGTCGAGGGCCGAACACGGCTCATCGAGCAACAGCACTTCCGGCTCGGTGGCGATGGCGCGGGCGATACACAACCGCTGCTGCTGACCACCAGAGAGCGACAAGCCACTGACCTTGAGCTTGTCCTTGACCTCATCCCACAGCGCCGCGCCTTGCAGGGCGTGCTTGACGCGGTCGCCCAGGTCGCCTTTGTAGCGATTCAGGCGCAGGCCGAACGCGACGTTGTCGAAGATGCTCATGGAAAACGGGTTGGGCTGCTGGAACACCATGCCGATATAGCGGCGTACCACCACCGGGTCGACGCCCTTGCCATACACGTCCTGGCCGAGGAAATGCACGTGGCCCTCGAAGCGAAAGCCCTTCACCAAATCGTTCATGCGGTTGAGGCTGCGCAGCACAGTACTTTTGCCGCAGCCCGACGGGCCGATAAACCCGGTGATCTTGTTTTTTTCAATCGGCACATGGCTGTCACGCACCGCCATGAAGTTGCCGTAGAAAATCCTGTCCAGCTTGCAGTCCATGACCACAGGCGACTGGGTGACAAACGGAGCGGCTATTTGCGCAGTTGAGACGTTCAAAATTCAGATGCTCCCGTTCTTAATACTTGGGCTTGCCGAAGATACGGCTGACAATATTGACAACCAGCACAATCATCACCAACACCAACGAGGCCGCCCAGGCGAGCTCAAGCTGGTTGTCGAACGGCATGCCGGAGAAGTTGTAGATCAGCACCGCCAGCGAGGCCGTGGGGTTCATGACCGCGAGGTCGCCGTCGTGGTAGATCCAGTAGTTGCTGAACAGCGCGGTAAACAGCAGCGGCGCGGTCTCACCGGCAGCACGGGCCACGGCGAGCATCACGCCGGTGAGGATCGCCGGCAGGCCGGTCGGCAAAATGATCTTCCAGATCACCTGCGAGCGCGTACAGCCCATGCCGTAGGCGGCGTCCTTCATGATTTTGGGCACCATGCGCATCGACTCTTCGGCGGTGAGCACCACGATCGGCAGCATCAGTACCGCCAGGGCTACACCGCCCGCCGGCGCCGAGTAAGTACCGGTGGTCATGACCACCAGAGCGTAGGCGAACACCCCGGCCAGGATCGACGGCAGGCCCGTGAGCATCTTGGCGGCAAAGCGCGCAGTGTTCGCCAATTTGCTATCCGGCCCCAGTTCGGCCAGGAAGATCGCCGCCATGATGCCGACCGGCACCGCGATGGCAGCAGCAATGCCGACCATCACAAAGGTGCCTGCCATGGCGTTGCCGAAACCGCCGCCGGTTTCGAAGCCGGTGGGCGGCAGTTCGGTAAACACTTCCAGGCTCAGGCGTGCGCCACCACGGGTGATCAGCATGTAGAGCACGGAAATCAGCGGCACACTGGCCAGCAGCGCGCCCAGCCAGACCAGCGTTGTCAACACCAGGCTGCGCAGGGCGCGGCCTTCGAACTTGCGCTGCAGGCTGGGCACCGCGGTGATTGGGGACGTGAGGTCAGTCATTGTTTAGTACCGCGCTGGGCGTAGAGCATGATCATGGAACCGATGACGTTCACCAGCAGCGTGATAAACATCAGCACGAGCGCGGCGTACATCAACACCTCGATCTCATTCGGCCCGGCTTCGGGAAAGTTCAGCGCCAACAAGGCCGCCAAGGTATTGGCCGGCGCAAACAGCGACAGTGAGATGTTGTTGGCGTTGCCCACCAACATCGCCAGCGCCATGGTTTCACCCAGCGCGCGGCCGAGGCCGAGCACCAGCGAACCGAAAATACCGGTGGCGGCAGAAGGCACCATCACCTTGAGAATCGCCTCCCAATGGGTAGTCCCCATACCGTAGGCAGCCTGCTTGGTTTTCATCGGCACGCTGGTCAGGGCGTCCTGGGACACGGCGGCAATCGTCGGCAGAATCATGATCGCCAATACCAGCGCCGCAGGCAGCAACCCTGGCCCGCTCAAGGAGGTGCCGAAAAACGGGATCCAGCCCAGTTCACTGTTCAACCAGGTGGTCAGTGGCCGGATCGCCGGGATCACCACGTAGATGCCCCACAGGCCATACACCACGCTGGGGATGGCCGCGAGCAATTCAACGATGGTGCGAAACACCGCCGCCAGCTTCGCCGGCAGGAAATCCTGAGTCAGGAAAATCGCCATGCTGACGCCGAAAACCCCTGCAATCAGCAGCGCAATCAGGGCGCTATAGAGCGTGCCCCAAATCGCTGGCAGGATCCCGTACTTGCCTTGGTTGACATCCCAGACACTGCCAAAAAGCACGTCGAAACCGTGCTTCTCCATGCCGGGAAGAGCCTTGCGTCCCACCTCGAATACCAAGGCTGCGACCAACGCCAGAATCAGTACCACCCCGATTCGCGCAAGCCCACGGAAGGTGCGATCGACCAGGAAGTCTTTTGCAGAGGGGGGTTGGCAGGCAGAATCCGGGTTAACCGGGACGACGAAAGGTTTGATCATGGGCGAATTCCGGAACAAGGGGGGAAACGCTCCCGGCCTGGCTGACAGCCCAGGCCAAGAGCGACCTCACGGGTGTTACTGGATGTTGGCGGAAGCTTTACGCACCTGATCGACCACCGATTGCGGCAGTGGGATGTAGCCCATCGAGTCGGCGATTTTCTGCCCCTCGGTCAAGCTGTACTCGACCATTTCGCGCATGGCCTTGGCCTTGGCCGGATTACCGTTGTCCTTGCGGAAGATCATCCAGGTGTAGGACGTGATCGGGTAGGACTTGGCACCGTCCGGATCCGGCAGCCAGGCCACCAGGCTTTCCGGCATTTTCACTGCTGCCAGGGCCTCGGCACCGCTCTCGGCGTTCGGTACCACGTACTGGCCGGCCTTGTTCTGCAACTGGGCGAAGTCGACCTTGGCCAGCTTGGCGAAGCCGTACTCGATGTAGCCAATCGCGCCTGGCGTCTGGCGTACGGTGGCCGTCACGCCATCGTTCTTGGGCGACTTGATGAATTTGTCGCTGGCAGGCCAGTTGACCGTGTTGCCCTCGCCCAGCGCCGTTTTGAATTCAGGATTGATGGTCGCCAAATGCTTGGTGAACACCGCCGTGGTGCCGCTGGAGTCTGCACGCACTACCACGGTGATCGGTGTGTCGGTCAGTTTCAGGTCCGGGTTGGCGGCGACTATCTGTGGGTCGTTCCACTTGGTGATCTTGCCCAGGAAGATATTGGAATACACATCGCGTGGCAGCTTGAGGCCCTTGGGGTTACCCGGCAGGTTATACGCCAGCACGATTTCACCCGCGGTCATCGGCAGCAATTGCACGCCTTCGGCCACCTTGGCGATGTCTTCATCCTTCATGGCCGAATCACTGGCGGCGAAATCGACGGTTTTATTCAGGAAGTCCTGCACACCGGCGCCGCTGCCCTTGGATTGGTAGTCCACGGTGACGCCAGCGGTCTTCTTGCTGAAATCCTTGAACCAGGTGAGGTAGATCGGTGCAGGGAAGCTGGCGCCGGAGCCGGTGAGACGCACGTTTTCGGCGGCGAAGGTCATGGAGGAGGCACACAAAGAAACCGTAACGGCCAGTGCTGCAGACTTCATCAAGCTTTTCATTAAAAGAACTCGTTGTGGTGACGGGCTCCCGAACTGTGCAGCAGGGTTGTTACATTTTTATGAAAATTGAATGGCGAACCGGGGTTTTGTCCCTGTTTGCCGCTACAACGATGTATTTTCGGACGATTGGTTAGTAACAAATTGCGTCTAAAATGCTGCGATCCCCTATAGCGGGGGCGCTTGCTCCTGCTGAGCTACGCAGCAGCCCCGCCCCCGCAGGGCTCATGGCTGGCGACAAATCAAGGCGGCCCCCCTGATCTCGGCGCCATCGGCCGTTTCCTTGCCATCTGCCACAGCCATGCTGTCTGCCCCAAGAACCGCCGCCTGGTTGAGCGCCCGTCGCAAGGTGTCATCCGGCCCAGCCCCCTGCACGGTGAACATTTCAATCAGTCGACACTGGTTCGAAGACGAGGCAGTGACCAGGTTGACGTTAAAACCGCGCTCGGTCAGTTGGGTGGAACACGCAGGCAATACGCTTACCGCCGCAAAGGCCAGCGTTACTAGAAAAAGATTGTGCATAGCATGACTGCCTCTAAGTATTAAGCGCTAAAACGCCTGGAGGTAACGTAGCGTCAGTTGCGTCCCTTGGGCGCGATTTTCAGCGCCACTTTCAAAATACAGGTTCGCAAAGAATGTTCGCTTGCCTTGCTGATACATCACGCCGGGTCCTATGCCTACCACTTGCTTCCTGGAGTGCTGTTGCCGATGGCCATCGATACGGTCATCGCTGATCTGCTTGAGTTGATACCCCGTCACGCCGACCCGCCAGCGTTCGGCAACAGCGTAGGACACCGCGAGGTTACTGTGGATCGCTTGGCCCGGCTGGATACTGCTGGCGTTCTGACACTGTCCGCCTCGCTGGTGGCGCAGGCCAATGCAGAGCTGATGCCCAGTACCTGAATCCATTGTGTTTGACGCATACAGCACCTTCATTGACTGCCGATTAAAAAACGTTGAATGGGTAATCCACGATCACCCGGTACTCATCGGCATTCGAGTTGCCACGGGTATTGCCCGGCGCGGTATAGCCTTGGCCGGATCGATGCGCGGCCCAGCGCAATGTAACGTTCAAGCCCTTGGCCTTGCCGCCCGGCACCGCATAACGCAGGGCGACGTCGCGTTCCCAGTGGTGCGCATCCTTGCCCGCAGCGTTATAGATGTAGCCGTAGCCGGTGCTGTTGGGGTCGACTCGCGTCAGGTCCGCTTCACCCTGGGTGTAGGAGGTGCTGAGCTGGAAGTCCGGTGCGTTGATGAAGGCCAGGCTGGTCTGATATTGGATCTTCCAGGACCTTTCACCCGGGGCATTGAAGTCGGCGTATTGCTGGGAATTGTTCAGGTACATGAACGTGCGGTCGTCCTGCACGACGTAGTCGAACGGCGTGTCGCCGTCGACCTTCTGCACACCGAGGGTCAGGCTCTGGCCTGCGCCGGACAGGGTCAGGCCGCCGGTGTAAGTATTGTTGTCGATGCGCCCCAAGTGGCTTTGGCCCTGGTCACGGGTCTTGAAGTAATGCACATACGGCGTCAGCGTGACCCCATGGTTCAACGTGAAGGGGTAGCTGACCCCAGCGTAATACTGGCTCCAGATATCGCTGAGCTGGCCGCCATACAGCGTCAGCGTAACCCCGCCCGGCGCACTGTAAACGCCGCCCAGCCAGCTCATGTGCGAACTCTCGCGCTCGGCCGCCACACCGGCCTTGTTGCCAGTGCCGTAACTGGTGGTCAGGTGGCTCTGGCCGCTCTGGTTGCGCAAGCGTGTGGAATCGACCCAGCCGGTATCGAGGGTCAGGTTTTGCAAGCTGTAGTTCTTCAGTGTCACACCGCGAAAAGTCTGCGGGACCACACGGCTCACTCCGCTGGCCACCAGTGGGTTATCCAGGTACTGGTCACCGGCCTGCACCAGGCTGCCAAAACCGCGCAGCTTGAGTGCCGCGCCCGCTGCAGAGAAGTCTGACTCCGGGGCCTTTTTCGAATCCAGCGGCAGCAAACCCGCCCCGCCACTGCCTCCACCGCCATCGAGCTTGAGACCATAGAACCCATGCACATCGACCCCCACACCAATCGGCGTGTCGGTGTAACCCGAGCGAAACGACAGGTACACACCTTGCACCCATTCACGCTGATCCAGGCGCGACGGCGTGTTGTGGTTATCGCGGCCCAGGTAGTAATTGCGCAGCAGCCCGTTGAGGGACGAGCCGCCGACAAATCCCGGCGTCACCGCCAGTTCGGCTTTCTGTCGTTCATTGATACCGGTGCTGAGGTTATCCCGTTGGCCCAAGGAGTTATCGGCCTGCACGCCCGCCGCCGAGAGTGACACCGTGAGCGATATGGAGACACGCACGATCCGCTTGAAAATAGGCATCAGCGTTGCTCCTGTGGTTGTTCAATCACCGTCACGGTCGCCGTAGTGCCCGCGCGCAAGCGGCCCTATCCCAGGAGCAAGTGCAAGCTGCCAATACATCGGCAGCCTGCATTCCAGGCTTACTTGCCTTCAGTCAACGCGTTGTAGCTGGTGAACAGGTTGCGGTAGTCAGGGATGTGGTTGGAGAACAACGTCCCCAAGCCTTCGATATCGTTGCGCCAGTCGCGGTGCAGCTCACAGGCCAGGCCAAACCAGGTCATCAGTTGCGCGCCGTTGGCCGACATGCGGGCCCAGGCCGATTGCTGGGTCAGCTCATTGAAGGTGCCGGAGGCGTCGGTAACCACAAACACCTCGAAGCCTTCCGCCAGCGCCGACAGCGCCGGGAACGCCACGCACACTTCGGTCACCACGCCGGCAATGATCAGTTGCTTCTTGCCGGTGGCCTTGATGGCCTTGACGAAGTCTTCGTTGTCCCAGGCATTGATCTGGCCGGGACGGGCGATATACGGGGCGTCCGGGAACAGCGCCTTGAGCTCGGGAACCAGCGGGCCGTTCGGGCCGGTTTCGAAACTGGTGGTCAGGATGGTCGGCAGCTTGAAGTACTTGGCCAGGTCAGCCAGGGCCAGCACGTTGTTCTTGAATTTGTCCGGGTCGATGTCGCGGACCAATGACAGCAGGCCAGCCTGATGGTCGACCAACAACACAGCGGCGTTATCTTTGTCCAAGCGAACGTAAGGTGTAGACATCGTGATACTCCTGATAAAGAAGGTGACGCCCCGAGTGGGCGCCCGGTAAAGAACCCAGCGTGTTTACTTGCGCTGTGAGTCTAGTTCTTCGTGATTGTTTGCCACTTCCTGAGCCTTGATGTAGCTCTCGATCAGCAGTTGGTAGTGCGGCATCGCCTGGGTGTAGACGTTCGCCCACTCCTGGGCATCCGGACGGTTCCACGAACCTTGCAACTCCGAGAGCGTGCCCATGATGTCGATCGGCACCGCGCCGGCTTGGGCCAGGCGCGCGATGGTCAGGTCGGTGGCCAGCCTGGAGTGGTTGCCCGAAGCATCGACCACTGCGAACACCTTGTAGCCTTCGTGCACCGCTGCGATAGACGGAAAGGCCAGGCATACGCTGGTCAGGGTGCCGGCAATCACCAGGGTCTTCTTGCCGGTGGCTTTGACGGCGGCGTGAAACTCAGGGTTATCCCAGGCGTTGATTTCGCCGCGACGGGCGACGTACTTGGCGTGGGGCGCGGCCTCGTGGATTTCCGGGATCAGCGGGCCATTGGGGCCTTGTGGAACCGAAGCGGTAGTGATGACCGGGATTTTCAACAGGGTCGCGGCCTTGGCCAACGCGATAGCGTTAGCGCGCAGTTGAGGAACATCAATGTCCTTGACGATCTGGAACAGACCACTCTGGTGGTCGATCAGCAACATGGCCGTGTCGGCGGGATCAATCGTCGGCTTTTGACCATTGAAGTTTGCAGCGTTACCTGATGCAGTCATTTGCATTTCCTCTTTGCTTGGATAAACCTCCCTGGAATGGTGTGCCGGAACAGTGCCCGGCAGTGTCTGCACTTCCTGTATAGACACGCTCCGACCGGTATCCACGACTTGCGCCTGTAGGACACCTGCGAAAAAACAATGGAGCCACCTTAATCATCAGGTTCAGGGTTAGGTAGTGGCTGAACCGGGCCGCTGCATCTCAAAAATGGAACGATGTGCCGCCCCTTCCACATTGGATCAGGCTCGCCTCAATGGCTGGTCATGCCAGCCATGTGCATCATCCAGCGCAAGCCACTCGCAAGGATGCCGAGGGCGAGCACGCTGGCGAACCAGATAGCGATCAGCCAGAACACCCGCTGGTACCAACGGCCAGCAGGCCGCGGCTTTTCACCCTTAGTGGTAGCCATCGCCAATCCTCACTTTGCCGCGGAATACGTAGTAGCTCCAGCAGGTGTACATCAGGATGATCGGCAGGATGAACAGCGTGCCGATCAGGATGAACAACTGGCTCGAAGGCGGCGATGCAGCGTCCCACAAGCTGATGGATGGCGGCACAATGTTCGGCCAGATGCTGAAGGCCAGCCCGATATACCCCAGGAACACCAGCATCAGGGTGAATACGAACGGCCAGTGCGAGTGGTGTTGGCGCAACGTTTTCAACAGCCCCACCAGTGCCAGTACGCCCAGCAGCATCAGGCCGCCAAACACCACAATGTGCGCCTGGGCAAACCAGCGCAGGGCGATTTCCGGGTGCAGCCACGGCGTCCACACGCACACCACCGCCACCACCGCCATCAGCGCGAAGGCCAAGTAGCGGCTGAACAGGCGCATGCGCGATTCGAGCATGCCTTCGGTCTTGACCAGCAACCAGGTGCTGCCCAGCAACGCGTAGGCCACCACCAACCCAACCCCGCAGAACAGCGGGAACGGCGAGAGCCAGTCGAGGCTGCCCCCGGCAAACTGGCGATTGACCACCGCAATGCCGGCGATGTAGGTGCCGATCACCACGCCCTGGCAAAAGGTCGCCAGGAACGAGCCGCCGATAAACGCCATGTCCCAGATATGCCGCTTCTGCGGGCTGGCCTTGAAGCGGAATTCAAACGCCACGCCACGAAAGATCAGCCCGGCCAGCATGAAAATCAGCGGTAGGTACAACGCCTCCAGGATCACCGAGTACGCCAGCGGAAACGCCCCATACAACGCCGCGCCGCCGAGTACCAACCACGTCTCGTTACCGTCCCATACCGGCGCCACGGTGTTCATCATCACGTCGCGCTCCTGCTCGTCCGGGATCAGCGGAAACAGGATGCCCAGGCCCAAATCGAAGCCATCCATGATCACGTACATCATCACCCCGAAGGCAATGATCACGCCCCAGATCAACGACAGGTCTATACCTACAATGCCCATGTGCAATCCCTTTGATCAGTTGGTGTGGTCGCCGGACGCGAGCGTCTCGGTGACAGCGGACAGAGGACGGCGCGGTGTGCGTTCCTGGCCGGGGCCGCCCTGTGGCGGATGGTCGTGATGGGGCTGCGGGCCCTTGCGCACCAGCTTCATCATGTAGCCGATACCCACGGCAAATACCGAGAAGTAGATCAGCACAAACAACGCCAGGGAGATGCTCAGTTGCGTGACGCTGTGATTGGACGCCGCGTCTGCGGTACGCATCAGCCCGTAAACCACCCACGGCTGGCGCCCTACTTCAGTGGTGATCCAGCCGGCCAGCATGGCGATCAGCCCGGTCGGCCCCATGAACAGCACCAGGCGCAGGAATAACCGATTGCGATACAGCGCGCCGTTACGGCGCAACGCCAAGCCCAGTATCCCAGTGAGGATCATCAACATCCCCAGCCCGGCCATGATCCGGAAACTGAAGAAAATGATGGTTGAGTTCGGCCGATCTTCCTTGGGGAAGCTCTTGAGCGCCGGGATCTGTTTGTCCAGGCTGTGGGTGAGGATCAGGCTGCCCAGGTACGGGACTTCTATCGCGTAGCGGGTCTTTTCGGCCTCCATGTCAGGGATACCGAACAGCACCAGCGGCGTCGCGCCGTTACCGACGTTTTCCCAATGCCCTTCAATCGCAGCAATTTTCGCCGGCTGGTGCTCCAGAGTGTTCAAACCATGGGCATCACCGACGACCGCCTGGATCGGAGCCACGATCAACGCCATCCACAACGCCATCGAGAGCATTTTACGCACTGCCGGGGTGTCGTTTTTACGCAGCAAGTGCCAGGCCGCCGATGAGCCGACGAAGAACGCCGTGGCAACAAAGGCAGCGATTGCCATATGCGCCAGGCGGAACGGGAACGACGGGTTGAAGACGATGGCGAACCAGTCCAGCGGCATCACCCGACCATCGACGATGGAGAAGCCCTGGGGCGTTTGCATCCAGCTGTTGGACGCCAGGATCCAGAACGTCGAGATCAACGTACCGATGGCGACCATTACGGTGGAAAAGAAGTGCAAACCCCGCCCCACCCGGTTCCAGCCAAACAGCATGACCCCGAGGAAACCCGCTTCCAGGAAGAACGCCGTCAGCACCTCATAGGTGAGCAACGGCCCGGTGATGCTGCCGGCAAAGTCCGAGAAGCGACTCCAATTGGTGCCGAACTCGTAGGCCATGACCAGGCCCGAGACCACGCCCATGCCGAAGTTGACGGCGAAGATCTTCGACCAGAAGTGATACAGGTCCTTGTAGACCGCGTTGTTGGTTCTCAGCCACAAGCCTTCGAGCACCGCCAGGAAACTGGCCAGGCCGATGGTGATAGCGGGGAAAATAATGTGAAACGAGACCGTGAAGGCGAATTGAATTCGCGCAAGGTCCAGCGCCTCGATATTTAACATGGCAATACCCTTATGGAAACTTGATGCGCACGCGCACCCAGATCGGCGTGCCTCAGGCCTGGTGGCCTGGGGCAAGCGGATGTGCAGTGATCAGGGAAAACCAGGGCGCCATACTGGCCGCCCCGGTACGACTCAAGCGCCGTGGGACTGGATCAGATTGCTGACCGGCGCGGGTTCAAGCCGGATGGCGATGAACTTCGACGTCGGGGTAAAGGTGCGGTCGCCATAGCTTTCCAGCGGCACCAACGGGTTGGTTTCGGGGTAATAGGCGGCGGCCTGCCCGGCGGGAATGTCATAGGCGATCAACGTGAAGCCGCTGACCCGACGCTCACGGCCATCGCCCCACAGCGAGACCATGTCGACTTTCTGCCCCGGCTCGTAGCCCAGTTTGCGGATGTCCTGTTCATTGACGAACACCACATCGCGCATGCCATAGACGCCGCGATAGCGGTCATCGAGCCCGTACAGGGTGGTGTTGTACTGGTCGTGGGAACGCATGGTCTGCAGGATCAGCTCCGGCTTGACGTCCAGGTTGCGCACGCCTTCGCTGACCAGGTGCGCCGGCAACACGCTGGAGACAAACTGGGCTTTGCCGCTGTTGGTTTTCCAGATGCGTCGCGCTGCGTCGTTGCCCAGATGAAAGCCGCCCGGGTGCAGCAGTTTGGTGTTGAAGTCCTTGAAGCCGGGAATGGTGTCGGCAATCAAGTCGCGGATGCGGCCGTAGTCGGCCACCGTCCACAGCCAGTCAATCGGGTGATTGCCCAGGGTCGCATTGGCGATCCCGGCAATGATTGCCGGTTCCGAACGCATCAGCGGCGATTTGGGTTTCAGCTGGCCGTGGGAGATGTGCACCATGCTGAAGGTGTCTTCAACGGTCACGCCTTGCGGGCCTTGTTCCTGGATGTCGATATCGGTGCGGCCCAGGCACGGCAGGATCAAGGCTTCGCGCCCCGTCACCAGATGGCTACGGTTGAGCTTGGTGGCGATATGCACGGTGAGGTCGCACTTGCGCAGTGCCGCGTGGGTGCGCGGGGTGTCCGGCGTGGCTTGGGCAAAATTGCCGCCCAGGCCGATGAAGACCTTGGCGCGCCCTTCTTCCATGGCCGCAATCGCCATGACCGTGTTGTGACCATGGCGGCGCGGGACCTTGAAGTCAAAGCGTGCTTCCAATGCGTTGATCAATTCCGGCGGCGCCAGTTCGTTGATGCCCATGGTGCGGTCGCCCTGCACGTTGCTGTGGCCACGCACGGGCGATAGCCCCGCCCCTGGCCGGCCGATATTGCCGCGCAACAGTTGCACGTTGATGATTTCCTGCACGGTCAGCACCGAGTGTGTGTGCTGGGTCACGCCCATCGCCCAGCACATGATCACCCGCTTGGCGCGTCGGTACATGCGTGCGGCCAGCTCGATATCCTCAAGGCTCAGGCCCGATTGCGCGACGATATGCTCCCATGAGGTGGCGTCCACTTGCGCCAGATAGTGCTCCAGGCCCGAGGTGTGCTGGGCAATGAAAGCGCGGTCGAAGACTGCCTCGCCATCGTTCTCCAGGGCTTCACGTTCCCATTTGAGCAGGAACTTGGCGATACCACGAAAGGCCGCCATGTCGCCGCCCAAGGCCGGGCGAAAGTACGCCGACGAGGTAGGTTCGGAACCGTTGGTGAGCATCTCCAGGGGATGCTGCGGGTGTTGGAAACGCTCCAGCCCACGCTCCTTGAGCGGGTTGAAACAGATCACCTGGGCTCCGCGCTTTACCGCCTCGCGCAGCGGTTCGAGCATACGTGGGTGGTTGGTGCCGGGGTTCTGGCCGATGACGAAAATCGCGTCGGCTTCTTCCAGGTCATCGAAGGTCACCGTGCCTTTGCCCACGCCAACACTGTCGTCCATGCCCAGGCCGCTGGCTTCGTGGCACATGTTCGAACAGTCGGGAAAGTTGTTGGTGCCGTAGGCGCGAACGAACAGCTGATACAAATAAGCCGCCTCGTTACTGGCGCGGCCCGAGGTATAGAACTCGGCCTGGTCCGGCGACTCCAGTTCGTTTAGGTGCTTGGCGATCAGGGCAAAGGCATCATCCCAAGTGATTTCGACATAACGGTCCAGGGAGTCGTCATAGCGCATCGGGTGTGTCAGGCGGCCCTGGTATTCGAGCCAATAGTCACTTTGCGCTGCCAGCGACGACACCGTGTATTTGTTGAAGAACGCCGGATTGACCAGGCGCCCGGTGGCTTCCCAGTTGACCGCCTTGGCGCCGTTCTCGCAGAACTTGACCATGCCGCTTTCCGGCGACTCGCCCCAGGCGCAACCGGGGCAGTCGAAACCGCCGTTCTGGTTGGTCTTGAGCATCGCACGAATGTTCTTGAGCGCGTTTTCACTGCCCAGCCAGTTTTTCGTCACCGCGATCAGCGCGCCCCAACCGGCGGCGGCCCCCTTGTACGGTTTATAACGTTCAACTTCGCTCATGATGTTTCTCCAGGACTTCACGCATAGGCAGCGCCTAACTTAAAGCCTTTATTGATGGTTATTTTCAGGCATTGCAGAACGCAAACAGTGTTTGCACCGATCTTTCCACGGTCTAGAAATCGGTTTACATACTCAGGCTAGGCCCTGCAAAAACATCTGTCTAATCACAAATAACGACCACGCCATCGACACCATCTATCAAGATTAAAATCTTTATTTTTCATAGTGATACGAACCTGGAAAGCCCCAATAAAATCGTTATAGATTTCATCGATCACTCAGTTGTTAATAGTGATTAGACGCCCTTGAAAAACAACTTTAGGCTTGAATCAAATAAGGCTCCCATCTCTGTCGAGCGCTCAAAAACAACGCCATGGCTACGCTCTTATTGAGTCGCAGCCGGAGGTTTCCATGACCGATAAAATCCTGATGGATAGTTTTTCTCGCCGGGTCGACTATCTCAGAATGTCGGTGACCGACCGCTGCGATTTCCGTTGTGTGTATTGCATGGCCGAGGACATGCAGTTCCTGCCGCGCCAACGCATCCTCACACTGGAGGAGCTGTATCAACTGGCTGAAAGCTTCGTCACTCTGGGCACTCGCAAAATCCGCCTGACCGGCGGCGAGCCGCTGATTCGCCCAGGTGTGGTTGACCTGTGCCAGCGCATCGCCGCCCTCCCCGGCCTGCGCGAGCTGTGCATGACCACCAACGGCTCGCAGTTGGGCAAGCTCGCAGCCCCCTTGTTCGACGCCGGCCTCAAGCGCCTGAATATCAGCCTCGACAGCCTTGATCCCCAGCGCTTTCGCGAACTGACGCGCACCGGCGACCTAGCCAAAGTCATCGCCGGTATTGACGCTGCGAATGCTGCGGGTTTTCAACACACCAAACTCAATTGCGTGGTGATGAAAGGCCGCAACGATCACGAGATCAACGACCTGGTAGCGTTCGCCATCGAGCGCGGCGTGGATATCAGCTTTATCGAGGAAATGCCCCTGGGCGTGATCAGCGAACACAGCCGTGCCGAGGCTTTCTATTCCAGCGCGCAAGTGCGCGAGCGCATCGCCGAACGCTACACCCTGATCGACTCGGCCGAATCGACCCAGGGCCCTTCACGCTACTGGCGCCTGGCCGAAGCACCGCATATTCGCCTGGGCTTTATTTCCCCCCACAGCCACAACTTCTGCGGCACCTGCAACCGCGTGCGGCTGACCGTTGAAGGCCGCTTGCTGCTGTGCCTGGGCAACGAGCATTCGGTCGACCTCAAGGAGGTGCTGCGCCGTTACCCGGGTGAACCGCAACGGCTGGAGCACGCCATTCTCGAGTCGATGAAGATCAAGCCGTACCGACACAACTTCGAGCTCAACGATGACGTGCAGGTGGTGCGTTTCATGAACATGACCGGCGGCTAGCTGGCCGGCTTCTCTTTCTTTGTACTCAGTTGACCCGAGGTACCCCATGCACAAACACTCGCCTACCCTGACCCATCTGGACGCCGCAGGCCGAGCCAGCATGGTCGACGTCACCGACAAAGCCGCCACCACCCGCGAAGCCCAGGCCCAGGCTTGGGTGCACATGTTGCCGGCCACCTTGCAACTGATCCAGGCCAACGGCCATCCCAAGGGCGACGTGTTTGCCGTGGCACGTATCGCCGGGATCATGGCCGCGAAGAAAACCCATGAGCTTATTCCGCTGTGCCATCCGCTGATGCTCAGTTCGATCCACCTCGAACTGCGCGCCATCGAGCCTGACAGAGTGCAGATCCTCAGCACCTGCCGGCTCAACGGCCAGACCGGCGTCGAACTCGAAGCCCTGACCGCCGCCAGCGTGGCAGCCTTGACGATCTATGACATGTGCAAGGCCGTGGATCGGGGCATGGTCATCGACCGAATCCAGCTGCTGAAAAAACACGGCGGCAAGTCAGGCACCTTCATTGCAGGAGACGCCCAATGATTCTGATCAACTACTTTGCGCGCTACCGTGAACAACTGGGCGTTGGCGGTGAAAAGCTCGTATTGGATGAGTCCCTGCGCACCATTGCAGACGTCAGGCAATTGCTATGCGCCCGCGGTGAGACCTGGCAGCAGGTGCTGGGTGAAACCAGCCTGATGTGCGCGCTGAACCAGGAACTCTGCACACCGCAAGCGCTGATCGAAGACTTCGACGAAATTGCGTTCTTCCCCCAAGTGACCGGAGGCTGACCCATGCCGGTTCAGGTGCAGACCGAACTGTTGGACCTGGGTGAACTGACCCGCAGCGTACACGCCGAAGACCCCGGCGTTGGCGCCGTGGCCACGTTCGTCGGTTATGTACGCGATATCAACCAGGGCGATCAGGTCAGCGCGTTGTTCCTTGAGCACTACCCGGGCATGACCGAGCGCTCACTGCAGTTGATCGTTGATCAAGCCCACGAACGCTGGCCGTTGCAGCGGGTAAGCATCGTTCATCGTGTGGGCGCGTTGCAAGTGGGTGAGGCCATCGTCTTCGTCGGCGTCGCCAGTCAACATCGCCAGGCGGCCTTTGAGGCCTGCGCGTTCCTGATGGACTACCTCAAGACTCGGGCGCCGTTCTGGAAGCGGGAGCAAACGCCAGCTGGAGAGCGTTGGGTAGAAGGACGGGAAAGTGATCGACTGGCGCAGGAGCGGTGGGCGCTTTAGATCTGAATGTGGAAGCGTACATCGCCCTGTGTAGGAGCGAGCTTGCTCGCTCCTACAACTGGCATTAGCGTGCCCGAATCAGAACAACTCAGAGAACGGTATAAACCGCGCCGTATCACCCATCTGCAACCTGCTGCCCTCGCAAATTTCAACCAACCCATCCGCCCACGACGCCCCCAGCATCACTCCGGAACTCTGGTTCGGATACAGCACCGCCCTGCCCGCCTCGATCCTGGCTCGCAGGTACTCGCGGCGACTGCCGGCCTTGGGCCAGTCAAACCCCACATTCACCTCAAAGCTCATCGGCGTGACATCATCGACGCCCTGGATACGCAGTAGATAAGCCCGGGCCAGCAAGCCGAAGGTCACCAGTGCCGAGGCCGGGTTGCCGGGCAGGCCAATCACCGGTACTCGGCCAAACGAACCGACGGTCAGGGGTTTGCCCGGTTTGATCGCAAGTTTCCAGAACAATGGCTTGCCGCATTCACGCAGTACCTGGCCGAGGCAATCGGCATCGCCGGCCGACACGCCGCCGGTGGTCAGAATCAGGTCGGCCGCCTGTTGCAGTTGCTCCAGCTTGAGCCGAGTCAGTTGCGACTGGTCGGGCAGAATGCCGCCGTCGATGACCTCACAACCCAGTGCCCCCAGCCAATGGCTGAGCAAAGTGCGATTGCTGTTGTAGATGCAGCCAGGCTTGAGCGGTGTGCCCGGCTCGGCCAGTTCATCGCCGGTGGACAGCAGCGCCACCCGTGGCCGGCGTACCACCGACACATGGGTACAGCCCTGGGCCGCCGCAATGGCCAGCTCGAAAGGGCCGAGTCGCTTGCCGGCCTGCAGTAATACCTCACCGGCGCGGTTTTCCTGGCCTTGGGTGCGGATATTCTGGCCCTCGCGCAGCGGCTGGGTAAAGCGCACACGCGCATCGTCCAGCACCTCGGCGTTCTCCTGCATTTCGATGCAGTTGGCCCCGTCCGGCACCGGTGCGCCGGTGAAGATGCGCGCACAGGTACCGGGCTGCAGCGGTTCAGGCGCTTGACCGGCGAAGATCTGCTGCGACACCGGCAGTGGCTGGCCGTGCCAGTCTGTGAGGTTCAGGGCGTAGCCGTCCATGGCACTGTTGGGCCAGGGCGGCAGGTCCAGGCTCGCCACCAGGTCATTGGCCAGCACCCGTTGCCGGGCATCGCTGAGCAGCACCGGCTCGCTGTCGTGCAGGCGGTGCTCCTCGGCCAGGGCCAACAACGCAGCAATGGCCTCCTCCACCGACATCAGCGCGGCGCGGCTCATCCTCGCGTGCCGCACAGAGCCACCGGCTTGAGGTGCGGCACGAAGTTACATGGTCGGTGGCGCGCATCGAGCTGCTCGGCCAGAATACCTTCCCAGGCAGTACGACAAGCACCCGTCGAGCCCGGCAGGCAGCACACCAGCGTGCCGTTGGCCAACCCGGCCAAGGCGCGGCTCTGCACCGTGGACGTACCAATATCAAGAATCGAGATCGCACGGAACAGCTCACCAAAACCATCAATGTGCTTATCCAGCAAACAGCCCACCGCCTCGGGGGTGCTGTCGCGGCCGGTAAACCCCGTGCCGCCGGTAATCAACACCACCTGCACGCGCTCATCGGCGATCCAGGCCGCCACCTGGGCGCGAATTTTGTACAGGTCATCCTTGAGCAGGTTGCGCTCCAACAGGCTGTGCCCAGCTTCCAGCAGGCGACTGACCAGCAATTGCCCGGAGGTGTCATTGGCATATTCGCGGGTATCGCTGACCGTCAACACGGCAATATTCAGGGGTACAAACAATGCATCCGACGTGACGCTCATGTGATTCTCCGGCAGGCAATTATCAAAACAATGGCCTGAGGCTAAAGCGCTGAAACGATGGCTGTCTAATCGTTACGACTGACCGGGTTATCGAGCGTTTCTATCACGGCTTTTACTGCCGGCCCTGGACTGCTATCGAGTGCATCAATCACTCTGTCAATACAGGTGATTGGACGTGCCTGCCGTTACAATGAGATCGTCTGCTCATTCATTCGCCGGGTTGCGCGGGGTTCCAGCACCTTGCGCCATGAACGGCTTTTCACTTATTCCCAGGCAGGTGCATTAATGGACATAAAGCAACTCAAATTCCTGATCGCGCTGGAGCAGACCCGGCACTTCGGCCAGGCTGCCGCACGCTGCCATATCACCCAGCCGACCCTGTCGATGCGCCTGCGCAACCTGGAAGATGAGCTTGGCCTGGAGCTGGTCACCCGCGGCCAGCGCTTTGAAGGCTTCACCGAAGCCGGCGAGCGTGTGCTGGCCTGGGCGAGGACGCTGCTCGCCGCCCATGACGGCCTGTTTGCCGAAGCCGCCGCATGCCGTGGTCAACTGGTCGGTAACCTGCGCCTGGGCCTGGTGCCCCTGAGCGGCTTCAACCCGATCAGTTTCATTCAGGACTTGTCCCACACCTTCCCGGAACTGAAGTTCAGCCTCACATCCATGAGTTCGGACAGGATCATCGAAGCGCTGGGCACCAACCAGCTGGACCTGGGTGTGTGCTACCTGGACCACGTCAATCCCAACTATCTCGATTTTTTCGAAATGGGCGAGACCCGTGTCGGGCTGCTCTACGACACCCGCCACTTCCATTTCGAAGGCACCCAAATGAGCTGGGAAGACGCCGCCGAACTGCCACTGGGGATGATCAGTAACGGTATGCACTACCGCAAATCCATCGACCTGAGTTTCCGCAGCCGTGGCCTGGATCCGCAGCCCATCCTCGAAAGCGATTCCACCTATCAACTGTTTCAGGCGATCCACGAAGGCTTCTGCTGCGCGATCATGCCGTTGGACAGCGGCCTGGAAAGCCCGATCGAGAACCTGGCGTTCATCAACCTGCCGGACGCCAGCGTCCTCGCGCCCCTGGGCATGGTGATGCGCAAGACCGAACCACGCTCGGCCATTGCCGAGAAGTGTTTTGCCGAAGCCAGGAAGTTGTTTGCGATCAAGGGCGAGGGTTAACGCGCACAAAAAAGGCGCTCCGTAGAGCGCCTTTTTACCGCCGTTTGCGTTACTGCACACTTACCTGACGCAGTTCAGGCTTGGTTTCGCCACCAATCGTGATGCGTTTGGGCTTGGCCTCTTCAGGCACCTCGCGCTGCAGGTCGATGCTCAGCAACCCGTTGGTCAGGGCTGCACCGCGCACTTCGATGTGGTCCGCCAGGCGGAACGACAACCGGAAGGCACGTTGAGCAATGCCTTGGTGCAGGTAAGCGACCTTATCGTCGGTTTCGCGTTTACCGCCGGAAACCGTCAAGACGCCCCTTTCGACCTGGATATCCAGATCCTCCTCGGTCAGGCCGGCAACCGCGATGACAATCCGATAGGCGTCATCACCGTGCTTTTCCACGTTGTGAGGTGGATAGGAATTCGGAGCCTCGCTACGCAGCGCCGACTCGAACAGGTCATTGAAGCGGTCAAAGCCCACCGATTGACGGAACAGTGGGGCCAACGAAAGGGTAGTAGCCATTTTAAAATCTCCTGAGTTTCTCCAAGTGATTTAGTACGCGACCCGCATTCGGCATCGCGTGATCAAAAATTTATGGACGCGAAAAAGAAATTCAAGAGGGCTGCAAGAAATTTTTTCTTGCGCCAATGACTATCGCAAAAACCGCAGTGATACCGCATGTGCTCTAATCTGAATGCCAGGCGTGCTTTAACCCGTGAGCGCCTGAGACAGCCCTTGAGGTACAAAAAAATGAAAATGACATTCCCTGCCCTGGCATTGGGCATCCTGATTTCCCAAGGGGCCCTGGCCGCCGGAGATGGCACTGCCGCGCTGGGCGGCGGTGTCGGCGGCGCGTTGGGCAATGTGGTAGGCCAACAGCTCGGCGGTTCGACCGGCGCGGCTATCGGTGCAGGCGTGGGCGGCGCCGCCGGTGGCGCAGTTGGCGCGCAAAAGGGCAATAAAACCGAAGCGGCGATTGGCGGCGGTTTGGGCTCGGCAGGCGGGTCGCTGATTGGCAATCGCCTGGGCGGCACCACCGGTTCGACCATCGGCGCAGGCGTCGGTGGTGCAGCCGGTGGCGCGCTGGGTAATAACCTGGCCGATGACGAGAGCGATCATCGCTCAGGCGGCGCCAAGCACAAAGGCAACAAGCATAAGCACAAGAATAAGCATCATTGATCGGCTTGCCATAATGCCAGGTGTAGGAGCGAGCAAGCTCGCTCCTACGTCGGGCCAATATCCATTTACATCGGCGTGCTGCTCACTACCCGCAACGCCAGCCCTTCATAGGCATCCAGCGTAATCGTGAACGTGCCCTCCTCTGTCAAATCGCCTTCCACGCGCTCATTGATGATATCCACCACCGGCCCCGGTGCGATGTTAGGCAGGTGCAGGGATTCGGTGATCGGCGTGGCACCAAAGTTCAGCGCAGTGATCTGCGTCCCCTTACCCGCCGGCAGTTCGTGAACCATGACCAGCAACCCCGGATGCTCGACATCCGGTATCAGGATCTGACGGCTCGCGGCGATGTCGTAGGCGCGGCGTACGCTGAGGATTTTCTGCAGTTGCGAAGCGAATGAATCCGGATCCTGCAACTGGTGGTTCAGGCTGCCGTACAGGCTTTTGGAGCGCGGCATCTGCCCGGCCGACAGCTCGGCCTCGGGGTTCAGGTCGACCAGATCGTAAGCGCCGCGATGTATCCAGCGGGTATCACCATCGGCCATCAGGTGCGCCACGTCTTCGGCCGCCAACGGCAGCGCGCCCACCAGGTCCCAGCCGGATAACGCGAACACCCCAGGCTGCATGGCGTTATACATCACCAGCAGCAAATGGATCTGGCGAATCTGCTGGATATCCGCAGCGGTAATCGCCTCAAGGTCACGAATGCCCAGGGCAGCAGTGATGATGCTGACCGTGGTGCAGGACACACCGTTGGTGACGAACTTGAGGTTGTACGGCGCATGTTCACCGGTCAGGCGTTCGTACATCTGCTCGCGGATATGCTCGCGCAGGATGTTGCCGGGAAAGGTCTGGCCCTGGAACAGGAAGGTGTCATGGGCGTGCAGCGTCCAGAAATGCACCAACTCCAGAGTCAGTTCATCGTGGTTCTGCAGCGCATGGATCAACGAACCCGGGTCGATGCCCAGCGTGTGCATCTGGCGCAGCATCAGGCGCAGGAATTCGGTGTCGCCCATCAGCAACGCGTGCTGGTAGGCCGGCCGGGTGATGAAGTCGTATGACAGGTCTGCACCGCCGTGGGACATGGAGGCAATGTCATCCACAGTCAGGTTGAGTTCCTGGAAGCTGAAACCACCGGCCTTGCGAATTGCGCCGCCGAGCAACTGGTTGCCGGTGATCGACAGCGGATGGCTTTCCGACCAGGCCGTACCATCGAGCTTGCGCTCCACACCGAGAAAACCGTTGGCGTCCAGGCGCAGGATCTTTGCGCCCATCACATCAATGGCGTGCAACGCATCACCGATGATCATCTGCTGCGCGGCGAACGAGGGGTCCAGCCAATTGAGCGACGGTTGGCCTTCCTTGAAGTAATGCAGGTACACCCATCGCCGTGGTTTGCCATCCACGCCGACCACCTCTGGCGTGGCGCTCCAGTCGGTTTCCTTTACACCGGGTTCGAAGAAGATCACCCGCTGCAACTGGCCAACGATGTAGTGCTTGTCGCGCAGCGCATCCACCTGCATCGGGCTGAGGTTCTGCGCATCACGGCCCTCGAGCACGTCCGGCAGCAACGGCCAATCTTCCTCACGGATTTCCACCATGTGGTACAGCCCGGGGTAGTCCTCGTAGGCCATCTCCGCGAGGCGAAAGTCCGCGCCCTTGCCGGTGTGGGATGGGATTACATCGTCGATGATCACCGCATTGTGCGCGGCGGCCATGCGCGTCAAGGCCTGCAACTGCGCCTCGGTGCCCAGTTGAGGGTCGATGTCGAAGCTGATGCGGTCGAAATTGCCGTCGATGGTCGGGGTGTGTTCGGTGCCAGCCAAGCCACCGGACTTTTTCAATGGGCCGTTGTGAATGCCTTGAATGCCGATTTTCGACAAGGCATGCCACAGGGTTTCATCCCCCAGCGCTTCGAGCACCGTGCCGCCTTCGCGGGTGACAATCGACGCCGGGTAGGCGGTGAACCACACTGACGACAAGGCTGACGCATCACGCGGCCGGGTATGCGCGTAGGGCTGCTGCCACAAGCGCCCTTGCCCGGAGTAGAGCTTGGCCCGCTGCCGCGCCGCGTGCAGCATGGATTGTTGCACCAGCCAGTTCACATGATCGTTGTTCGCCGCGGTCATAAGCTCGGTACCTGTGGTCATTAAAGGTTACTCGTAAGCATATGAGGGGCGTGCGCGCCATTCGTTGCATTGAAATAGAGCCAGGGCCGGCAGCAATCTAAAATGTGGATAGCGGTGTGTCAGTCAGCATATGTTTATCTGACCCATAGCTATCGGGAGCAAGTCGAATCGTCGCACCGCCCCTCCCACACTAGATTTTCGTCTGTCTTGTCTCTTGGCGTTGTCTGCCGATACTGCCTGGGGGTGAACCCGGTCGATGCCTTGAACTGGCGGGTAAACGCGCTGTGGTCGGTGTACCCGCATTGCAACGCCACCTCGGTAATCGGCAGCTCGGTATGCAACAGCCGCCGGGCATGTTCCAGGCGTACCTTCTGGATCATCTGCCGGGGCGTCAGGTGGAAAACACGCTTGCAGTAGCGCTCCAGTTGCGCCACGGATATCCCGGCAATACGGGTCAGTTCACCGAGGGTCACGCGACGGTTGAAATGGGCGCGGATGTGTTCATCCACCGCCGCCAGGCGTTGATAAGCCGGATGGGTTTCGCTGGCCGATTGCAGGTCTACCGAAATCCCGGCCAAGCCGATGATTGCACCGAGCCGGTTGTACAGCGGCCATTTGTGCGTGAGGCACCAGCCGGGTTCGCGGGTGCCGTAGAGGTGTAATTCAAGCTGGTCTTCCAGCACCCGCCCCTGTTCAAGCACACGCCTGTCCTGCTCGGTATAGCCCGGCCCCAGTTGCGCAGGGAACACCTCGGCGCTGGTCTTGCCCAGCAGCGGTTGCAACTGCCTCAGGCCGCAGCGCTGCACCAGGGTGCGGTTGGCGAGCACGTAGCGGGCGTCGATGTCCTTGATAAAAATCGCGGCGTTGGGCAGCACGTCGAACATCGGTAATAACTGCTCTACCCCGTTCAATAGCTGCTCGATGCTGTCGGGGCGGCTGCCGTGGAGAAGGCTCGCAAACGCGCTGTGCAACATGACTTTCACCGCCCTTTTATTGATCGACGGCCAGCAGATTGCGCCATGTGCCGGGCGCTGTCGAGTGCGAGAAATTGTGCTGAATTCGTCATTCATGCGCACGTAAAACATCAATCGCCGCCGGGCTGGCGGGTTCACGATAGCGCCACTGCATGCCTATCCAATAACTCACAAGAAGGCGCCGCTATGTCAGGCCAAGGCAAGTTCAAGAAACAGTTGTCACTGATGGACCTCACCTTTATCGGGCTGGGAGCCATCTTCGGTTCGGGTTGGTTATTCGCCGCCAGTCATGTGTCGGCCATCGCCGGCCCGGCAGGGATTTTTTCCTGGTTGCTGGGTGGGTTCGCCGTGCTGTTGCTGGGCATTGTCTATTGCGAACTCGGCGCCGCCCTGCCCCGCGCCGGTGGCGTAGTGCGTTACCCGGTGTACTCCCATGGCCCGTTGCTGGGCTACCTGATGGGCTTTATCACGCTGATCGCGTTTTCCAGCCTGGTGGCGATTGAAGTGGTTGCCTCGCGCCAATACGCTGCAGCGTGGTTTCCGGAGTTGACCAAGGCCGGTTCCAGCGACCCGACCACCCTGGGCTGGCTGGTGCAGTTCGCGCTGCTATGCCTGTTCTTTATCCTCAACTACCGCAGCGTCAAGACCTTTGCCATCGCCAATAACCTGGTGAGCGTGTTCAAGTTCATCGTGCCGTTGCTGGTGATCGGTGTGCTGTTCACCTTCTTCAAACCGGCGAACTTCCAGATGCATGGTTTTGCACCGTTCGGCCTCTCGGGCATTGAGATGGCGGTGTCGGCTGGCGGCGTGATCTTCGCCTACCTGGGGCTGACGCCGATCATTTCGGTGGCCAGCGAAGTGAAGAACCCGCAGCGCACCATTCCCATCGCGCTGATTCTCTCGGTGCTGTTGTCGACTGCCATTTATGTGCTGCTGCAAACCGCGTTCCTCGGCGGTGTGCCCACCGAAATGCTCGCCAATGGCTGGGCCGGCATCAGCAAGGAGCTGGCCCTGCCGTATCGCGATATCGCTCTGGCGCTGGGTGTAGGTTGGCTGGCTTATCTGGTGGTGGCCGATGCGGTGATCTCCCCCAGCGGCTGCGGGAATATCTACATGAATGCCACCCCGCGCGTGGTGTATGGCTGGGCGCAGACCGGCACCTTTTTCAAGATCTTCACGCGCATCGATGAAAAGTCCGGCATCCCGCGTCCGGCGCTGTGGCTGACCTTTGGCCTGTCGGTGTTCTGGACCCTGCCGTTCCCTTCCTGGGAAGCGCTGATCAACGTGGTGTCCGCCGCGTTGATCCTGAGCTACGCCGTGGCCCCGGTGACTGTCGCCGCTCTGCGCCGCAATGCACCGGACATGGCGCGGCCGTTCCGGGTCAAGGGCATGGCGGTATTGGGTCCGCTGTCATTCATCATCGCCGCGCTGATCGTGTACTGGTCAGGCTGGAACACGGTGTCATGGCTGTTGGGCCTGCAAATCCTGATGTTTGTGGTGTACCTGCTCTGTGCACGCTGGGTACCGACCGCGCACCTCAATCTCAAGCAGCAAGTGCGCTCTTCGGCCTGGCTGATCGGCTTCTACGCCGTGACCATTTTGCTCTCCAAGCTCGGCAGCTTTGGCGGTATTGGTGTGATCAGCCACCCGTTTGACACGCTGGTCGTAGCGGCCTGCGCCCTGGGCATCTACTACTGGGGCGCCGCCACCGGTGTGCCGGCCCACCTGGTGCGCCTGGAGACCGAAGACGATGAAAGCGAAGCGGTCACTGACAGCCACTACGACACTCCCCTCTCGGCGGCCACTCACTGATGGAACCTTCCATGAAGCGACTGCATGTAATCGACTCCCACACCGGTGGCGAACCCACGCGCCTGATCATGAACGGCTTCCCGGCTTTGGCGGGCACAACCGTCGCCGAGCAGCTTGAAGATCTGCGCACTCATCACGATCAATGGCGTCGCGCCTGCCTGCTGGAGCCACGGGGCAACGATGTGCTGGTCGGTGCACTGTACTGCGCGCCGGTCACGCCGGGCGCCACCTGTGGAGTGATTTTCTTCAACAATGCCGGCTACCTCGGCATGTGCGGCCACGGCACTATCGGCCTGGTCGCCTCCCTGCATTACCTCGGCCTTATCGCGCCAGGTGTCCACACCATCGACACCCCGGTAGGCCCGGTGGCAGCCACGCTGCACGAAGACGGTGGCGTAACCCTGCGCAACGTGCCCGCCTACCGCTACCGCCAGCAGGTACCGGTGCAGGTGCCCGGGTATGGCGTGGTGCTGGGCGACATCGCCTGGGGCGGCAACTGGTTTTTCCTGGTGTCGGACCACGGCCAGGCCCTGCAGATGAGCAACGTTGACGTCTTGACCGACTACACCTGGGCGATGCTCAAGGCCCTTGAGGCCCAAGGTATTCACGGCGCAGACGGCGCGTTGATCGACCATGTCGAACTGTTCGCCGACGACGCCCAGGCCGACAGCCGCAACTTCGTGATGTGCCCCGGCAAAGCCTATGACCGCTCCCCCTGCGGCACCGGCACCAGCGCCAAGCTCGCGTGCCTGGCCGCCGATGGAAAACTCGCTGCGGGGCAGACCTGGGTACAAGCCAGCATCACCGGCAGCCAGTTCCAGGGCCGCTATGAATGGGACGGCGAACGCGTGCGTCCCTTCATCACCGGCCGCGCGTACATGACTGCCGACAGCACCTTGCTGATCGACGAGCAGGACCCGTTTGCCTGGGGCATCTGAGCCTTTTATTTATTAACCTGAATGGAGTTAGCACCATGAGCGACAACATCTTCACCGGCTGCATGCCCGCCCTGATGACCCCCTGCACCGCCGAGCGCCAACCGGACTTTGACGCACTGGTCGCCAAAGGCCGCGAGCTGATTGATATCGGCATGAGCGCAGTGGTGTATTGCGGCTCCATGGGCGATTGGCCGCTGCTCACCGAGGCTCAGCGTCAGGAAGGCGTGGCGCGTCTGGTCGCGGCCGGCGTGCCGACCATCGTCGGCACCGGCGCGGTGAACAGCCGTGAGGCGGTGGCCCACGCGGCCCATGCCGCCAAGGTCGGCGCCCATGGCTTGATGGTGATTCCCCGCGTGCTGTCCCGTGGGGCTTCGGTCACCGCGCAAAAGGCCCACTTCGCGGCGATCCTCAACGCTGCGCCCAACCTGCCGGCGGTGATCTACAACAGTCCCTACTACGGCTTCGCCACCCGCGCCGATCTGTTCTTCGAACTGCGCCGCGAGCACCCGAACCTGATCGGCTTCAAGGAGTTCGGCGGCGCCGCCGACCTGCGCTACGCCGCAGAAAACATCACCTCCCAGGACGATGATGTAACGCTGATGGTTGGCGTCGATACGCAAGTGGTGCACGGCTTCGTCAATTGCAACGCCACCGGCGCCATCACCGGCATCGGCAACGCCTTGCCTCGGGAAGTGCTGCAACTGGTGGCCCTGAGCAAAAAGGCCGCCAAGGGTGATGCCAAGGCGCGGCGCCAGGCCCGCGAACTGGAAGCTGCGCTGGCCGTGCTGTCGTCGTTCGATGAGGGCTGTGACCTAGTGCTGTATTACAAGCATTTGATGGTGCTCAACGGCGATCAGGGCTACGCCCTGCACTTCAACGAAACCGATGTGCTTAGCGCTGCCCAGCGCCGCTATGCCGAGCAGCAGTACGCGCTGTTCCGCCAGTGGTATGCCAACTGGTCGGCGGAACAGAACGTCGCTTGATTTTCTGTAGGAGTGAGCTTGCTCGCTCCTACAACACCCCTCTGTTTTTCAGGATGCCCCATGACTCTGACAGGCAAGATGCTGATTGGTCAGCAATCCCTTTGCGGCCATCGCGATGCGATCCGCGCTATCAACCCCGCCACCGACACGCCACTGGAACCCGCCTATGCCGGCGGCGATGGCGAGCAGGTCGAGCAGGCCTGCGCACTGGCATGGGCCGCGTTCGATACTTACCGCGAAACCACCTTGGCAGACCGCGCCGGGTTTCTTGAAACCATTGCCGATAACATCGAAGCCCTGGGCGATGAATTGATCGAACGCGCCAGCGCCGAAACCGGCCTGCCCCGCGCACGCATTCAAGGTGAACGCGGTCGTACCTGCGGGCAACTGCGCGCCTTTGCCCGCACTGTACGCCTGGGTGAATGGCTCGACGTACGAGTCGATACCGCGCAACCCCAGCGCCAACCGCTGCCCCGCGCCGACCTGCGCCAGCGACATATCGCCTTGGGCCCGGTCGCAGTGTTTGGGGCAAGCAACTTTCCCCTGGCCTTCTCCGTGGCGGGCGGCGATACCGCGTCGGCACTGGCAGCCGGTTGCCCGGTGGTGGTCAAGGCCCACAGCGCCCACCCCGGCACCAGCGAACTGGTGGGCCGCGCCGTTGCCCAGGCGGTCAAACAGTGTGGTTTGCCCGAAGGGGTATTTTCACTGCTCTATGGCGCGGGTAACGAGGTGGGTATCGCACTGGTGACCGACCCGCGCATCAAGGCCGTGGGTTTTACCGGGTCACGCGGTGGCGGTATCGCCCTGTGCCAGGCCGCGCAGGCACGCCCTGAGCCGATCCCGGTGTATGCGGAAATGAGTTCGATCAACCCTGTGTACCTGTTTCCTGCCGTGCTTGAAGCACGGGCCGAGGCATTGGCCGAAGGTTTCGTCGCGTCACTGACCCAAGGTGCCGGCCAGTTCTGCACCAACCCTGGCTTGGTAATCGCCGTGAAAGGCAGCGCCCTGGACCGATTTATCAAGGTCGCCAGTGATCTGCTTCCACGTTGCCCGGCGCAGACCATGCTCACCCCGGGCATTTTCAGCGCCTACGAAACCGGCGTGAATGCACTGGCCCAGCACGCCCAGGTTGCCGCCAAGGGCCTGGCGGGAGCTGGGCCGAACCAAGGCCAGGCCCATCTGTTCGTAACTCAGGCCCAGGCATTCCTGAGCAACGAACACCTGCAGGCCGAGGTCTTCGGCGCCGCCTCGCTGGTGGTGGAATGCGGCGATGCCGAGCAAGTGCGACGGGTATCCGAACACCTGGAAGGTCAACTCACCGCGACCTTGCATATGGATGACCTGGATCTGCCACAAGCCCGGGCCCTGCTGCCCGTGCTGGAGCGCAAGGCCGGGCGCCTGTTGGTCAACGGCTGGCCGACCGGCGTGGAAGTCTGCGATGCGATGGTGCATGGCGGGCCGTTCCCGGCGACCTCGGATGCGCGCAGCACCTCGGTGGGCACGGCGGCGATCCAAAGGTTCCTGCGGCCGGTGTGCTATCAGGATTTTCCGGATGCCTTACTGCCCGATGCGCTCGGGCACGACAACCCGCTAGGGCTGCGGCGCCTGCTTGACGGCCAGAGAGAGGCGTAGCCATGGCCCAGCCCAATCAAGCAGACATTGTGGTGGTGGGCGCCGGCATCATAGGCGTCGCCTGTGCCTTGCAGCTGGCGCGCCAGGGCCGCCAAGTGCTGGTGGTCGACACGCAGGCGCCGGGCATGGGCGCCTCCTACGGTAATGCCGGTCATCTGGCGACAGAGCAGGTATTTCCCATTGCTGACCTGTCGATCCTCAAGCGCTTGCCGGCCATGCTGCTGGACCCCATGGGCCCACTGCGCCTGGACTGGACCTACCTGCCCCGCGCCCTGCCCTGGTTTATTCGCCTATTGTTGAATCTGCGACCGGCAAGCTACCAGCGCACCGTGGCCGGCCTGCGTGCATTGAACGAAGGCAGCCTGGGCGCGTGGCAGCGCTTGCTGCACTCCATTGGGCAAGCGCATTTGTTGCGTGAAGACGGTTCACTGCTGGTGTTTGAGCGCGCCGAATCCCGCGCTGCCATCGATGCGTTGCAGCAGCGCATGACTCAGCAAGGTGTAGCGGTGAACTTCTGGAGCGGCGATGCGGTGCGCAAGGCCGCGCCACAACTGAGCGACGCGATACAAGGCGGATTGTTCTTCCCCACTACCGGGCACTTTCTCGACCCGTACACCGTGGTGGGCGAACTGGTGAACGCGGCCAAGGCCGAGGGTGTGCAATTTCTGAAGCAGCGCGTGTTGGATGGACGCCTGGAGGGCAACGGCGTTTCATTGATGACCGACCAAGGTGTACTGACAGCGCGCCAAGTACTCATCGCCTGCGGTGCGCACTCGGCCAAACTCACCGCCGCACTGACCGGCAAACAGGTGCCGCTGGACACCGAGCGCGGTTATCACCTGATGCTGCCCCACGAGCATCAGCGCCTGCCCTTTGCCGTCACCTCGCTGGAGCGCAAGTTCATCATGACCCCCCTGTCCGGCGGTTTGCGCCTGGCCGGCACAGTCGAATTCGCCGGCCTCGACCGCCCGGCCAATATGCAACGGGCCTGGCAGCTGCATCGCTTGAGCAAAGGACTGTTTCGTCACGACCTCAGCGACCGTGGCGCCACGCCGTGGATGGGGTTTCGGCCGTCCCTGCCCGACTCGCTGCCGATCATCGACCGGGTGTGCGACGGCAAAGTACTGCTTGCGTTCGGGCACCAGCATTTGGGGCTGACACAGGCGGCGGTGACCGCCGAAAGGGTTGGGCAACTCGCGACGGGAGAGCGGGTGGCTGAGTTACGGCCCTATCGATTGGAGCGGTTCTAAGCCTTGTCGCTGCATGAGCGAGGCACTGTATAAGGCATCAGCGGTGTCTTGGATTTCATCGTGCATCCATAGCTTGTCCAGCCAACCGATAGGGATAGCGTGCACACCATAATATGCACCTGCCAATTGACCTACGATTGCGGCGGTGGTGTCAGCGTCATCCCCCAGATTTGCGGCAGCAAGCACAGCCTCAGCGAAACTGGCAGTGTAATCGAAGCACCAGAATGCGGCCTCCAGGGAAGCCACCGCGTAACCTGAGCCGACGATTTCGGTGTGCGTTTTATCGCGGTATTCGCCGCGTGCGATAGCCGTGACCTTTGGAGCTGACAAAGAGGTATTTGAGAAGCTCAGCACTTCACCTTTCGAAACACCGCTCAGTGCGTTACCGATGGCTTCTGCCAGCAGTTGGCAACACTCGATGGCTTCCTGGGCAGCATGGGTTGTGCGTGAGCTTTGCGCAGTGAAACGGCGGATGTTCTCCAAGTCTGGGAAATAGAACAACACCACAGGCGCAAGGCGCATCATTGATCCATTACCGGCGGAATAGGGATTCGTTGAGCCCGAAAAACCGTCGCCAGTTTGCTGAAACATCGCCAACGCATCGCGAATCGTCATCCCGATATCGAAACACTCACCGGTAGAGCTCAGATACCCGCACTTCCACCAATTCAGATAACGTCCCATCTGGTCGTTCGCATCGAAGCCGCCCTTGTGCAACAAGCTTTCGGCCAGACACAGCGCCATGGACGTGTCGTCCGTCCATTGGCCAGGCTTGAGATTGAACGGCCCGCCTCCCAGCATATCTGTGACGGAAGAAAAGCTGCCGCGGGGCATGAATTCAACCGTGGTTCCTACTGCGTCGCCGCACGCCAGCCCAAGCAAGCTGCCGCGATAACGATCCATAAGCGTTATGACCATTTACATTCCTTCAGAAGGCGCTTCAACTCCTGCCACGTTACCTGACCAACCGCTTCTCCTTGGAGGGGCGATATCCGAAATACGCGCTGTAGCACTTGCTGAAATGGCTCGGCGAGACAAACCCGCATGCTACCAGCACATCCACCTGTGACAGTTCGGTATGCTGCAACAGGCGCCGCGCTTCGGTCACACGCAGTTCCATGTAGTAGCGTTGTGGCGTAGTTCCCAGTTGCTCCTTGAACAGGCGCTCCAGTTGGCGGCGGGAGCGACCGGCATAGACGGCGAGTTGATCGAGTTCCAGGGGTTCTTCGAGGTTGGCGTCCATCAACTTCACCACTTCACGCAGCGGTGCGCTGACACAGACGTTTTCGGTGGGTTTGATACGGCGATAGCGCGACTCTTCGAACGCCAGGATATCTTCGATACCTTCGACCAATGCTTTGCCATGCAGGCTCTTGATCCAGTCCAGCGCCATGTGGAAAGCACCGGAGGGGCTGGACGCAGTGAGGCGATCACGGTCGATCACGTAGGGCTCGCTGGTGACCTGTGCGCCTTTGGATACTTCCGCCAGCGCCGGACGGTGCTCGGGGTGAATGGCGCAGCGATAGCCCTGTAACAGGCCGGCGCGACCGAGAAACCACGAGCCGTTCCACAGACCCGCCAGGCTGACACCCGCCTCGGCCGCGCTGCGCAACAGCTGGATAAAGGGTTCGCTGGCCTTGAGTTCGGTGCGAAAGCCCCCGCAGATGACCAGCAGGTCCAAGTCCGGCAAGACCGCAGGTTCCAGGCTCGCATCGGGGCGGATGACCAGGCCCAGGTCACTGATGACTTCGCCTTCACCCCAACCGAAGGTGCGCGAAGCAAATAGCTCGGGGCGCAACAGATTGGCGGTCACCAGCGTGTCCAGGGTCTGGGTGAAAGCGGGCAGAGAGAAGTGTTCAAGTAGCAGGAAACCGACGCGGGTCACCAACGCTGCTTGCCGGGAGGGATCGTTGAGGTAGCGCAGGTTCTTGCCTTGCATGCCACCGCTGAACTGGCGTCTTTCCATCGAGGGTGGACCCACTCTTATTGTTGATGCAGTGGGCGCTATCTTAGGGGCAAATGCGGTGGCTGTCTCAGGGCGCGGCGCTGATCTTTATAAAAACTGTTGGCTTGAAAAGGCCCGGCGCAGGCGCTAACGGGCAATCTGATACGGTTTTTTCTTTTCTATCTGCGTCTGTATTGAAAACCGCTCCAGGCGGACAATAGCCCCATCCCGACATTCCTGTCGTCCCCCCTTCCCTTCGGAGGCCTTATGACCAAGATGGCAATTTTCCTGTTCGGCTTTTTGGTGCTGACCATTGGTATCGGGATGCTGGCGACTATTTCGCCTGTGTAGGCGCATTTCAATTCAGGAGCGCGTTTCACAAAGCTTTCACAGACGAGCGCCTATTGTGCCTACAGCTCCTGAAAACATCCCCTTTAGCCCGCCCCCCATCGCGGGCTTTTCTTTGTCCGTAATTTTCCCTTGTGCGTCGGTATGACTACCCTGTCGTACACGCTTAAGCTTTTTACCCCACACAGAGTGCACGCTTTTGATAGACGACCTCGACGGCCCCAGGACAGCACAACAGGAACTGTTCTACGACCTTGAAGACGCCAGCGCGGTTATCGGCTGGTCGGTGGTGCAACTGACGGCATTGGCAGCTGGCGGCGCATCCAATAACGTAGCGACGTTAACGAAAGTCTGCGCGCTACTCACAGCTCAGCAGCAAAGGCTTGAAGCCTACGCAAGTGAAGTCAAGGCCCAGAGAATCAATAGATCCGAGGCCAGTGGCTGACGCCGAGCCTCGGAGCATCGAACTAAAACCGGCGCGAATGGCTGGCCCGGATTTATGCTCAATCAGCGGTTTTGAGCGGAAGGCTGCTGATTACCACCTTGTTGTTTTTTTACACGCTTGCGTGACCTGAGCTCGTATTGATGGTGAATAAACCAGGCAATCAACAGCACGCCCGTCACGGCGAAAACCAGGGTCAACAGCTCTATTGCGGTGCCTTCGTGTGAAAACATTTTTTCGTCCCTCATCCTGAAGTCGTTTGACCGAAAAAAGCCAAACCGAAATTATTTGTAATAATTCAAACATTTTCAGGGTAGTTGGCAAACACACACGTGACAACCCCAACCGAGCTGGAACCGTTGATCTAGACATGTCACTCGTCGAAAACCGGCCATTTTCTCGAACGTCACCGGCTTTGGGTCTCGGTTACTGACTAGTCCCGGAAGCGTCCTGCTCGACCACCATATCCAGTACGTAGACCTTTGAAGGTGCGTCTGCGGGCGGATTTTTCCATTCGTATTGCTTGACCCGCAGTACAGTGCGCACGCCGTCATGATGCTCGAAGCCTTCGATAGACTGATACAGCGGATGCCACGCATCCTGGGTCGCAAGTTGCAGGCCGGCGTCGTCATAGCGTCGCTCGCGCACTTGAAGGCACTGATAGTCAGGAATCATCGGGTGACTGCACTTGACGGTCTTGGCGGCCACCTCCAGGAATTTGACCTCACCCTTGCTCCCGTAACGCGTCTGCGGCGTAGCCTCGCCCTGCAGCTTGAGCACCGAGCCGTTGGCGGTAGTCAGTTGCAGCGTCGGCGCCGTGTTATCGCCGGTGATGACGGCGCGCAGGTCGCCCTTGAACAGTCGAGCGACCTCTGCGTCAAGGTCCATCAGGCTCTTGTCGCAAGCCATAAGCGTTGAAGCCAGTGACTGCACTTTCAACACCCCATCCTGATACTGATAGCCGCCGAACTGGCCGTTGCAGCCACCGCTGATATTCAGATTCTTGTCACCGAAGGAAACGCGCAGCTTGCGCTCGATGCCTTTGTTCAGAGCGATGAAAGGTTTACCCGAGGCATCATTGGCCGAAACCAGGTTCCAGTAATAGGCGGGTAAAGCTGGCTGGGCTACAGCAGCCGAGGTAGTCGGGAGCATGGAGGGCGAGTCCTCATGGCTTTTGGAGGTGGAGGCACAGCCCTGGATCAGTACAGCGCAAACGGCTGCAAGAAGAATGTTCTGTTTCATGGTTGTCTCGGTCAGCTTTGATAAGTACGGACATAGTCCTGCGCTTGCCAACATACGCACTGAATAAGTGCACGGGAAGCGTTGCCAAATCGCAGGCAATAAAAAACCCCGTAGACGTTAATCTACGGGGTTTTCAAGAGTGGAGGCCGAGGTCGGAATCGAACCGGCGTAGGCGGATTTGCAATCCGCTGCATAACCATTTTGCTACTCGGCCTCAAACGATCAATGCCCTTATCGCTGACATTCACCGCATACAAACTTGAGTGGGCTATGTGAAGCCTGCCTCTACTCTAACTCATTGAATACATTGAAGTTTTTAATGCTTCATTGCGTTCGATGGGCGCCATTATGTACTCATTTGCCTATGCCTGCAACCCCTTGATTTCAAAAAATATTCTGCTCTGGCATCAAGGGGTTGCGGGTCTGCCCTACTCCTTCACGGTGTGGAGCTGGTACTGCGGATCGGCCTTGATCTGAGCGTCGGTGAACGGCAACGGGCGCAGTTTTTTCTCGGAGAAGGCCTGGGTCTGGTCCTTTGAGTAAGGGGACGCCGGGTTGCTGGATTCGGAGAACGCCAGCACGCCGACTGCGTTGGGGCCGTCGTTATCGAAGGTGACGATTTGCAGGTAGCTGGTACCGCTGACGACCTCGCGCTTGCCGTCGGCGCGGGGCACGGTTTGCATGGCGTTGTAGACACCCAGTTCTTGCGGGCCGCCGTGGATGGGGGTTTGGCCGCTGACCTGGATCTCACCCCAACGGCTCAGGCCGAGTTGGTTGACGTCTGCGCTGGAGGCCAGCATGGCTTCACGCAGCGCGGCGGCCACCGGCGCGCGATCGATGGCGAGGCCGCGGGGCGTGGTCAGGGGGTGGGCCGGGTCGAAGGCGACACGCCAGGCATCGGGAGTTTGCTGCAGGTGCTGCATCAGGTTGATGAAGTGCACCAGGCCGATGCCGCTGTCGAGGTTGGCGCGCCGGTCCCAGGTTTTCAAGCTGGTGCACAGTGGCTGGAGCGCGGCGGCGTCGGTGCCAAGTTGCTTGGCGCAAAAATCGAGCAGGTCCGGCATGACTTGGCCCGCCAGGTACACCTCGTTGTCCATGACCATGTTTTGCAGGTCGCTGACGCTGATCGGCTGTTTGTCCAGGGATTGCAGGCGTTGCAGGGCGAAACGTGCGCGTGGACTCAGGCCAATATTGTCCTGGCTGATCACCGGCGAGAACCCGCTCAGCGGCGCCTCGGGGTTAGCCATCCAGGCAGAGTCGTTGGAGTGCTGTACATAGTCGGTGCGTTGCAACTGCGGCAACTGCGCCGCCGGGAAGATCCCTGCTTGCGCAGCCTTGGGGTCGATGTCCCAGGCGCAGGCGCTGCGGCTGCCGTCGAGCATGATCATTTGCAGGCCGGCCCGTGGGTCGCTGCATTGCGCCAGTTTGGCGGCGCTGACGTTGGGTACTACCGACAGGTTCATGTACAGGCTCTGCCCCTGATCATCGGCAGCCAGGGTGTTGACCCATGGGATGCCCTGAAGGGAGTGCACCGCAGTTTGCAGCTCAGTGATGCTGCCCGCACGGTTCATGGCATGCCACTGTTGCAGTACGCGGTCGTTGCCCAGGTTCGCGTCGCGCAGGCTGAAGGCGTATTTGTTGTCCCAGTCCAGCTTGCCGGGCCATTGCACCACGGGGCCGAACTGCGAACTGTAGACGGTGTGGGCAACGTCCTTGAGGCTGCCATCGGCCTGTTTGACCTGCACGGTCAGCGTGGTTTTATCCAGGGCAACGGACTTGCCGTCGAGCATATAGCGCGTGGAATCCTTGGGGTCCAGGGTCAGTCGGTACAGGGTGAAATGCTTGGAGGTGTCCACTGTATGCGTCCACGCCACGTGCTGGTTGAAGCCGATATTCACCACGGGTAAACCTGGCAGTGCGGCACCCATTACATCCAGTTGGCCAGGGATGGTCAGGTGCATTTCGTAGAAACGCATGCCACCCACCCATGGGAAATGCGGGTTGGCCAGCAACATCCCACGGCCATTGAAAGAACGATCACGCCCCACCGCGACGGCATTACTGCCCCGGTCGAGGCTGAAGCGTTGCTGATGCGCGGCGGCCTGTGCAAATGCCTGCGCGCCGGGTTGCACACCGGCGACGGCTTGGGGCGGCGTGGCGCCCACCAAGGCTTCGGCGAACTGGCCAACGCCACCTTCTACCAGCAACCGGCGCGTCAGTTTGACCAGATCCTCTTTAACCAGCGGTCGTACCCACGCCGCCTGGCATTGTGCGGGCGCGCCCTGCTCCTTCAAATAGCGGTTATAGCCGGCCACGTAGCCTTCGATACGCTGGCGGATCTGCGGGGTCTGCGCACGCCAGAATGCCTGCACCGCGCCGGGTGTATTGAGCCAGGTAAAGAACACATCGCTGGCAAGGTTGTTGCGTTCCTCCAGGGTTGCCTGCTCGGGGCCGAAATAGCGCGCGCGCTCGCCGTTCACCGTGACCACTTCATTGGCCAGCAGGCACAGGTTGTCCTGGGCATACGCGTAACCGATGCCAAAGCCCAGGCCGCGCTCGTCGTCGGCGCGGATATGTGGCACGCCGTAAGTGGTACGGCGAATATCGGCCGACGCCTGAGCCACATGCTCGCGCGCCGAGGCCGCAAAACTCAGCCCCAGTAACACCCCTGCCACGCAGACTCTGGACAACCCGTTGGAAATAATCACGCAGACCCCGCAGTCAAATTGAACACCCTCGGTAGATACAACTACCCCACCGTAAGGACGCATTTAACCGGGAATAATTTAGCCACGAACGGGGCTTATCCAGGCCGGCGACAGTGTGACAAACCTGATACCGACAAATTTTCTACATTCGGCACTTCATGATTTTGCTCTCTCGTTCGTCTTATTGAATAAGAGCACCATCATTTTCCTGATCAGGCTCTGATAAGGAGTTTTTGCATGTACAACCCGCAAGTGCCCACGGATGGACATTCACCGACTGCCGAGGCCAACTACGGCAACGGTTCACAAGACTTTGGCAAGGCACCCGAACAGCAAGGCAACCAGCGCATTCGCCATTTGCTCAAGTGTTTCGGTCTGCGCACCAGCCTGATTCGGCTGAAGGTCATCGACGCCCTCCTCAGCGCCGCCGACAATCAGCGCACCCTGGGGGTGCGGGGCGTGCACAGCCACTTGCTGGAGCTGGGCATCCCGTTGTCGTTTCTCAGTGTGCGTGAGGTGCTCAAGCGTCTGTGCAGCGAGGGCGTGATCACCCTCAATGCCGATAAAAGCTACAGCCTCCATGAAGAGGCTGCCAAAGTGCTCGAAGGTCGCGCCTGAGTCACGCCGCGCTGATCAGAAGTGCGGCTTGACCTTGCGACGCATGATGCCGTTGATCACCACTACCACCACGGCAATCGCAATGGCCAGGTACTGGAAGGTCTTTTCGCTGATCACGCCAATGTTCTGCAGGTAGGACAGGCCGAACATCGAGGCCAGCACGGCCAGGGCGATCAGAATCGAGTATTTCAAGCGTTGCTTTTGGGTCATGACGAAGTTCCTGAACCTTAAAGAATGTATCCGCTGTGTTTCGCCGCACATACCCGAAAATCGGGACGAACCGGGTCGGCTGCGTCTCATGTTACAGGCGATCAAAAATTTTGGCTTGTTCGGCGCTCACACGGGCCGTCGGTTTTAATCGTTGAGAGGGCAATCCCCTCGCGTCTTGCTGACTTGATTTCTCACACACCACGGGTAGCCATGTGGGAACCGTAATGCCCAGAGCGCACACGAATCAGTGCGCTCAAGCTACAGGTATGTAGCCTTTTGGAGCGTTGACGTTTCCATGCCTGAAAGGTGAGTGACTGTGAACATTCAACATGCTGCCCCACTTCGTAGTTTGCAATTTTCGCCGCTATCTACCGACCTTCCCCAAACACCGCCAGATGTTGACGCTCAGGTGGGCGATACCACCGCCACCGCTGAGCCAGCGCTGCCGGATGGACGCCAGACACTGAGAAAAAAATTAAGCGACCGCCAGGAGCTGCATAACCTTGCCAAGGCCCTCGATACGGCGCTGGAGAAACTGCCCGAAGACGCAACACCAGAGGCCGTAGCCGCGTATTTCCTGTCCACCCATCTCACGCTTGCGTCCGCCGATGCGTCCCCACGCACCGCCAGCCTCGAATCGCTCATCAAAGCAGCAAGCCCTTACTATCCCAAGACCCGAGTAGAGCTGCAGGAGCTTGCCCAGAACCTCTGCGAGCACGTCCAGAAGCACCCATTGGGCAACTTGAGTGGTGCTCTGGCCTGGACACTGCCATTGAGCATTGAACATCAGCGCACGGCCTACAATGTCATCGCGTCGAATAGCGCGAATCTGCCAGGCTTGCCACTGCCCAAGCCTGGCGTCGGCGCCCTGGACTACCTTGCCAACGCCGTCACCCTGTCTCCACAACTGATGCAAGACCCTGCTGCCGCGCTGGAGAAACTGCTCGACTCACCGCAAGCCGCAGCGCTAGGCGCCGCGGTTCAAGCCAGTGTGGGCGGGATTGCCACAAGCAGCAGCGCCAATGACTATGTGCTGGCGACCATCCATTTGAGCCTCGACCCTGAAGCGCTGGATCAAAAATCCAATCGAAACATAGTGGCCGGCTTTGATTTGGGCGTCGAAATCCACAGGGACTCATCGCCCGCCTCCGTGGTTGAGGCCCTTGCCAATCACCTGAGCAGCACTGGCCGTACTTCCCCTGCTACCGCCGCGCTGGCAGCCCGGTTGCTGCTGATGCGGGTCGCCCCCCAGTTTTTGATCAAAGACATTCCAGCGTCAGTACGTTGCCACAGCCAGGCGTGGGCAAACTTATGTATCGCGGTGGCCGGTATCGAAGCCCACACGCCCGGGAGGACGATGAACATGAACTTCGCCGAAGTGATGTGCGCAGACCCGTCGCAATACCCAGCCAGTGAAGCGGCAAAGAAAAATGCACTGATTGACTGGTGTGTGGCCAACGACGTGATTTACCGCTTCGACGACGCACACTACACCGCGGAGGATTTCGAGTACGCCCGCACAGCTTTCAATGCTCAACATGAAGCGTTGAAAGAGGCGTCCGCTTTGCTCGACAAGCCCTTGCCGAATCGAGAAAGAATGGCACAAGAACGAATCCAGCAGCACTTGGGTGATGACTTTCCTCTGGATGACAAACTCTTTTGTCTGAATTATCACAAGATGGGGCTCAAGGGCCAACGCTTCGGCCCTCTCTACTCGCTGCGCGAGCTCACCATGCAAGGGCTGAAAATCAACACCAACGACTGGGTGATCCGCAATAACACCAAGGGCGTCAACCTGGGTGCCGTCGCTCTTTTCACCCACAGCCCACACTTCAACGTCCCCCAGGAATTTGATAAACAATTCGCCGAAGTAACGACCCATTGTAAAAAAATCCACCATTACACGTGGATGAATGCCATTACCCAGTTGCCTGTCGCAGATCGAGAGATTTTAAACAACGCAAAGCTTAGTTTTTATCAAGAGAACACCTACCGCAGCTCGCCTATTCCGTTTTGGCCAAACAAACTGTTCCACACCAGCCCAAGAGTTTTGATGCAAGCAGAGCTCAAGGGCGAGAAACACGTCTACGAATTCGACCCGGTCACCGCGACTATCAAAAAAGCTTCTTCGGGACGCATCGCAGCGGATGAATACATAGCCAATGAAGTCACCAAGATCGAAGCGCTCCCACTCAGCAAGAACCTGAATAATCTGGGTGTCGAAAAGACCCGAGAAGGCCCCCCTGTCAATACATTCAAAAACCCACGCATCCACGACATCGCCCAGATGATAGTCAACGCGCAGGGCATCGACAGTGACGCCGTCAGGCGGCAAGCAGAAGGTAGGACGTCTACGGAGAGGAACCGTGACACCCTCAATACCATCGGCGAATTTATCCTCGACCTGATTCCGCTGAGAACGGCCATCGTCAATTGGCGTAACGGCAACTATAAAGATGCGGCTGTCGATCTGGCATTTGACGTCTTCGGTTTTCTCACTGCCGGCGTGGGCACCGCGTCAAAACTGCTGAAGGGCGCGCATAAAACCAGCAACGCCATCAGCAAACTGGCGCGCGCCACACGAATAATCGGCGCCGACGTCTTGAGCGCTTTCAACCCGCTGGGTGGTTTAGGCGATGCAGCGGTGGGCGCCGGCAAGCTGGCTCTGGCAGGTGCCGGCGCCGCCGGTGACGGCATACAGCGTCTGCGAGGCATGGCCAGGGGCAGCGACCTGATCGAGGCAGGCGCGCCCTTCGATGATGTCGCTATCGGCCTGTTCAAGCGTGGTGACAAAAACCTGGAAGCCTCTGCCGTTCTACATGAGGGCAAATGGTACGCCGTAGATGCGGGCACCCGGGAGCCTTACGGCCCGCCTCTCGATGCGTTCGTTCCGACGCATACTTACATGCCTGTGGCATACGCCCCGAGTCATTCGCAAGCGCATCGATTCGACCCGATAGGTCGACCTACACGTCCCAGGATCAGCAGCAAAGTCACAAGAAAGGAGCTGCCCAAAGGCAGCTATGTAGAAAGCATGAAAGGGAAACTGGAGCCAGGGCACTTCCTGCGCGGTGACGGCAAAGATGAAACCCTGAAAAAATTCATCGAGGAAATGTACGAGACCTATGACGCCCTCAAAGAGGGCGCCCTGCCACCACGCATAGTGGCGCCGCAAATCTCCAAGACCGCGCCCGCAGCCGAAGTGATCACAGAGGCACTGAAAGTTTCCAATGGCATCGTGTTCGGAGAGTCCCATAAAGAGATGGCCAGCTTTAAGTTGCTCTTCGACAACGTTGAGAAATTCAAACAGGAGGGGGTGAAGAAGATCTATTTCGAGGGCGTCATCGACTTACCTTCCAAGGGCATTGTCGATGATGGCATCGGCAACCTTGCCAATCCCGACCTCCCTCGCACCCAACCGACATTTGACGAGCTCAAAGCCAAATTCGAATTGCATGGCATCGAAGTGTTGCCGCTTGATCACTATTATTTAACCCGGCATAAAGACGCAAAACTAGGCCGCACCGAGACAGGGTTCGGCTCCAGGCAACGCCTCGAAGAGTTCAATTACTATGCGTCAGAAGTGATCCAGGCCAACTCCGGAACGGAAAAGTGGCTTGCCTTGGTCGGTCAATCACACATGAATACCACTGAGGGTGTTCCGGGCTTGGCCGAGATGACAGGCAGCATCAGTATCGGGGTCTTCGACAAACCTTCGCCCAACGTACGAAACCCTCTCTCCCCCACAGACTTGCCAGGTGACCTGGTTATTCAGGTTTAACCCTGCCCTGCGCTTCGAGCGACAGTGTGTCGCTCGAATGTGCGTGTTTATCCCCGCTGCACCCAGCGCTGGTGCAGCCCACGTGCCAGCGCATCCAGCGCAAACCCCAACAGCCCGATCACCACCACCATCGCCATCAACTCCGAATACGCCAGGCGATCACGGGTATCGAGGATGTAATAGCCCAGCCCTGCACTGACCCCGAGCATCTCGCACGGCACCAGCACGATCCATAGGATACCGATGGCCAGGCGTACGCCGGTCAGCACATGCCCGACCACACCAGGAATGATGACTCGACGCAACGTCTCCCAGCGCGTGGCACTCAGGCTCTTGCTCAACTGCAACCACCGCGGGTCGAGTTGACGCACGCCGGCTGCGGTGTTGAGCACGATCGGCCATACCGCGGCAAACGCCAGCAGGAAATAGATCGGCTGGTCGCCTACCCCCATGAGCATCACCACGATCGGCATCCAGGACAACGGCGAAATCATCCGCAGAAACTGGAAGGCCGGCGTAGTCGCCGCCTCCAGATTGCGCGAACTGCCCACCAGCAGACCCAGTGGCACCCCGATCAACAGCGCAAGAAACAGCCCGACAAAGATACGCTTGAGGCTCACGGCGATGTGCAGGTACAGCTCACTGCGGCCAAGCAATTCCCACAGGCTGCTTGCGGTGGCCGCCAGCGAAAAGCGCGCCGACAGGCCATCGGCCTCGCCGAACACTTTCACACCCAGCCACCACAGCAACATCAAACCTGCCAAGCCGCTCAACCCCAGCGACCAGCCCAGGATTCTACCGTTGTTCAAACGCCAATCTCCTCATGCCGCTCATAGCCGTCCGGCAAGCCGAAGGTTTTCATGCCGCCCACCGCTTCGATCGCCTGACGCACAAAGCGATCATCCACCAGGTCCTTGGCGACAAACGCCGGATCGAGGTCAGCGAGGAATTTCTTGTCGCCTTCGATCAGAGTGTCCTTCAAGCGCCGCACCAGTTCCTCGGTATAGCTCGGAAATGGATAAGGCTGGAAATCGATGCGGTGCTCGTCCCAATTGGCATGCTGGATCGCCCCGTCCGCCAAATAGGCGGCGCGGTCGCTGGCAGCCGGGGCCAGGACTTTGCTCAACACCGGCTCGGCGTGTGGCGTGTAACGGTTCGGGCCATCCTTGGACAAGAGTTTCACCGCCTCTTCGCGGTTGTCGCGGGTCCACACCTGGGCCTTGACGATGGCGTTCACCACCTTCTGCGACCACTCCGGGCGGTTGGTCAGGTCGTGCTCGTGCATGAACACCACGCAGCACGCGTGGTTGCGCCACACATCACCGGTAAAGCGCTGCACGCGGCCGACCTTGAGGTTCTCGGCCAGCGCGTTGAACGGCTCGGCGACGATATAGCCGTCGATGCGCTTGCTGGCCAGTGCGGGCGGCATGTCCGACGGCGGTAATACGATCAGGTTGACTTCATTGGCGGCAATCGAACTGCCGGTCGCACGCGTCACCGGCGTGAGGCCGTTGTCGCGGAACAGTTGCTGCACCACCACGTTATGGATCGAGTACCAGAACGGAATCGCCACCGACTTGCCGCCCAGTTGCTTCACATCGGTTATGCCTGGCGATACGGTCAGGCCCGAGCCACCCACATGGTTCCAGGCCACGACTTTGGCCGGCACCTTGCTGCCGTAGCGCGCCCACACGGTCATCGGTGACAGCAGATGAATCACGTTGACCTGCCCTGAGATGAACGCTTCGATCACCTGAGCCCAACTGCGCAACAGTACCGGACGTTCGGCCTTGATGCCTTCGGCTTCGAACAGGCCGTTGTTGTGGGCAACCAGCAACGGCGTGGCGTCGGTGATCGGCAGATAACCGATACGCACCGGCGCGTCGGGCTCATTGGCGGCGCGCGCCTGCAGGCTGCTCAACAGCGGCAAGGCGCCGGCGGCACTGAGCACCGCCGAGAGTTTGAGAAAGTCACGGCGCGAGTGGGTCAGGTCATCCAGACACATGGCTAAGCTCCTGTTGTTCAAGGGGGTTGGGTTGAGGGCGGCTCGCCTGCCGTAAGGTTTTCAGAATATCGATACGCAGCGCGCCGATGGCCTCGACCTGTTCGTCCCGAGGTTGCGGCAAGTCGATATGCCATTCACCCAACGTCCGCGCCGGGCGGTTACCCAGTAGCAGGATGCGGTCGGACAGCAGTAGCGCTTCGTCAATGTCATGGGTGATCAATACCGCCGCCGAACCTTGCTCACGGTTGACCTTGAGCAGCAGGTGCTGCATGTCGGCGCGGGTCACTTCGTCCAGCGCGCCGAAGGGCTCATCCAGCAGCAGCACTTGAGGCTGGCGGGCCAGGCAGCGGGCCAGCGCGGTGCGCTGGGCCATGCCGCCGGACAGTTGCGCCGGGAACTGCTGGCGCGCATGTTCCAGGCCTACCGCCGCGATGGCGTGGTCGACACGACGGCGGCGCTCTTCAACACTCAGGTGCGGCTGGCGGGCGAAGTCCAGGCCGAAGGCGACGTTTTTTTCCAGGTTCAACCAGGGCAACAGGCTGGGGTCTTGAAAGGCCACCGCCACCCGTGGGTGCGGACCGCTCAAGGGTTCGCCCAACACGTGCACACGACCGGCCTGGGGTAGCTGCAAGCCGGCAAGCACACGCAGCAGGCTGGATTTGCCCACGCCGCTGGGCCCCAGGATCGACACCACTTCGCCCGCCTGCAACTGCAAGTCAAACCCTTGCAGTACCGGGCCGCTAGCATACCCCAGGCAAATCCCCTGGGCCGTCATGACCGCCTGGCTCATAGGTTGGCCTGGCGCTGCAACTCAGTGCGCAGTTGCACCAGGCTGGGCGTCACAATCGGCACAAATGCCGACTCGCGCCAGCGCCGCGCAAAGCCACTACCGTGGGCGGTGAGGTAGGCTTTGCCGCCACTGGCCTGCAGTTCAAGCTGCACGGCGCTGGCGGCGGTTTCTGCCAGGGCAATGCGCAGCTTGAACAAGGGGATCGGCTCGGCAGCAAAACGCCCAGCCAGCAACCCGCTCTTGAGCTCGCTGACCAGATGGTCCAGCGTCGCCCGCAAGGCTTCCAGCTCTTCGCGCAACACCGTACGGCTGGCCCCCAGATGATTGGCCACCTCGGCCAGGGAGCGGCGGGCCAGGCCAATCGACATGCCGCACTGCAAACCAAGGAACGCCGGGCGCACTGCCGGCAGGAACTTGCGCGCGTCCTCGTGCAGCAACCAGTCACGGCTCAGCTCCACGCCTTCCAGGCCAAGGGCAGCGGTGTTGCTCGATTGCAACCCAAGCAGCTCCAGATCGCGGGAGCGCTGCAAGCCCGCCACTGAATCCGGGATCGCCAGGATAAACGGCGTACCACCGCCCGCATGTTCGATAGCAGCTGCGGCGACAAAACCATTCTTGCGCAGGTTGGTCACCCAATGCAGACGACCGTTGAGCGTCCAGCCATGCTCGTTGGGCTCGGCGCTGATCTGCAACGACTCGATACCCGATATGAACTTCATCGCATTCGACAGCCCGGTGGCTCCGGCCAACTTGCCGCTGAGCAGGTCCGGCATCAGGTGTTCGCGCAGGCGCTGATTGGGGCTCTGCAACAAGTACTCGATAAACGAGCGCTGGCCCCAGCACACAAATGCCGCCGCCAGGGAATGGCTGGCCACATTGGCGATGGCCTCGACCGCACCCGCCACATCACCGCCCAGCCCGCCCAGTTGGGTGGGCACACCGATTTTCAGAATATTGGCTTCTGCCAGGCGTGGCAGCACTTCCTGTGGATCGCAACTGCCCACGTCCAGGGCCTGCGCTTGAACATCGAGCCAACGGCTCAAGATTGGGTCAAGCATTCATGTCTCTCCTTTTACAGCAGGTGGACCAACGCCGATTCAGCTTGCCGGTTTTTCCCAGCGGTACTGCGCCAGTTCCGGGTTCAGCGGGGTACGGGCAAACACGTTAGCGAAGTTGCACAGGGTTGCCAGGCTTACGCCCAGGATGACCTCCAGCGCGTGGCCCTTGGTATAGCCGGCCGCGAGAAACGCCTCAAAGCCGGCATCGCTGACATCACCCCGAGTGGCGATCACTTCACGGGTAAAGGCGGCGAGTGTCTCATAGCGAGTGTCAGGCAGCTCACCCAGCCGGCGCAGGGCCTCGATCACGTTCTCGGGCAGCTTGGCCTTGTTGCGCGCAACGGCGGTGTGGCCGGCCACACAGAAATCGCACCCGTGGGTAGTAGCAGCAATCAACTGCACCACTTCGCGGTCGGCCAGGCTCAGTTCGGCCTTGGCATTCAAGCCGGAGACAGTGATATAGGTTTCCAGCGCCGCCGGTGCATTGGCCAACACCGCCAGCAGATTAGGAATGAAACCCGAGGCCTTCTGCGCATTTTCCAGGAAAGGTTTCGCCGCTTCCGGGGCGGTGTCAGGGGTGAGCAACGGTACACGGGACATGGAGTGGTCTCCTGTTGGGTTCGAGTGCGCCAGTCTGTTGGTTCTAAAAAAATCGCTCAATAGGCTAAAGTAGCGATTACTTGCTCTTGAGTCTTTCCATTAGATGAATTCGTCCAGCACTCTTGTCGATTGGTTATTAGATAGCCTTGAACTCAATACCAATTTGTTTCACGTCGGCCGCTACTGCGGTGACTGGCACGCCAGCACGCACAGCCTGGCCCAGGCAAGCTTCCATTTGATCGTGCAGGGCGATTGCTGGCTGCATATCGACGGTGATCCAACGTCCCGGCACCTGAACAATGGTGACGCCGTGTTTCTACTGCGTGACCTGGCCTATCGGTTGTCCGGGGAAAGTATCGCGGCAAGCGCCCAAGAGTGCCCTCGCCGGCCGATGCTGCCCCTCGATAGCAGTGCCATGGATGGCGTGGGCCTGGTTTGCGGCTTCTTCCATTTCCAATCCGGCTTGTCGGCGATGATTGTCGACAGCCTGCCCGCCTGGATCATCCTGCGTGCCGGTGATCCATCGTTGACCGCTGCGCGCAATCTGTTCGAATTGATCCTGCAGGAGTGCGAGCGCCTACCCGCGCCCTCCTCGGCCTTGCTCGAACGTCTTTGCCACTTGTTGTTTTTATATGTACTGCGCCAGCAAGTCATCGACAACACTGAGCTGGGCGGCCTGGCAGCGCTGGGCCGGCAACCGGCATTTGCCGGCCTGCTGGAGCAGCTGATTGCGCGCCCGGCCGAGCCCTGGAGCCTGGAAAGCATGGCGGCGTGCACGGGGTTATCCCGTTCGGCGTTTTTCAAGCGTTTCAGGGAGTTATGCGGGCAGTCGCCGGGGCAGGTATTGCTGGTGATACGTATGCGCCATGCCTGTGGGCTGCTCAAGGCGGACCAGACCGTGGCCGAGGTCTCGCTGGCAGCCGGGTATCAGTCGGTGGCCGCATTTACCCGGGCCTTTCATAAAGTCACCGGGCAGCAACCTGGCGCCTATCGCAGGGCACAAGCCTAACCTTGTAAACCCGTGCCGGGCCGAGCACGCAAGTGCACCAACCAATCCGTGACGGCCGAGCAACTGGCACTGGCCTGGGTATTGGCCCAAGGTGACTACATCATCCCAATCCCCGGGACCAAGCGGCGTACCTACTTGCAAGAGAATGTCGCGGCGGTATCGATCACCCTCAGCAAGGACGAACTGGCTGGGCTGGATGCAATCTTCCCGGCCGATGCAACCGCCGGTTTGCGCTACCCCAAGGAAGTGATGGCCCTGTTGGATATCTAATTTTCAGCGTGCTGATCAACGGCCTGAATACTCCCGTGCGAAGCGCGGGAGCCAGACTATTCTGACAGCTCCCAGTGTAAAAACCCGCCACACAGGAGGTGTGCCATGCACGCGACTGAGCAGCCGATCCGCTTGGAGCAGATCAGTCAGGAACGCTTTATCCAGGCCCCAATCCATACTGTTTACGATTATGTAACCCAGCCCGACCGCTGGCACGAATGGCACCCCTCCTCCCTTAGCGCCGACACCGGCACCCGCGGCTCGTTGTCGGTCGGCTCGCGCTTTACTGAAGACATCGATCTGCTGGGCATTCGCGTATCCATGAGCTACCGCGTGCAAATCGCTCGCTGCCCCGACGAGTTCAAGACCGTGTTCACCTCACTGGCGGTGGACGGTTGTATCCATTATTTTTTGCAAGCCCATCAGGGTGGCACTCGGTTCAAGCGCGTATTGACGTATGAAACCGAACTGCAACTCGCTACCTTGCACAAACGCATGATCAAACTCTCCGCCATTGCCCTGGACCAGCTCAAGCAGCGGTTGGAAAGCCCAGGCTTCGTATAATTTAGAAACATTACCAGCGCGTCTCAGTGTAAAAAGCAGGGAGAATGCGCGGTTTATTGCTGCGCTTTCAGTGAGACCCCTGATGAAAAACCCATTGCGACTGGCCTTGCTCTGCACCCTGCTTGCCACCCCCCTGGCCCAGGCCGCCGAGCTGATTCCCATCGATGTACACCGCGATGCCAATTGCGGTTGCTGCAAAAAATGGATCAGCCATCTGGAAAACAACGGTTTCAAGGTCAACGACCACGTTGAAGCAGACATGAGCGCGGTCAAGCAACGCCTGGGCGTCGCCCCGCGCCTCGGTTCGTGCCATACCGCTGTGATCGACGGCAAGTTCGTCGAAGGCCATGTACCCGCCGAGCAGGTGTTGGCCTTGCGCCAGCGTCATGACCTGCTGGGTCTTGCCGCACCGGGCATGCCTTTGGGCTCGCCGGGTATGGAAGTGGAAGGGCGTAGCGAGGCGTATCAAGTCATCGGTCTGACCCGTGAAGGCAAGGATGTGGTGGTGGCCGACTACCCGGCCCACTGACCGGTGCTGATGGGTTACCTGGGGCTGTTCGGCGCGGCGTTTG
>NZ_SPKL01000027.1:210009-238539 GCF_023127755.1 Pseudomonas sp. W2Aug9 | reverse complement strand
CTCGACGGCTAGGGCCGAGGTCAGGAGAAATGGACACCCGAAGAAGGTTAAGTAAGTGCCATTCAAATCTGTCCCTTTTTCCCGTCCAGGCAGCTCCAATCATCAAAACGTTGCATGACTGGATGTCGACCCAGCGGGCGAGTGAAATCGGTCAACTGCTACCTCATAGGTGGGCGCCGGCCTGACTGACTCAAGAAGAGCTGAATACACACTTAGACTTCAGCAAGGGTAGTCCTGAGAAAGCTTAAAGCATCCTTGAAAACCTGATGCCATCTTTCAGAAGGCTCACTCATTAGTGGATGCCAAAAAAATCTGAACTCATGGCCTCCATCATCTTCTGCAAAATGCACCCAAGTATCGGGAAGGTCTTGGGCAACATGACACTCATGAAATACCCACGTGTGACCTGTTTCAATGGCACGCCACTCACCCAAATTTCGCCCTACTGCGGATTGAATCCCTGCCTCTTCTATCAGCTCTCGTACGGCAGCCAAGTCGGTTGACTCATCTGGTTCCACACTGCCCTTGACCAGTTGTAGCCCTGCCAATGGATGCTCAAATGCCAAGATCTCCAGCGTTTCACGGACTCGCAGAACCACAGGACAAGATTTATCTGCTCTCATGCCGTCACACCTTTTCCTGTTTCAACTAATCCTTAGGCAAGTCGGGAAGCATAGAGGAAGCAAGCCATCATCGAAACCGAATGACGCGAAGGCCTCGTCAAGGTGTGTTGCCTAGACGCTTACGATAAAGACCCGCAGGAAGCAGTTGTTCGAACTGTTATAGATTTTGCATCTGAAGCTAGAGATTTCCGACGTCGTAGAGAAATGCAGAAGCTTGCATTTTCACGGATCGAACTCGTCAATAAAATGGATGTTTCTTGAATTCAAGCTGCAAGAGGCAATCGCGGTTTGATGCTGTTTTTCGGCCTGGCTATTTTTGGGTGCTGAATCGAATCTGATTTTTTAGGCGCTTCCGAATGGCTGCTGTTGGCCGAGGTTGTGTGAGAACGTTTTAGAGCAAGTTTGACAGTCAACGAAAAAGGAGACGGATTTTTCTCTAGAGATAAATCTGTCTCCTTTTCGCGTTTTTTGCGAATATCTAGAAGGGGATATCTCTATCGAAATCAACGGTATCCACTTTTTTATTTGCTTTATGAAGTAACTCCTCATTTTCCAACAGGTAATCTATTCCGTCGGCAGTTATTGAGAATGTATAATATTCAGAGCCATTATACTCGTGATCTATAGCGATGCTCTTATCTAGAAATCCGACCCTTTCTAGCTTAATCGCCGCTAAACTAAGCACCCCTTGTTCAACCCCTTTCAAATCGTTAAATGTACTCCATACAGATACGCCATCCGGTGAGCTAGCGTAGCTTTCAAGAACTTTTGCCAATAGGCGGTGTTCAATGTCACCAAGTTTGTAATTATATCCGGCTTGCCTACGGGGTTTTGTTTGCATATTTAGGTCCTTTGAAAGCAAGCCTAAATTTGCCACTTCTTTCTTGATTAGTACACATGGATGATTTACAGCAGCCTCTAAATTTCCATCAGACCTTTCACCGTTGTAATCTGCGGGTGTAAGGCCCAAAAGATCAGTTGGAAAATGCAGCTCGGTGTCTCGGGGTTTAACGATGAAACATCGCTCTTTACCTAAAGTGCCGACGAATAGGCCAAGTTCAAAAAGCACATTATCTCGGACAATGTGTTTTTGCTGGTCTCTGATTTCTGCAATATCGTCTGGTGTAAAAACGAAAATTGCGAAGTCCACTGATTCTGCCATTCTCACCAGAGAGTCAATCGTGTTCTGGGAAAGGCTAAACCCATGTTTCCAAACCGTTACCTCAGCCTGATGATCTAGGTTTACGTTGAATGCATCAGCCACATCTAGGCTTTCTACCGCTGAAGCTATAAATATTCTAGGCTTTCTCATATGACTTCCTTAAAAACTCGACTCAGGCTGACTGCTAATGTGAAGCTAACAGGTAAACAAAAACGCACCTTTTTGACGTCCAGCCTGCGAAGGGGGAAAAGGGGGCGGATTCACTTCTAGGAAAATAGCTTTGTTCCCTTTTCGATTAATTACCAACTCTTCGCTGCCACTCTAAGCCAAATACCGGCTGCCTACACATTGTTTTGCAGAAGCCATCAAGACCTGGATAAATGTTGGCTGCATTGATGTTCATCTGGTTTAGCTTTTTTAAACCGCTATAGCGTAGTTTTTTGGGGATTACGTACTTGACGATATCAGAGCTGCCTATCTGATAGTCTTTAACTATTTCTTCATGCGAGTACTTCAATGTGTTTGTAGCCACAAACAATCCTTGCTGAGAAAGCAGGCGATGATTAGAAAATGTCGGTTCAAAGGCGAACAGACATGGGGCATCAGATGCTTTATCACCTTCGAGTATTCTTGAATAAACTTCGAGACGATTTTTGCCAAAATATTCGTTGTCATCATTTTTTATAGCATGATGATTTAAACAATAAATTGCAGCGCTTCCTTCACCTGCCTCCAGAGCAAAAAATAACGCAATGTATGGAGAGAACGTAAAATCAAGAAGCCTAGTTGGTGCTCCATGGTGCTGCATTAACGATAACCAACTTAGAGGGTCGCCTTCTTTGGGTAATGATGATAAATAAATATGTGCGTGGCATATAAAGCGATCGATCATTACTCGCTCATGCTCCACTCTGTTTATGCGTTTTTCTGTTCTTGTATATGCCTTATGAATTGTTTGGGCTTCTTCAAATGCACGATGTAGGGAACTTTCCAGCTTCCAAGAGGCATCTATTTGGCCACGATAAATCCATTTTCTATAATGCTTTCTTGAGACAGCTTTGTCGTACTCATCCCAGCTCTTGAGAGTTATGACTTCCATAATTATTATTTACTCATAACTACGAATAGACGACATATGTGGCGTACGTTTTCCGCCATTTGTGTTTGATAACGTCCCTTGCTCATGCGTAACTCCCTGCTCGGCTTGAGTGGTGCTCCTGAAAAGGCGTCAGAAGATTTTATGGCAAAACGACATGACGCGTGTTGCACATTACCGTCGGATAAGCGGCGTGTCCATAATCTGATTTTGGCCGAAAGCAGTCGTCGCTCACGTCATCGCACAGGGCTTTGTGCCGAGGCTGAATGCACCAAACCATCGAAAGCCAAATCGCCGAGTCGTTGTACGTGGCTTACGACGACGCGGCGAGCCATCAGGCTAATGAGTTGAAGAGCTGATCATCAGCCAAGGCAAGGCGCTTCGCGGTCGAGGAGTCTTGCGGTGAGGAGTACGCCCAGTTCGCTCAGTTGGTGTATGGCGAGGGCGATGTCGCGGTGTTTGCCGTTGAGGTCTTCGGACAGGTCGAGCAGCAGTGTGCTGACGCTGGTGAAGGTTTCGTAGCTGTTGGTGATGAGGGTTTCGTTGCTGGCGTTGGGGGCGACGATGAAGAGGGTGATTGAATCGTTAACCATGGTTAAGTTCCTTGCTTGGGCCACTTCCCCATCGCTACTAAACAATAAGGGCGGTAGCTGTACGCAGGTTAGTAGACCGGTGGAACCTAACAAAACCGGCGCGTCCGAGGACGCCCTGCGCACAGCCACCATCAAGCACAGACGCGAACGTCTGATGGAGGAAGCTTGTGCACTTGTTAGGTCTAAAGGTGGGCTACTAAACCCGATCACTGAACAATTCAGCGACCGAGCCACCTTAGAGACGGCCACCTCAGCGCACAAGCCGGCGGATTCTGACGCAGGCGTAGGCAATGGAGCAAGGTGCGGCAGGGAAATCGGATTTTGCCTTCAGGCGTTGCGTTATCGTTTGGGGTTTTCGCGAGCAAGCTCGCTCCTACAGGAGTGACCTTGCAGTGTTCATCACCTCAAACGAAATTGTTAGCATTGAACGAGTTTCATATAGGAGGCAGGGATGGATGAAACGATATGAGGTTCAACGGATCACACACCTTCCGCGCCAGATACTGGCGCTGGAAAAGGAAGCCGTTGGCGAGGGTTTCAGGTTCCTCACTCGTCTGATTAACGAATGGCACTCTGGAGCAAACCGCTTTGATGCACCCGGCGAGTGTCTGATGGCGGCCTATTTGAATCAGCAACTGATAGGCATCGGCGGTCTTTCTGTTGATCCCTATGCTGAAAATAATGTGGCCAGACTGCGACGGGTGTACGTCGCAGCTTCGTCAAGGGGGCAGCGCGTCGGGCAGATGCTGGTAAAGGCGCTTGTTGAACGTGCCCCTCTTAGGTTTCAGGTCGTGCGTCTTTTCACGGATACGGCTGAAGCAAGCGGCTTTTATGAGCGCTGTGGCTTCAAGCGAACAGATGAGGCTCAGGCGACTCATATCATGCGGCTTGGCGGTTTCTGAGGCGGGCAGCTATTTGCCGGTTTCAGCCTGTTATAACCAGCTGAAATGACTTGAAGCAGTCAGCCGCACCAGTGCACTGCGGAGTCGACATGAATGTGTTTTTGCTTTTCAGCTATGAAGGGTGTGTCGAGCGTGCCCAGGGCTATCGAAACCCAGTCGGCAAACTCGCCTTGAGATCGTGACCAGAACAATGTTGAGCCACAATGCGAGCAAAATTCGCGTAACACGGTTTCTGAGGATGCGTAGGTTCTGATGCTGTTGGCGCCGGAAAGTACCCGTAGTGCGTCACGGGGAACACTGCCGTAAGAAGCGAATGCGGCCCCGTGACTTTTGCGGCACTGGCGGCAATGGCAGTGGCTCACTGACTTGGGCGTGGCGGATAGCTCGTAAGTGACGGCTGCGCATAAGCAGCTTCCCTGATACACCGTTGTCATTCGCTTTTCCCGTCATGCGAAAACGTCAGCGTAACCGTCTCGCTCTAGTCAGTCGACCTACAGCTGCTAGTCAGGAGCAGACGTGGCTGTCGTCAGCCGACTCTCCCATCACACGCCCATCAAGCCAAATCGCCGAGTCGTTGTAGGTGGCTTGTGACGACGCGGCGAGTTATCGAGCTATTGAATTGAAGGATTGATCATCAGGGGAAAAGGGGACGGATTAATTTCCAGGAAAAATAAATCTGTCCCTTTTTCGGAGGCTTCCCCGCTGTAGGGAGTCGTCTCTTCTCCAAAACTGAGGCAGTTCAGTCGGAGCGCTACGAAATTGTTAGGATTATTCCAAAGCTCACAAGCAGGCCGCCAAATCCTCGGTCAATCCATTGTCGTGAAGACAGCAATTTCTCTCGCATTTTGCCAGTTGAGAAACACAGTGCGACCAAACCAAACCAGATTATGTGCGCACTCGCGATGAAGAGACCGTATGCGATTTGTACAGTTACGCCGGTGTCTGGTCGAACTACACCCATGAACAGACTGACTATGAAGATCGATGTTTTTGGATTCAACGCGTTTGTCAGAAACCCCGACCGCAGAGCGGATAGGCCCGAGATCGCTGGTGGAGACACGTTTTGCTGTTCGACCTCCGGCTTTGAAAAAATCATCTTAATACCCAGGTAAATGAGATATGCAGCTCCAGCGAGCTTGAGTGCACTGAACAGCCAAGGTGTCTGCTGAAGGATCAAGCCCAGACCGAGCAATGTGTAACAAATATGAACGAGAACCCCAATTCCAATTCCCACAGCTGTAAGCAAGCCAGCACGTCGAGACAGTAACAGCCCATTGCGTGAAACCAGTGCGAAGTCGGGCCCGGGACTGATGCACGCGAGAATTGTAATAGTGACTACTGCTATCCATTCGCTCATGATGAGCCCTGCGGTTATTAAGATTGAAGCCAATATTTGCAAAGTATTTTACTGAGCACTAACGATGATTTCTGATGGGAATAGTGACTATAAGTCACGCATCACTGAGGCGAGAATGCCGTCATTACTGGCATTACGTTGCTTCGAATCAGCCGGGCGATTCGAAAGCTTTGCCCGAGCTGCTCACGAATTGCACCTGACACCGGGTGCTATCAGCAGAGCAATACGCTTGCTTGAAGAGGATCTGGGTGTCGACCTATTCGAGCGGCGCAGTCGAAGGGTTTATTTAACGCAAGCGGGAAAGCACTTATCTCGCGCGGTGAGCGAGGGACTCGGCATGATGAGTCAGGCAGTTCGCGAAATACGCACCGAGGCCCGGCGTGTCCGTCCGCTTGTATTGTCTTGCGAACCAACGTTGCTGATGCGTTGGTTGATCCCTCGATGGAGCGACTTCCAAAAAAATCATCAAGGACAGGACATCCACTTGGTGGCCGGTGGTGGCTACTTCTCGTTTGACCACGGCATAGACTTGGCCATTCGGCGAGACGATTTTCCTCGGCCGGCCGAATACCATGTCGAGACACTGTTCACTGAAAAGGTTGGCCCGGTCTGCCGGCCAGAAAAGCTAGACCAATGGTTTGGCAAAGCCAGAAAGGATCTGCACTCAACGGCTCCATTGCTGCAGACTACCAGCAGACCTGCAGCTTGGCAGGAATGGGCCGCTGCCAAAGGGCTCAGTCTTTCAGCTATGCAGGTTCAATCTTTCGAGCACTTCTATTTCAGCATCCAAGCAGCGGTTGCAGGGCTAGGAGTGGCCATTGGTCCTTGGCATTTGGTGCGTGACGATGTTCATAGCGGTGTGTTGGCCGCTCCACTGGGCTTTGTCGAGGACGGTTCACGCTATTGCCTGCTCTCTCCCGCAGCACTCAAGAATGGCAGCTTGGAAATGGAATTGCTCAAATGGCTCCAGACTGTCGAATGAGGAGGGCTTAGCCGCCTTTCAATAAGCTGTGGGCATTTAACTAATGGGGTAGCCGGCGTGGGCCGAGTGATCTCTTTCCGCCTAGTGGACGGCAAGGTCGTGGAAGTACTGACTATCCCCACAAGCTTTAAATAAATCGAAGAAGGAGCGACATGCGGATTTTTATAGCGGCTATAGCGATAGTTGGATGGCTGGCAAGCAATGCGGTGTTCGCGGAAAGTAATGCCGGAGCAAGGTTTTTAAACGGATGCAAGGTTGCCTTACGCTTTTTTGAAACGAAGCATATGGCTGCGGACGACAATCAAGTTGATATGGGTTACTGCGTGGGTGTGGTTGCTGGGGTGCGTGAAACTCTTCAATATCTTACCGGAGGGGTTGTGAACAAGTTTCCAGGTATTTGCTTGCCTGAAAACTACGTTGATCAAATGGGCGTGCAGGCAATCGTCAAGTACTCTGAAGGTCACTCTGATCTATCTACGAAAAGACCTACGCTAGTGGCATTGCTCGCACTCAAAGCTGAGTACCCCTGTAAATAGCGCCGCATCCACCCTGGATGCCTAGCTCCGACACAAAGCTGTCGTTCGCGGAAGGCTGCAATCGGCCGAAGCGGTCGATCATTATTTAAAAAATCAAGGACGATTTACGGCGTTTGTTAATAACATATTCACTTGGCGATTAGTGCAGTTTTTCTTATCGCGACTTCATCCTAGCTCCTCGCCGTTCTTGACTACCATTCAATGTCGAATGGATATTGCATACGCCATGGAGGGCGGAATATGCAGAAACGGATAATTATCGTGGGCGGTGGCATGGGCGGCACGATGCTTGCCAATCAACTAGTCACCAAGCTCTATCCTGAAATTCTGCGGGGGCAGCTGAAGATCGTCCTGCTCTCTAACTCTGAGGAGCACTTCTACAAACCCGCCTTCATGTACGTTGCATTCAATCTGTTTTTTCAGGAAGAACTCAAACGTCCAGAGCGCTCATTGTTACGTCCGGAAATAGATTTTCAAGTCGACGAGGTAATTCGTTTTGACTTCGCCAGACAAGAGTTGAGAACACTTAGTGGCAAGCGTCATGGCTATGATTTTCTGGTGATCGCCACCGGTTGCGTTCCTGCTCCGGAACGTATCGAAGGCCTCAAGGAGGCCGGTGACCACTTCTACCAATACGAACCAGCGCGACAACTGGCTCACCGTCTAAGCACCATTGAAAAGGGGCGAATTTTTGTCACGGTTTCTTTTCCCCAGACCCCCAATGTACCGCATCAGTGCGGCATCGCTCCCATCGAAACCACGTTGATGCTTGATGACTTCCTTCGTCGTCGCGGCGTCCGGGACAAGGTAGAAATCATTTACACCTATCCCACCACCGCCCAGTTGTTGCGCAATTGCTTATTCCTACAACGACCCACCGGCGAGATTTTGCCGGGAATCTTCGAACAGAAGAATATTCGCTTTCAACGGGGTTTCACACTGAGCAGAGTCGACCCGGAACAACGAATAGCTTACTCGGAAGAGGGAGATGCACAGCCGTTCGACATTCTGATGGCGACCCCTCCGATTCGTGCAGTTGACGTGGTGCTTGAGTCGGGCGTTTCACAGGCTCAGAACAATGAAGGCTGGCTGCCAACTCATCATGAGACGCTACAGGTTTATGGGCTTGAAGGCGTTTATGTGATCGGTGACACGGTCGATCTACCAGTCAGTAAGGCGGGTGGGGCTTGCCATAACCAGGCGCCGGTGATCGCCAACAATATTGCTGCTGAAATCCGCTTGGGTAGCCCCAATGCAGTGTATGACGGGCGTGTCCAAGCTGTGGCGCAGATGGGCCTAAATGCTGGGATGCCACTTTGGTACGACTATGCCCACGACGTGATGCCGACCCCGCCAAGTAAACTGGGCGGCCTTCTGCGCAATGGATTCAACCGCGGCCTTTACTGGGCTGTGGCTCGAGGAATGCTTTGACCACGCACAGGGAGGAGTAAATTCACATGGATGTCTTCAATGAGTCACTCGCAAAGAGTGCAGATGGTAATACCGACTCGCTAGGCCAGAATGCTGGGATAGAGGCATTACTGGACAAGCTGAAACCGCTTCTGGATGGGGGACGTCTGGACAACCTGGTTGACCTGCTGTCACTGATATCCGACACCGTAGACCTGCTTGACCTCGCCACTGTGGAAAAACTCGCCAGGTTGTTCGAGAGCACCACCGCCGTCACCTGGGGTTTTGGAAATGCGCTACGCATGGCCACGCCCGAGACTGCCGCAGAGGCGGCGCCTCCCAACCTCTATGGGTTGCTGTCGCTCCTCCGCGAAACGGACACCCGCCGTGGCGTTGCACTGCTCCTCAGAACGTTGAATGTCATCGGAAGACAACTCTGATCGGAAGGAATCACGTATGGACATTAAGCCTCAGCCGTCCACGGCAAGGCCTGGTAATACTCAATGGGACCCTCAGGCCTATCTGAAATTTGCTCGATTACGGGAGCGTCCGGTGGTCGAGTTACTGGACCATATTTGCTTGGAAAACCCAGAACGAATCTATGACTTGGGATGCGGTACTGGCATTGCCACTCACCTCCTGGCCAAGCGCTGGCCGCACGCCGATCTGACAGGAGTCGATAGCTCGGCAGAGATGCTTGGTGAGGCCAGCTATCTGCCGATCAAGGCCCTTTGGCATAAAAGCGACTTACAGAGTTGGCAGGCCGGGCAACCTGCTGACCTACTGTTTGCTGCTGCAGTACTGCATTTCATCAGTGGTCACGACGTGTTGCTGCCACGCCTGCTGCGACAACTCAACCCTGGAGGTTGTCTGGCAGCACACATGCCTAATTGGCGTGACGCGCTGTGGTATCAATTGATGCTAGAAACCCTTGATCACGCAGGACTCGATGGCGGCCCATTGGGTACAGCCGAGTTACGTCGGTTCATGGCTGAGCGCCCGGTGCTATCGCTGGATCGTTATTACCGTCTGCTGGCACCATTGACCAAGGATTTGGATATCTGGGAGACCGAACACCTACAGGTGGTGGAAGGTCAGTCGCCGATTTTCGATTGGGTCAAGGTTTCGGCGCTACGGCCGGTGCTCTTGGCGCTGGATGAGTTCGAGCGGCAGTGTTTCCTAGATCACTTCCTGAAGCTGGTTCATGAGTATTACCCGCCTGAGGGGGATGGGCGAACGTTGTTTCCGTTCAAACGCATCTTTATTCTCGCTACTGTCTGAGTATTTATGACGGAACGCAGTTGATGTGTGACTTTGCTCATCTTTTGCAATCAATGGTGTTTACAGTCATCGTCACTTGATGGGCCGCTATTGGCCGATAGCAGTCGCCGCTCTCGTCATCGCAGAGGGCTTTGTGCCGAGGCTGAATCCACCAAAGCCATCAAGCGCCAAATCACCGAGTCGTTGTATGTGGCTTACAACGACGCGACGAGTCATCGGCCTAATGAATTGAAGAACTGATCATCAGCCGGGGCACGGCACTTCGCGGTCGAGGAGTCTGGCGGTAAGCAGTACGCCCAGTTCGCTCAGTTGGTGTATGGCGAGGGCGATGTCGCGGTGTTTGCCGTTGAGGTCTTCGGACAGGTCGAGCAGGAGGGTGCTGACGCTGGTGAAGGTTTCGTAGCTGTTGGTGATGAGGCTTTCGTTGCTGGCGTTGGGGGCAACGTTGAAGAGGGCACTTGAATTTGCTTTTGACATGAGTAGACATCCTGAGTGATGCCACCACCTTTCCGCTACTAAACAGTGGGTGGCAGCTGTACGCAGGTTAGTAGACCGGTGGACATCTAAAGCCGGCGCGCCCGAAGACGCCCTGCGCACAGCCACCATCAAGCACAGACGCACTGTCTGACTGATGAAACTCATGCACTAATAGATACCCAAGCTCAGGCTACTAAACCCGAATCACTGAACAATTCAGCGACCGAGCCACCTTAGAGACGGCCACCCCAGCGCACAAGCCGGCGGATTCTGACGCACGCGTAGGCAATGGAGCAAGGCGCGGTGTGGAAATCGGATTTTGCCTTCAGGCGCTGCGTTATCGTTTGGGTTTTTCGCGAGCAAGCTCGCTCCTACAGAAGTGCCATATTCCGGTGTTATGGTTGGCGCTGACGATGGAGGACTGAACATGACATTGACTGTCGACACCTTGCTCGAATTGGCCATGGCTAACCCGATCAATGCGCAAATCACCGCGCGCCTGCCGGATCTGGGTGTGCAGCAGTGCATGCTCACGGCGGGCTGCCTGTTCCAGGCGGTGTGGAACCATCAGGCGAATCTGCCGGCTGCTCAGGGCGTGAAGGACTATGACGTTTTTTACTTTGACGAGGACCTGTCCTACGAGGCGGAAGACGCGGTAATTCGTGCGGCGCAGGTGCTATTCCAAGACCTGGGGGTGAATGTGGAGGTCAGGAATCAGGCGCGGGTGCACCTTTGGTATGGGCAGCGGTTTGGCCGGCCCTATCCACAGTTGCATTCGGCCAGGCAGGGCGTTGATCGGTACCTGGTGGCGGGCACGTGCATTGCGCTGGAGATTGCCTCCGGCGAGGTGTATGCGCCTTATGGCTTGGAGGATGTGGAGCAGGGGGTGTTGCGGATCAACCCTTTGCACGCAGAGCCCGAGCTGTTTTTGCACAAGGCCAGGAGTTATCAGGCGCGTTGGCCGTGGCTCAAGATTGTCGAGCCGGGCTGAGCCCCCGCTCACAAATCCAGTAACCCCCCGAGTACGCCGCAGCCTATCACCACCAACCATGGCGGCAGCTTCCACACCATCAGCGCGACCAGTGCGAGCAACGCCAGGGCCACGTCATACCCGTTGAAAATCGCGCTGGTCCACACCGGTTGGTACAGCGCCGCCAACAACAGGCCAACCACCGCCGCGTTCACCCCGGCCAGCGCCGCCTGGGTGCGCGGGCTTTTGCGCAGGTTGGCCCAGAAGGGCAAGGCGCCGAAGATCAGCAAAAACGAGGGGGCGAAGATCGCCAGCAGCGCGATCACCCCGCCAAGCCAACCGCTCGGGGCGTGGGTCATGGAGGCGCCGAGGAAGGCGGCGAAGGTGAACAGCGGGCCGGGCATAGCCTGGGTGGCGCCGTAACCGGCGAGGAATACATCGTTGCTGACCCAGTGGCTGGGCACCACTTCGGCTTGCAGTAGCGGCAACACTACGTGGCCGCCGCCGAATACCAGCGCGCCGGTGCGGTAGAAGGCGTCCACCAGCGCCAGCGTGGGGTTGAGCGCCCATGCGGAGAGGAGTGGCAAGCCTATAAGCAGCAGCAAAAACAGCATCAACCACAGGGCTCCGGCACGGCGGCTGATGGCGATGGGCAGCGCGTCGGGCTCGGCACTGCTCTCGGGCTTGAACAGCAACAAGCCGGCCACGCCTGCGACCACCATGACTCCGACTTGAGCCCAGGCGGAGGGTTGCAGCAGCACCACGCAGGCGGCGATCAACATCAACGCCACCCGTAAAACGCCTCGGCACAGGTTGCGTGCCATGCCCCATACGGCCTGGGCCACCACCGCTACGGCGACGACCTTGAGGCCGTGCAGCGCGCCATGGGGGAGGGCGCCGCCGTAGTGGGCCAGCCCCAGGGCAAACAGGATCAGGGCGATGGCCGACGGCAAGGTGAACCCGGCCCAGGCTGCCGCCGCGCCCCGGTAACCCGCGCGGGACAGGCCCAACGCGATACCGACCTGGCTGCTGGCCGGGCCGGGCAGGAATTGGCACAGGGCGACCAGTTCGGCATAGCTGCGCTCGCTGAGCCAGCGGCGGCGGCTGACGAACTCTTGGCGAAAATAGCCCAGGTGCGCAATCGGCCCGCCGAAGGAAGTGAGGCCCAGGCGCAGGAAGATCAGGAACACTGACCAGGGGCTGCTGCGGTGATCGGCAAGCTGAGGCAAGGGGGCGTCTCGGGCAACGATGCTGGATGTTGCCGACCATAACCAATTTTCATGACGCGCAGAAGAGCGGGTATTTTGCTGCTCCCATTGAATTTATCCGCGGTTGCTTGAGTCACTCAAAGCAGTGCATTGTTTTTCCATCCACAGGACCTCAAGGACCGACCATGACCTTTTTCATCTTCCTGCTCGCCTGCGCCGCCGCCGCCAGTACCGGCGTGATCTTCAAACCCGGCGCCTGGTACGAATCCCTGGTCAAGCCCAGCTTTACCCCGCCCAATTGGCTGTTCCCGGTGGCATGGACGATCATCTACCTACTGTTGGCCTGGGCCGGTTACCGCTTGACCCTGATCCCCGGCAGCGAAATGGTGTTGGCCTTGTGGGCAGCGCAGATTGCATTGAACACGCTGTGGACGCCGGTGTTCTTCGGTGCCCATCGGTTGTTCGCCGGGATGGTGATTATCGTGCTCTTGTGGCTCACCGTGGCAGCGATGGTGGTGCTGGCCGTGCGACTGGATTTGATCACCGGCCTGATCCTGTTCCCGTATCTCGCGTGGTTGTGCGTGGCCGCGGCGTTGAACTTCTCGATCCTGCGTAATAATCGCTGATGGCTTACCAGCATTGGCCCGCCAGCGAGCCCGAACTGGCCCAGATGCGCCGCTTCAATCAGAAACTGGCGTGGATGCCGCGCTTTAAAGTCCGCAACCGCGTGACGCCGCGCATGATTCAGGCACTGCTTCGCGCCAGCCAGACGTTCAAGAAGGCGCCCGTGGTTGAGCTGAAAAGGCTGGGCACGGTGCCTGTGCGCATCTTGCGCCCCAGTGGCAAGCTCAAAGGCGTGGTGCTGGATATCCACGGCGGTGGCTGGGTGATCGGCAATGCGCAAATGAATGACGACCTTAACCTCGGCATGGTCAACGCTTGCGATGTGGCGGTGGTGTCGGTGGATTATCGGCTGGCGGTGGATACGCCGATCGAAGGGTTGCTGGACGATTGCCTGACGGCTGCGCGCTGGCTTTTGGCGGACTGCCCGGAGTTTGCCGGTTTGCCGGTGTTTTTCGTTGGCGAGTCGGCCGGCGGGCACTTGGCGGCGGCCACCTTGTTGGCGCTCAAGCAATGGCCCGAGTTGCTCCAGCGGGTAAGCGGAGCGGTGTTGTATTACGGCGTCTACGATTTGACCGGCACGCCCAGTGTGCGCACGGCCGGGCCGGGCACCTTGTTGCTGGACGGACCGGGCATGGTCCAGGCGCTGCGCCTGCTGACGCCGGGGATCAGCGACGAGGCGCGCCGGCAGCCGCCTTTGTCCCCTTTGTATGGGGACTTTGAGGGGCTGCCGCCAGCGCTGATGTTCGTGGGCGAATTGGACCCGCTCAAGGATGACACCCTGCTTATCGCCGAGCGATGGGCGGCGGTTGAGGCCCATCTACTGCCGGAAGCGGCCCATGGGTTTATTCATTTTCAGGTGGCGATGGCCGATCGCGTGTTGGCTTACGCTCGCCAGTGGATAGCGGGTCGGATCCTTGGCGATGAGCGTTAGTATCGAGGCGGTGCAGGCCGCTGACATTCCCCAGGTGCTGAGCTTCGCTTTGCAGGCGCGTGATGAACTGTTTCCGTCGCTCAGTGCCACCGGAGTACCCCAGGATCTGGCGCAGTTTGAAGCCATCTATCTTGAGGGCGGCGGGCGGTTTTTGATTGCTCGTGCCGAAGGCCGGATAGTTGCCTCGGTGGCTTATCGGCCCTACGACGGCCGCTTCCCGCAGTTGAACTATCAGGGGCGCAAGACGGTGGAAGTGGTGCGCCTGTATGTGCTCCCGGCAGTGCGCCGCCTGGGCCTGGCGGGCCAGTTGTACCGCTCGCTGGAGGCGCTGGCGCGGGCGAATGGCGTGGAGGTGATGTACTTGCACACCCATCCGTTTCTGCCCGGCGCGATTGATTTCTGGCGGCGGCAGGGGTTCGAAGTGGTGGATGTCGAGGCCGACCCGATCTGGCAAACAACCCATATGCACCTGCCTCTGTAGAACCAATGTGGGAGGGGGCTTGCTCCCGATGAGGGAGTGTCAGCAAACACATCTATGACTGACCCACCGACATCGGGAGCAAGCCCCCTCCCACATTTTGATCACAGTTGGCTGTCAGGCTGTCACCAGAACAAGCTGCTCCAACCTACAGGTTCAGTTGGAGCGCAGACGCAGGATTTGCGCACCGTCGAACGGGTCTGTCAGGTAATGCCCCTGTACCCCGAATGTCTCTTGCAAACGCTGCGGCGTCAGCACTTGCAGCGGCGCGCCCAGCGCCACCAGGTGCCCGCGATCCAGTACGGCCAGGCGATCACAGGTCAACGCCTGATTCAGGTCATGCAGCGCAATCAAGGTCGTCACCGGCAAGCCTTGCACGCCTTTGAGGATCGCCAGTTGATGCTGGATATCCAGGTGATTGGTCGGCTCGTCCAGTAACAAAATCTGCGGCCGTTGCGCCAGGGCGCGGGCGATGTGTACGCGCTGACGCTCGCCACCGGAGAGGCTGCGCCAGGCGCGTTGGCTCAGGTGGGTGGCGTCTACGTCCTGCAGGGCCTGGTGCACGATGGCATCGTCTTCGCGCGACCACGGGCTCAGCGCCGACAGCCACGGCGTGCGGCCCAGGGCCACGGCATCGAACACGCGAATGGCGTCGTCGGTGTCGGCCTGTTGCTCCACGACCGCCAATTGTTGCGCGATGGTGCGGCGCGGCAACTCACCCAGCGGCTTGCCACCCAGGCGAACATCGCCGCTGGCCGGCACACGTAATCCAGCCAGCAATTTGAGCAGGGTGGATTTGCCTGAACCATTGGGCCCGACGATACCGAGGGTTTCACCCAACTGCACGTCCAGGTCAATGTCACGCAGCAACTGCGCCTCACGCACTTTGAAGCCCAGGCCGCTGCAACTGAGCACGCTCATCGCGCATTCCTCCGGCCAATCAGGATCAGCGCAAACACTGGCGCGCCCACCAATGCGGTCACCACACCCACCGGAATCACCTGGCCCTTGATCAAGGTGCGCGACAGCACGTCCGCAGCGATCAAAAACAGCGCGCCACCCAAGGCGCTGGCTGGCAGCAAGCGCGAATGCCCGGTGCCAAGCAACAGGCGCACCGCGTGGGGAATCACCAAACCGACAAACCCGATGGAGCCGACGATGGACACCATCACCGCCGTCACCAGCGCAGCGCAGGCCACCAGCACAAATTGCACTCGGCGTACGGGGATGCCGAGGGAGGCCGCCGAGTCGCTGCCGAAGGTAAACGCATCCAGTGCGCGACGGTGCCACAGGCACACCGCGAGCCCCACGACCGCCACCGGCACCGCCAACCACACCGACGGCCAGCGCACGCCGCTGAGGTTGCCCAGCAGCCAGAACATAATGCCGCGGGCTTGTTCGGAGCTGGCGGACTTGGTGATCAGGAACGCGGTCAGGGCATTGAACAACTGCGAGCCGGCGATGCCTGCGAGGATGATTTGCCCGGTGCCGCTGGACGAACCGCTGGCCCGCGCCAGCAGCGTCACCAGCGCAAACGCCGCCATCGCCCCCACAAACGCGCCGGCCGATAACGACACCAGGCCACCGCCCACGCCAATCAAGGCAACGAGTACCGCGCCGGTTGACGCGCCGGCGCTGATGCCCAGCAGGTACGGATCGGCCAGCGGGTTACGCAGCAGTGATTGCAGGATCACGCCGCATGTTGCCAACCCTGCGCCGCAGGCTGCGGCCACCAGGGCACGGGTGAGCCGATAGTTCCACACCACACCTTCGTCGATGGGGTCCAGCACGAAGCCTGCGCCCCAGAGTTTATTGGCGAGCACCTGCAGCACCACCTGCGGTTCGATGGCAGTTTCACCGATGGCTACGCCAGCGAGTAGGGCGAGCAGCAGCAACGCCAGGGCGAGTAGGGTGCGCATCATTGGCCCAGGTTATAGCCGTCGATGGCGGCGGCCAGTTGTTCAAGGCCTTCGAAGGTGCGCAGGCTCGCCTGCAACGCCAGGGCGTCGAGGATGATGATGCGGTTGTTCTTCACCGCGTCCATGTTGCGGGTCACGGGGTCGCTGCGCAGGAAGGCGAGTTTCTTTTCATGGTCGTCGGCCGGGTAGCGGCGGCGGTCCATGCGTGCGATCACCAGGAAGGTGGGGTTGGCCTTGGCGATGGTTTCCCAGCCGACGGCGGGCCACTCTTCATCGGACTGCACGACGTTACGCAGGCCTAGGGTTTGCAGCATGAATTGCGGCACGCCCTTATGGCCGGCTACGTAAGGGTCGCTGGCCATTTCGGCGCTGGAAAACCACACCAGTGCGCTGGCCTGCTTCAAGCCTTTGCCCTGCGCCGTAGCGACGGATTTGGCCAGGCGCGCCTTGAGTTCGTCGGTCAGTTGCTGGCCGCGATCCTGTACGTCGAAAATCTGCGCCAGTTGCTGGAGGCTCTGGTAGATCGTCTCGATGCGAAAGGGCTCCAACCGGGTGCCATCGGCGCCCACCAGGTTGTCTTTGCCTTCGCAGTCGGACGGCAACAGGTAGGTGGGGATCTTCAGTTCATGAAACTGCTCACGGGTGCCGACCACGCCTTGGGGCCCTACCACCCATTCCAGCTCGGCGGCCACCAGTTGCGGGCGCTTGGCGAGTACGGCTTCGAAGCTTGGCTCGTTGTTGGCCAGGCGCTCGATGCGGTCGTCCTGGGCCTTGTACTGCGCCGCCACGTTGTTGAACCACAGCGAAGTGCCGACCACTTTGTCGCCCACGCCCAGGGCGTAGAGCATCTCGGTGGCGGCTTGGCCGATGGTCACGCTGCGGGCGGGGGCGTGCTGGAAGGTCAGGGTGCTGCCGCAGTTTTGCACGGTCAACGGGTACTGAGTGGGCGCGGCTTGCGCCAGGGCACACATACCCAAGCCTGCGATCAGGGCGGTAACGCGTGGCAGCATGAGGCGATCTCCTTGTGAACCGTAGATGCAGCAGGGGAGGTACGGCTCGGAAAAACGCCCATGGACGCTGCTGATGGGCAGGGCCAGGATGTCCTTCCCGGACACCCCGCCGGTTAGTGAATTAGCTGGGCCGGCAGGTCTCCTGACTGATGCGTCGTCGCCTTGCTCCCGCCTTCCCGGACGCGGTCCAGTGGCAGTGGGGAGCAGGCTCGGCATCTACAGTTGCGGGGGCAGTTTCGGTTCACGTCGCGTGCGGCGTTTCGAATTCCCTGTTAGTCCCATACGGGAACCGGCGGCGGTATGGTAAGCGATCGCGCCCTGTAGGCGCGAATCAGAGTCGAATGTCTTGCGGCCCGCGGATCAGCGCTTCGATCCGCGTGCCTGTGGCGCGCTCTTCGTTGCTGAACCCGTCGTAGTCGGCCAGGTTGGCGAAGCGGATGCCGGTCAGTTGTTCGATCTGGATCACACTGCGCTGGTAGGTGCGAAGCGGGCCGAATACCAGGTCGAGTTGGCCCAGTTCGCGGCTTTGGTCAATCGTGTAGGCACTGGCCGAGGGCTTGCCATCGTCGCTGAGGTAAGCCACCACTTTCCAGAACGCCTTGGGGATTTTCACGCCACGGTAAAGCCGGTCGTCATCGGCGAACACTGGCCCGGTAAACACCGTGGCCCGGGCTTTCCAGCGCTGGGTGTTGTCGAGGATGTAGTCTTCGAGCTCCAGCCAGGTTTTCTGGTTGAAGCCGCTCATTTGAGGGGAGCAGTTGGTGAAGTGAAAGGTGTCGAAGTTGGCGGTGTTCGCCTCGTCGCCCCAGTTGGGGTCCTGGCGCCGTACCAGGTGGCCGCGGTCCAGGCCATTGCCGGCATAGAGGTCTTCACCTATTTGGGCGTCCAGGGGCAGGCGGCCATCGTAGGCCCAGGTGTCGTTGCTGCGCGTGATGTCCACATGCTTGGCGCCGTCGATATTGACCCCCACGTAGAGCGCCAATCGTCGGGAGCGCGACATGGTGATGGAGAAATGCGTGTAGTCCAGGCGCTTGGGTTGCACGTCGCCCGCCAGTGGCTCGCCAACCGTGGGCCATGGCACCACGAAATCGCTGAGGAAATCGTCGGCATAGCCCGCGCGGTTTTTGAAGTCCTTGGCCGCTGTGACACGCGGCGTCGCGGCTCTGGCTTCCAGCAGGGTGGGGCTGGCCGCGACCAATGGACGCAGGTCGGCGAGCCTTGGGCGGTGGGAAAGGTCGATTTTGGCTGTGCGAGCGGGCATGGGCATGTTCCTTATGGGCCTCGGATAAACACCACTGAAACACAAACTCATGACAATTTGGCCCAGGGGGCGAACACAGGGCTATCCTGAAAACCGTTACCCGGACGTTCATCACACGCCAAAAAGGAGCCAGCTCATGTGTGTTCGCCAACTGCGCAACCCGATTTTCTGCCTGATCCCGCCGTACATGCTCGACCAGATCGCCCGCCACGGGGATAAAGCCCAGCGGGAGGTCGCATTACGCACGCGCGCCAAGGACAGCACGTTCCGGTCGTTGCGTATGGTCGCGGTACCCGCCAAGGGCCCGGCCCGCATGGCACTGGCCATGGGCGCCGAGAAGCAACGCTCGATCTACAGCGCCGAAAACACCGACAGCCTGCCCGGCAAGCTGATTCGCGGCGAAGGGCAGCCCGCCAGTGGCGATGCCGCAGTAGACGAAGCCTATGACGGCCTGGGCGCGACCTTCGATTTTTTTGACCAGGTATTCGACCGCAACTCCATCGACGATGCGGGCATGGCGCTGGACGCCACGGTGCACTTCGGCCAGGACTACAACAACGCGTTCTGGAATTCGACCCAGATGGTGTTCGGCGATGGCGACCAGCAGTTGTTCAATCGCTTCACCGTGGCACTCGACGTCATTGGCCATGAGTTGGCTCATGGCGTGACCGAGGATGAGGCCAAGCTGATGTACTTCAACCAGTCCGGCGCGCTGAACGAGTCGCTGTCGGATGTATTCGGTTCGTTGATCAAGCAGTACGCGCTGAAGCAAACGGCCGAGGACGCCGACTGGTTGATCGGCAAGGGGCTGTTTACCAAAAAGATCAAAGGCACCGCTCTGCGTTCGATGAAAGCCCCGGGCACCGCCTTTGATGACAAGCTGCTGGGCAAAGACCCGCAGCCGGGGCATATGGATGATTTTGTGCAAACCTACGAGGACAATGGTGGCGTGCATATCAATTCCGGCATTCCCAACCACGCGTTCTATCAGGTGGCGACCAAGATTGGCGGGTTCGCCTGGGAGCGTGCAGGGCGGATCTGGTATGACGCACTGCGCGATTCGCGGCTGCGGCCCAATTCCGGCTTTTTGCGTTTTGCGCGTATCACCCATGATATTGCCGGTCAGCTTTATGGCGTAAACAAGGATGAGCAGAAGGCGGTCAAGGCAGGCTGGAAAGCGGTGGGCATTAACGTTTGACGAAGCCGCCTGTGCGGCGAGGAACAGCCATGCGAATTTCAATCAAGGAAAGCGGCGGGGCGGCGTTTTTTCCAGGGTTGGTCAAACCGCGCAGCGTCGAACTGGACGCGCTGCCCGAGCAGGACCAGCAAGAGTTACGGCAACTGATCGAAGACTCGGGTTTCTTTCGGTTGCCGCAAAGCACTCGCCCTGAACCAGGCAACCCCGGCCAGGTGCATTACACCCTGACAGTGACGGAAGGCGCGCGCGAGCACACGGTCTGTGTGCTCGCGCCGGTAAAATCCCAGGCCCTGGATGGTTTGGTGCAGTGCGTGCGACGACATATTAATTGTTGAAGCACCAAGGCTGGCAGGCTACTTACGATCCAGCCACACCGTCTGCGCATTGCAGAACTCGCGTACACCGAAGTGCGACAGCTCGCGACCGAACCCGCTCTTCTTCACGCCGCCAAACGCCACCCGAGGGTCCGACACGCTGAACGCGTTGACGAAGACCCCGCCGGTTTCCAGCTGGTCGGCAATCGCTCGCGCCTTTGCCGAGTCGGCCGTGAAGATGCTGGCCGTCAGGCCGAACTCGCTGTCGTTGGCCAGGGCCACGGCGTGGTCGGCGTCGCGGGCGGTGATGATCGACGCCACGGGGCCGAACAGTTCCTGTTTGAACGACGTCATTTGGTCGGTGACGTCGGCCAGTACGGTCGGCTCATAGTAATTGCCCGCGCCCGCGACTTTATGGCCGCCCAGCAGCAGCCTGGCGCCTTCTTCCAGGGTCGCCTGGACCTGGCCGTGCAGTTCGTCACGCAGATCAAAACGCGCCATGGGGCCAATATAGGTGGCGGTCGAGGTGGGTTCGCCCATCACCAGGGCGCGGCTGGCTTCCAGGAATTTGGCAGTGAAGGCTTCAACCACGCCCGCTTCGATGATCAAGCGCTTGGCGGCGGCGCAGACCTGGCCGCTGTTCTGGAAGCGGCCGATGACGGCAGCTTGTACGGCGGCGTCGAGGTCGGCGTCGTTGAGCACGATAAACGGGTCGGAGCCACCCAGTTCCAGCACGCATTTTTTCAATGCGGCCCCGGCCTGTGAGCCGATGGCAATACCGGCGCGAACGCTGCCGGTGAGCGTCACGGCGGCGATGCGCGGGTCGGCGATGGCGGTGGATACGCCGTCCTGGGTCACGTTGATCACTTCAAACACGCCTTCGGCAAAACCGGCTTTGCGCAGCGCTTGCTGGATCAGGTAGGCGCTGCCCATCACGTTGGGTGCATGTTTGAGCACGTAGGTGTTGCCGGCGAGCAGAGTCGGCACGGCGCCGCGCAGTACTTGCCATACCGGGAAGTTCCACGGCATCACCGCGAGAATCGGGCCCAGTGGGCGGTATTCGATCCGGGCGCTGCCGTTGTCCACCAAGGTAGGTTCCGGGGCGAGCATGGCCGGGCCGTGGGCGGCGTACCACTCGCTGAGCTGGGCGCATTTTTCAATCTCGGCGCGGGCCTGGGCGATAGGCTTGCCCATTTCCAGGGTGATCATCTGCGCCATGTCTTCGGCTTGCTCACGCAGGGCGGCAGCCAGGGCCAGCAGGTATTCGGCGCGCTGGTTCACCGGGGTGTGGCGCCAGGTACGGAAGGCATCGGTCGCGCGGGTGAGGGCGGCATCCAGTTGTGCTGCGCTTTCATAGGGGTAGCTGGCAACGGTTTCACCGTTGGCGGGATTGATCGACAAGGCGTGGGTCTGGTGGGAAATAGCGTTGTTCATGGCACCGTCCGGCTGAATGAGTGGAATGGGACCAGCGTACGGGGCTGTATCTTTTCTGGAAACTGAATAATATTAAGCAATACGTTCATGAATGGAGAATGACTTGGATCTGGTGCAGCTGGAAATCTTCAAGGCGGTTGCCGAACAAGGCAGCATCAGCGCCGCCGCACAGTTGATTCATCGGGTGCCGTCGAACCTCACCACGCGCATCAAGCAACTGGAGCAGGATTTGGGCGTGGAGTTATTCATCCGTGAGAAGAGTCGATTGCGTTTGTCCCCTGCGGGGTGGAATTTCCTCGGCTATACGCGGCGCATTCTCGATCTGGTGCAGGAAGCCCGCGCCACGGTGGCGGGGGAGGAGCCCCAAGGCGCCTTTGCCCTGGGCTCGCTGGAGAGCACGGCGGCCGTGCGTATCCCGGCGTTACTAGCGGCGTATAACCAGCAATACACCAAGGTGGAGTTGGACCTGAGTACGGGCCCCTCGGGCACCATGATCGAAGGCGTACTGTCGGGCCGGCTGACGGCGGCCTTTGTCGATGGCCCGGTGCTGCACTCCACGCTGGAGGGTGTGGCGGTGTTTGAGGAGGAGATGGTGGTGATCGCGCCGCTGCATCACGCGTCGATCAGCCGGGGGCAGGATGTGAATGGCGAAAACATCTATACGTTTCGCTCGAACTGTTCGTACCGGCACCACTTCGAGCGCTGGTTCTCACAGGATGGCGCGGTGCCGGGCAAGATCTTCGAGATCGAGTCATACCATGGCATGTTGGCCTGTGTCAGCGCCGGGGCCGGGCTGGCGCTGATGCCGCGCAGTATGCTGGAGAGTATGCCGGGGTGCGCGGCGGTGAGTGTGTGGCCGTTGACGGACAGCTTTCGACTGCTCAATACCTGGCTGATCTGGCGGCGGGGCACGGTTTCGCAGAGTTTGAACAGTTTCGTAAAACTGCTGGAAGAACGCAATCTGCCAGCATCCTAGATCAAATGTGGGAGCTGGCTTGCCTGCGATAGCGGTGTGTCAGTCAATGAATCTTTAACTGAACCGCCGCTATCGCAGGCAAGCCAGCTCCCACAGGTGTCTTGCATCAGCCGCCAAATTGCAGGGTGCCCATGGCCAGCTTGGCCATGATTGCCGTCGCGCCCAGTTGTACCAGCCATAACGCCAACCCACCCAGAAATACCCCCAGCGCCACTTGCAGCACCAGGCTCTTCTGGCGCTTGGCTTGCGGTGCGCGTGGGGCATAGTCGTGCAATTCGTCGCGGTCGGCGCGCAGGTCCAGGTCATCGTTTCTCATAGGGTTCTCGCAGCAAGGAGGCAGTCGACGTTCAGTCTAGTGTGTTCGCCAATAAAAAGGGGGAAGCCAATGGCTTCCCCCTTCGTCTAACGCTTGCCGGCTTACAGCACCTCGACAATCGCCTTGGTCACCGCACCAATGTTCGACTGGTTCAGCGCCGCCACACAGATGCGACCGGTGTCCAGTGCATAGATGCCAAACTCGGTGCGCAGGCGGGTGACTTGCTCAACGGTCAGGCCGGAGTAGGAGAACATCCCGCGCTGGCGACCGACGAAGCTGAAGTCGTGACCTGGCGCAGCCTTGGCCAGCTCGGCCACCATCTGCTCGCGCATACCGCGAATGCGCAGGCGCATCTCGGCCAACTCGGCTTCCCACTGAGCGCGCAGCTCAGGGTTGTTCAACACTGCGGCAACGATGGCCGCGCCGTGGGTGGGCGGGTTGGAGTAGTTGGTGCGGATCACGCGCTTGACCTGGGACAGGATGCGCGCGCTTTCTTCCTTGGACTCGCTGACGATCGACAGCGCGCCTACGCGCTCGCCATACAGCGAGAACGACTTGGAGAACGAGCTGGACACAAAGAAGGTCAGGCCCGACTCAGCGAACAGGCGCACTGCGGCGGCGTCTTCGTCGATGCCGTCGCCAAAGCCCTGGTAGGCCATGTCGAGGAACGGCACCAGGTTCTTGGCCTTGACCACCTCCAGCACGTTTTGCCAGTCGGCCGGGCTCAGGTCGACGCCGGTCGGGTTGTGGCAGCAGGCGTGCAGCACCACGATGGACTGTGGTGGCAGGGCGTTGAGGTCTTCGAGCAGGCCGGCACGGTTCACGTCGTGGGTGGCCGCGTCGTAGTAGCGGTAGGTCTGCACCGGGAAACCGGCTTTTTCGAACAGCGCCTGGTGGTTTTCCCAGCTTGGGTCGCTGATGGCAACAACGGCGTCGGGCAGCAGTTGCTTGAGGAAGTCGGCGCCGATTTTCAGCGCGCCAGTACCGCCGACGGCCTGGGCGGTAATCACACGGCCGGCACTCAGCAGGGGCGACTGCGCACCAAACAGCAGCTTCTGCACGGCCTGGTCGTAGGCCGCGATGCCGTCGATCGGCAAGTAGCCACGGGCGGCGTGTTGCGCCACACGAATGGCTTCCGCTTCGGCAACGGCACGCAAGAGTGGAATCTTCCCCTCCTCGTTGCAGTAAACGCCCACGCCAAGGTTGACCTTGGTGGTTCGTGTATCGGCGTTGAATGCTTCGTTGAGGCCCAGGATAGGATCGCGTGGTGCCATTTCGACAGCGGAGAACAGGCTCATTTTTGCGGCAGCTCTATGGGGGAAGGGAGGGACGTGTCGCGCTCCAGCCGAATGCACTAGAGCGGTGCACAAACGGGGAGCTAGTATAGAGGCCATCACCGCGCAGGGCGACAGCCGAAATGGCTTTTCGGCCAAGTTTTTCGGTTTATTTGCTGACCGTTAGTCTTATTGCAACCTTGAAGGGAAAGGACATGTAGGACGTCAGCCTTGAAACCCGTCACATTCGCCACCACTTCTACAGCTATCATGGTTTTTTCCTGCAACCTGCGATGATTATTCGCGGGTTGCTGAGCTATTTCGTCCCTGGCGGTGTCGAGTCTGGGGTGACTTCACGAGGTACGTTATGTCGGATTTCCAGCTCGTTACCCGTTTTGAACCCGCCGGCGATCAACCGGAAGCCATTCGCCAGATGGTCGAAGGCATCGAGGCCGGCCTGGCGCACCAGACGCTGCTTGGGGTGACCGGTTCCGGCAAGACCTTCAGCATCGCCAACGTGATCGCCCAGACCAACCGCCCGACCCTGGTGCTGGCGCCGAACAAGACCCTGGCCGCGCAGCTTTACGGCGAGTTCAAGGCGTTCTTCCCCAACAACGCGGTTGAGTACTTCGTTTCCTACTACGACTACTACCAGCCCGAAGCCTACGTGCCGTCCTCCGATACCTTTATCGAGAAGGATGCATCGATCAACGACCATATCGAACAGATGCGGCTGTCGGCGACCAAGGCGTTGCTGGAGCGCAAGGACGCGATCATCGTCACCACGGTGTCGTGCATCTACGGTCTGGGCAGCCCCGAAACCTACTTGAAGATGGTGCTGCACGTTGACCGAGGCGACAAACTCGACCAGCGCGAACTGCTGCGCCGCCTGGCGAGCCTGCAGTACACCCGTAACGACATGGACTTCGCCCGCGCCACCTTCCGGGTGCGCGGCGATGTGATCGACATCTACCCGGCCGAATCCGACCTGGAAGCGATCCGCATCGAGCTGTTCGATGACGAAGTCGAAAGCCTGTCGGCCTTCGACCCGTTGACCGGCGAGGTGATCCGCAAGCTGCCGCGCTTCACCTTCTACCCGAAAAGCCACTACGTGACCCCGCGTGAAACCCTGATGGGCGCCATCGAGGGTATCAAGGTCGAGTTGGCCGAGCGTCTGGAATACCTGCGTTCCAACAACAAGCTGGTGGAGGCCCAGCGCCTTGAGCAGCGCACCCGTTTTGACCTGGAAATGATCCTGGAGCTGGGCTACTGCAACGGCATCGAAAACTACTCGCGCTACCTGTCGGGTCGCGAATCCGGGGCGCCGCCGCCGACCCTCTATGATTACCTGCCGCCGGACGCCTTGCTGGTGATCGACGAATCCCACGTCAGCGTGCCGCAGGTGGGGGCCATGTATAAGGGCGACCGCTCGCGTAAGGAAACCCTGGTGGAGTACGGCTTCCGCCTGCCGTCGGCGCTGGACAACCGGCCAATGCGCTTTGACGAGTGGGAGGCCATCAGCCCGCAGACCATCTTTGTGTCGGCGACGCCCGGCAACTATGAAGCCGAGCACGCTGGTCGCGTGATCGAGCAGTTGGTGCGACCTACTGGCCTGGTGGACCCGGAGATTGAAATCCGCCCGGCGTTGACTCAGGTCGACGATCTGCTGTCGGAGATCAACAAGCGTGTGGCTCTGGAAGAGCGGGTGCTGGTTACAACATTGACCAAGCGCATGTCCGAAGACTTGACCGACTACCTGGCCGACCACGGCGTGCGCGTACGCTACCTGCACTCGGACATCGACACTGTGGAGCGGGTAGAGATCATCCGCGACCTGCGCCTGGGGACCTTCGATGTGCTGGTGGGGATCAACTTGCTGCGTGAGGGCCTGGACATGCCCGAAGTGTCGCTGGTAGCGATTCTGGATGCGGACAAGGAGGGCTTCCTGCGCTCCGAGCGCTCGTTGATCCAGACCATCGGCCGGGCGGCGCGTAACCTCAATGGCCGGGCGATCCTGTATGCGGACCGCATCACCGGTTCCATGGAGCGTGCGATTGGCGAGACCCAGCGTCGTCGCGACAAACAGATCGCGTTCAACCTGGAACACGGCATCACCCCCAAGGGCGTGTTCAAGGACGTTGCCGACATCATGGAAGGCGCCACCGTGCCCGGCTCGCGCAGCAAGAAGCGCAAGGGCATGGCCAAGGCTGCCGAGGAAAGTGCCAAGTACGAGAACGAACTGCGCTCGCCGAGTGAGATCACCAAGCGGATTCGGCAGTTGGAAGAGAAGATGTACCAGCTGGCTCGGGACCTGGAGTTTGAGGCGGCGGCGCAGACGCGGGATGAGATTGGCAAGTTGCGCGAGCGTCTGTTGGCTGTTTGATTTGCGTTGATTGGGCTGGCCTCATCGCGGGCAAGCCCGGCTCCCACATTGATCTGTGAGCGCGGTCAAAATGTGGGAGCTGGCTTGCCTGCGATGGCCGCGCCTCGGTTTTCCAGATATCCCCCAGGCTGTTACCATTCGCCCCTTGTTTCAATTTTCAGTTTTATCGCCCATTCGAGACCTGCCATGACCACCGTCCGCACGCGCATTGCGCCATCGCCTACTGGGGATCCCCACGTCGGTACTGCTTACATCGCCTTGTTCAACTACTGCTTTGCCAAGCAGCATGGTGGTGAATTCATCCTGCGGATCGAAGATACCGATCAACTGCGCTCCACCCGTGAGTCGGAACAGCAGATTTTCGATGCCTTGCGCTGGCTGGGCATTACCTGGGCTGAAGGTCCGGACGTCGGCGGCCCGCATGGCCCGTATCGCCAGAGCGAGCGCAGCGACATCTACAAGCAATACACCCAGCAACTGGTCGACATGGGCCACGCCTTTCCGTGCTTCTGCACCGCCGAAGAGCTGGACCAGATGCGCGCCGAGCAACAGGCCCGTGGCGAGACCCCGCGCTACGATGGTCGCGCGCTGTTGTTGTCCAAGGAGGAAGTGGCCGCACGCCTGGCGGCTGGCGAACCCCACGTTATCCGCATGAAAGTGCCGAGCGAAGGCGTGTGCGTGGTGCCGGACATGCTGCGCGGTGACGTCGAAATCCCGTGGGACCGCATGGACATGCAAGTGTTGATGAAGACCGACGGCTTGCCGACGTACTTCCTGGCCAACGTGGTCGACGACCATCTGATGGGCATCACCCATGTGCTACGCGGTGAAGAGTGGCTGCCATCGGCGCCGAAACTGATCCTGCTGTACGAATACTTCGGCTGGGAGCAACCGCAGCTGTGCTACATGCCGCTGCTGCGTAACCCGGACAAGAGCAAGCTGTCCAAGCGCAAGAACCCAACGTCGGTAACGTTCTACGAGCGCATGGGCTTTATGCCTGAGGCGATGCTCAACTACCTGGGCCGCATGGGCTGGTCGATGCCGGACGAGCGGGAGAAATTCTCGTTGCAGGAAATGGTCGACAACTTCGATCTCTCCCGTGTTTCCCTCGGCGGGCCGATCTTCGATATCGAGAAGCTGTCGTGGCTCAACGGCCAGTGGCTGCGTGACTTGCCCGTGGAAGAGTTTGCCAGCCGCGTGCAGCAATGGGCGTTGAACCCCGAGTACATGATGAAGATTGCGCCGTTGGTGCAGGGCAGGGTAGAGACATTCAGCCAGGTCGCGCCCTTGGCCAGTTTCTTCTTTGCCGGCGGCGTGAACCCGGATGCCAAGCTGTTTGAATCCAAAAAGCTCTCCGGCGACCAGGTTCGCCAACTGATGCAGTTGATCCTGTGGAAGCTCGAAAGCCTGCGCCAGTGGGAAAAAGATGCGATCACGGCCACGATCCAGGCGGTGGTGGAATCCCTTGAGCTGAAACTGCGCGATGCCATGCCGCTGATGTTTGCCGCGATCACCGGGCAAGCGAGTTCGGTGTCGGTGCTCGATGCGATGGAAATCCTCGGCCCGGACCTGACCCGTTTCCGCCTGCGCCAAGCCCTTGATTTGCTTGGTGGTGTGTCGAAGAAAGAAAACAAGGAATGGGAAAAGCTGCTGGGCGCCATCGCTTAAGCAGGCCGTTGCAGTGACGAAACCCCGGTTTTCCGGGGTTTCGTCGGTAAGTGATTGTTATCCCGGCAAAAAATTTTGAAAATTGTTGAAAATAAATTTGACACGTTTCCAAACCGCCATTAAGATTCGCCCCGTCCTCACCGATGA
>NZ_SPKL01000027.1:203448-209999 GCF_023127755.1 Pseudomonas sp. W2Aug9 | reverse complement strand
TGGGAGAGCGCTTGCATGGCATGCAAGAGGTCAACGGTTCGATCCCGTTTAGCTCCACCAATTTACAGGTTCAAGGTTCCGGCCACACCGTCCTTGAATTGATCAGGTCTCAGCTCTGATCAGATGTACAGAAGGTTTTGTCCCCTTCGTCTAGTGGCCTAGGACACCGCCCTTTCACGGCGGTAACAGGGGTTCGAGTCCCCTAGGGGACGCCAGTTTCAACAAGCAGCTCGAAAGGTCTGCTGCGTCGCGAGACGAAAAATCCGGGGCTATAGCTCAGCTGGGAGAGCGCTTGCATGGCATGCAAGAGGTCAACGGTTCGATCCCGTTTAGCTCCACCAATTTTACAGGTTCAAGGTTCCGGCCACACCGTCCTTGAATCGATCAGTTCTCAGCGCTGATCAGTGTATAGAAGGTTTGTGTCCCCTTCGTCTAGTGGCCTAGGACACCGCCCTTTCACGGCGGTAACAGGGGTTCGAGTCCCCTAGGGGACGCCACGATTACCCGCTTTGCGGGATTTTTAAGGGTCATTCAATTATTGAATGGCCCTTTTGTTTGTCTGGCGTTCGGCCATTTTCTTGATTGATTCCATTTTTTTGTTCTGACCGGCGGTCGTACCTTTCGCTTGCGCAATATTATTATGGTAATAATATCCAACCCATGAAAGACGGAGGCCTTGATGAGCGATAAAAAAGCGCAAACCCGCGAACGTATTTTGCAGGCTGCCAGCGCGGCATTGATCCAGCGCGGCCCGGCTGAGCCGAGTGTGGGGGAGGTCATGGGGGCGGCAGGGCTGACCGTCGGTGGTTTCTACGCGCACTTTGAAAGCAAGGACGCCTTGATGCTGGAGGCGTTCAGCCAGTTGCTGGCGCAGCGCCGGGCCTCTATCGACGATCTGGACGCGCAGCTCACCGGCGAAGAGCGTCGGGCGCTGGTGGCGGCCTTCTATCTGTCACGCAAGCATCGTGATTCAACCTCCCAGGCCTGCCCCTTGCCGGCCACAGTTGGCGAGATGGGTCGCTTGCCCGACGCATTTCGCGAGGTCTTGAGCGAGCACGTGGAGCTGATGACTGCGCAACTGGCCGACAGCCCTGAAGACATCGACAAGGCGCTGGCGGACATGGCCTTGATGGTGGGTGGCCTGACATTGGCTCGCGCACTGGGGCCGGGTGAGTTGTCGGACCGCGTAATCCGAGCGGCCAAGGCGGCGGTGCGCTGAAGAGGCGCGCCTCGACTGCCGCCGTCTACAGCAGCGGCAAACCGCCTGATACACTGCCCCGCCGACATCAATCGACTGGAGCAAGGCATGGGCTGGGATTTGGCAACGCCGTTTATCATCGATCTGCAGGTTGCGCCTGAAGACATCGACGGCCTGGGGCACGCCAACAACGCGGTGTACGTGTCCTGGTTGGAGCGTTGCGCCTGGCGCCATTCCCAGCGCCTGGGGCTGGACCTCACCGAGTATCGCCGCCTGGACCGCGCCATGGCGGTGGTACGCCATGAGATCGATTATCTGGCGGCAGGCTATGAAGGCGATGAGCTGCAACTGGCCACCTGGATCGTCGACTGGGATCAGCGCCTGAAAATGACCCGTCGTTTCCAACTGGTACGCCCCCGCGACGGCGCGACGCTGCTGCGCGCGCAAACCACCTTTGTGTGCATCGAGTTGTCCAGCGGCAAACCCAAGCGTATGCCTGCCGAGTTTATTGAAGGTTACGGTCCCGCCCTGACAGGGGGTTAACGGTCCTCGCCGGAAACCCAGTAAACTGCGCCACGATTTTTGTTGAGTGTTTTCCATGCAAATTGCTTTGGCGCCCATGGAGGGGTTGGTCGACAACATCCTGCGGGACGTGTTGACCCACGTGGGCGGTATCGATTGGTGTGTGACCGAATTTATTCGCGTCAACGACCGCTTGCTCACCCCTGCGTATTTCCATAAGCTCGCGCCGGAACTGCTGCACGGTGCCCATACCGCTGCGGGTGTGCCGCTGCGTGTGCAACTGCTCGGCTCCGACCCGGTGTGCCTGGCCGAAAACGCTGCCCTGGCCTGCGAGCTGGGGTCTGAGGTGATTGACCTGAACTTTGGTTGCCCGGCCAAGACCGTCAACAAGTCCCGGGGTGGCGCGGTGCTGCTCAAGGAGCCGGAGCTGCTCAACCAGATCGTCGAGCACGTGCGCCGTGCCGTGCCCGCCCACATTCCCGTGACCGCCAAGATGCGCCTGGGCTTCGACAGCCCGGATGGCGCGCTGGTATGCGCCACCGCGTTGGCCGAGGGCGGTGCTGCACATATCGTCGTCCACGCGCGCACCAAAGCCGATGGCTACAAGCCGCCGGCCCACTGGGAGTGGATCCCGCGGGTGCAGGACGTGGTCAAGGTGCCGGTATTTGCCAATGGTGATATCTGGAGCGTCGAAGATTGGAAGCGTTGCCGTGAAATCAGTGGCGCCGAAGACATCATGCTCGGCCGTGGCCTGGTGGCGCGTCCTGACCTGGCAAGGCAGATTGTGGCGGCCAAGGCCGGTGAGGAGGTGGTCGAGATGACCTGGGCGCAGATGCAGCCGATGCTTCAGGAGTTCTGGCGCCAGTCGGTGGCGCAACTGACTGAAAAACAGGCACCCGGCCGCTTGAAGCAATGGCTGGCGATGCTGACGCGCAACTACCCGCAGGCGGTGGAGCTGTTCACCGCGCTGCGCCGCGAGACCGACCTGCAATGCGTCAGCCGTCTGCTGGGCATGCAGCATCCGGTCCCGCTCGACCCTGTTCCAGCAACCGCCTGAAGCCTTCTATCGGCAACGGACGGCTGTGCAGATAACCCTGGAATAAATGGCAGCCCAGCTTTTGCAGGAACGCCAGTTGCTCCGGGGTTTCCACGCCCTCGGCGATCACGTCCAGGTTCAAGCTGCGCGCCATGGCTACGATGGCGCGGATGATCTCGGCGTCATTAGGGTCGTGGGTGGCATCGCGTACGAATGACTGATCGATTTTCAATGCATCCACGGGCAGGCGCTTGAGGTAGGTCAGGGATGAGTAGCCGGTGCCGAAGTCATCCATTGCGAAGCTCACGCCGAGCTTTTTCAGGCGACGCATCTTCGCCACGGTATCGTCCAGGTTCTGGATCACGATGCCTTCGGTGATCTCCAGTTTCAGCAGGCTGGAGGGCAGTTGATGCTGCTTGAGGCTGTGTTCTACCCGTTCCACAAAGTCGTTCTGGCGAAACTGCCGCGGGCTGATATTCACGCACAGGCTGAAATTGAGCGGGTCTACCAGACCGTCGGCAATCAACTGGGCAAAGGCGCCGCAGGCTTCATCGAGAATCCAGGTGCCGACTTCCAGGATCAGGCCGCTGTCTTCCAATACCTTGATAAATTCCGTCGGCGACTGCGCGCCCAGTTGCGGATGTTGCCAGCGCACCAGGGCCTCGGCCCCCACAATCCGGTTGCCACGCGCATCCACCTGGGGCTGGTAATGCACGCTGAACTCGCCGCGTGACAGGGCCAGGCGCAGGTCGGTCTCCATGCGAAGGCGCTCGCTGGCGGTTTTTTGCATGCTGTTGTGGAACATCTGTGTGGTATTGCGCCCTGAATCCTTGGCGCGGTACAGGGCGATGTCGGCACGCTTGAGCAAATCGGCTGGCGTGGTGCCGTGGTCGGGAATCAGCGCTACGCCGATGCTGGGCGTGACCTGCAAACGATGGCCGTCAAGGAACATCGGCTCCGACAGCAACTCACGCAATGTATCGGCCACGCTTTGCACCTGGTCGCTGACCTCCTGGCGCTTACCCTCAAGACCGCTGAGCAGCACCACAAACTCATCGCCGCCCAGGCGTGCCACGGTGTCCTCCATGCGCACGCTGGCTTCCAGGCGTGCGGTGACGATTTTCAACACGGTATCGCCCACCGGGTGGCCGAGGGAATCGTTGATGTGCTTGAAGTGGTCGAGGTCGAGGAACAGCAGGGCGCCGCGCAGGTTGTGGCGCTTGAGCAGGGCGATCTGCTGGCTCAGGCGGTCCATCAGCAGTGCGCGATTGGGCAGGTTGGTGAGCGGGTCGTGATAGGCCAGATGGCGGATCTGCGCCTGGGCGTTTTTCAGCAGGCTGACGTCTCGTGCGGTCAGCAGCAGGCAGGGGGTTTCGTTCAGGGTGATCGGCTCGACCGAGACCTCCACCGCCAGCACCTCGCCTCGTTTGTTGTGCCAGAGCATTTCCAGATGATGGATGCGGCCCTTGATCTGCAACTCGGCCAATAATGCCGCGCGCTGGTTTTCATCGGCCCAGATGCCGATCTGGTACAGGGTCAGGCCGATGGCTTCTTCGGTGCGGTAACCGGTCAGGCGGCAAAAACCGTCATTGACCTCCACATAACGGCCGGTGTCGCGTTCGGTGATTGAAATCGCGTCGGGGCTGGAGTGAAACGCCTTGGCGAACTTCTCTTCACTGGCCTTGAGGGCAGCTTCCGAGCGTTGCTGCTGGGTGATATCCCGAAGGGTGGTGACGATGCAGGGTTGGTCGCTGACCTTGATCAAGCGGCTGGAGATGACGCAGGTCAGGCTCTGGCCGTCCTTGTGATGCACCACGATGGCCACATTACTCAGGGCCTGCTCGCGAATCACCTGCTCGATGCGTTGCAGGCGCTTGCTGGAGTCGTCCCACAGGCCGATTTGTTCGGCGCTTTTGTCCAGTACTTCGGCGGCTGTCCAGCCGAAGGTCTGGGTAAACGCCGGGTTGATCTCGATAAAGGCGCCGCTTTCCAGGCAGGTCACGCAGATAGGGTCGGGGCTGGCCTGGAACAGGCTGGCAAATTTTTCCTCGGAGGCGGTGAGGCGTTGCTCGCGTTCGACCTGGTCGGTGATATCCAGCAAGGTGCCCGCCATGCGCAGGGGTTTGCCTGCTTCATCGCGGTACAGGCGCGCACGGCTTTCCAGATAGCGTGGGCTGCCGTCCTCCAACTGCACGCGGTAGGTCAATTGGTAGTTGCCGTCCGGGCCTTCACGCAAGCTGCGGTAGGCATTGCGCATACCCTCGCGATCCTGGTCGGACATCCCTTCGAAAAACGCATCGAAGGATTCATGAAAGGGCGCCGGTTCGAGCCCGTGCAGTTGGGCGGCGCGGGCCGAGCCGTAGAGCATACCGCTGGGGATGTGCCAATCCCAGGTGCCCAGTTGCGCGGAATCCAGGGCCAGGTCGAGGCGCTCCTGGCTGTCTTTGAGCGCTTGCTCGGCGTTTTTGCGTTCGGTGGTGTCCAGGAACGTGCTGATCAGGTAAGCCTCACCGTCCAGTTCCACCTTCTGGGCGCTGAGCGTGCCGTCGTGGATCTGGCCGTTGCTGGCGCAGAACTGCACCTCCATGGTGATGGGTTCGCCTTTGCGCTGGGTGGCCTTGACTAGCAGTGCACGCTGCTCCGGATGGCGCCACAGGCCCAGTTCCAGGGTGGTACGGCCGATGGCATCGGCCACCGGCCAGCCGAACAGCATTTCGAAATACTGGTTGGCTTCGCTGATCAAGCCATCGGCCTGGCGGGTCAGTAGCACCATGTTCGGGCATAAATGGAACAATGTGGCGAAGCGCTTTTCGGAGTGGCTGAGGGCGTGTTCGCGGTCGCGCTGATGGGTGATCTCGCGGATCACTCCGATCATGCGGCGCCGTCCGGCTTTTTCCGGCGCGAGGCTGCCGCTGATTTCCAGCCAGTGCAGGCTGCCATCGGGCCACTGGATGCGATGGTGCATGGCCCGTTCGAACGGCTCTCCTGCCAGGACCGCGTGAAAACCACGCACCACCCGTGCGCTGTCTTGCGGGGCCAGCAAGTCAAGGTAGTCGAGGTCCTTGGGCAAGGGTTGATGCGGGTCAAAGCCGAATAACGCTTGAGTACCCCGTGACCAACTGATTCTTCCCGTGTCGATTTCCCAGCACCAGGCGCCCAGCCGGGCGGCATTCAGGGCTGCCAGCAATTGCGGGGCACTGTCCCAGCTTTGCTCCGCCGCTTGGGGGTCCAGGGCGTAGATGCGGGGCAGGGGGGGTACGGGGTCGCCGGGGTTGCGCATTGTCAATGTGCCTTGGCTCGGTGAGAAGACAGCGCGGTTTTCCTTGAAACCCGAGGCCGCACAGTGTCATGCCGGTAACCCTGGCAGATCGACCTGTGCATCCAGCAGGCTCATGAAAGCCCGCGCAGCGTTCGATAGCGTCCTTTCTGTATGCACGATATAGCCTAGCTGGCGACTGAGTTGTATGCCCGGCAAAGCGATACTTGCCACTTGATCATCGAGCATGGTGCGCGGCAACACGCTCCAGGCCAGGCCGATGGACACCATCATCTTGATGGTTTCCAGGTAGTTGGTGCTCATCGCAATATTTGGCGCAAGCCCCTGGGCTTCGAACAGGCGGCTGACAATATGGTGCGTAAAGGTGTTGCCGCCGGGAAACACCGCCGGGTGCCTGGCGATATCGGCCAGGCTGATGGAGCCGTTGCTGATCAGGCTGTGTTCCGGCGCTACCACAAAGTCCAGCGGGTCATCCCATACCGGCGAGGCGCGCACCAGATGGTGCGGCTCGGGCGCCA
>NZ_SPKL01000027.1:184109-203438 GCF_023127755.1 Pseudomonas sp. W2Aug9 | reverse complement strand
GCGGGTCATCCCATCCCGGCGAGGCGCGCCCCAGATGGTGCGGCTCGGGCGCCAGGGTGATTACCGCCACTTCGGCGCGACCATGGAGTATTTCTTCGTAGGCCACTTCTGAATCCAAGAACTGAATATCCAGTGCCACGTTTGGGTATTGCCGTGTGAAGGTGCGCAGGATCGGTGGCAGGCGGTGCAGGCCTATATGGTGGCTGGTGGCCAGAGTGAGGCGCCCGCTAACCTCCCCTGTAAGGTTGGTCAGGGCGCGGCGGGTGTCGTCCAGCACGTTGAGGATTTGATAAGCGCGCGGCAGCAAGGCCCTGCCGGCTTCGGTCAAGCCGACTTCACGGCCCAAGCGATCAAACAAGCGCACTTTCAATTGCTGCTCCAGGCCCGCGATGCGTTTGCTGATGGCGGGCTGCGTCAGGTGCAGGCGTTCGCCGGCCCCCGAGAAGCTGCCGGTCTCGGCGATGGCGATAAAAGCATTGAGGTTGGCCAGATCCATGGTGCTATTCCAGTTGGTAATCCAAAGCATAAAAAATATGAATTTGAGTTATTTAATGTAGCGCCATACCATCAGCCTCACAAGCCAAAGGGTTATTGAAAAGCCCGGCGTATAGAAACACCGCTGATGAGGACCGACTGATGGCCGGCAAAACGCTTTACGACAAGCTTTGGGATTCCCATGAAGTGAAACGTCGCGATGATGGATCGTCGCTGATCTATATCGACCGTCACATCATCCATGAAGTGACCTCGCCCCAAGCGTTCGAAGGCCTGCGACTGGCCGGGCGCAAGCCTTGGCGCGTCGACTCCATCATCGCCACGCCGGACCACAACGTGCCGACCACTCCTGAGCGCAAGGGCGGTATCGAGGCCATTGCCGACCAGGTTTCGCGTTTGCAGGTGCAAACCCTCGACGACTATTGCGACGAATACGGCATCACCGAATTCAAGATGAATGACGTGCGCCAGGGCATCGTCCATGTGATCGGGCCGGAGCAGGGTGCGACCTTGCCGGGCATGACCGTGGTCTGCGGCGACTCCCACACCTCTACCCACGGTGCGTTCGGCGCCCTGGCCCATGGCATCGGCACCTCCGAGGTGGAACATGTGTTCGCCACCCAGTGCCTGGTCGCCAAGAAAATGAAGAACATGCTGGTACGCGTCGAAGGCCAATTGCCGTTTGGCGTGACCGCCAAGGACATCGTGCTCGCCGTGATCGGCAAGATCGGCACCGCCGGCGGTAACGGCCACGCCATCGAATTCGCCGGCAGCGCCATTCGCGACTTGTCCATCGAAGGGCGCATGACCATCTGCAACATGTCCATCGAGGCCGGTGCCCGTGTGGGCATGGTGGCGGCGGATGAGAAAACCGTGGAGTACGTCAAAGGTCGCCCGTTTGCCCCGCAAGGCGCCGATTGGGACGCCGCCGTCGAAGCCTGGAAAGACCTGGTGTCCGACGCCGATGCGGTGTTCGACACCGTGGTCGAACTCGACGCTGCGCAGATCAAGCCGCAAGTCAGCTGGGGCACTTCGCCGGAAATGGTCCTGGCCGTTGACCAGAACGTACCGGACCCGGCCAAAGAGGCCGACCTGGTCAAGCGCGGCTCCATCGAGCGCGCCCTGAAGTACATGGGCTTGAAGGCCAACCAGGCGATCACCGACATCCAGTTGGATCGCGTGTTCATTGGCTCCTGCACCAACTCGCGGATCGAAGACCTGCGCGCCGCGGCGGTGATCGCCAAGGGCCGCAAGGTTGCCTCGACCATCAAGCAAGCCATTGTGGTACCGGGTTCCGGCCTGGTGAAGGCGCAAGCCGAAGCTGAAGGCCTGGACAAGATCTTCCTCGAAGCCGGTTTTGAGTGGCGTGAGCCGGGCTGTTCGATGTGCCTTGCGATGAACCCGGACCGTTTGGAGTCGGGCGAGCATTGCGCGTCCACCTCCAACCGTAACTTTGAAGGGCGTCAGGGCGCCGGTGGCCGCACCCACCTGGTCAGCCCGGCCATGGCCGCCGCCGCTGCCGTCAACGGTCGTTTCATCGACGTTCGCGAATTGATCTGAGGAATACCCGATGAGAGCTTTTACCCAGCACACAGGTCTTGTAGCGCCGTTGGACCGTGCCAACGTGGACACTGACCAGATCATCCCCAAGCAGTTCTTGAAGTCGATCAAGCGCACCGGTTTTGGCCCCAACCTGTTCGATGAGTGGCGCTATCTGGATGTGGGCTACGCCTACCAGGACAACTCCAAGCGCCCGTTGAACAAAGACTTTGTGCTCAATGCCGAGCGCTATCAGGGCGCCAGTGTGTTGCTGGCCCGGGAAAACTTCGGTTGCGGCTCCAGCCGTGAACACGCGCCGTGGGCCCTGGAAGAGTACGGCTTTCGCAGCATCATCGCGCCCAGCTATGCCGACATCTTCTTCAACAACAGCTTCAAGAACGGCCTGTTGCCGATCATCTTGAGCGATGCCGAAGTGGATGAGCTGTTCCAGCAAGTGGAAGCGAATGTGGGCTATCAGTTGACCGTGGACCTGGCCGCGCAGACCGTCACCCGTCCGGATGGCAAGGTGTATCACTTTGAAGTGGATGCGTTTCGCAAGCACTGCCTGATCAACGGCCTGGACGATATCGGCCTGACCTTGCAGGACGGCGATGCGATTGCGGCGTTTGAAGCCAAACATCGGGCGAGCCAGCCTTGGTTGTTTCGCGATGCCTGATTTGCGGTAACCGTGCGGGCCCCATCGCGGGCAAGCCCGCTCCCACATGGATCGATGTTCGCCTGAACACCTCGGTCAACTGTGGGAGCTGGCTTGCCTGCGATAGCGCCAGTGCAACCACCACAAACCCCGAGGAAAGCCACCATGACCACCACTGCCCATATCCAAGTCGTGCAAAAACAATTCGGCGAACAGGCTGCGGCCTACCTGAGCAGTGCCGTGCACGCCCAGGGCACCGAGTTTGCGCTGCTGCAGGCCGAGCTGGCCGGGCAGGGCGCTGCACGGCTGCTGGACCTGGGTTGCGGTGCCGGTCATGTGAGTTTCCAGGTGGCGCCTCTGGTTAAAGAAGTGGTGGCCTATGACCTGTCCCGGCAGATGCTCGACGTGGTCACCGCCGCCGCGAAAGATCGCGGCCTGCACAATATCCGCACCGTCCACGGCGCCGCCGAGCGTCTGCCGTTCGCCGATGGCGAGTTCGACTTCGTGTTCAGCCGTTATTCGGCCCACCACTGGAGTGACCTGGGCCTGGCCCTGCGGGAAGTGCGCCGCGTGCTCAAGCCGGGCGGGGTGGCGGCGTTTGTGGATGTCTTGTCACCGGGTAGCCCATTGCTGGACACTTATCTGCAAACCGTCGAAGTGCTGCGCGACACCAGCCACGTGCGAGATTACGCCGCCGCCGAGTGGATGCAGCAACTCAGCGAGTCCGGTCTGCATGTGCGTAACAGTCTGCGCCAGCGCCTGCGCCTGGAGTACACCTCGTGGGTCGAGCGCATGCGCACGCCAGAGGTGCTGCGTGCGGCAATCCTTGAGCTGCAAAGGGCGATGGGCCAGGAAGTGCGCGATTATTACGAAATTCAGGCCGACGGCACCTTCAGCACCGACGTGCTGGTGGTCTTTGCCCAGCGTTGATTGATTTTTCCCGACCTGCCCACGGGCGGGTCGCTTGATGAAATGAGGAACCCATGAGCAAGCAGATTCTGATTCTCCCTGGCGACGGTATTGGTCCGGAAATCATGGCCGAAGCGGTCAAGGTGCTGGAGCTTGCAAACGCCAAGTACAGCCTGGGCTTCGAGCTGAGCCACGACGTGATAGGCGGCGCGGCCATCGACAAGCACGGCGTGCCCCTGGCTGACGAAACCCTGGACCGTGCCCGTGCGGCCGACGCTGTGCTGCTCGGCGCCGTGGGCGGCCCGAAGTGGGACAAGATCGAGCGTGACATCCGCCCTGAGCGCGGCCTGTTGAAAATCCGCGCGCAACTGGGCCTGTTCGGCAACCTGCGCCCGGCGATCCTCTACCCGCAACTCGCCGATGCCTCAAGCCTCAAGCCGGAAGTGGTGGCGGGCCTGGATATCCTCATCGTGCGTGAGCTGACCGGTGGTATCTATTTCGGCTCGCCACGAGGTGTGCGCGAGTTGGAAAATGGCGAGCGCCAGGCCTACGACACCCTGCCGTACAGCGAGAGCGAAATCCGCCGTATTGCCCGGGTCGGTTTCGATATGGCCCGTGTGCGTGGCAAAAAGGTGTGCTCGGTGGATAAAGCCAACGTGCTGGCCTCCAGCCAACTGTGGCGCGAAATCGTTGAGGAAGTGGCCAAGGATTACCCGGACGTCGAACTGAGCCACATGTACGTCGACAACGCCGCGATGCAACTGGTGCGTGCGCCCAAGCAGTTTGACGTGATCGTCACCGACAACCTGTTCGGCGACATCCTGTCCGACCAGGCGTCCATGCTCACAGGTTCCATCGGCATGTTGCCGTCGGCGTCCCTGGACACCAACAACAAGGGCATGTACGAGCCGTGTCACGGTTCGGCGCCGGACATCGCAGGCCAGGGCATTGCCAACCCGCTGGCGACCATTTTGTCGGTGTCGATGATGCTGCGTTACACCTTCAACCTGAGTGAAGCGGCCGACGCGATCGAGAAAGCCGTCAGCCTGGTACTGGACCAGGGCTTGCGCACCGGGGACATCTGGTCCCAGGGCTGCACCAGGGTCGGAACGCAAGAAATGGGCGACGCAGTAGTCGCCGCGCTGCGGAATCTGTAATCTCTCGGGCCCGCTTGCAGTTGTTGCTGCAAGGCGGCCCACTTTTTAACAAGGTGTAGTTGCGATGAAACGTGTAGGTCTGATCGGTTGGCGCGGTATGGTCGGTTCCGTGCTCATGCAGCGGATGCTGGAAGAGCAGGATTTCGATCTTATTGAGCCGGTGTTTTTCACCACTTCGAACGTAGGTGGCCAAGGGCCGTCCGTGGGCAAGGATATTGCCCCGCTCAAGGACGCCTACAGCATTGAAGAGTTGAAGACCCTCGACGTGATCCTGACGTGCCAGGGTGGCGACTACACCAGCGAAGTCTTCCCCAAGCTGCGCGAAGCCGGCTGGCAGGGTTACTGGATCGACGCCGCTTCCAGCCTGCGTATGCAGGATGACGCGGTGATCATCCTTGATCCGGTCAACCGTAAGGTCATCGACCAGCAACTGGATGCCGGCACCAAGAACTACGTGGGCGGCAACTGCACCGTCAGCCTGATGCTGATGGGGCTCGGTGGCCTGTTCGAAGCCGGCCTGGTCGAGTGGATGAGTGCCATGACCTATCAGGCGGCTTCCGGTGCCGGTGCGCAGAACATGCGCGAGCTGATCAAGCAGATGGGCGCGACCCATGCCGCTGTCGCCGATCAACTGGCCGACCCGGCCAGCGCGATTCTCGACATCGACCGTCGTGTGGCCGAAGCCATGCGCAGCGACGCCTACCCGACCGAGAACTTCGGCGTGCCATTGGCCGGTAGCTTGATCCCGTGGATCGACAAGGAACTGCCCAACGGTCAGAGCCGCGAGGAGTGGAAGGCTCAGGCCGAGACCAACAAGATCCTCGGTCGCTTCAAGAACCCGATTCCGGTGGACGGCATCTGCGTGCGCATTGGCGCCATGCGTTGCCACAGCCAGGCGTTGACCATCAAGCTGAACAAAGACGTGCCGATCGCCGATATCGAAGGCTTGATCAGCCAGCACAACCCTTGGGTCAAGCTGGTGCCGAACAACCGCGATATCAGCATGCAGGAGCTGAGCCCGACCAAGGTCACCGGTACCCTGAATGTACCGGTGGGCCGTCTGCGCAAGCTGAACATGGGTAGCCAGTTCCTCGGTGCGTTCACCGTCGGCGACCAGCTGCTGTGGGGCGCGGCTGAACCGCTGCGTCGCATGTTGCGGATTTTGCTGGAGCGTTGATCGCTTTCTTGCATTGAAGAACCCCGCGCTCTGGTGACAGGCGCGGGGTTTTTTATTGTTCTGTCGGGCGCTATCGGGAGCAAGCCCCCTCCCACATTCAACCCAGTTCCAACCTTGAAATGGAGGGCAAGTGTGGGAGGGGGGCTTGCTTGCGATAGCGCCATCAGCCACACCACAAGGCCCAGGCTAATTGCCTCACCCCCAGCCACCCGGTAAAGTGCCGCTCCCCCCTGCAATGCCCGAGGCAGCCCCCATGACCCAGACCTTTGAAATCGCCGTAATCGGTGCCACCGGCACCGTGGGTGAAACACTGGTGCAGATCCTCGAAGAACTGGATTTCCCGGTAGGCACCCTGTATTTGCTGGCGGGCAGCAACTCGGCGGGGGCTTCGGTGCCGTTTCGTGGCAAGAACGTGCGGGTCAAAGAGGTCGACGAGTTCGATTTCAGCAAGGCGCAGTTGGCGTTCTTCGCAGCAGGCCCGGCGGTGACCCTGAGTTTCGCCCCGCGCGCCACAGCCGCTGGCTGTTCGGTGATCGACTTGTCCGGTGCATTGCCTGCCGAACAGGCGCCGCCAGTGGTGCCGCAGGCCAACGCCCAGGTGTTGAACGGTTTGAAAAAGCCGTTCCAGCTCGCCAGCCCAAGCCCGTCTGCCACCTACCTGGCGGTAGTGCTCGCGCCGTTGCGGGGTTTGGTGGACATCCAGCGCGTGAATGTCACCGCCAACCTGGCGGTCTCTGCCCAGGGCCGGGAGGCCGTCAGCGAGTTGGCGCGGCAGACCGCTGAGTTATTGAACGTGCGTCCACTGGAGCCGAAGTTCTTCGATCGGCAAATGGCGTTCAACCTGCTGGCTCAAGTCGGTACGCCAGACGCCCAAGGTCATACAGCCTTGGAGACACGCCTCGTACACGAGCTGCGTGCCGTGCTGGAAACACCTTTGCTAAAGATTTCCGCAACCTGCGTTCAAGCCCCGGTGTTTTTCGGCGATAGCCTGACAGTGTCGTTGCAATTGGCCGCGCCGGTCGATCTGGCCGCAGTCAACCGTGCACTCGATGCTGCGCCGGGTATCGAGCTGGTTGAGGAGGGCGATTACCCAACGGCTGTAGGCGATGCGGTCGGCCAGGATGTGGTTTACGTAGGACGCGTACGTGCAGGTGTCGACGACCCCGCGGAACTAAATCTGTGGTTGACGTCAGATAACGTACGCAAGGGCTCGGCCCTGAACGCTGTGGAGCTGGCGCAGTTGTTGATAAAAGGCCTTGTGTAAAAGATACTTGGCGGCAATTTGTAGATTGATTCTAGCCAGGCGCTATGCTTGGTCCCAAGTGAAACACAAGCGCGTCGGTGACCTATCGGCTCGCCATGCCTTATGGCAGCGGTTACCAACCTTCTCGCAGGGCGGGGAGCGTTCAAACAAAGGATGAGGCTATGGTTCAAGTTCGCAAACTGGTGTTAGCAATAGCGGCCGCCTCGGCGCTGTCCTCCGGTATGGCGCAGGCGCTGCAACTTGGGGAGATGACCCTCAAGTCGAAGTTGAACCAGCCGCTGTCGGTGGAAATCGAATTGCGTGATGTGGGCGGCCTCACGGCGGCCGAGATCACTCCGAGCCTGGCTTCTGCCCAGGCCTTCGTGGATGCGGGCGTTGACCGCCAGGCGTTTCTCGACGACCTGACGTTCACCCCGGTGATCAACCCCGAAGGTCGCAGCGTGGTGCGCGTGACCTCCAGCAAGCCGCTGCCCGATTCCTATGTGCGTTTCCTGCTGCAGGTGCAATGGCCCAATGGCCGTTTGATGCGTGACTACAGCGTACTGCTCGACCCGGCCAAGTTCGACCAGCCGGCACCGACTGCCAGCGCGCCGGCCATTACCGCACCTGCCGCCGGCACGCCCGCCCAGCACACCACCACGTCCCGCGACACCTTGTGGGAAATCGCCGCGAAGAATCGTAACGGCGCCTCGGTCCAGCAGACGATGCTGGCGATCCAGGCGCTCAACCCTGACGCTTTTATCGATGGCAATATCAACCGCCTGAAAACCGGCCAGGTCCTGCGCCTGCCAGATGTCACGCAAAGTACGGCGCTGGCGCAGCCTCAAGCGATCGCCGAAGTCAGCGCGCAGAACGCCGCATGGCGTCAGGGCCGTCGTACCCCCAAGGGCCAAGTGGCCGGCAAGGCGCAGTTGGATGCGACCAAGCGTACCCAGGCCGGCAATGCGCCGACGAGCACCCAGGCCAGGGACAACTTGAGCCTGGTCTCGGCCGAAGCCGCCAAGCAAGGTACGAAGGGCAAGGCCGGTGATAACCGCGCATTGAGCGACAAGCTGGCGATGACCCAGGAAGAGCTGGACACCACCCGCCGCGATAACGAAGAACTGAAGAGCCGCGCCGCCGACTTGCAAAGCCAGTTGGACAAGTTGCAAAAGCTGATTCAGTTGAAGAATGACCAGTTGGCTCGCTTGCAGGCGCAAAACGGTGAGCCGGCTACGGCTGCAATCCCTGCGCAGCTGGCAGGTGAGCCCGCAGCAGAGCCTGCGGCGCCCGCTGCAACCCCTGCAACCCCTGCACCCGCCGCTGAACCGCCCAAGCCGGTCGCGGCACCTGCTACCACCGAAGGCAAGTTCAATGACTTGCTGACCAACCCTATTATCCTCGGCATCATTGGCGGGGCAGGCATCCTGGTGGTGCTGTTGCTTCTGTTGCTGTGGGCGCGTCATCGCAATGCCCGCCGCGAAGAGGAAAAGCATCTGCGCATGGCGCGGGCGCTGGCCGAAGAGCCTGAGTTCACGCCCAATATTGACCAGGACCTGCCGCCCGACAGTTTTGAAGGCCTTGAAGTGCCACCGCCGAGCGTCAAGCTGGGCGCCGCGCCAGCGCCTGCCCCGGTGGCTGAGCCGGTTGTCGTGCCGACTGTCGCTTCCGTGCTCGCACCCCTGGCCGTCGCTGTTGCCCAGGAGAACTCCAGCGATGCATTGGCTCAGGCCCAGTCCCATATCGACCGCGGCCACCTGAACCAGGCGGCTGATGTGCTTGAACAAGCCATCAAGCATGAGCCCAAGCGCAGCGACCTGCGTTTGAAGCTGATGGAAGTCTACGGCCTGCAGAACGACAAGGACGGCTTCGTCACCCAGGAGCGCCAATTGGTCGCCAACGGTGAGAACCACGCCCAGGTCGAGCAGCTCAAGAGCCGCTTCCCGGCCATGGCCGTGCTGGCAGCGGGCGTCAGCGCCGCCGTGGCTGCTGCGGCTCTCGATGCGCAGTACGTCAAGGATTTGCTCGATGACAAGCCGGCCGCGCCTGAGCCGGCGGACACCTTCGACAACGATTTTGACCTTAGCCTGGATGAGCTGGAAGCTGCCTCGCCGGCCGAGATCGCCCGGGACCAGCAAACCTTTGAAGCGCTGCTGCAACAACAGACTGAGGCCAAGGCCGATGCGCAGGATCTCTCGGACTTTGATCTGGACCTGCAACTGGATCCGCCAGCGTCGAAATCCGATGACGACTTCCTCTCGGGACTTGAGGAGCAGATGAAGGACGTGCCGCCTGTCGAGCCGCCCACCCTGACACCTGCCGCGCTGGACGAATTCGAGTTGCCGGAAGACTTTGACCTGTCCCTGGCTGATGAGCCGACGGCCCCGGCAGCCAAGCCCGATGCGTTTGCCTCGGAACTGGACGACGTCAATGCCGAGTTGGACCGATTGTCCCAGAGCCTGGAGCACCCGCCGATCGAGCCGACCTTCACGGCCGAGGATGCCGCGCTGGGCGGTGATGATGAACCGGATTTCGATTTCCTCTCAGGCACGGATGAAGTCGCTACCAAGCTCGACCTGGCCCAGGCTTACATCGACATGGGTGATGCCGATGGCGCTAAAGACATCCTTGATGAAGTCTTGGTCGAAGGCAACGAAGACCAGCGTGGCGAAGCCAAGGAAATGCTCGGCCGAATCTAAAGCCAGGCGCTATAACAGTGTGGGAGGGGCGGTGCGACGATTCGACTTGCTCCCTCCCACATTTGTTTGGCATCGATCCATAACAAAACGCCCGTCAGGCATCCGACGCCTTTATAATGCCCGCCTTTGCGCAACTCATCAGGCTCTCAGTTCTTGGCAAATATAGATAACGCGGCCGCCGAAATGGCGGCCGCCGGCTTTTACCGCATCGCCCTGGGCGTGGAATACAAAGGCTCGCGCTATCGCGGCTGGCAGCGTCAGGCCTCCGGCGTGCTGACGGTGCAGGAAACCCTCGAAAACGCCCTGTCCAAAGTCGCTGACTCGCCGGTGTCGCTGATGTGCGCCGGGCGTACCGACGCTGGCGTACACGCGTGTGGCCAGGTGGTGCACTTCGACACCCAGGCCGAGCGGTCGATGAAGGCGTGGGTGATGGGGGCGAATATCAATTTGCCCCACGACGTGAGTGTGAGCTGGGCCAAGGTCATGCCGGCGCATTTTCATGCACGCTTCAAGGCCATCGCCCGGCGTTACCGCTACGTGATCTACAACGATCAGATCCGGCCCGCGCATCTCAATGAAGAAATTACCTGGAACCACCGCCCACTGGATGCCGAGCGCATGGCCGAGGCCGCGCAGCACCTGGTGGGCGTGCATGACTTCAGCGCCTTCCGCGCCGGCCAGTGCCAGGCCAAGTCGCCGATCAAGGAAGTTCATCACCTGCGAGTCACCCGCCACGGCAAGATGATCGTGCTGGATATTCGCGCCGGGGCGTTCCTGCATCACATGGTGCGCAACATTGCCGGCGTGCTGATGACCATCGGCGCCGGCGAGCGCCCGGTGGAGTGGGCCAGGGAAGTGCTGGAAAGCCGCATCCGTCGCACGGGCGGCGTCACGGCGCACCCGTTTGGCCTGTATTTGGTGGATGTGGAGTACCGTGACGAGTTCCAGTTGCCGGAACGCTTTATCGGGCCACACTTCCTCACAGGTTTCAGCGAACTTGGCGGCTGACGCCCGGAAAAGCTTTTGTTAACATCCGGGACTTTCTCGGTCCAACCCTGAGGTTCCTACGACATGTCAGCCGTTCGCAGCAAGATTTGCGGGATTACCCGCATAGAAGACGCGCTGGCGGCAGTCGAGGCAGGGGCCGATGCCGTCGGTCTGGTGTTTTATGCCAAAAGCCCGCGCGCGGTGAATGTGCTGCAGGCGCGGGCCATCATTGCGGCGCTGCCGCCTTTCGTGACCACCGTGGGCTTGTTCGTCAACGCCAGTCGCTGCGAACTCAATGAAACCCTGGATGCGGTGCCGCTGGACATGCTGCAGTTCCACGGCGATGAAACGCCTGATGAGTGTGAGAGTTATCAGCGCCCGTACATCAAGGCGTTGCGGGTCAAGACGGGCGACGATATCGCCGCGGCGTGTGCCGCGTATATCGGCGCTCGCGGGATCCTGCTCGACACCTACGTCGAAGGCGTACCGGGTGGTACGGGTGAGGCGTTCGATTGGTCGCTGATTCCCGAAGGGTTGAGCAAGCCGATCATCCTGGCCGGTGGGCTCAACCCTGCGAACGTCGGGGCTGCCATCGAGCAGGTGCGGCCGTATGCCGTGGACGTCAGCGGTGGGGTGGAGCAGGGCAAGGGCATCAAGGATCACAACAGGATTCGCGCATTCATGCAGGCCGTGCGCAACAGCAGTGGCGGGATGTGACGGCTGGCAGTCTGCCGCCGTCCATAACTACCACTGTGTAAAACAGCCCGGCGCCGCCTGTGGGTGGCCCGGAAATGAAGTGGCAACCCTGCGCTGGCAGGTTGTCTGGAAGGCTGAGGATGCAGGCGGGAAATGGCAGGTCCAACGTCTGACCCCGTCCCGCAGGCATCATCGCCACATATGAATTTAGCTCAAGGGCATACGCGGGGCTGTGTTCAAGCCACCGGTACTGGAGAAAGAAAGCATGAGCAACTGGTTAGTAGACAAACTGATCCCTTCGATCATGCGTTCCGAGGTGAAGAAAAGCTCGGTTCCTGAAGGTCTGTGGCACAAGTGCCCGTCCTGCGACGCGGTGCTGTACCGCCCGGAGCTGGAAAAGACCCTGGATGTTTGCCCCAAGTGCAATCACCACATGCGTATCGGCGCGCGCGCGCGCATCGACATCTTCCTGGATGCCGATGGCCGCAACGAACTGGGCGCTGACCTGGAGCCGGTCGACCGTCTCAAGTTCCGCGACAGCAAGAAGTACAAGGACCGTCTGGTCGGTGCGCAGAAGCAGACCGGCGAGAAGGACGCGCTGATCTCGGTCAGCGGCAAGCTGCTGGGCATGCCCGTGGTGGTCTCGGCCTTCGAGTTTTCCTTCATGGGCGGTTCCATGGGCGCCATCGTCGGCGAGCGCTTTGTGCGTGCTGCCAACTACGCCCTGGAAAACCGTTGCCCGATGATCTGCTTCGCCGCCTCCGGTGGTGCGCGTATGCAGGAAGCGCTGATCTCCCTGATGCAAATGGCCAAGACCTCGGCGGTACTGGCGCGTCTGCGCGAAGAAGGCATTCCGTTCATCTCGGTACTGACCGACCCGGTCTACGGCGGCGTTTCCGCCAGCCTGGCGATGCTCGGCGATGTGATCGTCGGCGAGCCCAAGGCGCTGATCGGTTTTGCCGGCCCGCGTGTGATCGAGCAAACCGTGCGCGAGAAACTGCCGGAAGGCTTCCAGCGCAGCGAGTTCCTGCTGGAGCACGGTGCTATCGACCTGATCATCCCGCGTGGCGAACTGCGTCCACGTCTGGGCAACCTGCTGGCGCAAATGATGGGCCTGCCGACGCCTGTGTACGTCGCGCCTAAAGTTGAGCCAATCGTCGTGCCGCCGGTGCCTGCAAACCTATGACCCAACGTACCCTGGGCGAATGGCTCGCCTACCTTGAGCAGTTGCATCCGTCCGCCATCGACATGGGTCTGGAGCGCTCGCAACAGGTAGCGGCCCGCCTCGGGTTGGGCCAGCCGGCACCGCGTGTGATCACGGTGACCGGCACCAACGGCAAGGGCTCCACCTGTGCCTTTGTCGCGGCGCTGTTGCAGGCCCAGGGCCTGAAGGTCGGCGTGTACAGCTCGCCGCACCTGCTGCGCTACAACGAGCGGGTACAGCTCAATGGCGTCGAAGCCACGGACGAGCAGTTGTGCGCAGCCTTCGCTGCCCTGGATGCCGGGCGTGGCGATACTTCCCTGACCTATTTCGAGATGGGCACCCTGGCGGCGTTCTGGCTGTTTGAGCGTGCGCAACTGGATGTGGTCGTACTGGAAGTCGGCCTCGGCGGGCGCCTGGATACGGTCAATGTGGTGGATGCCGACCTTGCTCTGGTCACCAGCATCGGTGTTGATCATGCCGACTACCTGGGCAATACCCGCGAGTCCGTGTCCTATGAAAAGGCCGGGATTTTCCGCCAGGGCAGGCCGGCGCTGTGTGGCGACCTGGATCCGCCGCAACCTTTGCTGGACAAGGTGCGCGAACTGGATTGCCCGTTCTACCTGCGCGGTCGTGAATTCAATCTCGACATCGGTGCGACCCATTGGCAATGGCGCGGGCGTGATGCCCGTGGCAAGGTGGTCGAGCTGCTTGATTTGCCGCTGCTGAACCTGCCGATGGAAAACGCTGCGCTCGCGCTGCAAGCCTATTTGCTGCTGGATCTGCCGTGGAATGCCGAGCAGATCGGCGCAACCCTGCGGGCGACGAAAGTGGTGGGGCGCCTGGATCGTCGGGTGCTCGACTGGCAAGGCAAGCGCCTGAACCTGTTGCTGGATGTGGGGCACAACCCCCATGCGGCTCACTATTTGGCGCAGCGCCTGGCACGCACGCCACCGGCCGGCCGTCGACTGGCGGTGTTCGGGCTGTTGGCCGACAAGGATCTGGAAGGCGTGGTTGCGCCGTTGCTTGGCAGTGTTCAGTCTTGGGCCGTTGCGCCGCTGGATACACCGCGTAGCCGGCCGGCAGCTGAGCTGCAAACCGCCTTGCAGAACCTTGGCGCGCCCGTGACGTCGTATGCAAGCATCATTGCCGCCCTGGAAGCGCAGTGTGCGGTGGCTACGGCCGAGGACGAAATCCTGTTGTTCGGATCATTTTATTGTGTTGCCGAGGCGCTCGAATGGCTGGCCCGGCGCTCCACGGAGGAAGCTGCACATGGCATTACTGGATAGCGCATACAAGCAGCGAATGGTTGGAGCCCTGGTGTTGGTGGCGTTGGCAGTCATCTTCCTGCCGATGCTGTTTTCCCGTCAGGACGAACAGCGCCAGGTGGTGGTTGAAGCACCCGCTGCGCCCCAGGCGCCGGTGGTGCCCCAGGTTCAGGTCGAGCCGGTGGTGGTGCCCGAGCCTCAGGCGTTGCCGGAAGAACCTGTACCTGTCGAGGAGGAGGTCGCCACGCAACCGGCTCCTTCGATGCCGGTGCAGCCAAGTGTGCCGGTGGTCAAGCCGACGCCGGCACCGGCTGTCGCTGCCAAACCGCCTGCACCGGCGCCAACGCCCAAGCCTGTGGCGCCGCAGCCTGCTGCGCCGGGTAAACCGGATGTGGGCCAGAGCCGCATTGATCCCAATGGCCTGCCGATCAGTTGGTCGATCCAGCTCGCCAGCCTGGCCAATCGCGAAAGTGCCGACGCCTTGCAGAAAAAGCTGCGTGCCCAGGGTTATAACGCTTACATCCGCAGCGCCGATGGCAAGAATCGTGTGTTTGTCGGGCCGCTGATCGAGCGCGCCGAGGCTGATCGCCTGCGCGATTTGCTGGGCCGCCAGCAGAACCTCAATGGGTTTGTGGTGCGCTTCCAGCCAGAGCGCGGCTGATTCAAGCAGGCATTAACGCAATCTAAGTGTGGGAGGGGGCTTGCTCCCGATAGCGGTGGGTCAGTCAGTACATCTGATACTGACACACTTCAATCGGGAGCAAGCCCCCTCCCACATTGGTTTATGGTGGGCTTGAAATGGCGTTCACACCGCCCAATCTATTGATTTGCAAAGCAGCCGCAATCACCGCTTACCGATAGCCCGGCGCTCTGCTAAAATGCGCCGCCTTATCCGTACGTAGGCTGCACTGTGCCATTTACCTGGGTTGATTGGGCGATCGTTGCAATCGTCGCCATCTCCGCTTTGATCAGTCTGAGCCGCGGCTTCGTAAAAGAAGCACTGTCGTTGCTGACCTGGATCATCGCAGGAGTCGTAGCCTGGATGTTCGGTGGTTCACTGTCGGTCTACCTGGCCGGGTACATAGAGACACCTTCGGCTCGCGTCATCGCGGGCTGCGCCATCATGTTCATCGCCACGCTGCTGGTGGGGGCAATGGTCAATTATCTTATTGGCGAATTGATACGTGTCACCGGCCTCTCCGGGACCGATCGATTTCTCGGCATGGCCTTCGGCGCCGCGCGTGGCGCGTTGCTGGTGGTTGTGGCGGTCGGGCTGTTGAGCCTGGGGCCGGTACAGCAGGATTCGTGGTGGCAGGAGTCTGTACTCGTGCCAAAATTTCTATTGGTTGCAGATTGGTCCAAGAACCTCATATTGGGGTGGAGCAGTCAGTGGCTGGCCAGCGGAATCAGCGTACCCGCTGATCTTCCGTTCAAGGAACACCTCTTGCCGGCGCAAACGCCTCAGTAAGCTGTGTTCAGTCAAGATTCATTAAGTAGGGGTTGCGTCGCATGTGTGGCATCGTCGGTATCGTCGGTAAGTCGAACGTCAATCAGGCGCTGTATGACGCGCTAACCGTCCTCCAGCACCGCGGCCAGGACGCTGCCGGTATTGTGACCAGCCACGACGGCCGGTTATTCCTGCGCAAGGACAATGGCCTGGTGCGTGACGTGTTCCATCAGCGTCACATGCAGCGCCTCGTCGGGCACATGGGTATTGGCCATGTGCGTTACCCGACTGCCGGTAGTTCGACTTCGGCCGAAGCTCAACCGTTCTACGTCAACTCGCCTTACGGCATCACCCTGGCGCACAACGGTAACCTGACCAACGTTGAACAGCTGGCCAAGGAGATCTACGAATCTGACCTGCGCCACGTCAACACCAGTTCCGACTCGGAAGTGCTGCTCAACGTGTTCGCCCACGAACTGGCCCAGCGCGGCAAGCTGCAGCCGACCGAAGAAGACGTGTTTGCTGCCGTGATCGACGTGCACAACCGTTGCGTCGGTGGTTATGCCGTGGTGGCGATGATCACCGGGTACGGCATCGTCGGTTTCCGCGACCCCCACGGCATCCGCCCGATCGTGTTCGGCCAGCGTCACACCGACGAAGGTGTCGAGTACATGATCGCGTCCGAAAGCGTGTCCCTGGATGTACTGGGCTTCACCCTGATCCGCGACCTGGCGCCGGGCGAGGCTGTCTACATCACCGAAGACGGCAAGCTGCACACCCGCCAGTGCGCTGTTGCGCCGAAGCTGACCCCGTGCATCTTCGAACACGTCTACCTGGCGCGTCCGGACTCGATCATCGACGGTGTGTCGGTCTACAAGGCGCGTCTGCGCATGGGCGAGAAGCTGGCCGAGAAGATCCTGCGCGAGCGTCCCGAGCACGACATTGACGTGGTCATCCCGATTCCGGACACCAGTCGTACCGCTGCGCTGGAGCTGGCCAACCACCTGGGCGTCAAGTTCCGCGAAGGCTTCGTCAAGAACCGCTACATCGGTCGTACCTTCATCATGCCCGGCCAGGCTGCGCGCAAGAAATCGGTGCGTCAGAAGCTCAACGCCATCGAGCTTGAGTTCCGCGGCAAGAACGTGATGCTGGTGGACGACTCCATCGTGCGGGGCACCACCTGCAAGCAGATCATCCAGATGGCCCGCGAAGCCGGGGCGAAGAACGTGTACTTCTGTTCCGCCGCGCCTGCGGTGCGTTACCCGAACGTGTACGGTATCGACATGCCGAGCGCCCATGAGCTGATTGCGCATAATCGTTCGACCCAGGACGTGGCCGACCTGATCGGTGCCGACTGGCTGATCTACCAGGACCTGCCGGACCTGATCGAAGCGGTTGGCGGGGGCAAGATCAAGATCGAGCAGTTCGACTGTGCCGTGTTCGACGGCAAGTACGTGACCGGAGATGTCGACGAGGCTTACCTGAACAAGATCGAGCAGGCGCGTAACGACTCGTCCAAGATCAAGACCCAGGCGGTCAGCGCGATCATCGACCTGTACAACAACTGAGTAGACACCGGCCCTGAGGGGCCGGTTTTGTATCTTAAATAACGTATTGAGTAAGGAGTCGCAGCATGAGTCAGGAATGGGATGCCGGTCGGTTGGACAGCGACCTCGATGGCGTAGCTTTCGATACCCTGGCTGTGCGCGCCGGTCAGCACCGCACCCCGGAAGGGGAGCACGGTGACCCGATGTTCTTCACCTCAAGCTACGTGTTCCGCACGGCGGCCGACGCTGCGGCGCGTTTTTCCGGTGAGGTGCCGGGCAACGTGTACTCGCGCTACACCAACCCGACCGTGCGCGCGTTCGAAGAGCGTATCGCGGCCCTGGAGGGCGCTGAGCAGGCTGTGGCGACCGCGACCGGCATGGCGGCCATCCTGGCGGTGGTGATGAGCCTGTGCAGCGCTGGCGACCATGTGCTGGTGTCGCGCAGCGTGTTCGGCTCGACCATCAGCCTGTTCGAGAAGTACTTCAAGCGCTTCGGTATCGAAGTGGATTACGTGCCCCTGGCGGATTTGTCCGGCTGGGATGCGGCGATCAAGGCCAATACCAAGCTGCTGTTCGTCGAATCGCCGTCGAACCCGCTGGCCGAGTTGGTCGACATCGCTGCGCTGTCCGAAGTCGCCCACGCCAAGGGTGCGATGCTGGTGGTGGATAACTGCTTCTGTACCCCGGCCTTGCAGCAACCGCTGAAGCTGGGTGCGGACATCGTGGTGCACTCGGCAACCAAGTTCATCGACGGCCAGGGCCGTTGCATGGGCGGCGTGGTGGCTGGGCGCAGCGAGCAGATGAAGGAAGTGGTGGGCTTCCTGCGTACCGCCGGCCCGACCCTGAGCCCGTTCAACGCCTGGATCTTCCTCAAGGGCCTGGAAACCCTCAGCCTGCGCATGAAAGCCCATTGCGCCAACGCCCAGGCCCTGGCCGAGTGGCTGGAGCAGCAGGACGGTATCGAGAAGGTGCACTACGCTGGCCTCAAGAGCCACCCGCAACACGCCTTGGCCCAGCGCCAGCAGCGTGGTTTTGGTGCGGTGGTGAGTTTCGAAGTCAAGGGCGGCAAAGACGGCGCCTGGCGCTTTATCGATGCGACGCGCTTGATCTCCATTACCGCCAACCTGGGTGACAGCAAGACCACCATCACCCACCCGAGCACCACCTCCCATGGGCGCCTGGCGCCGCAGGAGCGTGAAGCGGCCGGTATCCGTGACAGCCTGATCCGTATCGCGGTGGGCCTGGAAGATGTAGCAGACTTGCAGGCAGACCTGGCCCGCGGGCTGGCGGCCTTGTGATCGAGTGGTCCATGGAGGCCGCAGCGGCCAGTAACGGGCGCGTTGCGCTGGTAACGGGCGCGGCGCGGGGCATTGGCCTGGGGATTGCCGCGTGGCTGATCAGCGAAGGCTGGCAGGTGGTGTTGACCGACCTTGACCGCGAGCGCGGCGCCAAAGTGTCCAAGGTGCTGGGTGATAACGCCTGGTTCATCACCATGGACGTGGCCGACGAGAAGCAAGTGGCCCAGGGGGTTGCCGAGGTGTTGGGGCAGTTCGGGCGACTCGACGCGCTGGTCTGCAATGCCGCCGTGGCTGACCCGCGCAATATCACCCTGGAAAGCCTCGATCTGGCGTACTGGAATCGCGTGCTGGCGGTGAACCTCGGCGGGCCGATGCTGTTGGCCAAGCATTGCGCGCCGTACCTGCGCGCCCACGGCGGTGCGATCGTCAACCTGGCCTCGACCCGGGCCCGTCAATCGGAGCCGGATACCGAAGCTTACGCGGCGAGCAAGGGTGGCTTGCTGGCCCTGACTCACGCCTTGGCCATGAGCCTGGGGCCAGAGGTTCGGGTCAATGCGGTCAGCCCTGGCTGGATTGATGCGCGTGATCCTGCTGCACGCCGTGCGGAGCCGCTCACCGATGCTGATCATGCCCAGCATCCGGCGGGCAGGGTCGGTACGGTAGAGGACGTGGCGGCGATGGTGGCCTGGTTGCTGTCGCGTCAGGCCGGGTTTGTCACCGGGCAAGAGTTTGTAGTGGACGGTGGCATGAGCAAGAAGATGATTTACAGCGAGTAGGGCGGTTAGCCGTCTTGAAGTGATTTTGTCTTTTTCAGAAAAACTTCAAGCAGGCTATTGACTTAGGTCCGTTACCTGCGTAAATTTCGCGGCCTCAACGAAGCAAAGGGTGATTAGCTCAGCTGGGAGAGCATCTGCCTTACAAGCAGAGGGTCGGCGGTTCGATCCCGTCATCACCCACCACTTCTTGAGAGTCTTGCACTTGTGGCAAGACGCAACGTTAAAGGTTGCACCG
>NZ_SPKL01000027.1:38227-184099 GCF_023127755.1 Pseudomonas sp. W2Aug9 | reverse complement strand
TTAGAATACCGGCCTGTCACGCCGGGGGTCGCGGGTTCGAGTCCCGTCCGCTGCGCCATATTTTCCAGGTTCGATGTGTCGAGCTTGAGATTGAACAACCCAGGTTGATTGATCAGATGTTTAAAGGTGGTTGAGGGTTTACGCTCAATCAGCCAAGCGATACGCAGCGGTAGTTCAGTCGGTTAGAATACCGGCCTGTCACGCCGGGGGTCGCGGGTTCGAGTCCCGTCCGCTGCGCCATATCTGCCTCAAGGCCCACTGAACGCCTTGAAGCACAAGAAAGCCACTGGCTGACTTGATCCGATAGCAAAGACCCTGGTCGAAAGACCGGGGTTTTTTGTGTCTGGCGTTTGAAAAAACGTCATGGTGTTTGTGACATCGTCCTCATTTATAGGCAAGCGGCTGACAGATCGTCTCGATCTTGTCGGCCGTTTTGCGTTGTTGTGTCAAAAAATTTCAATGTGGTTATTTGCCGCAGGCGCAGAAACCTTTAAAGTTAACCCTTCGGTCAACTTTGCACTGTCATCATGGCCTTTTGATTCGTCGTAAAAAGGCTTCTGCAAGTCTCGATATTCGGTGTACTTAACCATAAGGGCGGATTTATAACCGCTCAGAGGATGATCCATGTCCAACCGTGAAATAACCCGGCGCTCGTTCCTCCAGGGCGGCCTGGTGGCGGGTGTGAGCGTCACGCTGACACCGCTGAGCACCCAGGCGCTGGCTGCCCTGATGGAAAACAGCGTTACCGTGCCGTCCGAAAAATGGCTGGGCAATAACGGCAAGGCGCGCCAGCGTAACGATGCGTTGTCCAAAGTGTGCGGCAGCAAAGTCTTCGCCCGCGATATCCGCTCCAAGGACATGCCCGGCTGGCCCGTGCAGCAAGGTCACGCCATGCTGCTGAAAACCATCAAGGCCGACCATATTTATGCGGGCTACGACTTGGCGTGGCTCGGCGCCGATCTGCAGCCGGATCGTATCGTCACCGCTGCCGATCTGGACAAGGACGGTATCGTTTTCCCCGAGGAACATGCTCCGGATCCGCTGCTGCCTGAAGGCAAGGTGCCGATGTTTATTGGTCACCCGGTGGCGATTCTGATCTGGAACGATTTCGAGCGTTTCCGCCAGGCCAAGAACAAACTCAAATTCAACGACAAGGCGATTCGTTACGGCGCCAAAGTGCCGTACTACGAAGGCGACCCTTACGGTAGCTTCCGCTATGTGCGCGTTGGCGGCCCCACCTCGGCCGATGAAGACGAATTTGCCAGCCTCAAGGATTCGATTCTGTTTCCGATGCTGAAAAACCGTCGCCCGGTATGGAATTCACAACCGAATCTGCACGGCAACCTGACCGAGCGCGGGCTGTTCTACGCCGACCGCATGAAGAGTCAGATCAACACGCCGCCGGACAACTGGCTGGTGTTCGACGAGCGCTACAAGACCCCGTCAATCGAGCCGGCAGCCATGGAGCCGGACAACGGCAACGGTTGGTACGATCCGGCAACCAAGACCCTGCATTTCGTGGTGGCCACCCAGTGCCCGTTGGAGGTGGCCACCGAGACTGCGAAAATGATCTCGCCGTCGCGCTTCGGCCTGGCCAACCTGAACATGCACCCCGGTTACACCGTGGGGTACGGCTCCAAAGACCACAACATCTTTGTCTACTACGCCGCCCTCGCGGCGTTGTACGGCGCCGGCGTGCCGGTGCGTCTGGCCAATGACCGTTACGAGCAGTTCCAGAGTGGCATCAAGCGTCATCCGTTCGACATTCGTTACCAATTGGCTGTCGACAAGAACGATCACAGCTTCAAGATCTTCCTCGCCGACATGAGCGTCGACGGCGGTGGCCGGATCAACTACAGCCCCTCGGTAGCCGCTGTAGGCGCCACGGCCGCACAGTCGATCTACTACATGCCGCAGAACGACCTGCAAGTCACCGCGTATCACTCGCGGGGCGTTGAAGCCGGTTCGATGCGTGGGTACGGCACCCTGCAAAGCATGGCTGCGACTGAAATGATGGTCGATGAAATCGCCGGTCGTCTCGGTGTAGATGCTATCGAGTTGCGCCGCAAGAACGCACTGCGTTCAGGCATGAAAAACACCCAGGGCGCCATTCCTGCCGGTGCGTTGCGCCTGCACGAAATTCTCGACAAAGCCTCTGTGCACGAGGTCTGGAAAAACCGCGACGCGATCAAGCAACAACGCGAAGCCGCGGACCCGGATAACTGGTACGGCGTGGGTTTTGCTATCTGCCAGAAAGACTTTGGCACTGGTTCCGAAGCTCCGATGGCCAGTATCGAATTCAGCGCTGACGGTCGCATCAGCCTGCGTCATATCGGTATCGAAATCGGCACCGGTATGTCTACCTCGCAATCGCTGGTCGTTGCCGATTTCCTTGGCAGCCCGGCACACGAAGTGAAGACTGGCGAAACAGAGTGGAAGGAAATGCAGCTGATCACCAGCGGCAACCCTTACATCATGAGCCAGGCCGAGCAGGACAACCTGCTGCGCAACCCGCGCTGGGTGGGCAAGCTCGCTTCGGCGTCTTCGGCTACCAACTCGGCGTACTACTTCAGCCACGCCACCCGTGAAGCGGCGCGCGTGCTGTTCAACCATGGTTTGTGGCCGGCGGCGCTGGAGATCTGGCGTCAGGGTCCGTTCGGCGGTCAGGCCAACCCGTATGTGGTGCGCCGCGAAGATGCGCATTGGGTCGACGGCAAGCTCACCGCCAACGGCATGCAGCCGCTCAGTTTTGAAGAATTGGCCAAGCGTGCCCACGAGCGCGGCCTGGTCACCGCGGCCACTGTGCACGGTTTCAACCGCTGGAGTTGGGCCGAGGCTGAATACAGCATCGACGGCGTGCGTGAGCGCCTGCCGCTCGACGGCCTGGCCGTGAAGTACGGCGACGGCGCACCAAAAGCCAAGCAGGCGCTGATGAGCACTGCCGGCTTCCATCTGCTGGATCGCCAGAACATCAGCTACCCCGCGACGCAGTTGAACAACGCTGCCGTGACTTACTACAGCCCGGTCGCCACATTGGTCGAGCTGAAGGTCAATAAGGGCTCGGCGCAGGTGGAGGTGCTCAATCACCATTCGTGGATCGAGTGCGGTCGCGTGTTGGTTGAGGAGTTAGTCAAAGGTCAGCTTGAGGGCGGTGTCGCCATGGGCATCGGCCACGCATTGATGGAGGAAATGCCGCTGTATGAAGGCGGGCCGGGGGAGGGTGACTGGAACTTCAACCGTTACCGTCTGCCGATGGCGCGTCACGTTGCCGTGTGGAAACAGACGTCGGAGATTTTGCCGGCGCTGTCGCCGAGCGATCCATCCAAGGGTATCGCTGAAGTGGTGATGATCCCGATCGTCGGGGCCATCGGTAATGCCGTGGCGCACGCCATCGGTAAACGTGTTCGCGACCTGCCAATCACTGCTGCGCGCATCAAGGAAGCCCTCAATGCCTAACCGTCCGCTTCAACTGACCCTCAATGGTCAATCCGTCGGCCCAGTGGACATCCCTGATGACCTGCCGATGATCGACTACCTGCACGAATACAAAAACCTCACTGGCTCGCGTCTTGGCTGCGGCCAGGGTATTTGCCACGCTTGCGTGGTCATCGTCGACAACCCGGACGGCACCAGCGAAGAAGTGCGCACGTGCATCACCGGCGCGCATTACTTTGAAGGCAAGCGAGTGCGCACCATCGAATCCCACGCCAAGCGCGACGAGTCGGGGCAGGTCATCGAACTGAACCCGATCCAGCAGCGCTTCGTGGATGAGTTTGCGTTCCAGTGCAGCTACTGCGCGCCGGGCTTCGTCAACGCAGCGACCGTGCTGGTGGAAAAGCTGCAGCGCCAGCCGACCGTACACAGCAAACTGGAACAAGTCATCGAGGACAGCCTTGGGCATCACGTCTGCCGTTGCACCGGGTACGTGCGTTATTACAACGCTACTCGCAACGTGCTGACCGATCTCGGCCTGGTCAAGGAGGGTTGAGCATGAAGCTTTTTCTGACCCGAATGACCCTGGCGGTCGGCCTGGCTGCGCCGGTGCTGTTTGCTCATGCCGATGATCAGGTCAAGCGCGGCGAATACCTGGCCCGCGCCGCCGACTGCATGGCGTGCCACACTGCCGCGGGCGGCGCGCCGTTTGCGGGCGGGCTGCCGATCGTCTCGCCGTTCGGCACGATCTACGGCACCAACATCACGCCGAGCAAAGAGCACGGTATCGGCTTGTACAACGATGACGAGTTCTTTGCTGCGCTGACGCAAGGCAAGCGTCGCGACGGAGCGAATCTGTACCCGGCGATGCCGTACACCTCCTACCACCTGATGCCGCGCGAAGATTCGGATGCGATTCATGCGTACCTCAAAACCATCGAGCCGATCGAGCGCGCAGCGCCGGTGACGAGCCTGAGCTTTCCGTTCAACGTGCGCCTGGGCCTGATGGGCTGGAATGCGTTGTATGGCAAAGCGCTGAAACTGGAGCCGACCGAAGGTAAAAGCGAAGCCTGGAAACGCGGCCAGTACATGGTCGAAGTGCTTGGTCACTGCGGCGAATGCCACACGCCACGCGGCCTGCCGGGCGCGATGGAGCTGGACAAGCGCCTGACCGGCGGCATCCTCAATGGTTACCTGGCGCCCAGCCTGCTCGCCACTGACCTGGCTGCGCGCGGTTGGAATGAACAGGACCTGGCCACATTCCTCAAGCACGGCATGAGCGCCCAGGGCACGATGTTCAACGAGATGTTCCCGGTGTTCCACAACAGCACCCAGGGCCTGAGCGATCAGGATCTGGCCGCGATGGCCACGTTCCTGCTGGGTGATAACCCGCCAGCCGCCAAAGCGCTGGTCGACGTGCCGGTGGATAAACTCAGCCAGAGCGCTCAGCGCGGCCGCCAGGAATACCTGAACGTCTGCGCCGGTTGCCACGCCGCAGGTGGCGAAGGCAAGCCGCACATCGCGGTGGCCATGCGCGGCAACACCACGTTGCGACTGGAAGACCCGCGCAACCTGCTGCGTGTGATCGAGGACGGTATTGGCGAGCAGAAATTTTCCGGGTTCGAGCACATGCAACCGATGCCGGGGTTTTCCGAGAAGCTCAGTGCGCAACAGCTGACTGATCTGCTCAATTACCTGCGTCAAGGTTGGGGCGGCCAATCGGCTGAGCTGGCCGTAGGCGATGTGCAGAAGCTGCAAGCCGAGGCGCCTTCCGTCGAACACAAGGCGCATTGACGGCAGCGTATGAAGCGTACAGCCGGTGTGGGAGTGAGCAAGTCGCTCTCACACCGGATGTGTTTACATTCCGAATTTATCGCGCAACCCGTAGTACCAAGCCCCCAGCGCTGCAAACGGCGTGCGCAACATCTGCCCGCCCGGGAACGGGTAATGCGGCAAGTCCGCAAACGCATCAAAACGCTCAGCCTGCCCGCGCAATGCCTCCGCCAGTACTTTGCCTGCCAGGTGCGTGTACGTCACGCCATGGCCGCTACAGCCTTGTGAGTAATAGATGTTGTCGCCAAGACGGCCGACCTGGGGCAGGCGCGACAGGGTCAGCAGGAAATTGCCGGTCCAGGCGTAGTCGATCTTCACGTCTTTGAGTTGCGGGAATGCCTTGAGCATTTTGGGCCGGATGATTGCCTCGATATTCGCCGGGTCCCGCGCGCCATACACCACGCCGCCGCCGAAGATCAGGCGCTTGTCGCTGGTGAGACGGTAGTAGTCGAGCAGGTAGTTGCAGTCTTCGACACAGTAATCCTGCGGCAACAGCGTCTTGGCCAATTCATCGCCAAGGGGTGCGGTGGTGATCACTTGGGTACCGCACGGCATCGACTTGGCCGCCAGCTCCGGCACCAGGTTGCCCAGGTAAGCGTTACCGGCAACGATAATGAATTTGGCCCGGACCCTGCCTTCGGCGGTGTGTACCACAGGGTTGGCGCCGCGCTCGATGCGCACCGCTGCCGATTGCTCATAAATCGTACCGCCCAGGGATTCCACGGCCGCCGCTTCGCCCAGTGCCAGGTTGAGCGGGTGGATATGCCCGCCGCTCATGTCCAGCAAACCGCCCACATAGTTGTCACAGGCCACCACTTCGCGGATGCGGCGTTCGTCGAGCAATTCCAGCTGCGTATGGCCGTAGCGCTCCCACAGGCGCTTCTGCGATTCCAGATGACCCATGTGCTTGCTGTTGAGTGCGGCAAATACACCGCCGTCCTTCAAGTCGCACTGGATCTGGTATTTAGCCACGCGCTCACGAATGATCTTGCCGCCTTCAAAGGCCATCTGCCCCAGCAACTGAGCCTGTTTGGGCCCGACACTGCGCTCGATCACATCGATATCACGGCTGTAGCTGTTGACGATCTGCCCGCCATTACGACCCGAGGCACCAAAACCCACCTTGGCGGCTTCCAGTACCGTGACGCGAAAGCCGTTCTCCAGCAAAAACAGCGCGCTGGAAAGCCCGGTATAGCCGGCACCAATCACACAGACATCGGTTTCGACCTCACCTTGCAGGGTTGGTCGGGGTGGGGCTGCATTCGCGGAAGCGGCGTAATAGGACTGGGGGTAGGGGGTGTTCGCCATCCTGGAACCTCTGTTTTATATTTTTTACGAGTGCGGCGATCCTACCTGAGTTGAAAATTGCCTGCCAGCCACCCGGAAATCCCAGGTGTACCCGGCATAAATAAAAAATTCGCATATTCATAGGCTTAGCTGCAAAAAAGATGTTGACACCCCTCCGGAATTCCGTAGAATGCCGCCTCACAGCAGGCACGTAGCTCAGTTGGTTAGAGCACCACCTTGACATGGTGGGGGTCGTTGGTTCGAGTCCAATCGCGCCTACCAAACAAAATCCGCTCTGCTGGGCGGTCTGGAAGGGCTCACCGAAAGGTGGGCCCTTTTTTGTTGTCTGGAATTTGGGCAATAGCCATCCCTACACGGCTCAAGGCGTGTATTCAGGGGTTTGAACGCTCGATCAGCAGAACAGCGTAGCCACCGACAGCAGGCAAATTATCTGGACGAACACCTGGCAGCGTATTTCGCCAAACGTGGTCGCCATATCACTCATTTGTCCGGCATACATAGCGCGAGCCCTCATTGTCGGTATAACACCGTGAACGAACTGCAGGTACACACAGCTGCATGATGGAGTATAGGTTCTGATTGAGAATCTACACGGTTGAACGATTTTGAGCTCCTCATCAGGTTGGCTGCGCGACTTTCCCCTTGAGGCCTGGACGCTTTCTCCTGATAGCGCCCGACCGTCGGCGCCATCCCCCCACAAAATTTATTGGTGTGCAGCAACAATTTTTCTTGTTGGACACTCCCGGTCTCCAGACAGCAAAGTTGCCGCCACTGACGCTCGACCTTCCGGGTCAACAATAAAAAAACCGAGCCGACTGCACGCCACTTCCAAGCTGTGAGCCCTTTGCCCACATCCTGCTGTTATGGCGCCGCAGCGCGCACTAAAGGACCTCTGTGCCATGCAAACAGTTGTGAACCTATGGCCGCTGATCGGCGTGCTTGTCATCGTGGTCGGCTTTGTATTGCGCTTCAATCCGCTGTTGGTGGTCACCGCCGCCGCCATCGCCACCGGGCTTGCCGCCCAGTTCCCGCTGGAAAAAATTCTCGCCACCATGGGCGATGGTTTCCTTCAGACTCGTGCCCTGCAATTGATTCTTTTATTGCCGCTGGCGGTGATTGGCCTGTTGGAGCGCCATGGCCTGCGCCTGCACGCGCAGAACTGGATCGCCCGCTTCGAGCGCGCCACGGTTGGGCGTTTACTGATCATTTATCTGTTTGTGCGTGAATCCACGGCCGCCATGGGGCTGACCAGCCTGGGTGGGCATCCGCAAATGGTGCGGCCACTGTTGGCGCCGATGGCCGAAGGTGCAGCGGAAAAACGCTACGGCAAGCTGCCAGACAAGCTGCGCCACAAGGTCTTGGCCATGTGTGCGGCCACCGATAACGTCGGGCTGTTTTTTGGTGAGGATATTTTTGTCGCCTTCGGTGCAATTGCGTTGATGCACACCTTCCTGTTGGGCTCGGGGATTGACGTGGAGCCGCTGCACATCGCGGTGTGGGGCATTCCGACGGCGATTTGTGCGTTCATCATTCATGCGATCCGGCTGCATCGCTTTGATCGACGATTGACCCGCGAAATGAGCCCGGCCACCACGTCCGTGGAGGCTGCTCAATGATTATTTCCATTCAATACCTTTATTGGCTCGCCGGTGTTCTGTTGCTGATCACTGCGGGCATGATCCTGCTCGATCGCACCCATCCCAAACGCTGGTCCAGCGCGCTGTTCTGGTTGTTGTTCGCCATACCGTTCCTGGTGGGGGAGCGTCTGCCCTCGGTGGCCATCGGTATCGGTGTGGTGGTGATGGCGTTGATCGCCGGCTTGGGTGGCGTTGGTCGCGGCCAGCACGCCGAATTGCACGTCAAGGCGTCCCGCGCCAGCGCCGGGCGCCTGGGCCACAAGTTGTTTATCCCGGCCTTGGCGATTCCGTTGACTACGGTGATTGGCTCGGTATTGCTCAAGCACACCGAAATTGGCGGTGTACCGTTGCTGGACCCGAAGAACACCACCTTCGTCTCGCTCGGCATCGGCTGCCTGATTGCTCTGGGCCTGGCCTGCTGGCTGACCCGCGATACGCCGGTACAAGCCCTGCGCGAATCCCGTCGCCTGACCGAAGCCCTGGGCTGGGCCATGGTGTTGCCGCAGATGCTGGCGATGCTCGGATTGTTGTTCAACGAGGCCGGGGTGGGCACGGCAGTCGCCCACGTCACCACCACCTACATCAACCTGGACTACAAGCTGGTGGCGGTGATGGTCTATGTACTGGGCATGGCCCTGTTTACGGTGATCATGGGCAATGGTTTTGCGGCTTTCCCTGTGATGACTGGCGGCGTCGGCGTGCCGGTGCTGGTAGGGATTTATGGCGGCAACCCTGCGGTGATGGCGGCGATCGGTATGTTTTCCGGTTACTGCGGCACGTTGATGACGCCGATGGCGGCCAACTTCAATATCGTGCCAGCGGCGTTGCTGGAGTTGCCCGACAAGAACGCGGTGATCAAGGCGCAGATCCCCACGGCGCTGATGATGCTGGTGGTCAATATCGTGCTGCTTTACCTGTTGATGTGAGGTCACTATGCAAACTGTACTGCTGACGGGGTTCGAGCCCTTTGATAACGACCTGGTGAACCCGTCATGGGAGGCTGCGCGCCAGTTGGATGGCGTGCAACTGGGCGAGGGTGCACGCATTGTCGCGCATTGCCTGCCCTGTGCATTTGCCACGGCGGGTGAACACCTGGCCCGATTGATCAGTGAGTTGAATCCGGCAATGGTGATTGCCACCGGCCTGGCGCCCGGGCGCAGCGAGATGTCTATCGAGCGTGTAGCGATCAATATCAATGACGCACGCATCCCCGACAACCTCGGGCAGCAACCGATTGATACGCCAGTGGTAGCCGGTGGCCCGGCTGCATACTTCTCGACATTGCCGATCAAGGCCATGGTCAAGGCGCTGCGTGACGCGGGGGTGGCGGCTGCCGTTTCGCAAACGGCGGGCACGTTCGTGTGCAACCAGGTGTTCTACCTTTTGCAGCACCGGCTGGTCGAGGCCGGGGTGCGCAGTGGGTTTATCCATGTGCCGAGCGCGCCGCCGGCCGACCAGCCGCCTTTGGTTGAGGCCTTGCGACTGGCGGTCTCGACGGCCTGGCTAACCGAAACGGATGTGCGGGAAACAGGCGGGCAGGTGAGCTGACGGTCGGGCTGTGAATGGAGTCATTCGTGGGGCAACTTCGACTATAGTTCACAGGCGTATCCACCTTGGAAAACCATCATGATCAAGTACCCGAAGTTCGTATCTGTCGTGTTGTCCCTCGCGCTGTTTGCGGGTAGCGGTCTTGCCTTTGCCGATCCCGGTAACGGCAAGGGGCAGGGTAATAACCAAGGGGGGCAGGGCCAGGGTAACAAGGGCGGTCAGGGGCAGGGCAATAACAAAGGCAATAACCCCGCAGGGCAGGCCTACGACAAGCCCAAGGGCAAGGGCGGCTCAGGTGGTCACGGCCCCAGCGTTGACCGAGGGAGCGTATTGAATGTGCTCGTCGGTTATCGCGATTACTGGAGCCCGGGGCCTGCATTGCCGCCGGGGATCCAGAAGAACCTGGCGCGCGGCAAGCGGCTGCCGCCCGGTATCGCCAAGAAACTCGATGGTCGCCTGCTGGGGCGGCTGCCTCACTACGACGGTTATGAATGGCAGCAAGCGGGAACCGATTTGATTCTGGTCGCCATCGCCAGCGGCATCATCTACGAAGTACTCAATGGCGCCTTTGATTGAGCGGGATAACCCTCACGTCTCCTGTGCGGGAAAAAACAATTCAAAGCACGTCACGCCTCCTTCACTGCTGACGCCATACCGACCGTTATGCAGCTGCATGATGGTCGCCACAATCGACAATCCCAGTCCATTGGACTGGGATGAACATTCACGGGATTCATCCACCCGGTAAAAGCGTTCGAACAGCCTGGGCAAATGCTCCGCGGCAATGGTTGCACCCTGGTTGCTGACCTTGATGCAAGTGCCCTCGACTGTCGGGATGGCCTGGATGCTCAGCTCGGTGTTCGGCGCGCCATACTTGATGGCATTGGCACACAGGTTCGCCAGTGCCCGGCGCAGCAGCATCGGTTCCGCCCAGATCACACCTTCGCCCACGCCAACGATGTGCATACCCACATCACCGGCCAAGCCCTCGAAATAATCGGCGATGCGCTCCACTTCATCGGCTGCGTCCAGCGCCTGACGTTGGCGCAAGGCGCTGGCAGGGTCGGTACGGGCCAGGAACAGCATGTTGTCGAGCATCCGTGCCAGGCGTTCAAGCTCTTCAACGTTTGAGGCCAGCAGTTGCTGATAGTCTTCAATAGTGCGGCTCTGTTGCAGCGCGACCTGGGTTTCACCGAGCAAGTTATTGATGGGGGTGCGCAGTTCATGGGCCATATCGGTGGACACCTGGCCCAGTTGAATAAAACCTTTGGCCAGCCGTTCAAGCATGGTGTTGAAGGCGTCAATCATCGGCAGCAGCTCCTTGGGCGCGCCTTGGCTGCCCAGGCGCTCGGCCAGGTTGTTCACGCCGATGCCCTGTGCGTGTCCGGCCAGGCGCCGCAAGGGCACCAGCCCACGGTGTACCAGCACATAACCAACCAAGGCGAGAATGACCGCCGCGATGCTGGCCAGGATAAAAACACTCAAGCGATAACTGGCAAGCATGGCTGTGCGTTCAGCCATCAGGCGCCCGACGGTGACTTGCAGGCTCCCCAGGTCACCGGTGTCGATGAAAGCCGCCACGGTGGCGAAGGGCACGCCATCTACGCCGGGCAAATGGTGTACGTCGGCGAGTCCAAGGGCGTGGTCTTTTGCCACGGCCGGCACGGCCGGTATTTGAATGTTGCCCGGGTTGACCAGCAATAACGGAGTCTGCCCAGGTGCAGCGATGCTCAGTACCGACTCACTGTTGCCCAGCATGTTCTGGAACAGCTGGGGCTTGGTCTTGATCAGCTCGCGGGTATTGCCGTCATTGAGCACGTTGCGCAGTTGGTTGGCGCGCGAGATCAGCGCGGCGTCGTCACGCTTGATCAGCTCACGCTCCAGCTCGTGGTATAGCGTCACGCCCAGGGTGGCCAGCAGGGCGAAGGCGAGCAGGGCAAAGATCAATGCCAGGCGCAGGGTCAGGGAATAATGGCGATCGCGCTTCATGGTTGGGTATCGAAGCGGTAGCCAATGCCCCGCACGCTGTGGATCAGTTTGAGCTGGAACGGGTCATCGATCTTCAGGCGTAGGCGGCGTACGGCAACATCGACCACATTGGTGTCGCTGTCGAAGTTCATGTCCCATACGCGTGAAGCGATCAGCGAGCGCGACAGCACCTGGTCCTGGTGGGTGGCGAACAGGTGCAGCAAGGCGAATTCCTTGTTGGTCAGGGTAATGCGCGTACCGGCGCGGGTCACACGGCGCTTGAGCACGTCAATGTGCAGGTCGGCGATGTGCAGCTGTTCTTCTTCGCGGCTCGGGCCACGTCGGTTGAGGGTGCGCAGGCGTGCAACCAGTTCGGCGAAGGAGAAGGGTTTGATCAGGTAGTCGTCGGCACCCAGTTCAAGGCCCTTGATGCGGTCGGCGATGTCATCGCGAGCGGTGAGGAACAGCACCGGTGTATCGGCCTCTTTGCGCAGGCGACGCAGCACTTCCCAACCATCCATTTTCGGCATCATCACGTCCAGCACGATCACGTCGAATGGTGTTTCCAGGGCCAAGTGCAAACCCTCTACGCCGTCGCGCGCCAGGCTCACCGAGTGGCCCAACTCCTGCAAGCCATTGAGCAGGTAATTGCCGGCCTTGGGTTCGTCTTCGACTACGAGGATGTTCATGGAAAGTGTCCTGCTTCAATAAGTGGCGCAAGTGTAGCCCGATCAATTGTCACTGGCGCAACCGACGCCCTGGACCTGGTAATCGAGTAGGTGTTCGCGGCCCTGATGGTCCAGGTAGCGCAAGTGCGCCGGGACAATCCCGCATTGGCCAGAGATGTCGGTGCTCGATAGCACCTTGTCGACATCCAGGTGTAGGAAGAAGCCGGTTTTGTCGTGGATGACATCGCTGGCAGACGTTACGTCGGCAGCGAAGGCAGTACCGGTGGCGAGCAAGGCGGCAAAGCCCAGGGCGAACAGTTTCATGGCGGTCTCTCTCGTGGCTGGGGGCTGCCGGGTTGGCAGTGAGTTCACAGTAACCAGGCGACCCCAACAGCCAACCAACAGGATCATGACAAGTTCGTCATTCTTGGTTCGAGCCTGGCGCGTGGGCAATGAGTGTCCGGTCGAGGAGGCTCTACGTTTACAAGCGCCGAGGTGATCCGTAGATTGCAGGGGTCCAGCTCATGAGGAAGCCGCGCAGTGTCCATCCCAACTTCATCCGTGTTCAACCGGCGTTACCGCGCTTTCCTGTTCGATATGGATGGGACCCTGCTCAACTCCATCGCTGCGGCCGAACGTGTATGGAGCATCTGGGCCGAGCGCCATGGTCTGGATGTGGAAGCGTTTCTGCCTACCATTCATGGCGCGCGCGCGATTGATACGATCACCCGCCAGGCGTTGCCGGGTGTCGATCCAGAAGTTGAAGCCCAGTGGATTACCGACGCGGAGCTCAACGATGTCGACGGCGTTGTAGCGATTCCCGGCGCAGTGGCGTTTTTGAAAGGCGTGCCCGCGGATCAATGGGCACTGGTCACGTCTGCCCCCAAGGCGCTGGCGTTACGTCGACTGCAAGCGGCAGGCATTCCCGTGCCGGCCGTGTGGGTGACGGCCGAAGATGTGGCCAACGGTAAACCCGACCCTGCGTGCTATTTATTGGGCGCGAAACGCCTGGGGGTGTCGGTTGAGGACAGCCTGGTGTTCGAAGACGCCGCGGTGGGCATTCGAGCGGGTGAAGCAGCGGGGGCGGATGTTGTGGTTGTCACCTCGGCACACTTGGAGCCCATGGTGACTGCACACGCTTGCATCAACGACTACGGCGATTTATGCACCGAGCATGGCGCTGATGGCTTGTTGTCTTTGCGCAAGCTGGCGCCGTGATACGCAGCAGGTCCTCAGCGTGTGGTTTTCTGATGGGCACGATGCGCTGCGCGCTGGCATAGCTTGCGCAAGATAACTTTTTGGATGGGTTTGAGGCAGAACACCAGCAGGTAGCCGCAGAGAAGGAGCGCCAGGTCCAGCCAGGAATGGGCGTCGGGATCGGCGCCCTCGACTTCGACTCTCAGCCCATACCCAAGCGCCAGGAAGGCCACCCCGATCAGCAGGGCGATCATCCAGGATCTGGAAACAAGAGGTGGCGTCGCGACTGGCCTCATCGACGTATTCCTGAATGCACACGGATGGCAGGATAAAGTGTCAGAAATTGGGCTGCGAATACTTCTACAAGTTCCAGATGCCCAGACAGTTTCATCTTGCAGCGAAGGGGCATGCTCAAAGCGCACTGGTCAGGCTGGAAGACGCGAGCAGGCCGATTGGGTTTTCGCCAGCCATTACAGTGAACGAAAGGGCTGGCTACTGGAGGCGTTTCAAGGCGTCTGGTTTTTGTCGGGTGCAGTCAGGCCGGCCTGGATGCGCTGGTAAATCTCCTCGCGATGCACGGCAACGTCCTTGGGTGCGTTGATGCCGATTCGTACTTGCTGGCCGCTAACGCCCAGAATGGTGATCGTAATGTCATCACCGATGTTTATGCTTTCACCAACTTTACGGGTGAGTATAAGCATGGACTTCTCCTTGATTACTTTTAAGGACACATGTGTCAGACAGGGCAGGTGTCGGATGTGTGTAGCTTACTGCGAAGCGCTTCCCTGTGGCTGCCTCTTTTAGGACGCATAGAGGCGACATTAATTCCCATGGCGGCATCATACAGGTCGCGATACATCATTCGCATTGTTTAAGCCAACGTTTATGACGGCCAGAATAGACAGTGAATGGTAAAGTCGCCTCTTTATCCTCAAAGGAGCAGGGCAGTGCGTAAAGTAGCGATGGCAATTGTGGTGTTGGCGTTGGCCGGATGCGGTGAAGGTAAATCGGTCGATGCGCCCAAGGCCAAACCTGCCGTGACCGAAAGCCTGCCACAAACCGGCGCGATTGCCGCTCAGGAATGGGATGTGCGCGTCGGCCCGCCAGACCACAAGCTGCAGGCGATCACCGACCTGACCGCCTGGTTGCTGGAGCATGGTTTCAATTTTTATATCGTGAAGGTCGACGGCAAGGATGAGGTGCTGTTGGGTCCGTTCGCAACCAAGGCCGAGGCCGAGGCCAAACAAGCCTTGCTCAACGAAAAGATGGCCCGCGCGAAGAAAACCGACACCGTGTCTGAAATTATCGAACACAACGCCGCGCAGTGACGTGCCAAGTGGGCGGCAACCCCGCCCACGTTCAACCGCAGGCTTTGAGATTCACCGGGCCGACAAACTCGTTGCCCCGTCCCATCACGCAAGCCACGGTCTGGTTGCGCTGGCGCTCCCAGGTTTGCACCGGGTAAGTCTTGTTCCAGGCTTCATACAGCTGTCGATCCTGCTTCGACAGGCGCAGGCCGTATTGCTTGCTCATATAAAAATACGTGCGTGCGATCATGCCGCGAATGGACGGGCGTGGCATGACCTTCTTGGCCTTGAAATCCACTTGGGTCAGGCACGAGCCGTACTGCCCACTTTGCACGGGCAGCCAGCCAAAGCTGAAGTTGTTACGGTCGCCATTCACTTCGCCGATGCTCGGCACCAGATTGTGCAGGTCCGCCTCGGCGCGCTTGAACACATCGTCGTGGCGCGTGCAGTTCTTTCGCCCGCCGTTTTGCCAGCATTGGCGCTGATGCCCGATTTGCCAGGCCGGCACGATGTGTTCCCACTCGATGCGCGCGGCGCGATTGGCGTTTTTGCGCGGGATGTAACCGCAGGCTTTCAAATTCACGCGGTTACCGGTGTATTTGCAGCCGCAATAGAATTCGGTCGATTGGGGGGCGTAAAGCTTCCAGGCGATTTTCTTGGCTTCGCTAAAGGTCCGAGGGGCTTGGGCGTTGGCGGTTACGCTTAAAAACAGACAGCACACAGCAATAAAACGGGCACTCACAATCAATCTTCCTTCGGCACAACCCAAAAAATCTGCACGCCACCGTCATCCCGATAGGCGAGGGTGACGTTGTCGTTTTCTGCAATTTCTTCCAGTAGACGTTGCCACACGTCTTCCGGCTCATCGGGTAAACGGAAGAGCAAGGCTGCCTTGGCTTTCTGTGCGTTGGTCGAATTGATGATCTTTTGCACGCGAATAGCCAGGCGCTGATAGGCGTCAGGCGCTGCAGGTGCTGCGGAAGAGGGCTTTGCCACGGAGCATTCCTTAATTTGCTGTACGCACATACAGTATTTAACTGTAGGCGATTTCGCAACTGCTTAAATTTCAAGAAGTTCGTCTGACAGCGATTCGGGAAGTTTGTTGAGAAGGGGAGCAATTGTGGGAGCGAGCAAGCTCGCTCCCACAGGTCGATCAGCAGTAATCAGTATTCCCAGAACATGCGTTGCAGTTCTTTGCTGTCCTGGGTCTTGGTCAGGGCTACCATGGCCAGGATGCGAGCTTTCTGCGGGTTCAGGTCCAGAGCCGCAACCCAGTCGTATTTGTCGTCTGGTTGTTCAGCGTTACGCAGAACCATACCGCCGGCGTTGACGTGGGAGGAGCGAATGATCTGTACGCCTTGCTTGCGCAATTCGACCAGCGCGGGAACGACTTTCGAGGATACCGAACCGTTACCGGTACCGGCGTGGATGATGGCCTTGGCGCCAGCTTGGGCCAGTGCTTTGTAGGCAGTGTCGCTCACGTTGCCATAGCCGTAGGCAATTTCAACGTCAGGCAGGCTCTTGATGGTCTTGATGTCGAATTCCGAATCCATGGTGTGACGCTTGGCCGGCAGGCGGAACCAGTAGGATTTGCCTTCAACGACCATGCCCAGCGGGCCCCACGGGCTCTTGAATGCCTCGGTCTTGATGTTGATCATCTTGCTGACGTCGCGACCCGATTGGATTTCGTCGTTCATGGTCACCAGCACGCCTTTGCCCCGCGCATCCTTGCTACCTGCGACAGCGACTGCGTTATACAGGTTGAGCATACCGTCAGCCGACATGGCGGTACCTGGACGCATGGAGCCGACCACGACGATAGGCTTGTCGGTTTTTTCTACCAGGTTCAGGAAGTAGGCAGTTTCTTCAAGGGTGTCGGTGCCGTGAGTGATCACGATGCCATCCACGTCTTTGCTGTCAGCCAGTTCTGCGACGCGGCGACCCAGTTGCAGCAGGTTTTCGTTGTTGATGCTTTCCGAAGCAATTTGCATCACTTGTTCGCCGCGTACGTTGGCGATCTGGCTAAGCTCAGGAACGCCGGCGATCAGTTGTTCGATGCCGACTTTGGCTGCCTGGTACGTAGCACTGTTGGCTGCACTGGCGCCGGCGCCAGCAATGGTGCCGCCTGTGGCAAGGATCACTACGTTGGACAGTTTGGTTTTGTTTTCGACTTCTTTTGCCTGTGCGGCAAGGGGGAACAGCAGCAGCAGGGCCATGGCGCCCGGGACAAAGTTCTTCAATGCAGATTTCATTATTTTTCTCTCTGGTTTTTGATGAGTGCTGTAGCCGGTTCATCTAGAACACCCGGGCGGTTCTGAACGCCGCGAGGTGCAGGGGAAAAGCAGGATTTGTACCAGACCGAGTGTGTGGTTCTTCTTAAATTAACGTATTGATTTAAAACAACTTATGAGATTTTTTAAACTTGTTTTGAGTGAGTGGCGTCCGGCTTTCCGAACGGTTGAGGGGTAGTGTGTTCGGTTGTCCGACAGCCCTGTCACAAAATTCGAGTGCGATTAGCGTCAACACCTGTCGTTTTAGAGATTGCGAGAAAGAGGTGGCCTTAAACGTTTCAGTCCCCAAGGTTGGTTGGACCAGGCCGAGGGCATGGGATTGAAAGGCCAGTTTCTACCGTTGACAAATCCCGACAAGGTTCTCATAGTTTGCTCAACGCAAACGTTTGCGAGATGTTTCACGAGCGCTCCAGGAGTATCGTGACAGCTCGCATCAGCCGCCCGGGTGGGAGGGCCGCCGAAGAGGTCTTCGGTGCAAGCGTTGCTCACAATAATCATAAGATCGGAGTGAACCCATGAAGCTGCCATTCGCTGGACGTCTTCTTGCTGTCGCTGTGCTTGCCGCATCCGCTGCTTTGCCTCTCTCTTCTGCACTTGCTGATGACGCTGCCAAAACACCTACTGTTGGTTTGGTCATGAAGTCCCTGGCCAATGAGTTCTTCGTCACCATGACCGACGGTGCCAAGGACTACCAGAAAGCGCACCCGGCAGAGTTCAAGCTGATCTCCAACGGGATCAAGAACGAAACAGACACCAGTGCGCAGATCGCCATCGTCAACGAGATGATCAACTCCAAGGTAGACGCGCTTGTCATTGCTCCCGCCGACTCCAAGGCGCTCGCCAGTGTGCTGAAGAAGGCTTCTGATGCCGGTATCAAGGTCGTCAACATCGACAATCGCCTGGACCCGGAGGTACTCAAAAGCAAAAACCTCGATATCCCGTTCGTAGGTCCGGACAACCGCAAAGGCTCCAAGCTGGTGGGCGACTACCTGGCCAAGCAACTGGCCGCGGGTGACAAGGTTGGCATCATCGAAGGCGTACCCACCACGACTAACGCCCAGCAGCGCACCGCAGGCTTCAAGGATGCGATGGACGCTGCAGGCATGAAGATTGTTTCCACCCAATCCGGCAACTGGGAAATCGACCAGGGCAACAAGATTGCTGCAGCGATGCTGAGCGAAACGCCGGATATCAAGGCTCTGCTGGCCGGTAACGATAACATGGCCCTGGGCGCTGTCTCCGCCGTGCGTGCGGCAGGCAAGGCCGGCAAGGTATTGGTGGTGGGCTACGACAACATTGATGCGATCAAGCCAATGCTCAAGGATGGTCGTGTGTTGGCCACCGCTGACCAGGCTGCCGCGCAACAAGCGGTATTCGGTATCCAGAACGCACTGAAGCTGGTCAAGGGTGAGAAGGTCGATGCCAAAGATGGCGTGATCGAAACCCCGGTCGAACTCGTCATCAAGCAGTAATCCCGGCAGTACCCAACAGCGCTCGCTCGTCCTGAGCGGGCGCCTGGAGATTTTCCTATGTCATCTTCCGCCCCGAACGCTGTCCTCTCGGTCAGCGGTATCGGCAAGACCTATGCTCAGCCGGTTCTGTCCGACATCACCCTGACGCTCAATCGCGGGGAAGTGCTCGCGCTGACCGGTGAGAACGGCGCAGGCAAAAGTACCTTGTCGAAGATCATCGGCGGCCTGGTCACACCGACTACCGGGCACATGCAGTTCAACGATCAGGAATACTGCCCCGCCAGCCGCACCCAGGCCGAAGCCTTGGGCGTGCGCATGGTCATGCAGGAACTCAACCTGCTGCCGACCCTGACGGTGGCTGAAAACCTGTTTCTGGATAGCCTGCCGAGCAACTGTGGCTGGATCAGCCGCAAGCAACTGCGCAAAGCCGCGATCGAGGCCATGGCTCAAGTTGGCCTGGATGCGATCGACCCCGACACCTTGGTTGGCAGCCTGGGCATTGGCCACCAGCAAATGGTCGAGATTGCGCGCAACCTGATCGGCGACTGCCACGTCCTGATTCTCGACGAACCCACGGCCATGCTCACCGCCCGTGAAGTCGAGATGCTGTTTGAGCAAATCACCCGTCTGCAGGCCCGGGGCGTGGCGATCATTTATATTTCACACCGGCTGGAAGAGCTGGCCCGTGTCGCCCAGCGCATTGCGGTACTGCGCGACGGCAAGCTGGTCTGCGTCGAGCCGATGGCCAATTACAACAGTGAGCAACTGGTGACCTTGATGGTCGGTCGCGAGCTGGGCGAACACATTGACCTGGGCCCGCGCACCATCGGCGAACCGGCCCTGACGGTGAAGGGCCTGAGCCGTTCGGACAAGGTTCGCGACGTGTCCTTTGAAGTGCGCGCCGGTGAGATCTACGGTATTTCCGGACTGATCGGCGCCGGCCGCACTGAGTTGCTGCGCCTGATCTTCGGTGCCGACCAGGCCGACAGCGGCACCGTGGCCCTGGGATCGCCGGCCAGGGTGGTCAGTATTCGCTCGCCAGTGGATGCGGTTGGTCATGGTATCGCCCTGATCACCGAGGACCGCAAGGGCGAGGGCCTGCTGCTGACCCAATCGATCAGCGCCAATATAGCCTTGGGCAACATGCCGGAAATTTCCGGCGGTGGCGTCGTCAATAGCCGCAACGAAACCGCCCTGGCCAAACGCCAGATCGACGCCATGCGTATCCGCAGTTCCAGCCCGGGGCAATTGGTGTCCGAGTTGTCGGGTGGCAACCAGCAAAAAGTAGTGATTGGCCGCTGGCTGGAGCGCGATTGCGCAGTAATGCTGTTCGATGAGCCCACTCGAGGCATCGACGTCGGCGCCAAGTTCGACATCTATGCGTTGCTTGGCGAACTGACTCGCCAGGGCAAAGCCTTGGTGGTGGTCTCCAGCGACCTGCGTGAACTGATGCTGATCTGTGATCGCATCGGGGTGTTGTCCGCGGGGCGCCTGATCGAGACCTTCGAGCGTGACAGCTGGACCCAGGACGAATTGCTCGCCGCCGCCTTTGCCGGCTATCAGAAACGTGATGCGCTGCTCAATGAGGCAGCGCCTAGGAATACCCCATGAAAACAAGCATTTCCTCCGGTAAAACTGGCGGCAACTTCTATGGCCTGGGTACTTACCTGGGGCTGGCGGGTGCCTTGCTGGCGATGATTGCGCTGTTCTCGGTACTCAGCGACCACTTCCTGTCCTACGACACCTTCAGCACCCTGGCCAACCAGATTCCGGACCTGATGGTGCTGGCGGTGGGCATGACCTTCATCCTGATCATCGGCGGTATCGACCTGTCGGTAGGTTCGGTGCTGGCATTGGCGGCATCGGCGGTCAGCGTGGCAATCCTGGGCTGGGGCTGGAGCGTGTTACCGGCTGCGCTACTGGGCATGGGCTGCGCTGCATTGGCCGGGACCATCACCGGCTCCATCACCGTGGCCTGGCGTATCCCGTCATTTATCGTGTCTTTGGGGGTGCTGGAGATGGCCCGGGGCGTGGCCTATCAAATGACGGGCTCGCGCACCGCTTATATCGGTGACTCGTTTGCCTGGCTGTCCAACCCGATTGCTTTCGGTATTTCCCCGTCGTTCATCATTGCGCTGCTGGTGATCATTGCGGCTCAGTTGGTGCTGACCCGCACTGTCTTCGGGCGCTACCTGATCGGCATCGGCACTAACGAAGAAGCAGTGCGCCTGGCTGGCATTAATCCCAAGCCATACAAGATTCTGGTGTTCAGCCTGATGGGCCTGTTGGCCGGTGTAGCTGCGCTGTTCCAGATCTCGCGCCTGGAGGCGGCAGACCCGAATGCTGGTTCAGGCCTGGAGCTGCAGGTAATCGCCGCGGTGGTAATCGGCGGCACCAGCCTGATGGGCGGGCGCGGTTCGGTCATCAGTACGTTCTTCGGTGTATTGATCATTTCGGTATTGGCGGCGGGGCTTGCGCAGATCGGCGCTACGGAACCCACCAAACGCATCATTACCGGTGCTGTGATCGTGATCGCCGTGGTCCTCGATACTTACCGCAGCCAGCGCGCCAGTCGGCGGGGCTGAGTCATGGCAACGATCAAGGATGTGGCAGCGCTTGCAGGTATTTCCTACACCACCGTGTCCCATGTGGTGAACAAGACGCGTCCGGTCAGCGAGCCGGTCCGCATCAAGGTCGAGGCGGCGATCAAACAGCTGGACTACGTGCCCAGCGCCGTGGCGCGTTCGCTCAAGGCCAAGACCACGGCCACCATTGGCCTGTTGGTGCCCAATAGCCTCAACCCGTATTTTGCCGAGCTTGCGCGGGGCATCGAGGATTATTGCGAGCGTAATGGCTACTGCGTGATCCTCTGCAACTCCGACGACGACGCGGAAAAACAGCGCAGTTATTTGCGCGTGTTGCTCGAAAAACGCGTCGACGGCTTGATCGTGACGTCGGTGGGCGGCGATGACAGCGGCTTGGCGGCGGGCTTGAGTGCAGTGCGCACGCCCATGGTGATTGTCGACAGGGCCCTGGATGGAATCGATGTCGACCTGGTGCGCATCGACCACGAACAGGGCGCCTACCTCGCGACCCGGCACTTGCTGGAGTTGGGCCATCGGGATATCGCCTGTATCGGCGGCCCGGGGCATACCCGCGTGGCACAAATGCGCCTGGCGGGTTACCAGCGTGCATTGCGCGAAGCGGGTGTCGAGGTGTTGGCCAGCCGGATCCTGGAAAGCGATTTCACCAGCACGGGGGGGCATGCCGCAGCCGTGCAATTGTTAGCGCAAAACCCGCCCAGCGCGATTTTCGCCAGCAACGATATGATTGGTTTCGGCGTGCTGCGCGCAGCCGCAGAACGCAGCATCCGCGTGCCGGCCGAGTTGTCGGTGATCGGTTTCGATGACATCCAGATGGGACGCTATGTCTATCCTGCGCTGACCACGGTCGGGCAGTCGATCCTGCAATTGGGTGAGACGGCGGCCGAATTATTATTGCAACGAATAGCAACACCCCAACGGTCGATCGATCAACGCATCGTGACGCCAAGTATCGTTTTGCGTGAGTCGACGGCGCCATTGGCCGGTGTGTTCGCCCAATACCGCTGAACCGAATTGATGAGTACTGATGTATGCCAGCAAAAGTAGTGGTAGTAGGCAGCTTGAACATGGACCTGGTCACCCGGGCCAGTCGCTTGCCGCGTGCCGGTGAGACCTTGATCGGCCAGAGCTTTTCCACCGTTGCGGGTGGCAAGGGCGCCAACCAGGCGGTGGCATCGGCGCGGCTGGGGGCCAGTGTTGCGATGGTCGGATGCGTGGGCACCGATGCCTATGGCAGTCAATTGCGTGATGCACTGCTGGTGGAAGGGATCGATTGCCAGGCGGTCAGCACCGTAGAGGGCTCCAGTGGTGTGGCATTGATCGTGGTGGATGACAGCAGCCAGAATGCGATTGTCATTGTGGCCGGCAGCAACGGTGAGTTGACGCCCGCGTCTCTGCAAGCGTGCGACGCTGTGCTGCAGTCGGCAGACGTGATCATCTGCCAGCTTGAAGTGCCGATGGACACCGTTGGTCATGCGCTCAAGCGCGGCCGCGAACTGGGCAAGACAGTCATCCTCAATCCGGCGCCCGCGAGTGGGCCTTTGCCCGCTCAGTGGTATGCCTCGATCGATTACCTGATCCCCAATGAAAGTGAAGCCACCGCCCTGAGCGGTGTCACCGTCGACTCGCTCGACAGCGCCAAGGTCGCCGCGACAGCGCTGATCAAGGCGGGGGCGGGTAAAGTCATCATTACGCTTGGCGCCCAGGGGGCACTGTTCGCCGACGGTAGCAGCTTCGAGCATCTGTTGGCGCCGAAGGTCAAGGCGGTGGACACCACAGCCGCTGGCGATACCTTCGTCGGTGGCTTTGCTGCTGCACTGGCCGCGGGCAAGAGCGAAGCCGAGGCGATCCGTTTTGGCCAGGTAGCGGCGGCATTGTCTGTGACCCGCGCCGGCGCTCAGCCTTCCATTCCTACGCTGCACGACGTACAAGGTTTTGTGCCCTCATGAAAAAGACACCTTTGCTCAATATCGCCCTGTCACGCGTGATCGCATCCCTGGGTCATGGTGACGTGCTGGTCATCGGCGATGCCGGCCTGCCGGTACCGCCCGGCGTGGAGTTGATCGACCTGGCACTGACCCAGGGCATTCCGGATTTCATCAGCACGTTGCGCATTGTGCTCAGTGAGATGCAGGTTGAAAGCCACGTGCTCGCGGAAGAAATCCTGCTCAAGCAACCGCCGGCGCTGAGCGCGCTCAATGCGCTGACAGAGCAGGCAGCGCTGGGTGAGCGGCGGCTGCTCAGCCATGAAGAATTCAAGCAACTGAGCCGCACAGCACGCGCGGTTGTGCGTACCGGCGAGTGCCAGCCTTACTGCAATATCGCGCTGGTATCCGGCGTAACGTTTTAGCGTCCCCCCAATGACAAGGAGTGCTTTATGCAACGTGGTCTACCCATCCTGAAAAACCTGTTCCGGAGTGTTCTGCTTTTGTCCGCACTCACAGCTGCAAGCGCCCAGGCGGCGGAAAAAATCGACCTGATCATCGATACCGACCCTGGGGCCGATGACGTGGTGGCGCTGCTGTTTGCCATGGCCTCGCCGGAGGAGCTGAGCATTCGTGCGCTGACCACCGTCGCCGGTAATGTGCGCCTGGACAAGACCTCCCGCAATGCGCGTCTGGCGCGCGAGTGGGCAGGGCGTGAGGACATTCCGGTGTACGCAGGTGCGCCGGCGCCTCTGTTGCGCAAGCCGATCTACGCCGAGAATATCCATGGCAAAGAGGGCATCTCCGGCGTCACCGTGCACGAGCCGAAAAAAGGCCTGGCCGAAGGTAATGCCGTTGATTACCTGATCAAAACGCTGAGCACTGCCAAACCGCACAGCATCACCATCGCCATGCTCGGTCCGCAGACCAACCTCGCGCTGGCACTGACCCAGGCGCCCGAAATCACCCAGGGCATCAAGGAAGTGGTGGTGATGGGTGGTGCGCACTTCAATGGCGGTAATATCACGCCCGTGGCCGAGTTCAACCTGTTCGCCGATCCGGTGGCGGCTGAGATCGTGCTCAAAAGTGGAGTGAAGTTGACCTACCTGCCGTTGGACGTGACCCATAAAGTCCTCACCAGCGACGCCCGCCTGAAGAAGATTGCGGACCTGAACAACAACGCGAGCAAGGTCGTCAGCAGTATTCTGAATGAGTACGTCAAAGGCGACATGGAGCATTACGGCATTCCGGGCGGCCCGGTCCACGACGCTACCGTGGTTGCCTACCTGCTCAAACCATCGCTGTTCAGCGGTCGTCAGGCCAATATGGTCGTCGACAGCCGCGAAGGCCCGACCTTTGGCCAGACCATCGTCGATTGGTACGACGGCCTCAAGCAGGAGAAGAATGTGTTCTGGGTCGAGAACGGCGACGCCCAGGGCTTCTTCGATCTGCTGACCGAGCGTCTGGCGCGTTTGAAGTAATACGTTTTACCGGTCGGCGTTCGTCGGCCGGTTCTTATTCTTGTGCGCCCATGTAGTCGGCCGGGTATTTCTCGAATACCTGGCCGATGAACGCTTGTGCCGCCTGGGTTCCCAGTTCCTTGACCAACAGGTCGATACCAATGATCGCCAGTTCTTCGGGGCTGCCGGGGCTATAGGAGCTTTGCCCCTGGGGCCACTTGGCTTTGATATCGGCTTGGAGCGTTACGGTGGTCATGGAAATCTCACGGCTGAAAGTACTGGGCAATGCGCTGGAGCGCGGTTCCAGCGGCGCAGTTAACCATTTTGCGCGGCTTTTGGCACTGCTACTTAGGCATGAAGGAGGGGGTATGCGACACTGTTGGCTTGTTTAACAGCCGGGAAACACCGCGTGCAGATCGATCTGAACAAGCCTGAGAACCTGACGCTGGATGCCGTGCGCCAACTGCTTGCCCACGCCAGTGACGACGTACATACCCAGCTTCGGGTAACCAGGGCTGGTATTGCCTATATTTCTTCCGGCGTAGTCGGTGGAGCTCAGATAGATGGCCTGCTGTTTCGTCTGGAGACCTGGGCCAAGGGTTCTGGCTATGTCGGTATTGTGGCGGCCAGCGATGAGGTCTGGGTCATGCAGATCTTCAACGCGCTGAAACAGAACTGGCCACGTCCATCATCTGACTACATCGACATCTACTGAGTGCGTTCATATCTAGTCACGATTGACTGGGCGATTGCCCCGCGCGAGTCAGGCAGACTTGCGCGCAGGCGATTAACGTCTTGAAACCAATCGTTCATATCGCTGTCGCACGATCTCTGTCCATTTTTAATCATAGGAGGCTTCATGCCTTGGAAGCTCGCTTCATTCGGTACTTTGTTGGCAGCACTCGCATTGGCGGGTTGCAGCACCCCGGGTGCCTCTGAGCCAGGCAAAGACGCCACCGTGACCGATGCCGGTCATAGCCGCTGTGAGTCGAAGGCCGCCGAGTTCGCAATCGGCCAGAAAGCCTCGCCGCAGTTGCTGGAGCAGGCTCGTACCCGTGCTGGCGCGCAGAATGCACGCATCCTCAAGCCCAACGATATGATTACCCTGGAATATCGTTCTGACCGCCTGAACCTCAACACTGACAACAACCTGGTGATCACGCGGGTCAATTGCGGCTGACAGCTTCGGCTTTTGCATCGCCCATAAAAAACCCCGTCACATGGACGGGGTTTTTTTTAGCTCAGCGGAGAATTACTCGCCGCGAACCTGTGCAGCTTGCATACCCTTTTGGCCTTTCTCAGCCACGAAGGAAACGGTTTGGCCTTCTTTCAGGCTTTTGAAACCGTCGCTTTCGATAGCTTTGAAGTGTACGAACAGGTCGTCACCGCCACCTTGAGGAGTGATGAAGCCGAAGCCTTTTTCATCGTTGAACCATTTAACGGTGCCGGTTTGGCGATTAGACATGGTGTATCTCCAAGAAACATATATTTTCAGTAGTGCTGTGCTGCTCAGGCCAACTGGGCACACTGGGCTATCATAGTCGAAATGTTCGACTTGGGAGCCCCCCCAAGGCATTGTTTGCTAATCAATCGCGTTGCATCTGATCCCTGGCTCGGCGCAAAGCCCCGATCTACGGGGCTTTGCGCTGAAATATCAACTGTTAAAAAAAGCCGTAAAACCTGCATAATTTGTGTGAAATGGCAGTTTTCAGGCCATTTTTCCAGCGATATGGTCGTCAGATCAGTGGTCAATCTTACTTTTTCTTCACGACTCTGCAGGAATCAATAGCTGCGACGGCTTTGGTTTCGAGCGCCGAGCGAGCGGCGATTGCTTTATCGCCCACTGGTGGCTTGCCTGCCATGAGTTCTGTGATTTCCGCACTAGTCAATTCGGCATTGATCTTGTCAGCGCCACATTCGCAGTGGGCCTTGGCTTTCTGGAGGTCCACGTTCTGGCTGGCGGCAGCGCTGCAGTCGCTGACGAAAGCGTCACGGGCACCGGCTGGCCAATTGGACGGGGCTGCAGCCTGCGCGCCGAGGGAAAGGAGGCTCAGGGTAGCGGCGACAGCGAGGGTAGAGGTGAAACGCATCATGGGATGCTCCTTTGGGTCGAGGACGAACGGCGATTCTCAGTGGGTTGGAGGCCCGACGTACAGCTCAAGTTCACTTTGCAGCTATAAAGCCTTGAATTGCGCTATACACAAAGCTTCGTCGGCGCGATGACCGTTCATCTGTGCTAGCATCGTGGGCTTGGCAAGTTTCAGGCGCGTCAATTACCGCCTTGCCATGTTTCTTTTTAGCTCAATCCAGTCACTCTGGTTCGATTATCGGTTGGCCGAAAGGCTCCTGCCGCTGTAAGGCAGGCGTTCATCACTGAACGGCCTGGTGTTGGATCTTGTACTGGCTCATCCCAACCCACGTGACCTTTGGTAGGGGTCACCACTAGGAGAGGAGGCGCCATGCCAACTATTACTCTACCCGACGGCAGTCAACGTTCATTCGATCATTCGGTTTCCGTAGCCGAAGTCGCCGCATCCATTGGTGCAGGCTTGGCCAAGGCCACCGTGGCCGGCAAGGTCAACGGCAAACTGGTCGACGCCAGTGACCTGATCACTTGCGATGCCAGCCTGCAAATCATCACGCCCAAGGATCAAGAGGGGCTGGAGATCATTCGCCACTCTTGCGCGCACCTGATTGGCCATGCGGTCAAGCAGCTGTACCCAACCGCCAAGATGGTGATCGGCCCGGTAATCGAAGAAGGCTTCTATTACGACATCGCCTATGAGCGTCCTTTTACACCGGACGACCTGGCGGCCATCGAGCAGCGCATGCACGCGCTGATTGAAAAAGATTACGACGTCATCAAGAAAGTCACCCCGCGTGCCGAAGTGATCGACGTGTTTACCGCGCGTGGTGAAGATTACAAGCTGCGCCTGGTGGAAGACATGCCGGACGAGCAGGCCATGGGCCTGTACTACCACGAAGAATACGTCGACATGTGCCGTGGCCCACACGTGCCGAACACGCGTTTCCTCAAGTCGTTCAAGCTGACCAAGTTGTCCGGTGCCTACTGGCGCGGTGATGCCAAGAACGAACAGCTGCAACGGATCTACGGCACGGCCTGGGCTGACAAGAAACAGCTGGCCGCCTACATCCAGCGCATTGAAGAAGCTGAAAAGCGCGACCACCGCAAGATCGGCAAGCGCCTGAACCTGTTCCACCTTCAGGAAGAAGCGCCGGGCATGGTGTTCTGGCACCCGAATGGCTGGACCCTGTACCAGGTGCTTGAGCAGTACATGCGCAAGGTTCAGCGCGACAACGGTTACCTGGAGATCAAGACCCCGCAGGTCGTTGATCGCAGTCTGTGGGAGAAATCCGGGCACTGGGCCAACTACGCCGACAACATGTTCACCACCCAGTCGGAAAACCGCGACTACGCCATCAAGCCGATGAACTGCCCATGCCACGTGCAGGTGTTCAATCAAGGCCTGAAGAGCTACCGCGAGTTGCCGATGCGCCTGGCCGAGTTCGGTGCCTGCCACCGCAACGAGCCATCCGGTGCACTGCACGGCATTATGCGTGTGCGCGGTTTTACTCAGGACGACGCCCACATCTTCTGCACCGAAGAGCAGATGCAGGCTGAATCCGCCGCGTTCATCAAGCTGACCATGGACGTTTATCGCGATTTCGGGTTCACCGAAGTTGAAATGAAGCTGTCCACTCGTCCGGAAAAACGCGTTGGTTCCGACGAGCTGTGGGATCGCGCCGAAGCGGCACTGGCCGCAGCACTCGACAGTGCGGGCCTTGCGTACGACCTGCAGCCGGGGGAGGGCGCGTTCTACGGTCCGAAGATCGAGTTCTCGCTCAAAGATTGCCTTGGCCGTGTCTGGCAGTGTGGTACCCTGCAGCTCGATTTTAACCTGCCGATCCGTCTGGGAGCCGAATACGTCTCCGAAGACAACAGCCGTAAGCACCCGGTTATGCTGCACCGGGCGATCCTCGGTTCGTTCGAGCGGTTCGTCGGTATCCTGATCGAGCACTACGAGGGCGCGTTCCCTGCGTGGCTGGCTCCGACCCAGGCAGTGATCATGAATATCACTGATAAACAGGCAGATTTTGCCGCCGAAGTTGAAAAAACTCTCAACGAAAGCGGATTTCGTGCCAAGTCCGACTTGAGAAATGAAAAGATCGGCTTTAAAATCCGCGAGCATACTTTGCTCAAGGTTCCCTATCTTTTGGTTATCGGAGATCGGGAAGTCGAGATGCAGACTGTCGCTGTGCGTACTCGTGAAGGTGCTGACCTGGGCTCGATGCCCGTCGCCCAGTTCGCTGAGTTCCTCGCGCAAGCGGTTTCCCGGCGTGGTCGCCCAGATTCGGAGTAATTATTATTAAGCGTGAAATGAGACAAGATAAACGAGCTGCACCGAAAGCCCCGATCAACGAGAATATCTCGGCACGCGAGGTTCGGTTAATTGGGGCTGAGGGTGAGCAGCTTGGGATTGTGTCAATTGAAGACGCGCTTCTTAAGGCTGAAGAAGCCAAGCTCGATTTGGTGGAAATTTCCGCCGATGCTGTACCACCTGTCTGCAAGCTGATGGACTACGGCAAATCGATCTTCGAGAAGAAGAAGCAGATTGCCGCAGCCAAGAAAAACCAGAAGCAGATCCAGGTTAAAGAAATCAAGTTTCGTCCAGGGACGGAGGAAGGGGATTACCAGGTAAAACTGCGCAACCTGGTACGTTTCCTGAGTGATGGGGACAGGGCCAAGGTATCCTTGCGATTCCGCGGCCGTGAGATGGCCCACCAGGAGCTGGGGATGGAACTCCTCAAGCGGGTTGAAGCTGACCTGCTCGAGTACGGTTCGGTCGAACAGCATCCTAAGATGGAAGGACGCCAACTGATCATGGTCATCGCCCCGAAAAAGAAGAAGTAATCAACAGGGCACGGCAGGCCTTCTGATTATGTTTATCAACTGAATGCGGAGTATCCGAACATGCCAAAGATGAAGACTAAAAGTGGTGCTGCTAAGCGGTTTCTGAAAACTGCTAACGGTATCAAGCACAAGCACGCTTTCAAGAGCCACATCCTGACCAAAATGTCGACCAAGCGTAAGCGTCAACTGCGCGGTAGCAGCTTGCTGCATCCGTCTGACGTGGCAAAAGTCGAGCGCATGCTGCGCCTTCGTTAATTTTTGGATCAAGACTAGAGGAAGTAACTCATGGCTCGTGTAAAGCGTGGCGTCATTGCCCGTAAACGTCACAAAAAAATTCTGAAACTTGCTAAAGGCTACTACGGCGCGCGTTCACGCGTATTCCGTGTTGCCAAGCAAGCGGTAATCAAGGCAGGCCAGTACGCCTACCGTGACCGTCGTCAGAAAAAACGTCAGTTCCGCGCTCTGTGGATCGCTCGTATCAACGCTGGTGCACGTGTTAACGGTCTGTCCTACAGCCGTTTCATCGCTGGCCTGAAGAAAGCGTCCATCGAAATCGACCGTAAGGTTCTGGCTGAACTGGCCGTGAACGAAAAAGCGGTGTTTGCTGCGATTGTCGAGAAAGCTAAAGCCTCCTTGGCTTAAGTACCCCCGACAGTCATCCTGGGTTACTCCTGTAGCCCAAGGTGGTAAACGTCATAAATAGGGGAAGAGCCTTCAAGCTCTTCCCCTATTTTGTATCTGGAGTCTGTACATGGAAAACCTGGACGCGCTCGTTGCCCAAGCCCTTGAGGCCGTGCAAAGCGCTGAAGATGTAAATGCCCTGGAGCAAATCCGGGTTCACTACCTTGGCAAGAAAGGTGAATTGACTCAGGTGATGAAGACCCTGGGGAATTTGCCCGCTGAAGAACGTCCGCAAGTCGGTGCGTTGATCAACGTTGCCAAGGAACGTGTCACAGAGGTGCTCAATGCGCGCAAGGCGTCGCTCGAGGAGGCCGATCTAGCGGCCAAGCTCGCCGCCGAGTCCATTGACGTGACCTTGCCTGGTCGTGGTCAGGCCTCGGGCGGCCTGCATCCGATTACCCGGACTCTGGAACGTATCGAGCAGTTCTTCACCCACATCGGCTACGGCATTGCCGAAGGCCCTGAGGTAGAAGACGATTATCACAACTTCGAGGCGCTCAACATCCCAGGCCATCACCCGGCCCGGTCGATGCACGACACCTTCTATTTCAACGCGAACATGCTGTTGCGCACCCATACCTCGCCGGTACAGGTCCGCACCATGGAAGCGAACAAGCCGCCGATCCGCATTGTCTGCCCAGGCCGTGTATACCGTAGCGACTCGGATATCACCCACTCGCCGATGTTCCACCAGGTCGAAGGCCTGCTGGTGGATCGCGATATCAACTTCGCCGACCTCAAGGGCACCATCGAAGAATTCCTGCGGGTGTTCTTCGAGAAAGAGCTGGCGGTGCGTTTCCGTCCATCGTTCTTCCCGTTCACCGAGCCGTCCGCTGAAGTCGACATGGAATGCGTGATGTGTAGCGGTAAAGGTTGCCGCGTCTGCAAGCAGACCGGTTGGCTGGAAGTCATGGGTTGCGGCATGGTCCACCCTAACGTGCTGCGCATGTCCGGGATCGATCCGGAAGAGTTCTCGGGCTTTGCCTTCGGCATGGGCGTTGAGCGTCTGGCCATGCTGCGTTACGGCGTGAACGACTTGCGTCTGTTCTTCGACAACGACTTGCGGTTCCTCGCGCAATTTCGCTAGTCGTAACGAATCTTTAGGAGAGCAGGATGAAATTCAGTGAACAATGGCTGCGTGGCTGGGTAAGCCCGCAGGTAGATCGCGACGCGCTGGTTGCGCGTCTGTCGATGGCCGGTCTTGAGGTCGATAGCGTTACCCCGGCCGCCGGTGTTTTCAGTGGCGTGGTAGTAGGCGAAGTGCTGAGCACCGAGCAACACCCTGATGCCGATAAATTGCGTGTGTGCCAGGTCAGCAACGGTTCGGAAACCTTTCAGGTCGTGTGCGGAGCGCCTAATGTGCGCCCGGGCCTGAAGATCCCGTTTGCCATGATCGGTGCCCAACTGCCTGGCGACTTCAAGATCAAGAAGGCCAAGCTGCGTGGTGTCGAGTCCAACGGCATGTTGTGCTCTCAGGCTGAGTTGCAGGTAGGCGAGGGCAATGATGGCCTGATGGAGCTGCCGGCCGACGCGCCTGTGGGTCAGGACATCCGGGTTTACCTGGAACTGGAAGACGCCAGCATCGAGGTCGACCTGACCCCGAACCGCGGCGACTGCCTGTCCCTGGCCGGTCTGGCCCGTGAAGTGGGCGCGCTGTACAACGTTCCTGTCACCCGTCCGGCGGTTGCTGTGGTGCCGCCGGTGCATGACGAAGTTCGCTCCATCGAAGTGCTCGCGCCGAACGCCTGCCCACGTTACCTGGGGCGTGTGGTCCGTAACGTCGACCTGTCCAAGCCGACCCCGCTGTGGATGGTCGAGCGCCTGCGTCGCGCCGACGTGCGCAGCATCGACGCCGCCGTCGACATCACCAACTATGTGATGTTGGAGCTGGGTCAGCCGCTGCACGCCTTCGATCTCGCCGAAATCAACGGTGGCATCCGCGTGCGCATGGCCGAGGAAGGCGAAAAGCTGGTGCTGCTCGACGGTCAGGAAGTCAGCCTGCGTGCCGACACTCTGGTTATCGCCGATCACTCTCGCGCCCTGGCAATTGCCGGCGTGATGGGTGGCGAGCACAGCGGTGTATCCGCGACGACGCGTGACGTCTTCCTTGAAAGCGCGTTCTTCGACCAGATCGCCATCGCTGGCAAGGCCCGTTCCTATGGCCTGCACACCGATGCTTCGCACCGCTATGAGCGTGGCGTGGACTGGAATCTCGCCCGTGAAGCCATGGAGCGCGCCACCGGCCTGCTGCTGGAAATCACCGGTGGCGAAGCGGGTCCGATCACCGAAACCGTCAGCGAGCAGCACCTGCCGTCGATTGCGCCGATCACTCTGCGTGCCAAAAGCGTTGAGCAAATGCTCGGGCTGGTCATTGTGCCGGCTGAAATCGAGCAACTGCTGTCCGCCCTCGGCCTGGGTATTTCCTCGAATGGGGAAGGGCAGTGGCAGGTTGCAGTTCCTAGCCATCGCTTCGACATCAGCCTGGAAGTCGACCTGATCGAAGAGCTGGCACGTCTGTATGGCTACAACCGCCTGCCGGTTCGCTACCCGCAAGCGCGCCTCGCGCCGCAACCCAAAGCCGAAGCGCGTGCGCACCTGCCTGAGCTGCGCCGCCTGCTGGTTGCTCGTGGTTACCAGGAAGCCGTGACGTATAGCTTCATCGATCCAAAACAATTTGAGCTGTTCAACCCGGGTGTTGAGCCGCTGTTGTTGGCCAACCCGATCTCCAACGACATGGCCGCCATGCGTTCGTCGCTGTGGCCGGGTCTGGTGAAAGCGCTTTCCCACAACCTGAACCGCCAGCAAGACCGCGTGCGCCTGTTCGAAAGCGGCCTGCGTTTCGTGGGTCAGCTCGATGGCCTCAAGCAAGAGCCGATGCTGGCTGGCGTGGTCTGCGGTAGCCGCCTGCCGGAAGGCTGGGCGCAGGGCCGCGACGTCGTAGACTTCTTCGACGTCAAGGCTGACGTGGAAGCGGTACTGGGCTTTGCCGGCGCGCTGGATGCCTTCACCTTTGTGCCAGGCAGCCACCCAGCCTTGCATCCGGGCCAGACTGCGCGTATCGAGCGCGAAGGTCGCCTGGTAGGTTTTGTGGGCGCCATTCACCCGGAACTGTCGAAAACGTTGGGGCTGGACCGTCCAGTCTTCGTGTTTGAGCTAGTCTTGGCTGAAGTTGCGTCGGGCAAGATGCCTAAATTCAGCGAGTTGTCGCGCTTTCCTGAAGTGCGTCGCGACCTGGCGCTGATGGCCGACCGTGACGTCGCCGCCACTGCCGTTCTGGATGTAATCCGTGAAAATGCAGGGGAATGGCTGACAGACCTCAGGCTATTTGACGTCTATCAGGGTAAAGGCATTGATCCGCATAGAAAAAGCCTCGCAGTCGGCTTGACCTGGCAGCATCCATCGCGCACTCTTAATGACGATGAGGTGAATACCACGACACAAAATATCCTCACCTCGCTCGAACAAAGGTTGAACGCCACGTTAAGGAAGTGACGTATGGGGGCTTTGACGAAAGCTGAGATGGCGGAACGTCTGTACGAAGAGTTGGGTCTGAACAAGCGCGAGGCCAAGGAATTGGTCGAGCTGTTTTTTGAAGAGATCCGCCACGCTCTGGAAGACAACGAACAGGTCAAATTGTCCGGTTTCGGCAATTTTGACCTGCGGGACAAACGCCAGCGGCCTGGCCGCAATCCAAAAACGGGAGAAGAAATCCCGATCACGGCTCGCCGTGTGGTCACCTTTCGTCCAGGGCAGAAGTTGAAGGCCCGAGTTGAGGCTTATGCTGGAACCAAGTCATAACGACGAACTACCCGTCATCCCAGGCAAACGCTACTTCACCATTGGTGAAGTCAGCGAGCTGTGTGCGGTAAAACCACACGTGCTGCGCTATTGGGAGCAGGAGTTTCCTCAACTCAACCCCGTCAAACGCACCGGGAACCGTCGGTATTATCAGCGCCAGGACGTGCTGATGATCCGACAGATCCGTGCATTGCTGTACGACCAGGGGTTCACCATCAGCGGCGCACGCCAGCGTATGTCCGGTGATGAGGCCAAAGACGACACCACCCAATACAAGCAACTGATCCGCCAGATGATCTCCGAACTGGAAGATGTGCTGGTGGTGCTGAAGAAATGATTCAAGCTTTAAAAATACTTCCACATTTCAAAAGCTTGCGGTATATTCCGGTTCGCTTCGTTAAGAAGCGAACCCAGTAACACGCCTAGTCGGGGCGTAGCGCAGTCCGGTAGCGCACTAGCATGGGGTGCTAGGGGTCGAGTGTTCGAATCACTCCGTCCCGACCATATTTTTCAATGACTTGGCCCAATCTGAAAAGATTGGGCTTTTTCATGTCTGAAAAATACCCCCTACCCCCTACCCCCTACCGCGCCGTGGGCTGTTATGGGCCCGAGAGCCTGTTTCACCTCTGTGATCTGCCGGTGGGGTACAGCGAACATGCAATCGCTACGACACTCCCCTGAAATGACTGGCGTGACGTCGATAGGCGTTGTCGCGTGCATGTCGATAAGCCACTAGCACACCTGCCCTAATTGATCCTTGCACGAACCCGGCAGTAGAGTTTGAAGCGCAAGCCAATGTATTAACGATGGGAAGGGGAGTGAAGATGACTATAAAAAAATATGTCTATATGACGGCTGCAGCCTGCCTGTTAGCGACCTCAAGTGCGCATGCGTCTTTCGCCACCAGTTGCCAGGATTCTCAGCCGTGGTACCACTTCAGCATGATTGAGGCAGCAACCTGTTTGCTCTCTGGTCAATGGTAATCGGGTCGCCCCCGCTGCGGTTCGGCGGGGGAGAGCCCCAGTGATCCCGCTCAAGTCGTGCCTTTCGGGCATTGCCGTCGATTGCGCTGACTTGACTCATCAACATTTGCTTAAAACATCTTCCTGCCTCACCTGGCCTGACGCTGCGAGCGAACCGTTGCGCCTGTGATCATGTCTGTGCGAATGGCCGACGGTTGCCCGGCGTTGTTGCGTGCATAACTGCATAACGTGACCGGCAGCTCTGCTATATCAAGGAATATGCCGTCCATGGCCAAGGTGTAGCGATCGTCGTCAATATCGCCACAGATGGTGCTGATCGCCGAGTTCACGCTGTAGTAATAATGCTGGCTAAAGCCGTCCTGCTGGTTTTCCCAGGCGATGTGATAGCGGTGCTTGAGCTGCGGTGCCGGTGCCGGGTTGGTCAGGAATACCGAATGGGTGAACGCATTGCGCAGCAGCGCTTCGGTCAGCGGCTGTTCGGCCGTTTGCACCCCGAGTATGCATAACACATGCGGCCCCAGCACTGGGCCGATGGGTTGGTTGATGTAGGCCTCGTCAGAAGCGGCAGCGACTTGGTAGCCGTGTGTGCGTGCGCAATCGCTGATGTGATTCACGGCTTTGAATCGGTAGAACGGTTCCTGGATCGAGAACCTCAGGTTCCAAGTCGGACGGGTAATTTGGTCGGTGGCGTCACGTTTTAAATGCACATAGGGCTTCAGGTTCCACGGCTCATCCAGCGTGATTTCAACCGCCTTGAGCTGACAGGTTGGGGTGTCGTTACGGAAAACACCGTCTACAAAGCAGTAGTACAAGTCGTTGACGGGGTAGCTGTAGTTGAATTTGGCGGCTTCGCACGCCGAGTTGTTCTGGCAGCTATTGAGAATGTCTTTCTGAATGGCAGACGCGACCTTGCTGATGATGCTGGTGATTTCATTGGTGTTCCGGTCCAGCATCGGACTGCCGGAGCTGCCTGGGCGCAGACCGTTGCAGCGGTTGCGCAAGGCGCTGGGGAACACGCCGGGATGTTCGGCAAAACTGTTGAGGGTCGATTCCACGCAGGCGCTCATGCGTAGGCCCTTTTTCAGAAAGCCAGTCGGCGCTCCCACGTTGATCACCTCTCGATCCGATGTCTGACGCTGGGAGGCCAGCTTGAGTGGCATGATCGCCTTGGCCACCAGCACCGCCAGTGACGTATCCAGTTCGAGCACGGCCAGGTCAGTGCCCGCCATGCTGCTCCAATGCGCCGTCTTGACGGCGTAGGTGATACGCCGTTCGGGTGTGTCATGAAAGTAGTTGAAGGTCACGTCGGCGGTGAGCGCCTGGTGGACGCGCGCTGTACCGTAGCTGTAGAACACACAATGCCCGGCGGTCAGCACATAAGCCGGCCCGATGGCCTTACCTTGGCGATTGCGCGTGTCGAGCAGAACGGCATTGCAGGTCTGGCCTAAGGCGTTTTCCAGTGAACCGATGCCGGTCCATTGCGGATAACGGTGGTTTTTATTTTCAAGGGCCACAGACGGTGACTGCTCGGTAAGGCCCTCGGCCAGATCTCTGGCATGGCTCGGCCAGACAGTGCTGAGCAACAGGAAATACAGGAAGATGCAGGCGGTGTGAGGAAGTGCCATAAGGGGCCTCGACAAGGAAGTCATTGATTGGCTGAAACTACTCAATCAGGCCAAGGCGGATGACATACAGGGCTACTGCGTGAGCCCTTGGCGGGATCCTCAGTCGCCGTTATGGCTGCTGGTGCTGGCGTCTTTACGCCAAACACCGTCTCGGGATTTTCCGTTCGTCCAAAGTTCGGCACTCCCTGTTACACGCCTGCTCCAATGGTTAAGTGCGTATTTGTCGCGCTTTAGAGCGGAGAGACAGCATGGAAATCAACGAGAACGCCCCAGGCAATATTTCACAGCAGGCAGTAACGCGTGGAACGGACAATGAGGCCGGTCATGATCCAAAGCGCGATGAGGATCATATCCCGCTGCCACCGGACGACGAGGCACCCCTCGAGGAAGATATGTCGGACGTGGACGCTGCCGATTCAGTAGCCAGTGAGCATCCTGACAACTGAGCATCAACGGACCCGGCCAAGCGCCGGGTTTTCATTTAAATGTCAGCGCAAGATAATTACGTTATTGTCGGCGTGATGCCCTTTTCCGAAAGGCCGAGAAGTTAAAGCAACCCAACTGCGGAGACGGATATGCGTGCCGAAGACGTTCTTGCCGACGACACAAACGAAGCAACATTTGAGGGAGTGACCGTACGTAAAGGGACGGTGGGTGCCTTTTTGGCAAACGTACGAGTTTGGAGTAACCCAGGCGCGAGCATGGATGATCAACTGCTGGCTGAGCGAGAAATTATTCAATCTCTGCCCGCTCTTAAGGCGATCGGGCTCCTCGACGTGTTTGAGCCTAAGGATTCCCGATTGCGTGAGTTGATCGCCAAGGCGGGCGCGCTACGGTGAGAGTATCCAGAGGGGCGCCACGCTGAGCAGCAAGAGGCCGGCTTTGTCTTGATGCGCCACTGTTGTTGCTGATTATGGCTTTTTCATGCCGGGAATAAATGCCTTCCCGCGTGAACAATCTTCATCGCGAATCACACCTGCTCATTAGTTACGCGCTAAGGAAATTTCCCACATCCAATGCCCGTACCCTGTTGTTAGGCTCCAACTCTTTGACCTGACTTCAAGGAGTTTCCTGATGACAAAACGTCTCGCCGCCGAGTTCTTCGGCACGTTCTGGCTGGTACTGGGCGGTTGCGGCAGTGCCGTGTTGGCGGCCGCATTCCCTGAGTTGGGCATTGGTTTTGCCGGTGTGGCATTGGCATTTGGCTTGACGGTATTAACCATGGCCTACGCGGTCGGGCATATTTCCGGCGGGCATTTCAATCCGGCGGTCACCATGGGTTTGCTCGCCGCCGGGCGTATCGGCGGCAAGGATGTGGTGCCCTACATCCTCACTCAGGTTCTGGGCGCGATTGCGGCGGCCGGCGTGCTGTACCTGATCGCCAGCGGCAAGGCCGGGTTCGATGTGACGGCGGGGTTTGCCACCAATGGTTATGGCGAGCATTCACCCGGGGGCTTCTCGCTGCTTTCGGTAGTGGTCACCGAGTTTGTACTCACGGCGTTTTTCCTGTTGATCATCCTGGGCGTCACCGACAAAAAGGCACCGGCCGGTTTTGCGCCGCTGGCCATCGGTTTTGCCCTGGTCTTGATTCACCTGATCAGTATTCCAGTGAGCAATACATCGGTTAACCCGGCGCGCAGTACGGGCGTAGCACTGTTTCAAGGCGATTGGGCGATGGCTCAGTTGTGGGTGTTCTGGGTGGTGCCTTTACTCGGTGGCGTGTTTGGTGGGCTGGTGCACCGGTTCGTGTTGGCGACAAAACAGTAGTCGCTCAGGCCACCTTTGCTCGGCGAGCGGACCGTGTTCTTCATGATCGAGCCGCCTTGTAACGGTTGGCCGGGCGCGCCAAACCAAGGTTTTCACGCAGTGTGGTGCCGGTGTATTCGCGCCGAAACAAGCCACGCCGCTGTAACTCGGGAACGACCAGGCGGGCGAAATCCTCCAGCCCGCCCGGCAGGTGTGGCACCAGAATATTGAAGCCATCCGCCGCGCCTTCTTCGAACCAGCGCTGCAGCTCATCGGCGATCTGCGTAGGCGTGCCGATCAAGCTGTAATGACCGCGTCCGCCGGCAATGCGTCGGCCCAGTTGCGCCAGTGTCAGCTGTTCGCGCTGGGCCAGTTCGCTCCGCAGTTGCTGGCGGCCGCGCTGGTGCTGACCAGTCGCTTCCATAGCCCAGGCATCGAAAAGATGATCGCCGAGGTGGACATCCCGGTGGTGGAAACCTGGGACTACGTGCCGGAGCGCCGTGATGGTTTTACTGCGACCCTCAGCGAGCTAGGTGTGCAGCCGTGGGTCTTCGTCCCCGACGCCGACCGTGCGCCTTTCGAGGCGGGCAAGCAGGCCATGGAGGAGCTGATGGGGGCGGTGACCAGGCCCGACTCGATTTTCTTTGCCAACGACAACCTGGCTGCCGGTGGTTTGCTCGCCGGTCAACGAGCGGAGCTGAACATCCCGCAGGACTGCGCCGTATTAGGCTTTGGCGATGACCCCTTCGCACAGATGTTGCTGCCCAGCCTCAGCACGATCCAGCCACCGGCCCTGCAGATTGGTGTATTAGCCGCCACCCGCGTTCTGCAAAGTCTGGGTGTATTACCGATTGAGGGTGAAGTTGCACGCTTGAATCTTTTGCACTGTCAGTTAATTGAAAGGGAAAGTGCCTAGTCATTACGGGGTATGGCTAAGTGCAACTAGTGGCTATTGGCTGCTAATGCTCTAAATCAGTGCATTTGGCAATGTTTTGTATTTAATTTCCCGCCAGCCGGAACTAGAGCTATAACTTCCAGTCGATACACCCGGCTAACTCCTGCATCGGCTGTGGCGAACTAATGGCATTGTTCGGTAGTTCCAAATAGCCATACTTTTCGCAACGTTAGATATTCCTCAATGATGTCTTCAGCCCCCATCGATGCTTGCAAGATGCACATCCCGCACACCGACCAGGTGTGTGCGTGGCTGATGCAGCACGCCGGGCTTAAAACGCTGGATCTGGAACGCGCCCGGCGCTTATCCGATGACCCTCGCGATCTGCTGGGTTTACTCACGCGCCTGGGCCTGGTGTCCGAAATCGAACTGGCCCGCGCCTGGGCCGATCTGCTGGCTGCGCCATTGCTGGCGGCCGACGCTGCGCCGCCGTTGCTCGACCCATTACCTGCCGTGACCGAGCGTTTCCTGCGTCACTACCACCTGGTGCCCATGGGCTGGGACGAGGGCGGCCTGCGCGTGCTGGCCGCCAACCCGACGCAGCGGTACCCGTTCCAGGCCCTGGCGTATGCCTGCCAAGTTCCTGTATGGCTGGCCATCGGCGCGCATACCGACGTAGAGGGCCTGATCGAGCGTTACTACGGCCAGGGCCGTTCGGCCATGGGCACGCTGATCGAAAACCTCAATGAGCAGGGTGGTGCCCTCGAAGATATCGAGCACCTCAAGGACATGGCTTCCGAAGCGCCGGTGATTCGCCTGGTCAACCTGATCCTGCAACGCGCCGTGGAACAACGGGCGTCGGATATCCATATCGAACCCTTCGAAAACCAGCTCAAGGTGCGCTACCGCATCGATGGCGTGCTGCACGACGCCGAAGCACCGCCCGCCAGTTCGTCGGCGGCGGTGATCTCGCGAGTGAAGATCATGGCGCGCCTGGACATCGCCGAGCGGCGCCTGCCCCAGGATGGGCGCATCATGCTGCGCATCCAGGGCAAGGCGTTGGATTTGCGCGTGTCCACGGTGCCCACCAGCTTCGGCGAGTCGGTGGTGATGCGCCTGTTGGACCGGCAAACCGTGCAGTTCGACTTTCCAAGCCTGGGTTTTGATGGCCAGCGCCTGGCAGCCTTCCTTGATTTGCTTGAGCGGCCCCACGGCATCCTGCTGGTCACCGGGCCCACAGGCTCGGGTAAAACCACCACGCTGTACACCGCCTTGGCGCGGCTCAACACCGCCGAACGCAAGATCATCACCGTGGAAGACCCGGTGGAGTACCAGCTTGAAGGCATCAACCAGATCCAGGTCAAGCCCGCCATCGGCCTGGACTTTGCCGGAGCGCTGCGCGCCATCGTGCGCCAGGACCCGGACGTGATCATGATCGGTGAAATCCGCGACCTGGAAACGTGCCGCATCGCCGTCCAATCCTCACTTACCGGCCATCTGGTGCTCTCAACCCTGCACACCAACAGCGCCGCCGCCAGCATCACACGCTTGCTGGACATGGGCGTGGAAAGCTACCTGATCGCCTCCACCGTCAGCGGCATTCTCGCCCAACGCCTGGTGCGGCGCCTGGACCCGGCCACACGGGTCGCGTTCCAGGCGCCGCCGGCGTTGATCAAGGAACACGGCCTGGATCGCCTCACCGAGCAGCGCCCGATTTTGCTGTATCACGGCGACTACCACGGCCGCAGCGCCCTCACCGAATTGCTGGTGATGAACGATGAGTTGCGTGGCCTGCTGATGGCCCACGCCGACGCCGCCACCCTTGAGCAAGCCGCCCGTCGCGGCGGTTTGCGCACCTTGTATGAAGACGGCCTGCGTCAGGCGCTGGCGGGCGTCACGTCCCTGGAAGAAGTGTTGCGCGTCACCCGTGGAGAGGATGCGTGAGCCTGTTCAAGTTCCGTGCCCTGGACAGCCAGGGCGCCGCCCAGAGAGGCACGCTGCAAGCTGCCGACCAGGCCGCCGCCGTCGCCATCTTGCACAAGCGTGGCTGGTTGCTGCTGCATATTGAAACGACGGGTAGTGCCTCGTTACGTCGTGTACGCGGGCCGTTGAAGGGGGCCGCGCTGGTGAGTTTCACCCAGCAACTGGCGACGCTGCTCGGCGCCGGTCAGCCCCTTGAACGCTCGTTGAACCTGCTGCTCAAGCAACCCGGCCAACCCCAGGTGCGGGCCTTGATCGAGCGCATCCGTGACCAGGTCAAGGCCGGCAAGCCGCTGTCGGCTGCGCTTGAAGAAGAGGGCGATACGTTTTCTGCGCTGTACCTGAGCATGGTGCGCGCGGGCGAAGCCGGTGGTGCGCTGGAAGACACCCTGCGCCAGCTCAGCGACTACCTGGAGCGCAGCCAGCGACTGCGTGGCGAGGTGATCAACGCGCTGATCTACCCGGCGTTCCTGGTGGTGGGCGTACTGGGTTCCCTGGCGCTGTTGCTGGCCTATGTGGTGCCGCAATTCGTGCCGATTTTTCAGGATCTGGGCGTGCCGATTCCGTTGATCACCCAAGTGATCCTGGGGCTTGGCGAGTTTTTGTCGGCCTATGGCCTGGTGCTGTTGGCCGGGTTGGCGATCAGTGCCGGGCTCCTGGCGACGCGCCTGCGCGACCCCAACCGCCGCGAACGCTACGACCGTCATCTGCTGGGCATCCGTGTGGTCGGCCCGCTGCTGCAACGGGTGCAAGCCGCACGCCTGACTCGCACCCTCGGCACCTTGCTCTGCAATGGCGTGGCATTGCTGCCCGCGCTGGTGATCGCCCGGCAGGTCTGCAGCAACCGTGCATTGCAGGCGCAAGTGGCGCTGGCGGCGCAACAGGTAAAAGGCGGCGGCACCCTGGCCGAAGCGTTTGGCAGTCAGCCGCTGTTGCCGCAGTTGGCCCTGCAAATGATCGAGGTCGGCGAACACGCCGGTGAACTGCCCGGCATGTTGCTCAAGGTCGCCGACATCTTCGACGTCGAGGCCAAGCGCGCGATCGACCGCCTGCTTGCTGCGCTGGTGCCCTCGCTGACCGTGATCATGGCGGTGCTGGTGGCGGTAATCATGCTCGCGATCATGCTGCCGCTGATGAGCCTCACCAGCCATATATGAACCTTCATGGAGTGGAATCAATGAGAACCCGGCACCGCCAAAACGGCTTCACCCTGCTGGAAATGCTCGCGGTGATCGTGCTGCTGGGCATCGTCGCAACCATTGTCGTGCGCCAGGTCGGCGGCAATGTGGACAAGGGCAAATACGGCGCAGGCAAGGCGCAGTTGGCGAGCTTGAGCATGAAGATCGACAGCTACGCCCTGGATGTGGGGGCGCCGCCCAGCACCCTGCAACAGCTGCTCGACAAGCCCGCCAATGCCTCCAGCTGGGCGGGCCCCTATGCCAAGCCTTCGGAGTTGAAGGACCCGTTCGGCCACGGGTTCGGTTATCGCTTCCCCGGGCAGCATGGCGCCTTCGACCTGATCTTCTACGGCCAGGACGGTCAACCGGGCGGCGAGGGCTACAGTGCCGATTTGGGTAACTGGGAGTAACCCGCCCATGGCCCAGCGCGGCTTTACCTTGCTGGAGATGCTGGTGGTCATTGTATTGATCGGTATCGCCGCCGGGTTGTTGGGGCTGGGTGTGCGCCAGGGGCTGCAAGTGGCTCAGGAGCGGCGGGTGGTGGGGCAGATGGTCGAGGCACTGCGCGCCACGCGGGCGGGGGCGATCGTCAGCGGCCGGGCGGCGCGCACCGAATTCGACCTGCAACGTCTGACGTTCCGGGCTCCAGGGCGTGCCCCGCAACAGTGGCAGGCACCGTTGCAGGTGACGCTGCACAGTGCCGAGCAGGCAGGGGCAGCCGTGGTGTTCTACCCCGATGGCAGTTCCACCGGCGGCAACCTGCTGCTGGCCAGCGGCGCCCGGCGTTGGCGTATCGACATTGGCTGGCTCACCGGCAGCGTGCAGTCCAGGGCGCTGCCATGAAGCATCAGGCCGGTTTTACCCTGCTGGAAATGCTCGCGGCCCTGACGTTGATGGCGGTGTGCAGCAGTGTGTTGCTGGTTGCCTTCGGCCAGAGTGCGCGCTCGTTGGCCCAGGTTGCCCACAGCGACCGGCTAACCCAGGCCGCGCTCACGCTGCTGGACCAGGAAGCGGCCGGCCCGCTGAGCGAGGGCACCTTGCAAGGCGAACTTGATGGCATCCATTGGCACTTGACCAGTACCCGGCAACAGCCCCATCTGTTTCGTCTCGACCTGAACCTGCGCGAAGGCGCGCATCAGGCCCGCTTCAGCACCTTGAAGGCCCGCCTGTGAAGCGCCGCGAGCAGGGCTTCACCTTGCTGGAGATCCTCGTGGTGCTCAGCCTGCTTTCGATATTGTTATTGCTGGTGGGCGCTGCGTTGCTGGGCGCCAATCGGGCGGTGGCCAAGGCCCAAAGTTACACCGTGAGCCTGGATGAAATGCGCACCGCCCAACAGTTTCTACGCACCGCGATCAGCGAGGCGTTGCCCTTGAATATCATTGAAGACGACAGCCAGGCCGACGGTTTTTTTATCGGTACGGCAGAGCGCTTGCAGTTTGTGGCGACCTTGCCCGGCGTGCTCGGCGGGGGCATCCAGCGCTTTACCTTGCAACGGGTAGAACAGGATTTTCAGGTGGCGTTTTCGCAGTTGCAATCCGCTGCCAACGCCCAGCGCGCTGAACCGCAAGTGCTGCTGCATAACGTCGAGGCGCTGCAATTGAGTTATCGCGGCGTATCGCCCTTGGGCCAGCCCACCGGCTGGTTGAGCGCGTGGCCCTGGCCCCGGCGCTTGCCCGTCGCAGTACGCATCGACGCCAGCGTCAACGGGCCGGTGCCGTGGCTGACGCAAGTGATTGCCCTGCGCCTGAACCTCGGCAGCGCGAGCAGTGAACAATGAAGCGCCAACGCGGAGCGGCGTTGCTGCTGGTGCTGTGGGTGCTGGCTTTACTCAGCCTGTTGCTCGGCGGTTTGGCTGCCTGGGTGCAACTGCAAAGTCGCCAGGCGCTGTGGTACCGCCAGCACACCCAGGCGCTGTTGGCCGCCGAAGCCGGTATTGCCCAGGTCATGGCTGATCGGCACTGGGTGGCGGACGGGCGTGCCATCGCGCTGACCTTCGACGACGCCCGCCTACAGGTCCGCCTGCGCAGTGAGCGCGGCAAGCTGTACCTGGTCAACGCCGACCCCGATGACTTGCTGCACCTGGCCCTGGCTTGCGGCGCTACCCCGGCCCAGGCCCATCAGCTGGTCCAGGCGCTTGAGGCTCGGCGCCATCAGGGCCTGGCGCCGTTTCGGGTGCTGGAAGAAGTGCGGCAACTGCCCGGTATGACCCAGGAGCTGTACAGCCAATTAGTGCCGGAAATTACTTTGTGGAGCGACCTGGATCGACCCGATCCGGCATTTGCCAGCCCCTTGATGCGCAAGGCATTGAACCTGCCACGGCAAAACGCCGAGGGCGCCGACCCCGGCCAGGTGCTGGAAATCGACAGCCGTGCCGAGCGCCCCGGCGGCTATCAGGCACGCCTGCAACTCACCGTCTTATTGAGCCCCGCGGAGGACCGTGCACAACCCTATCGGGTGGTGCGGTGGCAAGAATGAATCGACTTGAACCTATCGCCCGCCAGTGGCGCGGCAGCCTGTTGCAACAAGGCTGGCGCCTCTGGCTCACCGAGCTGCGCGGCTGTGTGCCGAGCTGGCTGGCCCCGCAAGAGCCGCCTGAACAGATCCATCACTGGCCGCTGACGGCGCCGGTTATCCCCGGCAGCGCCTGCCAGGTGCTGATGCTCGGCCCTGACGTGGTGCTGCAGCAACGCCTGCAATTGCCCCTGGCGGCCGCGCGCAATCTCACGGCGGTGGTCGGCTATGAACTGGACCGCTACACCCCGTTCGACGCCGAGCAGTTGTACTTCGTGGCGCGTCAGGAGCAGCGCACACCCACCCACCTTGAGGTCACGCTGGTGGCGATCCTGCGCGAGCGTCTGGATCGGATTCTGAGTGACTGCGCTGCCCTTGGTCTGCATCCCCATCGCGTCGATGTGGCGGGCCTGGGCATCGACCTGCTGCCGGCACCGTTACGCTCGCGCCAACGCCGAACGGGCAAGGATTTGCAGCGCAGCCTGCCATGGCTGTGCGGTGCCTTGCTGATCGCCGCCATGTTGCTGTGGCTCAACGACCGCCAGCGTGTACTCGACGCCATGCACGCCACCGTGCAGCAGCAAAAAGACCAGGTCGCCCAGGTGCACGCCCTGCGCCAGCAACTGCTCAATACCCGCGGCGCAGCGCAGTACCTCACCCAGCGCAAACTGGCGCAACCGCCGCTGGCTGCGCTGCTCAATGACTTGACCACTTGCCTGCCCGCCGACACTTGGCTCGACCAATTGGACGTCAAGGACGCTGAGGTGACCTTCTCCGGGCAAAGTGCCAAGGCCAGTGGCCTGATCACCCGCATCAAAGGCTGCCGGCGGTTGGACAACGCCCAGTTCGAAGGGGTGATTCAACCCGATGCGCGCACCGGTAAGGACCAGTTTGCCTTGCGCGCCCACTTACGCCCGGAGGCCGCCGATGCGCCGACCCCTCACACCCCGTGAACGTCGTGGCGGGGCCTTGTTGCTCCTGGCCGTGGTACTCGGTGCGGCCTATTGGTTGCTGATCGACAGCTGGTTCGCCGGCCCGCTGCGCACCATGGGCGAACAAGCCCAGCAGTTGCGTGAGCAGCAGCAACGCTACGCCGCCGTGTTGCGTCAGGGCGATGCATTGCGCGAACAGCTTGAGCTGGCGCGGCAAGACCCGGCCAGCAGCGCCAGTCTGTTGCCAGGCGATGACCCCGATGTGGTCGCCGCCGACCTGATGCAGCGTCTGGCCGACCTGATCAACAGCCACGCCAACCTTGGCGGCGGCTGCAACCTCACCCAGCGCAAACCCATCACCACCGAACAGGACAGCAGCGAGCCCTATCGGCAGGTCAAGGTCAGCCTTACGCTGAACTGCGCCATCGAACCGCTGACCGCGATCCTGCACGCGCTGGAATACCAGCCGCCGTTTCTGTTTGTCGATGAGTTGCGCATTCGCCGCAGCAAACAGGCACCGGCCACTGGCGGGGCGGGCAAGCTGGCGGTGCAACTGCTGGTGCGTGGCTACCTGCAACCGGCGCAGGTGGCGCCATGATCGGTGCACTGCGCCCCCTGGAGTGGGGCTTGCTCGGCTTGGCCGGGCTATTGGGCGTACTGATGGCGGTGATCCTCAGCAGCATCGGTGATCAACCGCGATGGTTGCCGCAGGCGCCTGCACCTGTGCAGCCCTCCGTCACTGTGCAGGCCGCACCGGCGCCGGCGTTGCAAGAGCTCGCGAGCACCTGGCAGACGCCGCTGTTCAGCCCCGATCGCCGCCCGGACAGCGTGGTCGGCAAGACCCAGGTGGCGAGCCTGGCCAACCTGACCCTCAGCGGCATCATGATCACCGGCAACCTGCAAATGGCCATGCTCAAGCAAGCCGGCGGCCCACCCCTGACGGTGCGCCTGGGCCAGACGCTGCCCAACGGCTGGCGCCTGGAACACCTGACCCCGCAATACGCCCGATTCGCCCTCAACGGGCGCACCCAGACCCTGAGCCTGTACGGCAAGCGGTTACCCCTGATTTCCCATCCCCGCGAGCCCCTCCCTTGATCGATATGCGCACTTCGCTGTTTTGCCTGGCCACTGCCGTCTCCCTGGGCGGTTGTGGATCCTTACCCGACCGCCTTGATCCGGACGAACAGCTGCTGAACGAGGCGCTGCAAGGCACCGGTTCGCAACGCCCGCCGAATGCGGCGCCTGCGATGCAAAGCGCTCTGCCCGAGGCGAAGTCGCCGCCGCAGCGCCAGCTGATTCGTGGCAATCAGACGTTCGTGCGTAAACCCACTGCGCCGGTAAAAGCCCAGGAGGAGGGCGGCGACATCGTCTTCAACTTTCAGGGCCAGCCCATCGAAGCGGTGATCAACAGCGTAATGGGCGACTTGCTGCACGAGAACTACAGCATCGCCGAGGGCGTGAAGGGCAATGTCAGCTTCTCCACGTCAAAACCGGTGGACAAGCAGCAGGCTCTGTCGATCCTCGAAACCCTGCTGTCCTGGACCGACAACGCCATGATCAAGCAGGGCAGCCGCTACGTGATCCTGCCGGCCAGCCAGGCGGTGGCGGGCAAGCTGGTGCCGCAGATGCGCGTGACGCAGCCCTCCAGCGGGCTCTCGGCGCGACTCTTCCCGCTGCGCTATATCTCGGCCACCGAGATGCAGAAACTGCTCAAGCCGTTCGCCCGAGAGAATGCGTTTCTGCTGGTCGACCCGGCGCGCAATGTACTGAGCCTGGCCGGCACCCCGGAAGAGCTGGCCAACTACCAGGACACCATCGACACTTTCGATGTGGACTGGCTCAAGGGCATGTCCGTGGCGGTCTTCGGCCTGCAACGCGCCTCGGTGGCCGAACTGATGCCCGAGCTGCAAGCCATGTTCGGCGCCGACAGCGGCACGCCCCTGGCGGGTATGTTGCGATTTTTGCCGGTCGAGCGCACCAACTCGGTGGTGGCGATTTCGTCTCAGCCCGAGTACCTCAGCGAGGTGGGTGACTGGATTCGCACCATCGACGAGGGCGGCGGCAATGAGCCGCAGATGTATGTGTACGACGTACGCAATATGAAGGCCGCCGACCTGGCCAAATACCTGCGGCAGATCTACGGCAATGGCGCGATCAAGGACGACGCACCGGCCAAGGTCGCGCCGGGGTTGCGTACCACCACCTTGTCCTCGTCCACCAGCGCTGGGCTGCAGGCCAATGTCCCAGCGCCTGCACCCGACGAACCCGAATCCGAACCTGCCGAAAATACCCAGGCGCCCCCCACCAGTGACCTCGAAGCCGGCACCCGCATCACCGCGCAAAAGAGCAGCAACCAGCTGCTGGTGCGCACCCGTCCGGCGCAATGGAAAGAGATCGAAGCGGCGATCAAGCGCCTGGACAACCCACCGCTGCAAGTGCAGATCGAGACCCGCATCCTGGAGGTCAAACTCACCGGTGAACTGGACCTGGGTGTGCAGTGGTATCTGGGCCGCCTGGCGGGCAATTCCACCAGCACCACGGTGGCCAACGCCTCCGGCAGCCAAGGCGCCCTGGGCGGTGGCGGGGCGGGGCTGGGGGCGGCGGATTCGTTGTTCTACTCTTTTGTCAGCTCCAACCTGCAAGTGGCCTTGCACGCCCTGGAAACCAACGGCCGCACCCAGGTGCTGTCGGCGCCGTCGCTGGTGGTGATGAACAATCAGCCGGCTCAGATTCAGGTGGGCGATAACATTCCCATCAGCCAGACCACCGTCAACACCGGTGACGCCGACACCACCTTGAGCAGTGTCGAATACGTGCAGACCGGGGTGATCCTGGATGTGGTGCCGCGCATCAATCCGGGCGGGCTGGTGTACATGGATATCCAGCAGCAGGTCAGTGATGCCCAGAACCCGGCGGGCAGCAGTGAGACGCCGGTGAACCCGCGCATTTCCACACGCTCGGTGTCGACTCAGGTGGCGGTGCAGAGTGGGCAGACGGTATTGCTTGGTGGGTTGATCAAACAGGACAACGCCGAGAGTGTCAGTGCCGTGCCTTATCTGGGGAAGATACCGGGGTTGCGGTGGTTGTTTGGCAATACTGGCAAGTCCAAGGACCGTACAGAGTTGATAGTGCTCATTACGCCAAGAGTCATTACCAGCAGCAGCCAGGCACGGCAGGTGACTGATGATTATCGCCAGCAGATGCAACTGTTGCGGCCGGCTCAATAATCCTGGTTGCTCGGAGTACCAATGTGGGAGGGGGCTTGCTCCTGATGGCGGCTTGACTGCCAGCGACTACCTAAATGATGCGACGCGATCCAAATGTGGGAGCTGGCTTGCCTGCGATGACGGCCTGACAGCCAACACAGTTATACCGAGTACATATCCATTCCTGTGGTAACGGCTGATATTGGTTCCGCTTTTACAGCGGGTCACTTTTGGAAAAGAGCCCCAAAAGTAACCAAAAGGACTCTTGCCCCACCACTCGGCACCTCGCTTAGGCTCGGTGTGCCCGTAATCCGCCATGGATTTGGGGGGCCGCCGCCACGCGCCATCCATGGCGCGGGGCGGCTAAACCGGCATCCCTGCCGGTTTACCCCCCAAATCCCTGTCGAATTCCGGCCAGCGTGGTTTAACGGGGCGCCTAGGATCAAAAGCAGATCAAGATCACGAGCGGCTCGCTTCGCATCGTGGTTACGGTTGGCGGCTGCAAAGTTGTGTAGATACCTATGCTATCGAGGGCAACCTCCCTAGCCCAGAATCTCTCTGCTGCTGATGGGTTAAACATTACCGTTATGAATAAAAATATTAAATAATAATGAAAGTAGAGAATATTAGCTTATGCCAAAACAGCATTATATTTTTGAAATTCATTCCGTTATGTTTGATCTCAACAGCCTACCCCTGACCTCGGATGGTACCCAGCGTGATTCAGATTCTGCGCGCCTGACCGGGTAATTATCCCCCGCAGCAGAATCGTTGGACGGGAGCTCAACGTATGTTGCCACTTCAAACCCCTCGCTTGCCCCACACCTAGCCCAAGCCGAAACGCCTTTTGAACACCGGTCACGCCGCGCCAGGCGCGTGCCTGCTCGATTTCGCGATTTGGAAAAAGCCGGGAATGGATATGAAGCACGTTCTACAACCCACCGCCGCCCTGACGTTGTCCTTGCTGGCTGCAGCGACGCAAGCCCAGGACGACAGCACCTTGTCTACCGTCGTGGTCACCGGCAACCGTGGCGCCGAGCAGCGCACGGTCACCAGCAGCCCGGTGCCGATTGATGTGGTCAGCGCCAAGCAACTGCAAAGCACCGGCAAGCCCGGGTTGATGGAGGCGTTGAGCGCAGTGATCCCGTCGCTGACCTTGCCGGAAAAAACCGGCTGGGACGCCAGCGGCATTGCCCGGGCGCCGAACCTGCGGGGTTTGAGCGCCGCCGAAGTACTGGTGCTGGTCAACGGCAAGCGCCGCCACACCAGCGCCACCTTGAATATCAACGGCATCAACACTGGCGCGGCGCCGGCGGATCTGGACCTGATCCCCATCAGTGCCATCGACCATGTGGAAGTCCTGCGCGATGGCGCCGCGGCCCAATACGGTTCCGATGCCATCGCCGGGGTGATCAACGTGATCCTCAAGGCCGACACCAGCGGCACTTCGGTGACCAACACCGGCCTTGGCTACGACGGGAAGAAACAGACGGTGCAGCAAAGCCTCAACAAGGGCTTCGAAATCGGTAACGGCGGCATCGTGCAGTTGGCTCTGGATGCGCGTAGCCAGAACGATGACAACAAGGCCAGCGCCAATGGCTACACCTACGAGCAGGCGTATGGCCTGGAAGGCAAGTCCACCTATGGCGGCTACGGCACGCCCAAGACCAACCTGCTGTCCCTGGGCTACAACGCCGAGTTGCCGATCGACGACAGCCTCAGCCTCTACTCCTTTACCACCTACTCGCGACGCAAGGCCGAGCAGGGGCAGAACTTCCGCCTGCCGACCATTACCAACACCATCACCACCGGGCCCAACGGTTACCCGGCCGGGTACACTCCGACCTGGTACATCGACGAGGACGACTTCCAGGCGGCGTTCGGTGGCAAGGGCACTGTGGGCGAGTGGGACTGGGACTTGTCTACCACCTATGGGCGCAACGAAGCGGAGCAGGGCACCACCCACAACCAGAACCCGTCCCTGGGCGAGGCCACGCCGAACAGCTTCACGTCCGGCACCTGGATTTCCACCGAGTTGACCACCAACCTGGACTTCAAACGCGGCTTTGATATCGGCCTGCAAAAACCCTTGGACCTGTCTTATGGCTTCGAGCATCGGCGCGATACCTACGAGGTACAGGCCGGTGACTACGGGTCTTATGCCAACGGCGGCTACTGCGTGGCGCCGGGTAACTGTGCCTCGTCCGGAGCCCAGGTTACCAACGGTATTTCCCCGCAGGAAGAAAGCAGCGCTTCTCGCAACAGCCTGGCCAGTTATGTGGACGTGGGCTTCAACCCCTTGCCGGATTGGTACGTCGGCACCGCTTTGCGCTATGAGCATTACAACGAAGGCGTGGGCGCCACCCGCAGTGGCAAGCTGACCACCCGCTACGACTTCACGCCCCAGTTCGCGGTGCGTGCCACGGTGAGCAATGGCTTTCGGGCGCCGTCCCTGGCCAACAGTTTGTTCAGTGCGCGCTCCACCACCTATGGCGTGGTGGACGGCGTGTACCAGTCGATCAATTACGGCGTGCTGCCGGTGGGGGCGGCGGCGGCCAAGGCGCTGGGCGCCGAAGAGTTGAAGCCCGAACGCTCCACCAACTTCAGCCTCGGTTTCACCCTTACACCCACCGACCGCCTGAGCTTCACCGCCGATGCCTACGTGATCAATCTACGTGACCGCATCACCCTGACAGGCACCTTGCTTGGCCCTGAAGTCACCCAGGTACTGCAGAACAACGGCATCAACTCCACCTCCGGCGGCCAGTACTTTATCAATGGCGCCGACACCCGCACCAAGGGCCTGGACCTGGTCAGCAGCTACAACCAGGACCTGGGCGCGTTCGGCGCGCTGAAGTGGACCGCTGCGTTCAACTGGAACCAGACCAGAATCCAGAACTACAAGGCGTCCACCAGCATCCTTGGCCGGCCTTATGACCTGATGGATCGCGAGGCCCGCAACCTGATCACCGGCGTGCAGCCCAATACCAAGCTGATCCTTGGTGGCGACTGGAGCATCGAACGCTTCAATCTCAGCCTGGCCCTGACTCGCTACGGTTCCTACAAGGAGGTCAATTCATCGGCCAACCGCGACCTGGACCGGGTCTACAGCGCCAAATGGATCACCGACCTCGACCTTGGCTACAACCTCACCAAAGACCTGAACATCGCCATCGGCGCCAAGAACCTGTTCGACCAATACCCCAAGAAACAAGGGGTGCCGAGCAGCACCATGGTTGCCAGCTACGGCACTTATTCGCCCTACGGTTTTACCGGTGGGTACTACTACACCCGGCTGACTTACGCCTTCTAAGGCCTGCGAGGAATAGCACATGCCCATTGTCGCCAAACCCTACGACCTGCTTGATGAGGTCAGCGTACAACCGCTGCGTCAGCACCGCGTCTCCACGCCGATCAAGGCGCTGCAAGTGGTGCCCGCCCGGCATCCCTGGCGCTGGGCCGGGTCGATCTTCGCCGCGCTGGTGCTGCTGGCCATCGTGCATTCCCTGGCCACCAACCCGCGGTGGGAGTGGGGGGTGTTCGGCCAGTGGTTCTTCTCGCCGTCAGTGCTGCGCGGCTTGGGGCAGACGCTGTTGCTGACGCTGCTGAGCACGGTGTTCAGCGTCATCCTTGGCACGGCGCTGGCGTTGGCGCGGCTGTCGGGCTCACCGTTGCTGGCCGCATTGGCCTGGGGCTATATCTGGTTTTTCCGCTCGATGCCGGCGCTGCTGGTGCTGATCATTCTCTACAACTTTGCCTACCTGTACGACCACATCGTGCTCGGTGTGCCGTTCACCGACCTGGTGTTCGCCGAATGGTCGACGGTGGATGTGCTCAGTCAATTCACCGTGGCGGTTTTGGGCTTGAGCCTGATGCAGGCCGCCTACGCGGCGGAGATCATCCGCGGTGGCCTGATCGGTGTGGAGGCCGGCCAGCATGAAGCAGCCGCGGCCCTGGGGTTGCCGGCCTCGCGGCGCATCTTCCGCATCATCCTGCCCCAAGCGCTGCGCTCGATTTTGCCGTCTGGGTTCAACGAAATCATCGGCCTGGTCAAGGGTACTTCCATTGTCTACGTGCTGGCCTTGCCCGAGCTGTTCTACACCGTGCAAGTCATCTACAACCGCACCCAGGCGGTGATCCCGCTGCTGATCGTGGCCACTGTGTGGTACCTGATCATCACCACCGTGCTCACCAGCGCCCAGTACTACGTCGAACGTCATTTTGCCCGCGGCACCGCGCGGGTGCTGCCGCCGACGCCGTTGCAGCGCCTGCGCCTGTGGCTCAAGGAGAAGTCCCATGGCTGAAGCACGCGCCGGGCGCATCCAGATCCAGGGCGTGGGCAAGCGCTTTGGCAACCAGCAGGTGCTCGATAACATCGACCTGACCATCGACCCCGGCAAGGTCACAGTGATCCTCGGCCCGTCCGGCTCGGGCAAGTCCACCCTGCTGCGCACCATCAACCACCTGGAGAAAATCGACAGCGGGCATATCACCATCGACGGTGAATATGTCGGCTATCGACGCAAGGGCGACCTGCTATTCGAACTCAAGGAGCGCGAGATCCTCAAGCGTCGCATCGACGTCGGCTTTGTATTCCAGAACTTCAACCTGTTCCCGCACCTCACCGCCTGGGAAAACATCGCCGAAGCGCCGTTGGCCCACAAGCGCTGGAGCAAGGCCCAAGCGCACTTCAAGGCTGCCGAGTTGCTGGCCAAGGTCGGCCTGGCGGACAAGGCCGACGCCTATCCGCGCCAGCTCTCCGGTGGTCAGCAACAACGCGTCGCCATCGCCCGGGCCCTGGCGCTGGATCCCAAGGTGCTGCTGTTCGACGAGCCCACCTCGGCCCTCGACCCGGAACTGGTGGGCGAGGTGCTGGATGTGATCAAGGGTCTGACCCGGCTGGGGGTGACTCTGGTGATCGTCACCCACGAGATCGGCTTTGCCCGTGAAGTGGCCGACCACGTGGTGTTTCTTTGCGACGGTCAACTGATCGAAGAAGGCCCGCCCGAACAGATCCTGCGCCAACCCCACCATCCCCGCACCCAGGCCTTTCTCGGCAAGGTGCTTTAGTTCAAGGAGTGAGTGCCCATGTTCATCAACACCACCCGCGTGACCTTGCTGGCGCTTGCCGTCAGCACCGCGCAATACGCCTTCGCTGTGCAACAGGTCGATCTCAGCCCCGACCGCCCGCGCATCCATGTGCCGCGCAATGAAGCGGCCATTGCGCAGATCCCGCCGGGCTTCAAGTTCGCCCAGCCGGGCAAGTTCACCGTGGCCGTGTCCGGCGTGGCCGGGCCGCCCCTGGCACTGCTCGCCAGTGACGACAAGACCACCATCGGCAGCGAAGCCGATACCGCACAACTGATCGCCGATAGCCTCGGCCTGCAACTCAATGTGGTACAGACCAGTTGGGAGGATTGGCCCCTGGGCGTCAGCTCGGGCAAATACGACGTGGTGATCAGCAACGTCACCGTCACCGAGGCACGTAAAAAGCGTTTTGACTTCGCCACCTACCGCCAGGATGTGCTCGGCTTTTACGTCAAGAGCACCAGCAAGATCAACGCGATTCAGCAGGCGGCGGACATTGCCGGGCTGAAGATCATCGTCGGCTCCGGCACCAACCAGGAAAAGGTCCTGCTGGCCTGGAACGAGGCCAATGAAAAAGCCGGCCTCAAGCCTGCGCTGTTGCAATACTTCGACGACCAGGCCGCCGCGCAACTGGCGGTGCAGTCAGGGCGCAGCGATGCACTGTTCGGGCCGAACTCGGTGTACGCCTATTCGGCGGCGATCACCGGCGGCATCAAGCGCGTCGGCACTGTCAACGGTGGGTGGCCGTTGCAGGCCGATATCGCCGTGACCACGCGCAAGGACAACGGCCTGGTCCAGCCGATCCACACTGCCTTGGAAGGCGCGATTGCCGGAGGGCAATACGAGCAGGTGCTGCAACGTTGGGGCCTGGATGTCGAACGCGTCGACAAGTCGCTGATCAATCCACCGGGCCTGCCGGACTAGGAGCATCGACATGGGACTGACACGACGTGAAGCGCTGTCGAGCATTGCCGCAGTGGGCGGTGAGAAGGCGGTCAAGGATGCACTGGCGGTGTTGGGGCTGGGCCCATCGTCACACCGCCGACCGCAACCGCTGAAACTCAAGGATGGCCTGGGGCAGGGCACCCGCGTGCTGGTGCTGGGCGCCGGGATTGCCGGATTGGTCACGGCCCTGGAGCTGAGCCGCGCTGGCTTCAGCGTGCAGGTGCTGGAAGCCCGTGAGCGCGTGGGTGGTCGCACCTGGACCCTGCGCAACGGCGACCGCGTGGACTACAAGGATGGTCGCTTGCAAACCGTGGGGTTTGATCCGGGCCAGTATTTCAACGCCGGCCCGGCGCGCATTCCCAGCCAGCACCGCACGATCCTCGACTATTGCAGTGAGCTGGGCGTGCCGTTGGAAGTGCTGGTCAACAGCAGCCATGGCGCCCAGGTGCGGCCGGACCTGAGCCAGCCGGCGTTCAGCGTCGGCCAGGCGCTCAACGATACCCGTGGGCACCTGTCCGGGTTGCTGGCCAGGGCGGTGCAACGCGACGCCCTTGACGATGTGTTGAGTGGTGAAGAGCGCACGCGCCTGCTGGGTTTTTTGCAGGTGTACGGCGACCTGTCCCAGGAGCTGGCCTTCGAGGGCACCCTGCGTTCCGGGCACCTTGAATCCGCCGCCCACCCTGGCGCCTTGCCCGCCCGCCACAAGCCGCTGGGGTTGGAGCGCTTGCTGCACCCGGAACTCTGGGGCGCTTTGTTGCACACCGAATTCCCGGAATTTTCAGCCACCATGTTCCAGCCGGTGGGCGGCATGGACCGGATCACCGACGCCCTCTACCGACGCGTGCATGAGCAGGTGCAACTGGGCGCCCAGGTGCGGCAGATCCGCCAGCTGGAAGACGGCGTGGCGGTGACCTATCACGACCAGCACAGCGGCCGCGAACAGGTGGTGCGTGCCGATTACCTGGTCTCGACCTTGCCGCTGCCCCTGCTGGCCAGGCTCGACAGCGACTTCAGCGACCCGGTCAAGGCCGCCTTGCTCAGCACGCGCAGCGACCAGGCGACCAAGGTGGCGTGGCAATCCCCACGTTTCTGGGAAACCGATTACCGCACCTATGGCGGCCTGTCATGGGTCGAGCACCCGGCGCGCTTGCTGTGGTACCCCAGCAACGACCTCAACACCCGCGAGGGCGTGCTGGTGGCCGGTTACGTGACCGGGGAGGGCGCCGACGTGTTCGGCGCACAGCCACTCGAACAGCAGCACGCCGCCTCCCGACAAGCCGTAGAGCTGTTGCATCCAGGTTATTCCAAACATTTGCGTCATCCACTGGCGGTGTCCTGGGAACAGATCCCCTACAGCGAAGGCCCGTGGCTGCAACGCGAACACTTCCCCGCCCAGGCCCACGCCTTGCTGGAACGGCCCCATGGCCGGGTGTACTTCGCCGGCGACGGCCTGGTGCAAAGTGGCGTGGGCATCTGGCAGGAGTCGGCGGCCAACTCCGCGCGCCATGTGGTGGCGCAACTGGCCGAGCACATCACCCAACAACGACAGATCGCGGCTGTGGCCGCCTCTTGAGGAGCAATACCATGAGCGACAGCATTCAACGCACCAGCGTGGGCGATTTTCCCATCTCGCAAACCGTCACCGTGCCGGCCTCGGCCAGTCTGATATTCGTCAGCGGCACGCTGCCCGACCTCGCCGACCCGAATGTGCCTGGGGTTTACGGCGACACCGAAGTACAGACCGTTTCAGTGTTCAACAAACTGCGCAAAATCCTCCAGCAGCAGGATCTGGACCTGGGCGATATCGTGCAGTTGCGGGTATTTCTGGTCGGCGCGGAAGAAACCGACGGCAAGCTGGATTTTGCCGGGTTGCAGCGGGGGTATACGCAGTTCTTCGGTACGCCCGAGCAGCCGAACAAACCGGCGCGGACCGCGTTGCAAGTGGTGGCGCTGCCGTTGCCGGGGGCGTTGGTGGAAGTGGAGGCGATTGCTGCCCGGGCGGTGTGATGCCGCCCGTCACTCTGCGGCGTGGAGCCTTTGCTCTGTCGCCCGATCGATCAATGCCCGCAGCGCTTCGAACAAAGGGGCTGCATCTGTGTGTTTTTTGCCGTAGGCCAGGTTGAAGGCGTAATCGAAATCGGGCGGGTTCAGCCCTTGGGTGTGCTGCAGCAGGGTCTCCAGTTTGTCCATGGCCTTGACGGCTTTTGCTTCCGGCGAGCGTGCGTTCTCGTAGTCATCCCATAACGTCAGGATCTCGGCTTTCAGGGGGCTGTCCAGGGACTGCGCCAACAGCAGCAGGTCGAGCCGCTCCTGTTCACCCTTGTTGGGAAAGGCCGCCTGGCTGACCGCCGGGATATCGCCGTGGATGGCTTCGCCCAAATCATGGATAACGCACATCTTGAGGATTTTCAGCAGGTCCAGGCCGGGCAATTGATCGGCGAACACCATCGCCATCAGACACAGGCGCCAACTGTGTTCGGCCGTGCTTTCGGTGCGACCCGAAGCCGTGTGGGCACTTCTGAGCACATCCTTGAGTTTTTCCGCTTCGCGCAGAAAATCGAGACGGCCTTTGATTTTTTCCATGTCCATGATGCTGCCCCGCAAGGTCGGTTGTGCAGGTAAGCCTAGGTGCGCGAGCGTAGATCGTCCACGCATAAAATATGCGCGGTGGGCTTTCAGAGTGTCTCGACCAGGCGTGCTGCGCTGCCATCGCTCAGGGTCATGCGTGTCCAGCGACACAGGCTTGGGCGTATGGGCACGAGATTGGAGTCGTTGCTTCCAGTGGTGAATTCAAGGGCCGGTGGTGCCTGGGTTTCACGCCAGCCGGTATGCTCCAGGCTGGCTTCGATCAGCTGGATTTGCGGCGTTGCGAAGCGCCACAACGACTGGCCCATAAGCTCGGCGAGCGGGCTGCTGAACTGGCGTGCGCGGGAAGGCGAGCACGCGAGCAGGCGGTGCGTCAGGTCGCACACCAAGTGCATCGCTTGCGAACTCTCGCTGACCAGCCGGGCCAATGCCTGATCGGCGGCTGCATCAAGTCGGGCTGCCAACAACTGCTCAAGCTGTTGGTGCGCAGCCGGATCCATCGCTTGTACGCCACTTTCCCAGCGCGAAATAGTCGATTGCGTGACGTTGAACAACTGCGCTGTATGACTTTGCTTGATGCGGTGCAGCAAACGCCATCGCCGCAGCGCAACGCCGGGCAAGGCAGGCTTGAGCAAGGAGTGAGGCATCTGCGATTCCTGAGTCAACGGGTGGATGACGAGTGTGATGACAAGAGGGCAGCGGTGCAAATGAGTGGGATGAACGGCCCTCGGGTTGGCACACCAAGCCTCAGGGCTGAAGTGTTGATCGCTCCTGATACGCAGATCCAATGTGGGAGGGGGCTTGCTCCCGATAGCGGATTGTCAGTCACTGCATGTGTTGACTGAACCACTGCTATCGGGAGCAAGCCCCCTTCCACATGGCTACTCTTTATTGCTGCAACAACAAAGCCTGCTGCTTGAGCTTGCGCTTCTGGACAAACGGTAAGGTTTCATCATCCCCATACGGCGCGCTGTACCAATTGCCGTAGCTCGGGTTGGGCAGCAGGAACCAGCGCTGCCCCAGCCAGTTCACATAGGGTTCGACGGCCTTGCGCTGCGCAGCCAGGGTGTTGTGTTCGGCCTGCACGAAATCGCCCAACGAGTCGCCCGCCATCAACAGCACGCGTGCTCGGCTGGCGACCCATTGGCGGCGGCAGTTCTTGCCGTAGCCGGCGCTTTCGCAGTGGCCGGTAGGCGTGCTGGCCGCCAGGATCTGTGCGTCGCTCTCAATCGGAAAGCCGCGCAAACGCAGGTTTTTGGCGGTGGCCGCGACCTGGTTGTGTTCGCGGTTAGTGAGGTAATACACCTTGACTCCTTTTTGCCTGGCCGCCTGCAGAAACGCCACGGAACCTGGTAGCGCCTGGGCCTTGGCCTGCTCGACCCAGGTATTCCAGCGATCGTAGGAATAGACCTGATTGTTGATGATGTCGCGAGCGTTGAGCGGCACGTTGTCCAACAGCGTCTCGTCGATATCCACAATCACCGCCGGCGGCAAACCGGTCAGCTTGCGCGCAGGTAAAGGCAGTGCGTCCCAGTTGGGGTCGGCCAGCGCTACATCGAGTTGGCGGGTGGCGTTGGCGAAGAGCTGGCGGTAGATCATCTCGTGCTCGATGGACGTCTGGGTCCAGAGCACGGCGTCGAGTTGGTCGTTGGCCGGGGGTGTTTGCTGGCAGCCTGCCAGGGCGGTGGTCAACAGGCAGGCACTGGCAAGGAACAGGTTACGCATGGGCAAATCTCGCAGAGGATGGGTGCGTGGTCGGCACAGTAGCGCATTCCCCCTCACAATCAAGGCGTACACACCAGTGCCTGGCGCTCGTAGTTCAACGCCTTGTTCTGTGGTGCCAGCGCATAGCTCGCGCTACAACGCTGTTCCCCCCACTTGATGATCAGTGTGCCCTGATCCTCTTCCACCAGCGCCAGGGCATTACCATTGGGGTCGGCAATCGCCAACTGCTTGCCATTGGCGTCTTCCAGTGAGGCACCAAACGACAGCGGTTGATGCTGTGCATCAAACAACTCAAACAACACCCGTCGCCCGGTGGTGCCGCTGTAATGCGCCACCACGATGGCGCCACGGCGCGGCACCAGCTGCTGGGTGGCGTTAGTGATTTCCACGTCGCCACCCAGATCGCGAGTGTCCAGGCTGATCCAGTTGACCCGGTAAGGTTGCGCAGTGGGCACCACCGCATAGCCGTTGTAACCGGTTTCCACCCCACTGTAGCTGCTGATCTTGGCTCCAGCGACGCCTGGTACTTCGGCCAGGGCGAAGGTCTCGCTGACCGTCTGCCCCAGGTTGACGCCACCCGCATGAGCCACCACGGAGCCTGCGAGGTTGAAGTTCTGTGAGTTGTAGCCCTGGCCCTGGCTGTAACCGAGGCTGACGTCTGCCACGGCGGTGCGGCTGTTGATGTTCACCGAGCCTGAGTCGCCGCTGGTGTCACTGTGGCCGGCCTGCACCGAATAGAAGGTGTCGCTGGTGTCGGCCACGTAGCCGTTGATGCCTGCCTGGGTGGTGGTGTCGCCACGTTGGTGGCTGGTGGTGACAAACGCCCGTGGCGCGCGGGCCTGGCTGCCCAGCGGGAAAGACACCGACAGGTTCACCTGCGTGTCGCTGCTCGGCTCGCCCCAGGTGACGATCTGCTTGGTGCGCGTCACACCAAGGTTGTAGCTCAGGTCGCCCCAGTTGCCGGTGTAGCCCGCGGAAAAGCTCTGGGAGCCGCCGCGATTCCAGTAGCGTTGGTCGCTGGCGTTCACATACAGGCTGCCGAATTCGCTGTTGCGTCCGATGCTCTGGTTGATGGTCAGGTCGGTGCGGGTTTTCGAGTGGCCGGTGCGTACGCGCAGGTCTTCGCTGCTGTCTTCCACATGGTCGGTGAGGGTGCGATAGCCCTCGGTGGAGTAGCGATAGGCGGCCAGGGTGAAGTTGGTATCGGTGCCGGCAAAGGTCTTGGCGTACAAGGCGCGTACGCTGCTGCCCTGGGAGGTTCGCCCCTGGGCCTTGCTGGACGAATGGGTGGTATCCAGGGAGAACGCACCGAACGAGGTGTTCCGGCCGGCGCCGATCGACAGCGCGCTGTAGTCCTCACTGGCTTGCACACCGACAATCCCGCTGAGGTTGCTGGTCAAGCCGTAAGCCAGCGTACCGCTAAAAAAATGCGGGGTTGCCAGGCCATCGGCATTGCTTTTGAACGTGCCCGCCGAGACGCTGTATTTCACCTGGCCTTCGCGCACCATGATCGGCAGGCTGGAGAACGCCTGCATCGTCACCCGCCGCGTACCGTCGGCTTCGATCACGGTGATTTGCAGGTCACCGTTGGAGCCGCTGGGGTAGATATCGTTGATCTCGAACGGGCCTGGCGCGACGTTGGCGGTGTAGAGGATGTAGTCGTTCTGGCGGATCTCAACCGTCGCGTTGGTCTGCGCCACCCCACGGATTACGGGTGCATAGCCGCGCTCGCTGTCGGCGCGCATGCCATCATCCGAGGCGAGCTTGACCCCGCGATAGCGCACGCTGTCGAACAGGTCGGTGTCGGAGAAAATCTCACCGGCGCTGAACTGGCCCTTGATCGCGGTGACGTCATGCTGCAAGTAAGTGCGGTTGCTGGTGAAGGTGTTCGAGCGATCGGTGCCGCCGCTCAGGTTTGACTCGTTGCGCAGCCGCCAGGCGCCCAGGTTGATGCCATTGCGCAGGCCCAGGTTATTGGCGATGCGGGTCTTGTAGTCGCCGGCGGTGCGGCTGCTGTTGAGCTGGTAGTTGATGAAGGCGGCGGGCACACCGTCGTCCCACAACTGTGGGTCGACATACCCGCGCAAGCCACGCTGCATCGCCACCTGCGGGATACTTGCGAGCAGGCGCAGACGGCTGCTGTCGTAGCGCACGCTGGCGTCTTCGATCATGTCGGCAAGGGCGTAGCAGTCCTGCGGCTGCTGCGGGTCAAGTTTGCCCTCGGCCTGCAAACGGTGCAGGTCGATACCCAGTTGCTTGAGAAGGTCGAGGGTCAGGCAGGCTTCGACGCGGCCGTTTTTGGGGTTGCGCTTGAAATCGATATCGCGCCGGCCCACCAGCACTTCGTTGCTGTACAAATCGACGCGGTAATTGCCCGGCAGCACGCTGTTGGCCGAGAGCAATTGCTGCAGGTCCACCGGCGACTGCGAGCCTTGCAGGAAGGTGGTGTTGAAGGTTTGCGCAGCGTCATCGGCCATGGCCAGGCTGGGCAAGCTGGCAGCAATCGCCAGCGACAGCGTCTTCAACTTCAGTACGCCACGTGCGGGCCTGTTGCTGGAAAGAAAGGACATGCGAAGACCTATGACATCCCTGATTGACGGACAGCCGGGCACGCAAACACGCACGCGAAGTGAGCCTGTGGGTTAGCGAAAGTGCTTAGGGGTTGAGGCGCGATTCAGTCGCATGCGCCGGTAGCGCAGTGCCGCTGGACAGCGGCGCGCTGTAGTGATTCTGCGCGCCGTAGTCATTGATGCTGGAAAACGACAACTGCACCGGCCCGCTGGCAACTGGAGCACTGAGCGCAAACTGTTTTTGTTCGCCTGGCGCAATCATGGTGGAGTCGCTGGCCAATACCGCCTGCACTTTGATGTCGGCCATGGACACGTGGTACAGCGTCGGGTTTTTCACCTGCAACAGGGTTTGGCTGCCGTGTTTGACCAGCGTCCATTCAAGCTGCGCAGGGGCTTGCAGCGCACTGCCGGTGAGGCCTGCAGGGCGGTAAAAAATCTTGATCCGTTGGCGTATAGCCAACTGCAAAGTGTTCTCGGCTTCGCTGGCCTTGGGGATTTCCTGCACGTTGAGCCACACCACCGACTCGCGGTCCGTGGGCATGCCGGTGCCTTCGTACAGGATTCGCAGCAGTTGTTGTTCCTTGGCAAATACCCGCGCCAGGGGCGGGGTGACGGCAAACGGCGCGCGGCTGGCGCGGGCATCGTTCATGTCGACCCAGGATTGAATCAATACATCCTGGTTACCGTTACGCACGGTAATGTTGGCTTCCTTGTGGTCACCGTCAAACACGATACGGGTGGCATTCAATGAAATGCTGGCGGCGGCCTGGGTAGCCATGAGCAAGCCCAGCAGCCCCAGACATGCGGCGATAGAACGAGGCGGCATGAGGGTTATCCGGTGTAATCAGAAGACAATGGCGAGGCCGCAAGGCCTCGCGCGTTCGGTGCCCGGGGCGCCGAATTATTCGTATTGCAGGATGAACGGCAGGGTGGCGTCACCGCGACCGGCGGTCGACGAGCCCGCCGCTGCGGTGGTGACGTAGGCGGCCGCGAAGCTCAGGGTGGCGTCGCCGCCTTCAGTACCGGCACCGTGCATGGTGCTTTCAATGCGTGCGGTGCTTGGCGAGCTGAGGTCAATCAGACCGCCCTTGCTGTCGAGCAGGGCAATACCGACGTTTTGTGCAGTGGCCGAACCCGGGTTCAGGGCCAGTACCTTTTTGCCGGTGACCAGGCCCGAACCGCCGTTGTTGGCGTCAAAGATCATGGCGACCTTGGTGCCCTGGTTGCAGTTGACGTTCAGGTTGAAGTCTTTGGCGGTCACGCGACCTGCGGTCGGGTTTTCCGCGGTGCCCATGTCCTTGATCGATACGTTGCCCATGTCCACCGAAATGGTGCGGTCGGAGTTGGCGCCGTCCACCGAGCAGGCATCGTTATTAATGACGCCGGTGAAGGTGATTTTACCGCTGCCGCCCAGGGTTGGCGTCGGAGCAGGGTCCACGGCAAATGCACTGCCGGAAGCGGCGATAATGGCCGAGGCGATCACAGCCAGGGAAAACTTCTTCATGATGATGTCCGTAAGTGTTAGTTGAAAAGTTTGCTGTTGTTGAACTGCGAGCAAAGAGTAGGCGACGAGGCGGCGGGAGCGAATAAGACGATTCTTATAAGCGCTGGCGTGGGCAGGTTATTTGTGCTGTTGCAGCGGTGAAAGGCTTGAGAATAAAGGGCAAAGCCATTGTCCAGGAATGGCTTGCAAGTTATGCGTTAGTTGAAGATGTTACGTTCCAGGCAATAAGCAAGTAGATCCTGGTCGCTGCTGACTTCAAGTTTGCGCATGGCCGATATCTTTTGTGCGCTGATGGTCTTTGAACTTCGGTTCTGGCGGCGCGCAATGTCACTCACGCTCATGCCGGAAATAAACAGGCGCAGGATCTCGAACTCTTTGGGCGACAAACTGGTAAAGCGCTCGTCAATTGCCGTGAGGGTCTCTATCACCGAGGTCTTTGGCGGCTCCAGGCTGCGATAGTCGCTGTCCTGGGCGATCGCCTTGAGTGCCAGTTGAATCTCGGTATGCAACTGGCTTTTCTGGATGATGCCGACCACGCCCAGCTCTTGCAGGCGGGTGAGGATCAGGTGGTTGGAGATCATGGTCAGGATCAGGATCTGTACCTGCGGGAAGTGTCGTTTCAGGTACTCCACCAGCTTCAGGCCATCGCCATAAGGCGAGTCGCCCGGCATGTTGTAGTCGGTAATCACGATGTCAGCGCCTTGATGCTGCAACAGCTCGATCAGGCCGGCCGAACACACGGCCTCGCCGACGACTTGAAAGCGCATGTCACGCTCTACCAGTTCGCGAACGCCCAGCAACACGATCGGGTGATCGTCGGCGATTACCACGTTGAATTTTTTCATAAAGGGCCGTCCGTAGTGCCAGTTCAAGTGAGTGAAGAATGCCCGGGCTGGAGAGTCTCCAGAACGGCCGACAGACGCCGCATCACAGTCTTCACCTTGAGCTCAAGCGTTGTGTCGAGGCTGCCGCGGTCAAGGGCGCTTTCCAGTTCGATGCACGCCTGGGCCAGGCTGAGGGCCTGAACAGCACCCAGGGCGCCGGCGATCGAATGCAGCAATTGGCCGAGGTTGCGGGTATCACGCTGTGCCAGAGCCACACCGATGCGCTGTATGTCCTGCTGCACGCTGCTGATGAACAGCGGGCGCATCTTGTCCGACAGTTGCACACTGTCGTCGAATACCGACGCGGCAGGCTCAACCGGGGGCTGGACCTTGCACAGCTTGATCAACTGGCCACGCAGGGTTTGCAGGCTCAAGGGCTTGACGATCCAGGCGTTCATGCCCACCGCCAGGCAACGCACGCCTTCCTCACGCATCGCATTGGCGGTCACGCCGATAATCGGCAACTGAGGGTCATGTTCGCGCAGGATTCTGGCCAGCTCGTACCCATTCATCAACGGCATATTCACGTCGGTCAGTACCAGGTCGAAAGCCTGGGGTTGCCACAATTGCAACGCCTGCTCGCCGTTGGCGGCCAGGCTCACTGAGCAACCGAGTGCCTCCAGCTGCTCCTTGATGATCGCCTGGTTGACCGGGTTGTCCTCGGCCACCAGGATGCGCAGCCCCAACCGCCCCGCGCTTTGTGGTCGGGTCGGCGTCGGCTGCTCATGCTTGCCATGCTGCGCCAGTGACACGGTGGCGGCGAGGGCGCGTACGTCGTGCAGATCCACCACCCAGCCTTGCGCCGTGTGCAGCGGCGGGCTGTGCGCACCCGGCAGGCACAGCACGCGCTGGCCGACCCATGGCCTGGCGGGCTCCCTGGGCAACAGGTCCACCAGCACTGCATGGTGGTTGTCTTTGTCTTGGGTGGTCGCCGCCAGGGCGGCGGTAATGCCTAGGCGGTTGAGCCAGTCACTCATCGCCTGCGCCAGTTCGCGTACCGGTGCCTGTACGTATACCGGCGTCGGGCTGGGTTCGATCAGCGGCAGGTTGGTGAGTGTGCCGCCACACAGCGGCAGGCGCATTTTCAACGTAAAGCTGCTGCCCAGCCCAGGCTCGCTGACCACACGGATCTCGCCGTCCATCATCTGCGCCAGCCACCGGCAGATCGGTAGGCCAAGCCCGGCGCCACCTTCGCTGGCGGTGTCCGGCGCCTGGTAGAACACATCGAAGAGCTTGGCCTGCTGCGCCTCGGGGATGCCTACGCCCGAGTCGGTGACTTGCCATTGCAGGTCGACATGATTGGCGTCGCGCCCCGTCACCCTGGCACGAATCACCACGCGCCCGAAATCGGTGAATTTGATCGCGTTGCTGACCAGGTTATTGAGAATCTGGCGGATGCGCATCGGGTCGCCCATCACGCAGTCCGGCAACTGCGGGTCAATGCAGCTATAGAGCTGCAGCCCCTTGCGCTGGGCGAAAGCGGCGTAGGTGTGCAGGGTGTCTTCGAGCATGTCCAGCGGGCAGAACTCCACAGCTTCTATCGCCATTTGCCCGGACTCGATCTTCGAGACATCCAGCACATCGCTGATCAGTTGGAACAGCGTGGCGGACGAGCGCTGGATGGTGTGAAGGTAGGCCTTCTGGTGTGGGTCAAGGTTCGTCAGACCGAGTAATTCGAGGGTGCCGAGCACGCCATACAGCGGCGTGCGGATTTCATGGCTCATCGTTGCCAGGAACAATGTCTTGGCCTCGCTGGCCGCATCGGCGGCGTGACGCGCTTCCTCCAGGGACTGGGCATCTTCGATATGCCGGGTAATATCGTTGAAAGCGTACAGGCGCACGTTTTCAGCCTGATAGCGGGTCGACACAAAGCCGATCTGCAGGTGCCGGCCCTCGATCTCCAGATGCGTTTCTCCGCTCTCAGCCATGTCGTGCTTACCGGCCATGGCCGCCACCAAACGTGCGGTACCCGGCCATTGCTGGGCCCGCTGGTTTTCGATCAACACCTTGCCATCGCTGCGTCGCACCACGCATAACCCGGTGGGGGCGGTGTCGATGATCACGCGGCTGAATGCCACGCTTTCGGCAATGCGTTCGTGGGCCAGTTGCGCCGGCGTAATCACCTGGCGCCGATACCAGCGACTGCCGGCCCAACCCAGGGTGATCAGGCTGAACAGCAGCAAAGCCAAGGTGCTCAACGGCCACAATGCGGAGTGAAAGAAGTGCGAGTAGTTCAGGCCATAGACCGCGCTCCAGGGCTGGTCGCCGGCCTGGGTTATCTTGAATTCAATGCCGTTGGCCGTGAAATGCACACCGTCGCTGAGCTGCGCCTGGATGGTAGGCCCGATCAACCGGCTGCCGTCAGGGCCAATCAGGGTGAAGCGATCAAACGCCGAGTGATTCAATGCGCGCTGTACATCGTCGACCTGCGACACGTCGAGCAGGGTGCCGATCACTGCCTGGCCCTGTGCGTCGAGTGGCAGGCCGATGTAGGCCAGCAAATATTCGGGTTCGGGTCCGGCCTGCCAATACACCCGATTCTGCTCAAGCGGCTGCGGTGTCTGTGCGAGGATTTGCTGCACAGCGTTGACTCGCGCCACGGGGTTGTCGGTATCCTCGGGGCTTTCCCGGTGCTGATAGCCCACGGACGGAACAGTGATGGTGTAGTTCGCCTGACGATTGAGCAGAAAGGTTTGCGGCGCCTCGTACGGCGACGAGGACCAGAAGGCGCTGTAGTAACTGGTCAGGTGCGCGCCCAGGGCAAAAATCGGCGGTCTGGCGGCGGCGTCGATCTGCTGTTCATCGAACTTGATGCTGAACGGTACCGAAAACGAATACTTCTGGCCTTCGTACAACGTGCGGCGGTTGTCGACCATGCGGCTCTTGAGGCTGATCTGCACGTGGGTGGCGTGCAGCAGTTCGGCCTGGATGCCGGGATGCGTCAGGCTCTTGAGGTAGGTTTGCTGATCTGAGAGATTTTCCATCAGTCGCGCAAAGTGAAAGCGCATGGCGCCGTACCGGATTTCGACGCCCCTTTGCAGAGACCAGTAATTGGTCAGTACCAGTAGCAAAGCAATTCCCATCAGGACCATCAAGCCCTTGTTCAGGCGCAATGAGCTGCGGGTAAAGGCTTCGAGGATCGCGTTGTTGTGCTTCATCAGGGGGTCCGCAGGCGCAGGAAAAATCGGCACTGGATGCTGCTTACTCCTTTAAAGGGCAAGTAATCCGGGGCCGCCAGCTAGTGAGATGTCGCGGGGCCATCATTGTTCAGTAGTTGCTGAAATTGGTCCGAAGACACGGCGTGAGAGATCAGGAAACCCTGCACCTGATTGCAGTCGATTTTGCGCAGCAGCGCCAATTGCTGCGGGGTTTCCACGCCCTCGGCGACCACCGTCAGACCCAACTTGCGGCCCAGCGCGATAATGCTCGCCAATGCCTGGGCGATGCCTTCGTTGTCGTGACTGCCCTGCACCAGTGCCTGGTCGATCTTCAGTTCGGTAAAGGGCGTGGACACCAGATTGAGGTAGGAGCTGTAGCCCTTGCCGAAATCATCCTGGGACAAACCGAACCCCTTGATCCGCAATCGGCAGGCGCCGGCGTAGAAGTTGCTGATGTCCTGCGGCACCGAACACTCCATCAACTCAAAGCAGATCATGCCCGGGATACCATTGTGGTGCAGCACGAACTCCAGCAAACGGTCTGCCAGGTCATGGCTGTTGAGCAAGTGGGTCGGCAGGTTGATCGACACTGGAATTTCATAGCCGCGCTGGCGCCAGTGTTCCTGGGCGTGGATCGCTTGCTTGAGCACCAGCCACAACAGCCGCTCCTCCAGTTCGAACGCCTTGATCGCCGGCAGGAACGCGGCAGGCAGCATCACGCCTTGCTCGGGGTGCATCCAGCGCACCAGGGCTTCGGCGGCGACGATACGGCCGTTGGCCAGGGATTTTTTCGGCTGGAACCAGGCCTGGAACTGGCCGCTGCTCATGGCCTGCACCAGCGTGTGACGGTCGATGTCCATGTGCTCGGGTAGTTCGGGGGCGGGCTTGCGCACCCTGTTTCTGAGTTGGTTGACCAGGGTGCGCAAGGCCTCGGCGTTCACGGGTTTGGAAATCAGGCCAATCACTTCCACATCGAGGTTTTTCGCCACCAGGCTGGCCGCCATCAGCATGCGTCTCGACGCCGCGCTCATGATCGCCAACGCCGGTTTGCAGCGCAGGCTGGCCAGGCACTGGATAAACTGCACGCCGTCCATGCCGGGCATCAGCAGGTCGGTCAGTACCAGGTCGAAGTCCCGCTGGCGCAGGCGCTCCAGCGCTTCTTTGCCATCCTCGGCGGTTTCGAGCAGGAAATCTCCCAACTCGCTGAGCAGGTTCTGCAGGTAGATATGCTGCAGGGGATGGTCCTCGACAATCAGAATACTAAGGGGCTTCATGGGGGATCCGTGCATAAGGCGCCAGGGAGTTGAATAGAGCCCGCAACGCAAAGGGTTTGACCAGGCAATGGTTCATGCCGGCGGCCAGGCACAGGTCGGCCTCGCCGCGCATGGCGTTGGCGGTGGCCCCGATAATCGGCAACGTGCAGCCCTGTCGACGCAGTTCACGCGCCAGTTCATAGCCGTTGATATGGGGCATGTTCACATCCGTCAACACCACGTCGAAATTGCCGGCGGTGTAGAGCTGTAACGCTTGCTGACCGTCGGCCGCCAGCTCCACGGTGCAGCCGAGTTCTTCGAGTTGATCACGCAAAATCAGCTGGTTGATGATGTTGTCCTCGGCCACCAGCAGGTGCAGGTTGAGTTTGTTCAGGTCCCGCCGGTGCGTTTGCTCATCGGCGCGGGCCACCCATAGCCCTTGCGCCTGGCTCACGGCCTGATGAATAGCCCCCAGGTGGTTGAGGTTGACGTGCCAGGCGCCGGCGTCGGCTTCTACGCCGGGGCAGGCGTTGCTGCTTACGTGAATCACCGGCCCGGGCCACTCGGGCACCAGCAACGGGTCGACGCTGCCGGGGTGCACTTGCAACAGCAGATGCGTGTCCGCCAGCGTCGGCAAGCCGGCCTGGGCCCTTGCGCCCCAACGGCGCAACCAGCCGGCGATCGCGTTTGCCAGTTCCGGGATCGGCGAGGCCACGTAAATGGTCTCGGCCAGCAACGGTGTCATCGGTGCAACAGATGCTTCCTCCAACGGCAGGATCAGGCTGAAACTGCTACCCAGGCCGAGTTCGCTGACCATGCGGATATTGCCGTTCATCAACTCCGTCAGACGCTGGCAGATCGGCAGGCCCAGGCCGGTGCCGGCGACCACATTGGTATTGCCCTCACTCTGGTAAAACGGCTCGAAGATCATCGCCTGATCTTCCTGGGCGATACCTTTGCCGGTGTCTGAGACTTGCCACAACAGACTGGAGCGTTCCCCGTCGCGGCCCAGCACTTTGACCCGCAGCACCACGCGCCCATAGTCGGTGAATTTCACCGCGTTATTGAGCAGGTTATTGAGAATCTGGCGGATGCGCGTTACGTCGCCGATCAGGCGTTCCGGCAGCTTGGGATCGAAGCAGGCATACAGCTGCAGGCCCTTGGCGTGGGCCGCTGCGGCGTAGCCCTGGATGATTTCATGCACAAGGTCCAGCGGTGAGAACTCGCCCATCTCCAGTGCCAGCTGCCCGGCCTCGATCTTCGATACGTCCAGCACATCGCAGATCAGTTGCAGCAAGGTCGACGATGAGCCTTCGATCGCCTGCAGGTAGTCCTTTTGTTGTGCATCCAGTTGCGTGCGCGCCAGCAGTTCCAGGGTGCCGAGCACGCCATACAGCGGTGTACGGATTTCATGGCTCATGGTCGCCAGGAACAGAGTTTTTGCCGCGTTGGCGGCGTCCGCCGATTGCCGCGCCTCTTCCAGCGCCGCCTCGACCTGCTTGCGCGCACTGATATCACTGAAGGCGCAAAACAGCACGTCTTCGCCTTTGTAGCGGGTCGGTGCACTGCTCAGGTATAAGTGACGGCCGTCGATGGTTTCAAAGTAGTCACTGCGCTCGGAAGGGCCGTTTGCAAAGGCTTGCTCGATCCAGCCGGCGCGCAGCGCCTCGCGCTCCGGCCCATTACCCAGCCATTGCTGGGCCAGGGTGTTTTCCAGTACCACCTGGCCGTCGGTGCGGCGCAGCACGCAGAGGGCCACGGGGGCGGTCTGGATCACATCGCGGCCGAAGGCTTCGCTTTCAATCAACGCCTGGATGCGATGGATAGACGGAAGGATGAAACGCTGATCGACGCGGCGCATCACCAACCAGATCAGCGTCAGGCTGAACAGGCAGAACAGCAGCGAACCGAGCAGCTGTTTCCACACGCCGGTGACCACCGCACGCAGGTCGATGGAGTACATCAACTGCCATTCAGAGGACTTCAGGTGTTTGCGAATTACCAGATGGTCGGGTAGCCAGCCGTTGCCGACAAAACCGAAAAAACTGTCTTCGCCGGGCCTCAGGTGTTGCTGGCTCAACTGTGTATCAGTGCTGTTGGTGAACACCAGCATGCCCTGGGAATTGAGCATCATGAACTCTCCGGCGCTCTGGTCGCTGAGTGTCGAGGAGACTTCACGGCTATCCATCTCCAGGCCGAGCCAGCCGGAGTCGCGATCACGCTCGTCCAGGCGGATGAAGATATACAGGTGCGAGTGCTGTTCAGTCCTGTCGCTCAGCCAAAGTTCGTTAAGCGTGGCCGGGTCGGTGTGCTGCAGAGCCTTGAGGCGGTTGAGCATGCATTTGGAAATCGGCAATACCTGCGGGGTGGCGTCGTAAAGGCGCATCACTTGCGGGTTGGGGCCGGCGTTGACATAGAGCAGGTTAAGCTGTTTGGCCTTGAGGTAGTCGCGCATGCGTGCGGTCAGCCAGATGCTCCACTGGTTGCCTGATGTGTCGCCTAATTCCAGGTGTTGTTCTTCGGCCGAGGACGGATAGACCCTGGACTGCTTGCGCACTGCCGACAGGCTCAGGCTTTCGAGCAGGGCTTGGCGGTTGGTGAAAAAGGTATGGGCTTCGGCAATGGCGCTGCTCATGTAGCCGCGGCGCTGGGAGATGTCGTTGTTGAAGGTCGACAGCAAAAAGGTATAGACCCCGCTGAGGATGCCTACCAGCAGCACAGTCGCAAAAATACGAAGCAGCCTTCTGGCTGCTTCGGGTCGGGAGAGGACGGGGTTGATCTGGAGCAGATAACTTTTCAATCGCATCGGCAGACTTTACGTCTCGGCCTTTGCCGGTGGCATAAGACGATCCTTAAAAATCACCTACTTGTAGTACATATCCACCACCACGGCAGCGTCGAACGCTCCGGGAATCGGTAGGGTGCGCCACTTGAGGTCGGCGCGGAATTCATCGTGGCTCTGGCCCAGGCCCATCAGCTCCTGCAGCGTGAACCAGTTGTTGAAGGGCAGTTGCTGCTGGCTCTCGGCGCGAGACAGCGAGATGCCGACTGAGCTGTTGTTGTCCGGCACCAGCAGGCCATTGTTCACACTGCCGCCGCCCGGCGTGGTGGCGAAGCGTGCGCTGACGGTATAGGGCGTGTCGCAGCCCTTGCGCAGGTTCAGGCTGAAGTTCGCGCTGCTGGCGACTTCACCGATCGAGGCCTTGCGCGAGGGTGTGGGGAAGTTGACCACGCTGGGGCTGATGGTCAGTTCGGGAGTGCAAGGCACGAAGCGGATATCGTTCATGCCGGTGACCACATAATTGAAGTTGCTGTTGGGTCGTGAGTTGAGCCCGCGCACGCCGTCCAGTTGGAACACGCGGTAAGAGGTCAGCGTGCTGGCCTGGCCGCTCGGTGGCGTGGGGTCGTACTTCTCGATGAACACGCTGAAATTGAGGGTGAAGCGCGCCTTGTCCCAGCCCACGCAGTTGGACAAATTGCAGCCTCGGTCGGAGAAGAAACCGGTACCGACCTTACCGGTGCTTTGGGTAATCGGTTGGTTGTTATAGCGAATGCCCACGCGAATCCCGGTGCCGATACTCACGCTGGCCGGGTTGACGTAGAAATACACTTCCTCACGGCCGTGGAGGTAGTCGTCCTTGCAGATGACATTGGTCGAGCGCGGGCCGGATTCCCAAATGATGGTGCCGTTGGGTGCGTCGGCGGCGACTGCCAGCGCCGTGCCCAGCGCTTCCTGGGTGATGATCGAGTTGGTGCCGTCCTCGCGGCAGGCCAGTGCGTAGCTGGTGGCGGGCAAGACCGCGCAGGTCAACACCATAAGCGGTAAACAGCGTTTGGTCAGTGACATCGGTTCAAATACCCCGTGTTTTATCAGTTGAGCGCCGTGCTATGACGGGCTTGCAAACCGATATCGGTGATTTCGGTGAAGTGGAGGGTGGCGCCCTTGGGCACAGCGTCGAGCGCGGTCAGGGTTTTGCGTTCATGGGGCTTGAGCAGCAGGTAATCGCTGAGCGTCTGGCTGTCGATTCGCAGGTTGACCAGCGACACGTGGAAGGCGCTGGGGTTGTTGACGGTTACCGTGCGCCCGTCGCTGCTCCATACCAATTGCTGCACCGCCTCGGCCGAGCCGCCCTGGAGTGCGGGGGGCCGGTAGAACAGCTTGAGCCGCTGGCGGATCGCGAACTGCACGCTGTTGGGGTCTTCGGGCTTGAGCGGGATCTCCATGATATTGAGCCAGAACAGCGATTCGCGATCGCTGGGCAAGCCCTCACCGGCATACAGGATGCGCAGCTTGTGATGCTCCCCGGCGCCCAGTTGTACCAATGGCTCGGTGGCGGCAAAGGGCACGGTGCGGTCGGCTGATTCGTCCTCGCCGGTGATCCAGGTTTGCACCACCACTTCCCGCGAGGCCTGGTTGACCACGCTGATACCGGCGGCCTTGTCCTGGCCGAAATAGATCAGGCGGGTGCCTTCAATCTTCAGCGCCGCATCGGCAGGCGGGGGCGCAAGCACCAGCAGGCCGCAGGCGAGCAGCACCATTCTGAGTAGAAACATGAACACGGCAATTCCATGGTCGGGTAAGGGAACGCAGCTCATGGTAGGTGGCGAGTGGCGCGAAGGCTTTGAGGCGATTCTTAAAAGTACGGTGTGCCCCGGATTGCCGTTTCAGAATCGCCTTAAAGTCAGGGTTCACCCCTGACGGTTACTTTGCTCAGCGTTGAATGATCGACGCGGATGCCCAACTGTCAGGTTTACCCTATGTCCAATAAAGCGTTACGCCTTCTGATTGCCGATGCAGAGCTTTTGCAACGGATCAAGATCGAGAAAATGCTCAACCAGCTGGGCTATCACCGCATCGCGCCGTTGAGTTCGTTCGACGAGTTGCAGGCACTGACACGCTCGGGCGTTGTGGCGTTTGACCTGCTGATCATCAACACTGCGCTAGTGCACTCACGGCAGGTCAACCTGCTCAAGTACTGCCATGACAACCCGTTGATCCGCCATACGCTGATCTATGACGGGCAATGTGCGCAGCGCTCTGTGGTGTCGGTCTCGGTTAGCCAGACCCTGCACCTGTCGTTGTCACAATCGCCCGACTTCAACTCCCTGCGTCGCTGCATGGAAATTGTCGATCCGGCGCACAGTTCCCCGACCGTTGAGCGGCCGATACTGCGCACCGTGGACGGCCGGTCGCCCCCGCCTTCGATGAGCCCGCGGGCGGTCTACCAGGGCGACCCGACTGTGGTGGCATGTGCCGTGGGGTTGTTTCCCAAGCGCTGATCGTATCGCGCAGCATCAGTCACGCCAGACGGGCTGATCAGCAAGGCCCAGTGCCCAATAAGGTTGCCGTGACCGCAGGCACACACCGCCGACCCAACGCTCATGGCTGGCGTGGTCCAGCCAGCAGGCATTGCCATCCAGCACCTGCTGCGCCAGTGGCGTCAACGCCAATACGCGGCGCGGCCACTCCACGTCCGTTTCGGACTCGATCAGCAGCGGCGCCGCCCCATCAATCAATGGGCGCAGCAGCGCATGGAACATCATGTCGCCCAGGAAAGGCAGTGGCTCGCGCTTGGCCATCAACTCGGCAAACACCCGGCCGAAAGGCACAGGCCCGGCCTCGGCGATATACCTCAGGGACAAACGTTCAGTCAGCGACAAACCGTCCTCGATACCCGGCAACTCCTGTAGCTGGCGCCGTAACGCCGGTGCCAGAAAAGGCAGGGCAGGGTGATTGCCATGGGCCAGTTCCGCAAGCTTGAGCGGTGAGCTGTCGCAATAAGCCGCCCAGGTGCGTTTGGCTAATTGCACTGCGTTGTCGTCAATCAAACGCCGCTGCGGCCAGAGCCAGGCCAGCACATCGGGGGCCAGTTGGCCTATGCCGATCAATCGCTCGACCCCGGGAATGCGGTCTGCCTCAATCAGCTCCAGCTTGCGCGGCGCCTGCTCAAGGCCAGCCAGGGCGCGCACCAGAAACAGTTGGTCGTAGGCGTCCGCCTCGCACCACAGCACACTGTGATCGGCATTGGCCAAGGTTTGTAGTTGGTCGTATTCATCGTTGACGCGATGCGCAACTTCCGTGGAGTCAAGGGCAAAGGCCTGACTGATAAAGGTACTGCGCATCGCGCGGAACGCTTCGCTGGGCAGTTCACGCACTGGCCCCATGCACAACGGGTCCGTGAGCATCCGGAACTGGCCCTTGAACCCGGCCAGTTGCAGGCTGTGGGCAATATCATTGCCACACCGCCAATGGGTGGTGCGGGATTCATCGCTGGCCTCGAAACCAGGGTGGCGGGCGGCAAAGTCAAGGGCGTCGACGTGGGCCTTGAGCTTGGGCCAACTGGCGAAGCCCAGCTGTTTGGCGACCTGCCATTGAGCCTGGGACAAGGTTGCGCTGGGGTCTTCGCTTTTCAGACGCGACAACAGTTCCTTGGCGCGCTTGCGCTGCTGCTCAAGGTTGAGGCGGCCGTCGGTGTTTGAGGCGAAAGGGCGTTGCGACATACGAGCTCCTTGTTCGAACCTTTTCCGCTTTAAGGTTGGGAGTCGTAGAAATGAGGTAGAGCTGTGATGTCCTGGGCGCAGCCCTTTCCGCGGAAGGTGGCGTAGAGAGCGCCAGGCGGCAAATATAGGCAGCATTGCTATTCGGTGCAACCCGAAAATGTGGGCGCGGGCTTAAGGTTCTTTGTAGGCGCGAGCTTGCTTGCGAAAAACGCACAGGCGCCACGTTTAATCAGGAACCACGCGTTATCGATGACGTCTTTCGCGAGCAAGCTCGCTCCCACATTAAGGGCTGTGTTTACTTGTTCTTGCGCGCATCCATGGTCTTTTGGTGCTCGGCCAGGAACGGCTGTTCCGCAGGATCAAAACGATCAATCCCGGCCGTAAAGCGATGCCAATAGGGATACAACGGCTGACGCCGGGTGACCGCCTCGATGCGTGACGATTGTTCCTCGGTCAGCTTCAGTTCAGTCGCGGCAAGGTTATCGCGCAGGTGCTCTTCGGTACGCGCTCCGACGATCAGCGAGGTGATCCCCGGCCGATCCTTGAGCCAGGCCAGGCAGGTACGGGCGACCGAGACGCCATGCTCATCACCGACGGCGGCAAGGGTTTCGATAATGTCCAGGGCACGCTCCTGGTCATGCACATAGGGTTCCGGCCAGCCGCTGCCCTGGCGCGTATTTGCCGGCGGCTTATGCCCGCGTCGGGTCGAGCCGGTCAGCAAGCCTTCGCCCATCGGGCCCCATACCAAAGTACCGACGTGCTGGTCCAAGGCCAACGGCAGCAATTCGTACTCGGCTTCACGGGATTCCGGGGTGTAGTAGATCTGCTGGGTGATGGGCTTGAGCATGCCGTGCAGCTCAGCCTTGCCCAGGGTTTTCATCATCTGCCAGGCGGTGAAGTTGCTGGTGCCGAAGTAACGGATCTTTCCCGAGCCGACTAACAGACGCAGGGCTTCGAGGGTCTCTTCGATGGGCGTCATGCCGTCCCAGTTATGCAGTTGGTACAGGTCGATATGGTCGGTGCCCAAACGCTTCAAACTGGCTTCACAGGCGCGAATCAAGTGATAGCGCGATGAGCCGGAATTGTTCGGGTTCTGGTCCACCGGGCTGCGGCCCTTGGTCGCCAGCAGAATATCGTTGCGCTTGTCGCCCAAGGCTTTGCCGACGACCTCTTCGGCCAAGCCGTGGGAGTAAAGATCGGCGGTGTCGACCATATTCACCCCGGCATCGAACGCGATATCGAACATACGCTTGGCCAAGGGCACGTCCACTGCGCCGCATTTTTCGAACTCCGCACGACCGCCAAAGGGCACGGTGCCCAGGATGATTTCCGATACCAGCAGGCCGGAATGACCCAGTTGTCGGTATTGCATGTCGCCTCCTACTTAACGTTGCACGTGAAGGTGTGAACGATGGGAAGGGCGATAGTTTGAATTTTTTTCATGAAATTGCGACGCCGGCGCCGAGAATTTCGGACAGGCGATTGTTTCGCTCAATGAAATGCTGGATTGTAAATCCTGGTCATTCCGCCGACTGAGGCGGCAGTGGAATATGCCTGGCGTCGATACCCATTCTTTTGGAGCCTTTCATGTCCCAGCCTGCGATCAAACTTTATGGTTTTCCATTGTCCGGCCACTCCCATCGGGTCGAGCTGATGTTGTCCCTGCTGGGCTTGCCCAATGAATTTATCCTGGTGGACCTCAAGCAAGGTGCGCATAAAACGCCCGAATTCATTGCTAATCTCAACTGCTTCGGCCAGGTACCGGTGATCGATGACGGAGGTATTGTGCTGGCCGACTCCAATGCGATTCTGGTCTACCTTGCCAGTACCTATGGCAAAGGGCAGTGGCTGCCAAGCGATCCCCTCGGCCAAGCGCGGGTCCAACGCTGGCTCTCGGCCGCCGCCGGTCAACTCCATGCGGGGCCCGCCACGGCGCGCTTGGCCACGGTGTTTGGCGCCGAGGTGGACACTGTCAGCGCGATCAACCGTGCCCATGCCTTGCTGAGCGTGATGGAACAGCAACTGAGCCAAAGCCGTTTCCTCGCCAGCGATCAGCCAAGCATTGCCGATATCGCGTTCTATACCTACGTGGCCCATGCGCCGGAAGGCAACGTGTCGCTGGCCGACTACCCTGAGGTGCGTGCCTGGCTTGCCAGCATCGAAGCCTTGCCAGGGTTTGTCGCTATGCCGCGCACGGCGGTGGGGCTGCAATCACAGTAACGATCAAGGGATGGCGATGGACCGATTTCATGAGATGCAGGTATTCCTGGCGGTGGCCGAGGAGGAAGGGTTTGCGGCTGCTGCACGCCGCCTGAAAACCTCGCCACCCAGCGTCACCCGCGCCATTGCCGCTATGGAACAGCGCATCGGTACGCAACTGCTGGCGCGTACCACCCGCAGCCTGCACCTGACCGATGCCGGCCAGCGTTACCTGGAAGATTGCCGGCGCATCCTCGCCGAATTGGAAGAGGCCGAGGAAGCGGCAGCGGGCAGTTACTCCATCCCCGGCGGCCAGTTGACGGTGACCGCACCGGTGCTGTTTGGCGAGCTGTATGTGGCGCCTGTGCTGGGCGAGTACCTTGACCAGTTCCCCCTGGTGAACATCAGTGCCTTGCTGGTCGACCGTGTGGTCAATATGGCCGATGAAGGCGTCGATGTAGCGGTGCGTATCGGCCATCTGCACGAACCCGGGCAGCAGGCGATCAAGGTCGGCGAAGTGCGCCGGGTGGTGTGCGCATCGCCGGCTTATCTGGACCAACATGGGCGCCCGCAGCGACCTGAGCAATTGCGGGAAGCCAGGATCGTCTCCTCATCGTCCAGCCAACTAGTCAGTGAATGGACGTTCGTCGACGCCGGCCAGCCGCTGAAGATAGCCATTGAGCCGCGTCTGAGCGTTACGGCGAACAATGCCGCAATCAACCTGGCGCGCCTGGGCTGGGGCATGACCCGGGTGCTGTCGTATCAAGTCGCGGCAGCGGTGGCGGCGGGTGAGCTGGAGCTGGTGCTGGAGGCTTTCGAACCGGCGCCGCTGCCGATCCACGTGGTGTTCCAGCAAAACGGCCGCATACCGGCCAAGGTCAACACCTTTGTGGATTTCTTAAGCCAGCGCCTCGGACTGGACCCGGCCCTGAACCCGGCGACGAAGCGGCGCACCTGATGGAGCGCTTTCGCGATATGCAGCTGTTTGCCGCGCTGGCCGGGCAACCCAGCCTGGCGTCGGCGGCACGCCATGCAGAGGTTTCCGGCCCGACCCTGGTACGAGCGGTTGCGCGCCTGGAGGCACGCTTGCGGGTGGTGTTGCTGCAACGCAGCACACGTGGGGTCAACCTCACCGATGCAGGCCAGGCTTACCTTACCGACTGCGTGCGCTTGCTGGCTGCGGTGGACGCGGCCGAAGCCTCGGCCAACGGCGCCCATGTGCACGCCCAGGGCAACCTGCGGATATGCCTGCCGTTGCTGTTCAGCCGCTATGTGATGGCGCCACTGCTGGCTGGCTATATGGATCACTACCCGGCGGTGCGTGTCATCGCCCATTACCACGACTATTATCCCAACCTGCACGAAGAGGGGTTTGACGTGGCGGTGTGGGTGGGTGAGCTGCCCAACTCGTCGCTGATTGCACGGCAGGTCGGCCAGGTGCGCACCCTGCTTTGCGCCAGCCCCACGTATTTGGCGGCCAAAGGCGAGCCCCGGCATCCGGCCGACCTCAAGCAACATCATCTGATTGCCAGCGCTGAAGCGGTGCACTGGGGATTCCCCTACTACACCCTCAAGGCCCGCGCACGCCTCAGTTGCGCCACGGTGCAAGGCGCGATCAATGCGGCGGTGCAGGGCGCAGGGGTGATTCGTTGCCTCAGTTATCCGGTTCATGATCACCTCATAAATGGCCAACTGCGTCGTGTCTTGCCGGCCTTTGAACTGCCGCCTCTGCCGGTGCATGTGATCTACCGCGAAGGCCGTCATGCGCCGATGCGCGTGCGCAGTTTTGTCGACTACTGCGTCACCGCGTTGCGCGAACATCCGGCATTTCAGTTGGAGTAATAGTGGATTGCCTGGGGTGGGCATTCTCTGCAGGGTTGGGTAGGCGCAGCATTCGGTTATCCAACCAGAGGTGATCGCCATGAACTCGATCGAACAATCCCCTTGGCATGCCGGCGAACGCCACTTGCAGGAAAGTGCCGGCGTCGCTGAACGCATGGCCATGATCGGGCCGAAGGTCATTCGTGATTATTTGCCCGAGCAGCATCGTGATTTTTATCCGTTGTTGCCTTACCTCATTCTGGGTGTGGTGGACGAACAGGGTATCCCCTGGGCGACCATGCTGGAGGGCGCGCCAGGGTTTGCCCATTCACCGGATCCACAGGCGCTGCAAATCGACGGCCTGCCGTCCAAAAGCGACCCGGCCTGGGCTGGCATCACTCATGGCGCGTCCGTTGGCCTGCTGGGCATCGACCTCGGCACCCGGCGTCGCAACCGCATGAACGGTCGGATCGGAGCGCTGGATCATGACGGCTTTGCGGTGAACGTGGTGCACACCTTCGGCAACTGTCCCAAGTACATCCAACTGCGGCCCGTCGCTGGGATTGCGCGCAAACCTGGCGATACAGCCGAGCGCAGCACCAGCCTGGACGCCGCCGCCCAAACGCTGATCCGCAACGCTGACACCTTCTTCGTCGCCAGCTACGTGGACCAGCACCGCGAACGCTCGGTGGACGTTTCCCATCGCGGCGGCAACACGGGGTTTGTGCGGGTGGAAGGCAACGTGCTGACCATCCCTGATTTTGTCGGCAACCTGTTCTTCAACACCCTCGGCAACCTGCACGCCAACCCGGTGGCGGGGTTGCTGTTTGTCGATTTTGAAACCGGCGACGTGCTGCAAGTGGCGGGGCGCACATCGTTGATTCTCAGCGGGCCGCCAGTGGCCGAGTTTGAGGGCGCGCAGCGCTTGTGGACGGTGACGGTGGAGCACCTAGTCCGCCGCCCGGCAGCGTTGGCACTGCGCTGGCAGTTCGCAGGGTTTTCACCGCACAGCCTGGCGATGGGTACCTGGTAGCCTGGCACGCTCTCCCTGGCACAACTACCTCACTGATGCAGTGAGATCAAATGTGGGAGGGGCGGTGCGACGATTCGACTTGCCCCCGATGAGGTAGTGTCAGTAGAGACATTTGTGACTGACCCACCGCCATCGGGAGCAAGCCCCCTCCCACATAGGAACGTCATTGCCTGTTGAGTTTGCGCTTGTTAATCAGGCCACCGGGCATTCCCGGTTCAGCGCTTCATCGACCAGTAACTGCGCAATCTCGATCATCTGCACCACCGCCAGCACATGCTTGCGGCTCTGGCCGTCAAGCTGTTCGGCACAGTCGTAGGCACAGACAGTCGCTGACTCCAGCATTTCGCTGGCATTGCTCAAGGCGGCTTCAGTGCTGAGTCCGGGGCGGACGGTGAAAATGACATCGGGAGGTAGTTGTGGGTTGTCATCCGAGGGGGATGGCGGGGGATTGGGTATGACTTTCTTCATGGCGAAGCTCCTATGAATGAGCACCTCCATTTCGCTACCACACGAAGTAAGGAGGCGACTGTACACGGGGTGGTAGACCGGTCATAGAAACCCGGCAGGCCGAAGCCTCCCATGCACAGCCGCCACAAAGCAGCCCGCACAAAAAAACGCCCTTGAGCGTTTTGGGGTCTATGAAAGAACTGGGCTACCACACCCATTCGCTGATTTTGCAGCGACCCGCGAAGGTTAGCGGCGACACTCATCGGACGCAACCCGAAGTTTGTGTAAGAGCGGTCTGATGAACTCACTCTTTGGATCAACGTCAGCGGGTGGTCGTTGCCGCAAGGTTGATCGAGATGGAGGCGCAGGCGCTGGGCGCTGAAAACGACAGCTATCTCACTGACGCAATGCGACCCAAATGTGGGAGGGGGCTTGCCCCCGATGGCGGTGGGTCAGTCACAGATGTATTGATTGACACTACCTCATCGGGAGCAAGTCGAATCGTCGCACCGCCCCTCCCACAGTGGGACGTCATTGCTTGTTGAATTGCGTTTATTCATCAGGCCACCGGACGTGCCCGGTTCAGCGCTTTATCCATGAACATGTTGCTGGATGTTGAACCGTCCGACTGAGCAGTTCCTTTGGGTTAGCCTTGTTTTCCTACTGCCAACAAGGACTCGTCATGCAACGAAAGGTCATTAATCCCACGACGGTATTCAATTCGCTGCAATACGGTTTCAGTCAGGCCATGGAAGTGCCGCAGGGGCGGCGGATCATGCTTTCCGGGCAGGTGGGCGTCGATGCCCAAGAGCGCACCGTGGGCCCAGGCATTGCCGAGCAGACGGCCATGGCGTTGGACAATGTCGAGAAGGTGCTGGCCGAGGTGGGGGGCGATCTGTCCCACGTGATCATGCTGCGGTTGTATATCGTCGAGTCTGCCCGGGATCAGCAGGAACCGATTGCTGAAGCTCTGCGTCAGCGCTTCGCACACAACCCGCCGCCGTCTTCGTGGATTATGGTCAGTGGGTTGTCGTTGCCGGAATGGTTGATCGAGGTGGAGGCAGAGGCGGTGGTTCCGTTCAGTTAGGCGAGCGCTTTTTTGAAAGCGGCAAGTAGTGGCTGACAAAGACAGCTATCTCACTGATGCAATCCGATCAAAATGTGGGATGGGCGGTGCGACGATTCGACTTGCCCCCGATGGCGGTGGGTCAGTCACAGATGTATTGATTGACACTACCTCATCGGGAGCAAGCCCCCTCCCACATTTGATCTGCGCTGCTTTGAGCATCATTTGTAGTCAAACCCCGATTCCCGCCGTACCATTCGCCCCCCTCGCAGTGACGCGAGGCGCAGCGCCAGGAAGGCTCATCCCATATTTGTCCTGACGGCTGCAGTGTACTTTTTGCCAGCGTTCAGGATTTGATATGTCTCGCTTCTCCCGGCCTTTGGCCTTGTTCTTGATCACTGCAGCCCTGACGGGTTGCGGTACTCAGCCGGCATCGCTGGTCAGCCAGCCGTTGCAACCTGGCCCCCTGGAGCCAGTCGCTTATGTTGTCGGGTCGATCGGCCCGCAGAGCCTCAGTGCGTCCCCCGCGCCTAATCAGCGTCTGCTGTTTCGCAAGCGTGGTTCGGAGTTTGGTGCCGCGGCGATATGGGTCGGTGCAGGGCGCCAAACCCCTCAGGATGTGAAAGATGCGGCCGGTGCCGCCAGTGTATTTGTGCTGGCGCTCAAGCCTGGGGATTATGAGTTTTATGATTTTCAGTTTTTCTCCAGCAGTTACTCACCGACTCTGGGGACCACCTACACCTCGGTGCAGGCGCGAGAGAAGTTCAACCTGCCACTGCGTCTGAAGGCCGGCAACGCCTATTACCTCGGAGAATTTCGCTCTTTATGCCTTGGCGCCTCCCTGTGTGCCTTCCGCTGGCGCGATCAGCAAACTCGTGACGAGCCGCTTGCGCGCCACTATGTCCCGGGCCTGCCGACCCTGGATTTGCTGCCCCTGGATTATCGCAGCGCCGCCCCTTACATCATCGCGCCTCTACCAGCCGGCGCGGGCCAGAACACCCTTCACGAGACACGTCCATGAACCGCTTTATGACTATCGGCGCCCTGGCGCTGCTGACCGGGTGTGCAACCACCCATACGCTGCCTGAGCGTGCATTGCCGGATGGCAAGGAATACCTCAAGCCGATCCACGTCATGATCGATGATCCGCTCAATGCCGCACTCATCCGTAATCAGTTGCGCGAGACCGGGGTGTTTCGCAGTGTCGAAACCGGCAGGGGCAACCCGGGGGATTATTCGGTGTGGGTGCGCTACAACATCCAGCGTGATATGCCGCCTTTCCCCTTGGTATTGCTGAGTGCGGCAACCCTGTTTCTAATGCCCCTTTCAGTGACCGTCGACACCACAACCGAGTTTTCCCTGCAGCACAATGGAAAGCAGCTCAAGCAGTACAGCTACCGCAACGTCACCCACAAATACTCCTGGTTGCTGGATGGCCCTGGCGGGATGGAGTTACAGAACGGTCATCGTGTCGCACGTGCTTTTGCCGAGGATGTACAACGCGACGGCTTGCTACCCGAGGAGCACGCACAATGATCAGGACTACGCTACTGGCTGCCGTGCTGTTGCTTGGCGGTTGCGGTACCGCCCTCAAGCCGTTGGACTACAAGGCAGAGCGTGCCTATGTGCCGATGAGTGTCACAATGCCGTCGCCCACGTCGAGATTTGAACAGCAGACGCAGCGCGAGGTCATCCAGCTGTTGCGTGACACAGGTGCCTTCAGTTTTATGGATGGCGGTTTCAGCAAGACCGGCTACAGCTTGTTGGTCGATCAACGCGGCGGTAAAGGTGCCGGTGCGTTCCCGGCGATACTCGGCGCGCTGACGCTGCTGACCGTGCCGGTGCCCTACACCTACGAGCGCCAGTTGCACGGCTCGCTGTACAAGGACGGGCAACTGCTCAAAACCTATGCCTACAAACGCGGTGGCTGGACGGCCACGACCTGGTATATCCCCATGACCGAGCCCCGCAGTGAAAGCGAAATGTTGAGCGATTTGATGCGGGATCTGGACCACGATCGCTTGATTCCTTATCAGTGACAGTTGGGTGTTTTAATTAGTCTTAATAGAGGAGTTCACGGATGAATTACGCGTTGTTGTTTGGCTTGGATGTGCAACTGGGCTTTTTGGTGATGGCCTTTGTGTTGGTGATGGCGGTGATTGGTTTCATTCTTGACAAAGACACCACGCCGCAAGTTGTCGTGGCGACCGGCGTTGCGCTGATTTCGATTGCCGCATGTGCCGTGGTCTCTATCGACGCATTCAATGGGCTGGCGCACTCACTACACGAAAAAGGCAAAATCAGCGGTGATCTGTTTGACCAAGTGAAACACCGTTCCAACCTGTTCCTGTTTGTATTCCCGTTTGTAACCGCCGCCATCGGCACGAACCTGATTTCCGACGTGCTGACCAAGAAGTTGCATTATGAAAAAACCTTGGGCCCTGTGGATTTGCTGCAAGGGTGCTGGGAGCTTCTGAAAATCCTGTTCGGTGTGGTTATTCTTCCGTTTGTTGCGATTGGCTTGGTGCCCTTCCTGCTGGTCGATACGTGGAAGCGCCACGTCACCCGTTATATGGAAGTCGTTGGCGCAGTAAACCGTCATCTGCAACTCAAGATGCTGAAGGCCGACATCATTTCCAGAAATCTGTTTCGTGGCCCACCAGCCAAACCTGAGCCCTGATTCCGGTCGCCGGCACTCAGTCCTCAATACCGAATCATCACCGACTTAAGCTCGGTGTAATCCTCAATAAATGCACTGCCAAACTCCCGCCCAACCCCCGAAGACCGGCACCCACCAAACGGCACTGCCGGGTCGAGCAAGGTGTGCATGTTCACCCACAAGGTGCCTGCCTTGATCGCCGGGATCATGCGCAGGGCCTTGCCCAAATCGTTGGTCCACAGGCTGGCGCTCAGCCCATAGGGCCCGTGGTTCATCAGCGCCAGCAGCTCGTCTTCGTCGTCGTAGGGCAGGAAGGTGGCGATGGGGCCGAAGGTTTCTTCGTTGAGCAGGGTGTCGTGCAGGTGGTTGGCGAGGATCACCGTGGGTTCGACGTAGCAACCGGGGCGGTCGATAAGGTGGCCGCCGTGGATGATCGTGTTGTTTTCGGCGCGGGCCTGGTTGAAGTAGCCAAGCAGTTTGTGCTGGTGCTGCTGGTGTGTGACCGGGCCGAATTCGGTGTGTTCGTCCAGGGGCGAGCCGATATTCAGGCGGCTCAGGCGCGTCTTGAGTTTTTCCAGCACGGCGTCGATTTGCGAGCGGTGCACGAAAAAGCGTTCGGCCGCCGCGCAGATTTGCCCCGAGTGCAAAAAGCCCGCTTCGATGATGCCGTCCACTGCCTTGTCCACGTCCATATCGGGTAGGAAGCCGGCGGCATTCTTGCCGCCCAGTTCCAGGGTCGCACGGGTGAGGCCGGCGCCCATGGCGCTGCGGCCGACGGCGATGCCGGTGGGCACTGAGCCGGTGAATGAAACCTTGTGCGTGCCGGGGTGTTCAACCAGCCCCTTGCCGACATGGCCGCCGCCGGTGAGCACATTCAGCACACCCGCCGGCAGCCCGGCGTCGATGGCCAGTTCAGCGATGCGCAGCAGGGTCAGCGGCGTGAATTCGCTGGGCTTGATGATGATGCTGCAGCCGGTCACCAGCGCCGAGGCGAGTTTCCAAATGGCGATCATGGTCGAGAAATTCCACGGCACGATGCCAACCACCACGCCCACCGGCTCGCGCAGGGTAAAGGCGGTGTAGCGCTCGCCATTGAACGACGGCAGGGATGGGGTCAGGGTCTGGCCGCTGAGCTTGGTGGCCCAGCCAGCGTAGTAGCGCAGAAAGTGCGCGGCCTGGTCGACCTCGAAAGCGCGGGAGATCTGGATGATCTTGCCCGACTGGCACGTTTCGATCTGCGCCAGTTCTTCACGGTGCTGTTCCAGCAGATCGGCCAATTTGAGTAGCACGTTGCCGCGTATGGCGGGCGCGGCCTGGGACCATCGCTGGAAACCACGGTTGGCGCAAGCGACCGCGGCGTCGATATCCGCCAGGTCTGCGTCGGCCACTTCGGCGATCACCTGGCCGGTGGCAGGGTTGATGACGTTCAGGGTTTGATCGGCGTGGCTGCGCACGCTGACACCGTCGATAAACAGCCCATGGCGGCGACGCAAAAAGGCTTCGACTTGAGGCAGCAACGGGATATCGCTCATGGCAGGTTCCTGGCAATTCACAAAAGAAAACCCGAGGGTAACCAACGCACCAATAAGCGGCTTGACTGTGCCTGCCAGGTTTTATGCCTGTGCCTGCCGCGCCTGTGAAAAGTACAAGCTTGCCTGCCGAACGTGCATTTCCCGCCAGCACGGCCCGTTCGATACTGGCCCTGCATCCAGCGCCGTTCCGCAATCCGGAACGCCTGTCGGACTTCCAATAATAAGCAGGGCCGTCCATGAAAAAGCCAAACCCGCTCCTTGAAGACCTCAAACCCCTTTTGCCGGCCATTGCCGCGAATGCCAGCCGTGCCGAGCAACTGCGCCAGGTACCGGATGAAAATATCGCCCTGCTCAAAAGCATCGGCCTGCACCGTGCCTTTCAGCCCAAGGCCTTCGGCGGCCTGGAGCTGACGCTGCCCGAGTTCGCCGACTGCATCGCCTTGCTCGCCGGTAGTTGCGCCAGTACCGCCTGGGCGATGAGCTTGTTGTGTACTCACAGCCACCAACTGGCGCTGTTCTCGACCCAGTTGCAGCAGGAAATCTGGGGTGCCAACCCGGATGCCACGGCCAGCAGCAGTATTGCGCCGTTCGGTCGGGTGACCGAGGGCGAGGGCGGGGTGTACTTCAGCGGTGAGATGGGCTGGAGCAGCGGCTGTGACCATGGCGAGTGGGCGATTGTCGGCTGCCGTCGCCAGAACGCCGAAGGCACCCAGGATTACTGCTTTGCTGTGTTACCGCGCAGTGACTATCAGATTCGCGACGACTGGTTTGCGGCCGGCATGAAAGGCAGCGGCACCAAGACCCTGATCATCGACAACGCCTGGGTGCCCGAACACCGTATCCAGAAGGCCAAGGACATGATGGAGGGCAAGTCCGCAGGCTTTGGCCTCTACCCCGACAGCCAGATTTTCTACGCGCCGTATCGGCCATATTTTGCCAGTGGCTTCTCCACCGTCAGCCTCGGTGTGGCCGAGCGTATGCTTGAGGTGTTTCGCGAAAAAACCAGGACGCGGGTGCGCGCCTACACCGGTGCCGCCGTCGGCGCAGCCACCGCGGCGTTGATGCGCCTGGCCGAGTCCACCCACCAGGTCGCCGCCGCCCGAGCGTTCCTGGAAAAAACCTGGCAGGAACACGCCGAACACAGCGCCGCCCACCGTTATCCCACGCGGGAAACCCTGGCGTTCTGGCGCACCAATCAGGGTTACGCCACCAAGATGTGCATCGACGCGGTAGACCGCCTGTTCGCCGCTGCGGGCGGGAATGCCTGGTTCGAGCACAACGAGATGCAGCGCCTGTTCCGCGATTCCCATATGACAGGCGCCCATGCCTATACCGACTACGACGTGTGCGCGCAGATCCTCGGCCGTGAGCTGATGGGTCTGGAACCCGACCCGAGCATGGTGTAGCCGCGCCTATCACCCATAACAATAAGGGCGGCCACTCGCGGCCACCCGGGAGTCTTGCATGTCTGACGTTTTCGACCCACGGGCCTTTCGCCGCGCCCTCGGCAACTTCGCCACCGGTGTGACGGTGGTCACTGCCGCCACCGCTTCCGGGCACAAGGTCGGCGTGACTGCCAACAGTTTCAACTCGGTGTCCCTAGACCCACCGCTGGTGCTGTGGAGCATCGACAAGCGCTCCAACAGCCATGCAGTGTTCGAGGAGGCCAGTCATTTTGCGGTGAATGTGCTGGCGGCGGACCAGGTGCACCTGTCCAACAACTTTGCGCGCCCCCGTGAAGATCGCTTCGCCCTGATCGAGTACGAGCCGGGTGAGGGCGGCTCGCCGGTGTTCGCCGATTGCTCGGCGCGCTTTCACTGTGAGAAGTACCAGCAGATCGATGGCGGCGATCACTGGATCATGATCGGCAAGGTGGTGGCGTTCGATGACTTCGGCCGTGCGCCGTTGCTCTACCACCAGGGCGCCTACGCCGAGGTCCGGGCGCTGCCTCCCTGCGCGCCCGAGGTGGTTCAGAACGGCACGGCCACCACCAGCTGACTGTAGACATTGGTGCCGTTGCCGCCGACCTGGTTACCGCCGGTGTCGGCCGCTTTATCGGGTTTGTACAGGCCCAGCAGCGGCGTGATGATCAGGTGCTCGTTCACGGCCCATTCGGCGTACAGGTCCAGTTCGCGGCCATCCAGGTTCAACTGGCCGCGGGTGCTGACGGTGTTGTAGTCAAAGAACAGTGCGCCGAGGGTGATGTTGTCCAGCGGCTTGACCTTGAGCGCTACGTGCTGCACCGCCGTGTTGCTGTTGTAGGGGCCGGAATAGTTGCCCGCCACTTCGCCCTGTACCCAGGTGCCATAGCCGCGGTTGAAGCCTGCGAACATGCCGTCCCAGTTTTTTGAATAACGGGCGTAGCGGTAGGTCAGGTCCGGCGACCAGGGCAGGTCGGCGAAGGTGTAGCCGGCTTCGGCGTACCCAGCGTTCTGCTGGCTGTTGCGGCGGTCCTGGCGGGCCAGTTCGAAGGCGAAATGGGCGTTGTCGATGCCGGCACTGCCGGCACCGCGCAGGCTGTAGAGGTTCATGCCTTTGCGCTGGCGTTGCAGGTCGGTAGCGAAACGCTCATCCACGTCGATCCCGTGTATATAGGTGAGCCCCAGGGTGCCCGGGGCGGCGCTGTATTCCAGGGTGCCCGCAGCCATTTCGGTTCTGGCTTGGGCGCGGTTGTCGGACTTGATCCACATCAGGCTGCCATGCACGCCATCCTTGCCGCCCAGGCGAATGACCGCGGTCTTGTCGAAGGCATGGCGCGCGGCAATGTAGTAGGCACCGCCGCGATTGAACTCGCCGTCGCCTACGCCATTGCCGAGGTTGGGGCCGTCGTCGTTGATGATGAAGCCGTCGCCCAACATGATGATCTGGCGACCAAACGACAGGTCTACCCCATCCTTGCCCAGCGCCGGGAACAGCTCGCCGGAGCGCCAGCCGGCGAAGGCTTCGTCAAACTTGGTGGTGCGCTCGGTGCCGTCGGTCAACCCCGACGCATCGCCGTCGCCCCAGGTGCCGGAACTCACCAGGTTCGCCGTGCCGTATACGCCGCCCAGGTTGCCCAGGCTCTGCTCGACGCTCAGGCCGTACTTGATGAACCCCTCGCGCCAGGTGGAGCCGCCGCTGCGGCCATCGTAGTTCTTCGGGCTGTTGAACAGGCCGTAGACGGCAAGGAAGTTGCCGGTGAGCTGGGTGTCGGTATCGGCATACAACTCGATGGCCTGGGCCTGGCCGACCAGCAGTGCAATGCCGAGGCCGACCGCCTGGCGCAGGCGGCGGTTTTTCAGTGTGTGCTCCATTGTTATTGTCCCCATCTTGGTTAAGAGTGAGGGCGCATTAGGGCGAGCGGTCGCAGGCCAAGTCTTTCATATGCGTGCCAGGCAGTTGACCCTGGCCGCCAGGCGATACGCCGTGGCAGGCAGCAACAAAACCTTCGGCAGACAGGGGCAAGACGATCGAGCCAGGTGGGGCGCAGAGTGCCGACACACTAAAAAAACCGCTTTCGAGGACCCCACCATGTCGATCAACGACCGACTCACCGCGCACCTCAACCGGGGCACGGTAGGTTTCCCCACCGCGTTGGCCAGCACCATCGGGCTGATCATGGCAAGCCCGGTGATCCTCACCGCCACCATGGGTTTTGGCATTGGCGGCAGCGCCTTTGCCCTGGCGATGCTGATCGCCGTGGTGATGATGCTGGCCCAGGCGACCACCTTCGCCGAGGCCGCCTCGATACTGCCCACCACGGGCTCGGTGTACGACTACATCAACTGCGGCATGGGCCGGTTCTTTGCGATTACCGGCACTTTGTCGGCGTATCTGATCGTGCATGTGTTCGCCGGTACCGCCGAAACCATCCTCGCCGGGGTCATGGCCCTGGTGAACTTCGAACACCTCAATACCCTGGCAGAATCGGCCGGCGGCTCGTGGCTGCTGGGCGTGGGGTTCGTGCTGGTGTTCGGGGTGCTGAACGCCTTCGGGGTCAGCGCCTTTGGCCGCGCAGAGATCATCCTTACGTTCGGCATGTGGACCACCCTGATGGTGTTCGGCGTGCTGGGCCTGATCGCCGCGCCGGCGGTGCAGTTGGATGGCTGGTTCGGGGAATCACTGGTGGGCACCGACCTGGTCACCGTGCTGTCGCTGGTGGGCATGGCGATGTTCATGTTCGTCGGCTGCGAGTTCGTCACCCCGCTGGCACCTGACCTGCGCCAATCGGCCAAGGTCATGCCACGGGCGATGATGCTCGGGCTGATGGGCGTGGCGACATGCATGTTCATCTATGGCGCCGCGATGAAACGCCAGGTGGAAAACGTGGTGCTCGACGCCGCCTCCGGCGTGCACCTGTTGGATACACCCATGGCCATCCCACGGTTCGCCGAGCAGGTGATGGGGCAGATCGGGCCGCTGTGGCTGGGTATCGGTTTTCTCTTCGCCGGTGCTGCGACTATCAATACCTTGATGGCCGGTGTTCCGCGCATCCTCTACGGCATGGCGGTGGATGGCGCGTTGCCGAAGGTGTTCACCTACCTGCACCCGCGCTTCAAGACACCGCTGCTGTGCATCCTGGTGGCCATGCTGATCCCGTGCCTGCATGCGCTGTACCTGGGCGGCAACACCGACAACATCATGCACCTGGTGCTGGCGGCGGTGTGCGCGTGGAGTTTTGCCTACCTGCTGGTGACGTTGTCGGTGGTGATCCTGCGCATTCGCCGTCCGGATTTGCCCCGGGCGTACCGTTCGCCGTGGTTCCCGCTGCCGCAGATCGTCTCCAGCATCGGCATCCTGCTGGGCATGTGGTTTATCACCCCGCCAGGTATGAACCCGGCCGACATTTATGTGCCGTTTGGGGTGATGCTCGGCGTGACCGCCACCTATGCGTTGTTCTGGACCCTGGTGGTGCAGAAGGTCAACCCCTTCAAGCCCGCCTGCGTTGAGGAGGTGTTGGCCAAGGAATTCAGCCACGAACCGGGGCCTGCCCATGACGGTTATAACGACTTTGCGGCAAAAACTGTATGAGCTGTTCAGCGCAGACCGTGCACCGAGCGGTTATCGACCTGGGGTGACCCTGGCGCGCTTGCGGCGTGATCTGGGCCTGGCGACGCTTGAAGTGGACGGTGTGAACTTCGAGATTGTCGAGCGCACCGAGTCGCAGTTGTTGATGCACCTGGTGCTGACCGAGTGCGTCCTGCGCGTACCTGCTTCAGCGAGTGGCGCTGGCAGCTTCGAGGTGCACCATGGCGGCGCTATTCGGCGCAACGGCATCCGCGTGCGCCGGCGCTCCGGCAGCCAGGCTCTGGCGTGTGAGCTACAGGCGCGTTTGCTGGCCGACAGCGGGTTGTTCCAGGCGCTGATGCCGCTGGATTTCAAGCGCCTGCGCATTGATCTCAAGGACCGGCAATGGTGTGTGCGCCTGGAGCATATGGGCGGGAGTGAGGTGGTCAACCGGATGCCTGCGTTTCGGCGTTACATTGCTGTAAGCCCTGAGCAACGCAACCATTTACTGGCGGTGTTGGCGGGTATCAAGCGGGCGCTGTCGACGCTGTGATTGGCATCATTAGTGCTTCTGCAAAGGGCAAACAGGTTGTTGTTGCGTGCATATAGATAACATGTTAACTATTGCATCAGAACAACAAAAAGAACGCCACTGCGGAGACACCCCCATGAGCATCCCACAGCATGCACCCGACGGGCTCGACAGCTGGAACCGCGAACTGCGCGCCGCGTGCGGCCACTTCGATACCGAACTGGCCTTCAACCGTTCGCTGTTTATTGGCGAGATCCACAACTTGCCTCGTGGCTTGGCCATCCTGCGCACCAATGCCGGGCTGATCAAACGCCCGACGCACCACGCCGATCACGACAATGACCAGGAGTGCTTCCTGGTCAGCCAGCGCAGCGGCTATTCGCAGATCACCCAAAACGAGCAGACCGTGCAGCTGGCCCCCGGCGAGATGCTGTTGATGGACTCGGTGGGCTCCATCGAAATCACCCCCTTTGGTTTGATCGAACATGCCTCGCTGTCGTTGCCGCGCACCGAGGTGTGCAAGCACCTGGGCGGCCAGGCGCTGGCGTTCGGCAAGATCTCCTCGACCAAAGCCTGTGGGCGTATGTTGCATGTGTTGATGGATCAGCTGTGCAAGGACGACACTGACGACGACGCCACGCAAGTGGACGCGCTGCAGGCGGCCTTTGTGTCGCTGCTGGGCTCGGCGCTGGAGCAGGGCGATGAGTGCCGCGAGGGCGTTGCTGCGTTGCAGGGCAATAATCTGCGCAGCTATGTGCAAAAGGTCATTGATGAGTCATTGGGCCAGCCTGGCCTGAGCCCGATTGGCCTGGCCAACCGCCTGAATATCTCGGTGCGGCACCTGTACCGTTTGTTCGAGGAACAGGACGACAGCGTCTGCCGCTACATCCAGCGGGCGCGGCTCAAGCGCAGTGCGGACGACTTGACCAACCCCTTCCTGCGTAGCGAGTCGATCACCTCGATTGCCTACAAGTGGGGCTTTACCGACTCGGCGCATTTCAGCCGATCATTCAAGAAACAGTTCGAGGTGTCGCCCAAGGATTTTCGTTCCAGCCGGTTGCAGGCGGTGGGGGCATAAACAGGTCCTTCAGGCTGCAGGAGATCCAATGTGGGAGGGGCGGTGCGACGATTCGACTTGCTCCCGATAGCAGTGTGTCAGCCATTGGATATTTGACTGAACCATCGCTATCGGGAGCAAGCCCCCTCCCACATGGGTCCCCGTTATTCGGGCAGGGTGGAGCCACCATCGACCACCAAGGTCTGCCCGGTGATATAGCCAGCCAGGTCAGAAGCCAGAAACAGCATCGCGCCGGCAATATCCGCAGCCGCGCCCAAACGCCCCAGTGGCACACGGCTGGCGATGCTCTCATTCAGCGCGGCATCGCCCAGGTTGCTCATCGCCGGCGTGGCGATCATGCCCGGTTCCACGCCATTGACCCGCACATTCAAGGGCGCCAGTTCCAACGCCGCGTTGCGGATAAACCCATTCACCCCAGCCTTTGACGCCGCATAGTGGCTCAGCCCCGGATAACCCACCCGGTTGCCGGTGACCGAAGACGTCACCAGCACGCAACCCCGGCCTTGCGCGCGAAACATCGGTAACGCCGCCTGGGTCAGCCAGAACAGCGCCGAAAGGTTTACCGCCAAGGTGCGTTGCAAGATCGCCGGGGTGATGTCGGCAAAGGCTGTCAGAGGGAAATACCCGGCGTTGTGCACCACAATATCCAGCTGCGCCAACCCTTTAACGCAGGCGAATACCGCCTCGGCTTGCGCCAGGTCAACGCCCACGGCCTCGACCTGATAGCCCTGCGCGCACAACCCAGCGGCCACCCTTTCAGCTTGTTCCAGCAGGCGATCAGCAATCACCACCCGCGCACCGCGTTCGGCAAAGGCCTGGACGATACCCAGGCCAATCCCTTGGGCGCCGCCGGTGACCAGCACGACTTGGTCGCTGAAATCCAGGTCATTGGGCATGGGCAGGCTCCAGGCGCGTAAACGCCAGCGTCGGCACGTCGACGATACTGGACCCACCGTCCGCCACCAACGTAGCCCCGGTAATGATCGATGCGTCGTCGCTGGCCAGGAAGCGGCATACCTTGGCGATCTCTTCGGCCCGGGCGGCGCGGCGCAGCGGCACATCGGCGCACACGCGCTCGTACGCCTGTTGCAAGGTGTCGCCGTACGCTTCCATCAACGGCTGCATCTCGGCATCGGCCATCGGCGTGTGCACCCAGCCCGGGCACACCGCGTTCACGCGCACGCCGTGGGGGCCGTAGTCCCGTGCCAGCGAGCGATTGAGCCCGAGCAATGCATGTTTGGCCGTGGTGTAGCCGCACACCTCGGGCCCCGCCGCGAGCGAGGCGATGGAGCCGATCAGCACGACACTGCCGGCGCTTTCCTGCAACAGCGGCAGGCAGGCGCGGGCACTGTAGAACGCGCTGTCCAGGTTGCTGCGCAGCGCCGCTTCCCACGTAGACGGGCTGGTCTGGGTCGCGCTGCCCAGGCCATGACCGCCGGCACACGCCAGCAGTACATCGATACGCCCGTAGTGGGCGTGAATCTCGCGGATAAAGCCCTCCCAGGTGTCGGGGCAGGCGGCATCGCCCACCAGGATCAGGCCGCCGCTGGCCTGCGCCGCCTGTTCCAGTGGCTCGCGGCGCCGGCCGATCAGTACCAGCCGTGCGCCTTCCTGCGCGTACAGCCGGGCACAGGCGGCGCCGATGCCGGTGCCGGCCCCGGTGATCACCACCGTGCGCGCCTCAGTCACGGGGGTACTCCGTGCGGTTGAGCACCTGGCAATAGGAACTGATCGGGAAGTTCGACAGCGCGTCGAAGGATGCCCCCGCATAGCCGAAGATCTTGCCGTCGCTGCGGTGTTGTTGCAGGTCGATCAGCACCAGGCCGAGGGTGGGCACGATCTTCTCCTGCCAGACGAACAGGTACAGCTGCTCGGCGATCTTGTAGTAATGGCAGCGGTCGGTGTCGCACAAGCCTTTCTCCACACCCTCAAGGCATTGCCAGGCATAGAACTGCGGGTTGAGGTAGATGTGCTCGTAGACCTCGCTGGGGCTGTAGCGGTAGTGGTTGCGCAGGCCCACCAGTTCCTCGGTGGGGGCGTGCAAGCAATGGCCCTCCTGCCACGGCCGGTCGAGGCTGCCGTGGAGGAACTCGGCGTGCACCGAGGTCAGCGGTTTGCCGGCCAGGGCGCGGTGGTAAAGACCTTCGTGGGTCTCTGCCGGCTCTGGCATACTGCCAATCACCGCGGTAAAGGAGGCAGTTGGCGTGTCCAGCACCAGGCTGATCGACCAGCTTTGCCCGGCTTCGTGCTTGATGAAGTCCACCAGGTACAGGCCCGGGCGAATCGAGCTGGCGCGGTAGGCTGCACTGCCGCTGGAGTGTCCGTCGGCGGCGTGCCAGGCCAGGCGCTCCTGTTCGAAGCGATGCTCGATCTGCCAGCCATTGGCAAAGTGCAGAGTGAAGGTCTGGCCCGCCAGGTCGGCGAGGTTCGGCAGGATGAACGCTTCGGGTGCAAAACCGTCGGCCAGGGCGCCCACGGTGATCCAGTCAGAAGAAGTGCTCATGGCAAGGCTCCTTACACGACGGCGAAGTAGTGTTTGACGAAACTCTCGCTGACCACTTCCCACAGCACCGGCGTGCCCTTGGTCACAAACCAGCTGTCACCGGCCTTGTAGCGGGTGGACTGGCCGGTGGACTCATCGGTGAGTATGACCTCGCCGGTGACCACCGTGGCTTGTTCGGCGAACGGGTAGACCATGCGGAATTTGCCCCGTGTGGTGCCGAAGTAAGCGCTGCTGACCGCATCGGTAGGTGCGCCGAATGTCATCTTGCCGAAGGCGCGCACCTCGCCTTCAAGGATCTGTGAGCCGAGGTCGGCCACGGTGCCCCAGGCATCGAGTTCCGACAGCTGGACGTTATGTTTGACGGTGGTGAGGGTCATGGCAGTGGTTCCTGATGAGTGAAAAAAAGCGAATCAACGACGCCCGTTCCAGTAGCCGGACAATTGGTGCCAGGATTTGCCCGCCGTCAGCAGCAGAGGGCGAATTGCGTCCTTGCCGATAATGGTCGGGCGGCGGATCGAGCTGACCAGGTCATAGCGCGCCGAGCCTTCGCTCATGCCTTCGGCCAGGACCTTGCAGATGATGTGGCTGGGCGTGACGCCAAAGCCTGAATAGCCCTGCACGAAAAACGCATTGCTGCGCCCCGGCAAGGTGCCGATCTGCGGGAACAGATTCGGGCTGCACGCCATCGGGCCGCCCCAGGCCAGGTCGATTTTCACGTCCTTGAGGTAGGGGAAAATCTTCAGCATCAGGTGGCGGTTCCAGGCTTTCAGGTCGCCGGGAATATGCTCGACCAAAGGCGTCGCGGCGCCGAACAGCAGGCGGTTTTCATTGGTTACGCGGTAGTAGTCGATCACCGGGCGGATATCGCTGTAGGCGCCACGGATCGGGCTGATGCGCTGGATCAATTCTTCGGACAACGGCTCGGTCATCATCTGGAAAGCGTAGGTGTTGATGGTCGAGCGGTGCAGTTCCGGTTCGAGCTTGTTGAGAAAGCTGTCACAGGCCCACAGCAACTTGCCGGCGCGTACCGAACCGCGCCCGGTGCGCACGGTGATGCGTTCGCCGTAGCTGACCTCCAGGGCCGGGCTGTTCTCAAAAATCCTTACCCCATGGCCGGCCAGCGCGGTGGCCTCGCCCAGCAGCAGGTTCAGCGAATGCACATGCCCGCCGCCCATGTGCAGCAGCGCACTGGTGTAGGCGTTGGAACCGATGATCTGCTGCACATCCGAGCCGCCGAGAAAGCGAATTTCATGCTGGCTGTTGACCGACTTGAAGTCCTTCTCCCAGGCGCGCAGGGTTTTTTCCTGGCGGGCGTTGAAGCCCATATAGCCGTAGCCGTGGCAGAAATCGGCATCGATGTTGTACTTGGCGATGCGGTTCTTGATGATGTCGGCGCCCAGGTCGCTGATCTCGAACACCTGGCGCAGCCCGTCTTCGCCCACGTCCTTCTTGATCTTCTCCAAGTCATGGCCGATGCCCGCCATGATCTGCCCGCCGTTGCGGCCGGTGCCGCCAAAGCCCAGGTAGCGCGCTTCAAGCACCACGATATTGGTGATGCCTTTTTCCGCCAGTTCCAGCGCGGTGTTGATCCCGGAAAAGCCGCCACCGATCACCACGACGTCCGCGTCGATGTCTTGCTCCAGGGTGGGGAAGCTGAGGTTGTATTTCTTGGTGGCGGTGTAATACGTAGGGGTTTCGATGTTGATCATGGCGCAGCCTGAAAAAGTGAAGGAAGGCGCTAAAGCGGATGCCTCCATTAGGGCCCCTGACGGGCTGGAAGTCTTGATCCTGCGTGCCCGGTTTTTTGATTCAGCGCGCCACGGGCGAGGGCACACACAAGTTATAGCGCGCTCGCTGGCGGGGAATGTTAGAGTTTCGTTAAATTATTAACTAAATACTTCGTGACCCTGATCCTATGTCCAAACCTCGACAATCCCTGACCCTGGCCTTGCTGCAAGCGCGTGAGGCCGCGATGAGTTTTTTCCGCCCGTCGCTGAATGAACACGGCCTGACCGAACAGCAATGGCGCATCATCCGCATCCTCGAACAGCACGGTGAGCTGGAGATTTACCAACTGGCGGAACTGGCGTGCATCCTAAAGCCGAGCATGACCGGCGTGCTGGTGCGCATGGACGCCGCCGGCATGGTGCACCGACGCAAGGCCGAACAGGACCAGCGCCGGGTGCTTATCACCCTGGCAGACAAGGGCAAGGCGAGTTTCGAGTCCATGAGCCAGTGCATGGAGGCCAACTACCAGCGTTTGCAGGATCAGCTTGGCGAAGAGAAATTCCAGACCTTGCTGGGGTTGCTGGATGACTTGAAGAACATCAAGCGCTGAACTAATGACTGAACCACCGCCGGTCAACTGTGGGAGCTGGCTTGCCTGCGATAGCGTCGGGTCAGCTAGCTTATTTGTCGCTGATACACCGCTATCGCAGGCAAGCCAGCTCCCACATTGGATCTCAGTAGACACCACCGGTATTGGCAGCCACCGGTACGTCTTTGAACTTCCCGGCCAGGCTTTGCAACCCGCGCATCAACACGGTGGTATCCACTCCCACCGCCACGAACGTTGCGCCCAGTTCGATATAGCGCCGCGCCAGGCGTTCATCCGCACTGAGAATCCCTGCCGCCTTGCCCGCTCGAACAATGCGCACGATGGCGTCCTCTATCGCCGCCTGCACTTCAGGATGCCCGGGGTTACCGCGATGCCCCATGGCCGCACTCAAGTCCGCCGGGCCGATGAACACACCGTCCACGCCTTCGACGGCGGTGATAGCGTCCAGATTGGCCAGGCCCTCGCGGTTTTCAATCTGCACCAGCAGGCACATCTGCGCGTCGGCCTGGTCGAGGTAGTCGGTGATGCTGTTCCAGCGCGAAGCACGGGCCAGGGCACTGCCGACGCCGCGAATACCCTGGGGTGGGTAGTGCAGGGCGCGCACCAGTTCTTGGGCCTGGGCAGCGCTTTCGACCATGGGCACCAGCAGCGTCTGCGCGCCGATATCCAGCAGTTGCTTGATCAATGCCGTGTCGCCGACCACCGGGCGAATCAGCGCCTGGCTGGGGTAGGGCGCGATGGCCTGCAATTGCGCAAGCATCCCCGGCAGGTGGTTGGGCGCATGTTCGCCGTCGATCAACAGCCAGTCGAAACCGGCATTGGCGGCCAACTCGGCGCTATAGGCATTGGCGAGGCCAAGCCACAGGCCGATCTGCACCTCGCCGTTGTGCAGGCGTTGTTTGAAGCGGTTGACAGGCATGTCCATGACAATCCTCCAGTGTTCAGACGAAGCGACAGGCGATCGAACCGAGCAGGTCGTAGTCGACGTGGAAGGTATCCCCGGGGCGGGCGGCCACCGGGCGGGTAAACGAGCCGCCGAGAATCACCTGGCCCGGCAGTAAGGTGACGTCATGCGCCGCCAGCTTGTTGGCCAGCCACGCCACGCCCTTGGCCGGGTGGTTGAGCACTGCCGCCGAAACGCCGGACTCTTCGATCACGCCATTGCGATACAGCACCGCCGGCACTTTGCGCAGGTCGATCTCGGTGGGGCGCACAGCCCGGCCACCGAGTACCACGCCGGCATTGGCGGCGTTGTCGGAGATGGTGTCGAACACCTTGCGGGTGGCGTTGGTCTGTGGGTCGACCTGTTGGATGCGTGCGTCGATGATTTCCAGCGCCGGGATCACCCATTCGGTCGCGTCGAGCACATCGAACACCGTGCAGTTGGGGCCCTTGAGCGGCTTGCCAAGGATGAACGCCAGTTCCACTTCCACACGCGGCACGATGAAGCGTTCGAAGGGAATATCACTGCCTTCGTCGAAAAACATGTCATCGAGCAGGGCGCCGTAGTCGGGCTCGGTGATGTTCGAAGAAACCTGCATGGCCCGTGAAGTGAGGCCTATCTTGTGGCCCTTGAGCGTGCGCCCGTTCTTGATCTTTTGCGCAACCCATTCGCGTTGGATGGCGTACGCATCCTCGAGGGTGATGCCGGGGTAGTCGAGGGAAAACTGACGCACCTGTTCGCGGCTGCGTTCGGCGCGGTCCAGGTGGGCGGCGGCCGCGAGGATTTGCTGGGAGTCGAGCATGGCAACGGTCTCTAGTGTGGGTTGACGATGGCGGCCTGAGTGCGCAGCACCAGCAGGCCACCGAGGGCGATAAACAGGGCGAGTACGTACAGGGCCAGGCTGGCGCTCTGGGTGGCGTCGCGCATCCAGCCGATCAGGTAGGGCGCGAGGAACGCGGCGATGCTGCCGAACGAGCTGATCATGGCGATGCCCGCCGCCTGAGTGGTATTGGAAAGAAACGCCGGCGGCAGTTGCCAGAACATCGGCAGCGCCGCGCTGGCGCCCATGCCGGCGACCACCAGGCCGCTCATCACCAGCAGCGCATTGCCGGGCGCCAGGCCCGCCACGGCGATGCCGGCTGCGGCCATCAGCAGCGGCACGCACAGGTGCCAGCGGCGTTCGCGGTGACGGTCGGAGGAGCGCCCGCAGCCGAGCATGAAGAAGCAGCCGGCCAGGTAGGGCACGGCGCTGAGCAAGCCGACCTGACTGTCGCGGCCGATGCCGGCGCCGTGGATCAGGGTCGGCATCCAGAACGCCAGGGTGTTGACCGCCAGCATCACCGCAAAGTAAACGGCCACCAGCAGCCACACTTGCGGATCTCGCAGGATGCCGCTGAACGAGGTGATGGTCTTGCGCTGTTCTTCGTTGCTCAACTGGGTGCGCAGTTGCTGTTTTTGTTCGCTGCTCAACCAGTGCACCACTTCGAAACTGTCCGGCAAGCACTTGAGCACCACCAGCCCCAGCAGCACCACGGGCGCACCTTCGATCAGGAACATCCATTGCCAGCCGCGCAGGCTGCCCACGTCGTGGAAGTTCTCCAGGATCGCCCCGGAAATCGGCCCGCCCAACACCCCGGCCATGGGCACGGCAATGGCAAACAAGGCGGTGACCTGGGCACGTCGCCGCGCCGGGTACCAGCGGTTCAGAAACACCAGGATCCCCGGGAAAAACCCGGCTTCGGCCACCCCCAGCAAAAAGCGCAGCACGTAGAAGCCCCTAGCACTTTCCACCCACAACATGCCGGTGGAGAGCAGGCCCCACACCACCATCAGGCAGGCGATCCAGCGCCGTGGTCCGACCCGGTCCAGGGCCATGTTGCTGGGCACGCCGAACAGCGCATAGGCAATGAAGAACAGCCCGGCGCCGAAGCCGTACACCGTGTCGCTGAACTGCAGGTCGTGGCTCATCTGCATCTTGGCGAAGCCGATGTTGATACGGTCCAGGTGGGCGAACAGGTAACACACCAGCAACAAGGGCATCAGGCGCCAGGTCACCAAACGATGGGTGCGGTCGTGCTCGGCAAGCCGCAGGCTTGCAGTGGAGTGGGCTGTGCTCATGGTGTTGTACTTTTTGTCTGAGTGGCCGTGAGGGGAGGGCAGGTTTTTATCCCGCCGCGTTATTCAGAAACGCATGCACATTGTTCTGCTTGAAGTTGAGCTGTGGGTGCAACTCGACCATCTCGAACGACAGCGCCAACAACCGCTGCGCCTGCAATTGGGCGAAGTGCGCGGTGATCACCGCGAACACGGCTTCGGCCACCGCCTGGCGCGTGGCCAGGTCGCGGCCGTGGCCGACCTTGAGGGTCATGTGCACGAAGGCGTAGTCATGCTTGCCGTCGGCCATGCGCCAGGTGTCCAGGGGCACACCACGGCTACGGATGCCGCCCAACGGAAACACGCCACTGTCGCCCAGCACGCGGTGGATTTTTTCAAACAGGCCAGGCAAATCGGCCTGAGGTTCAAGGTTGTCGGTGTACTCAGCGATAAAGTGCGGCATAGGTTTCTCCCAAAGCTACAGCGGGAAAATCGCGTTGATCTGGCCAGTGCCCGAACTGCCGAACGGCGGCGTGATGATCTCGGCCGGCTGGGCATAGTCCGGCCCACCCAGCAGGCCCAGGAGCATGGCGGTGTCGTGCATCTTGCCTTCGCCAAAGCAGTGTTCGGCGTAGTCCGGCAGCATCGCGCAGAACTCTTTGAAGCGGCCTTGCTGCCACATCTCGACCACGTGCAGGTCTACCTGCTTGTCAAACTCACGGGTCCAGTTGTGGATATTCGCTTCGGCCTGGCGGTCGTCGGAAAAACGGTGGGACAACGAGCCGGACGCCAGCACCAGCACTTTGCGGTCACTCTTTTCGATGGCCCGGCGCACAGCGGCGCCGAAGGCAAAGCTGTCTTCCAGGCGATGCCAGGCGCACCAGGCAGCGATGGAAATCACCTTGAGTTTTTGATCCTCGGGCACGCCCATGTGCATGTAGCGCATGGGCACCAGCGTGCCATATTCCAGCTCCAGGCTCGGGATGTTATGGGCCATGCTGCGCACGCCGGCCAGGTTGGCTTCGGCGGCGATCAGCTCGCCTAACTCGGGGCAGCCGGGGTAGGCGTAATCCATGTTCTTGATGAAGTGCGGCAGCTCGTTGCTGGTGTAGGTGCCCTGGAACTGCTCGCCACAGTTGACGTGATAACCGCTGTTGACCAGCCAGTGCACGTCGAACACCACGGCGGTGTCGGCCCCCAGTTCGCGGGCGCGCCGGCCGATTTCCTTGTGCCCGGCAATCGCCGCTTCGCGACAGCCGTGATGCTTGCCGGGCAGTTCCGACAGGTACATCGACGGTACGTGGCAGATCTTCGCTGCCAGAACCACGTCGCCCATGATGATTCTCCTGAATAATTATTCTTGTAAGGCTTGTGAGGTCCCTGTGGGAGCTGGCTTGCCTGCGATTGCATCGACTCGGTACGGCTGAAGGACCGCGGTGTCTGCATCGCGGGCAAGCCCGGCTCCCACAGGAGGCTTGTTTGATCCTGGGCTACACACCCCAGCGCGGAATGTGATGACTGCCCATGGAAATACACACGTTCTTGATCTCGGCAAACACTTCAAAGCTGTACTGGCCACCCTCGCGCCCGGTGCCCGAGCCTTTCACCCCGCCAAAGGGCTGACGCAAATCGCGCACGTTCTGGCTGTTGATAAATACCATGCCCGCCTCAATACCGCGCGCCAGCCGATGAGCCTTACCGATGTCCTGGGTCCAGATATAGGACGCCAGCCCGTATTCGGTGTCGTTGGCCAGTTGCAGCGCTTCGGCTTCGTCCTTGAACGGGATCAGGCACACCACCGGACCAAAGATTTCTTCCTGGGCGATGCGCATCCGGTTGTTCACATCGGCAAACACCGTCGGCTGGATAAACTGGCCGCGGCTCAGGTGCGCCGGCAAGTTGGCCGGGCGCTCCAGGCCGCCGGCCAGCAGTGTGGCGCCTTCCTCCAGACCGATCTTGATGTAGCCGGTGACCTTGTCGTAATGGGCCTGGGTGATCATCGAACCGACCTGGGTCTTGGGGTCCTGCGGGTCGCCTACGATCAGGCGCTTGGCCCGCGCCGCGAACTCGGCGACAAATTGCGGGTAGACGCTTTCCTGAATAAAGATCCGGCTACCGGCGGTGCACCGCTCGCCGTTCAGGGAGAAGATCGTGAACAGTGCGGCGTCGAGGGCGCGCTCCAGGTCGGCGTCTTCAAAAATCAGCACCGGCGACTTGCCGCCCAGCTCCATGGAGTACTTTTTCAGGCCGGCGGTCTGCATGATTTTCTTGCCAGTGGCAGTGCCGCCGGTAAAGGAAATCGCCCGTACATCCGGATGGCGTACCAGTGCATCACCAGCGGTCGCGCCGTAGCCCTGGATCACATTGAGCACGCCGTTGGGGATCCCGGCTTCCACCGCCAGGCGTCCCAGTTCATTGGCGGTCAGTGGCGACAGCTCCGACATTTTCAATACGGCGGTATTGCCCAGCGCCAGGCACGGCGCGGTCTTCCAGGTGGCGGTCATGAACGGCACGTTCCATGGCGACACCAACCCGCACACGCCTACCGGCTGGTACAGGGTGTAGTTGAGCATCTGGTCATCCACCGGATAACTGTGGCCGTCCATGCGGGTGCAGACTTCGGCGAAAAAGTCGAAGTTGTGCGAGGCCCGTGGGATCAGCACGTTTTTGGTCTGGTGGATCGGCAAACCGGTGTCGAGGGTTTCCAGCTCGGCCAGGCGTGGCACGTTCTGCTCAATCAATTCGCCGAGCTTGCGCATCAAGCGTGCGCGCTCCCTGGCCGGGGTGTTGGCCCACTTGGGAAACGCCTCCTTGGCTGCCGCCACGGCTTGTGCGACTTCATCGGCACCACCGCTGGCGACTTCGCCGATGGCCTCGCCGGTGGCCGGGTTGTAGTTGATGAATACGTCTTTGCTCTCGACCTCACGGCCGTTGATCCAGTGTTTGATCATGGTGCTCAAGCCTCTTTGCGCACGGAGAAAAACTCCGTCTCACTGACAATACGGTTGACCAGGCGGCCCACGCCTTCGACTTCCACCACCACCTCATCGCCCGGCACCACATCGGCCAGGCCCTCGGGCGTGCCGGTGGCGATCATGTCGCCGGGTTGCAGGGTCATGAAGCTGGACAGGTATTCGATGAGGTAGGGGATATCGAAAATCATGTCTTGGGTGCTGCCTTCCTGGCGCAGCTCGCCGTTGATCCAGGTGCGCAACTTCAGGTTGCCTGGGTCGGGCACATCGGCCACGTCGACGATCCAGGGGCCCACCGGGGTGGTGGCGTCGCGGTTTTTAACCCGCAGGTTGGGGCGGTAGTAGTTTTCCAGGTAGTCGCGGATCGCGTAGTCGTTGCACACCGTGTAACCGGCCAGGTAGTCCAGGGCGTCGGCGCGCTTGACGTTGCGCGCGGTCTTGCCGATCACCGCCACCAGTTCGCACTCGTAGTGCATGTAGGCGACGTTGTCCGGGCGCCAGGTGACTTGGCGGTGACCGGTGTAGGTGCCGACCGACTTGATAAAGGCCAGCGGTTCGGTCGGCGGTGTGAAGGCCAGTTCGGCGGCGTGATCGGCGTAGTTCAAGCCCAGGGCGAACATGTTGCCGGTGGCGGGCGGCAGCCATTGCACCTGATCTTCGGCAAGCCGCCGGCCATCGCTGAGGCGCACGCTGTGATCGTCGTCTACCTGCACGGCATGGATCTGACCTTCAAAACGGATACGTGCGCGCTTCATGCCAGTGCCTCCGCCTGAACGATATTGAGCAGGCGGCCGACGCCAGTGATTTCAACTTCAACACGATCACCCGGCTGCACATCCACGCGGCCCTCCGGTGTACCGGTGATCAGCACGTCACCGGGATGCAGGGTCATGAACTCGCTGATCTCGGCGATCAATTGTGGGATGTCGCGCACCCAATGGGCGGTGGAGTTTTGCTGGCGCAGCTCGCCATTGACGAAGAGCTTGAGGGCCAGCTCGTTGGGGTTGGCCACTTGATCCCGCTCAATCACTTGCGGGCCCAAGGCGCAAAACCCATCGCGGCATTTGGCTTTGACGGCAGGGCGGTAATAGCTGTCTTCCGGCAGGCTGAATTCGTTGACCACCACATACCCGGCCACATGGGCCATGGCATTGTCCAGGCTGACGCGGCTGGCGCGCTGGCCGATCACCACGCCCAGCGCCGGGCCCGGTTGCAGGCGCTCGCCTGCAGGCTGCAACACCACGCCGCCATGGGCATTACGGGTGTTGGGCGTCTTGATGAACAACACTGGCTTGGTTGGCGGCTTCTGGTAGGGCGCCTGCTCGAAGGCGGCGAGATGTTGGTCCAGCAGGCCCTGGTAGTTCAGCGCAACGCCGAACAGGGTGCCGCTGGCAACATCATGCAGGGTACGGCTCATGCGTTTCTCCTGGCGGTGACGACGGCTGCATAGGCAGTTCGTTAAGTTGTTAACTTTATAATTAATATGTTAACTACCGTCAAGCGTGGCACACTCCGATGGCATCACAACAACAAGAGGAGGGCGACGTGCAGCCGATTCCCAACATCAACCTCGGGCAGGTCTACGACCAGCGTTACAGCGATGCCGAGGTGCATTACGACAAGCTGGGCAACCTGGCAGGTTTTTTCGGGCGCAATATGGCCGTGCATCGCCATGACCGATTTTTCCAGGTGCATTACGTCAAGAGTGGCGCGGTGCGGGTGTATCTGGACGACCGCCAGTACGTCGAAGCAGGGCCGATGTTTTTCCTCACGCCGCCCACGGTGGCCCACGCCTTCGTCACCGAAGCCGATGCCGACGGGCATGTGCTGACGGTGCGCCAGCAGCTGGTGTGGGGCTTGATCGACGCCGACCCCAGCCTCGCCTCCGGGGCTGCGTGTGTCGCGCTGGGTGCCGACGCCGAAGGGCTGGACCAGCTTTTCGAAGAACTGTGCGGCGAGATCAACGCCGAACGGGCAGGCCGCGCAGCCGCCCTCGACAGCCTGACGCGCTTGATCATGATCCGCCTGCTGCGCCTGTGCGCCCACGCCCTGCCGGCACGGCCGACGGCCCATGAAGACCTGCGGATTTTTCACCGCTTCAACGAACTGATCGAAGCCCATTACCTGGAGCATTGGCCGCTGGCGCGTTATGCCCAGGCCATCGGCGTGACCCAGGCACGCCTCAATGAGGTGTGCCGACGCATCGCCGACCTGCCCTCCAAGCGCCTGATTCTTGAACGCCTGATGCAAGAGGCCAAACGCCTGCTGTTGTTTACCGGCAGCTCCGCAAATGAAATCTGTTACCAGCTGGGGTTCAAGGACCCGGCGTATTTCAGCCGGTTTTTCCTGCGGTATGCGCAGATGACGCCGGGGGAGTATCGGTTGCGGCAGTCGGCGTTGCGTTGACGCGCCACGCCCCACCCAACGCCGTATACAAGTTCACCTCCGCCACCAGCTGCGCCAGCCTGTCCACGATCAACGCCTGTTGCGAGCTGAACAACGCCCGCTGCGCATCGAGGAACGTCAGGTTGCTGTCCACGCCGCTGCGGTAGCGGTGCTGGGCCAGGTCGTAATAGTTCTGGTTGGCGGCAACGAAATCCCGTTGCGCATCCAGTTGGTCGTTGAAGGTCTGGCGAGCGGCAAGGCCGTCGGCCACTTCCTGGAAGGCGCTCTGGATGGACTTTTCGTACTGGGCCACCGTGATGTCCTTCTGCAACTTGGCGTAATCGAGGCTGGCACGCAGGCTGCCGGCGTTGAAGATCGGCAGGTTGATTTGCGGCTGGAAGGTCCAGGTGCCCGAGCCGCCCTTGAACAGACCCGACAGCTCCTTGCTGGTGCTGCCGGCATTGGCCGTGAGGGTCACGGACGGAAAGAACGCAGCACGGGCGGCGCCGATATTGGCGTTGGCCGCCTGCAACTGGTATTCGGCCTGGAGGATATCCGGGCGGCGTTGCAGCAGGTCGGAGGGCAACCCGGCGGGGACGCGGGCGACCAGGTCATCGGCCAGCGGGCGAGCGGGCAGATGCTCATCCACCGGGCCGCCCACCAGCAGCACGAGGTTGTTAAGGTCCTGGGCGACCTGGCGTTCATAGCGTGCGACGCTGGCGCGGGTGCTTTCCACTGCGGTACGGGCTTGCACCACCTCCAGCGCCGAAGCTTTGCCTGCGTTTTTGCTGCGGCTGGTCAGTTGCCAGCTGTGGTCGTTGGCCACCAGGGTTTGCTCGGCCAGGGCCAGTAGTTCCTGATCGGCGCGCCAGGTCAGGTAGGCGTTGGCCACGTTTGCCACCAGGCTCAATTGCGCACTGCGTCGGGCTTCTTCGGTGCCCAGGTAAGTCAGCAGCGCCTGTTCGCTGAGGCTGCGCACGCGGCCGAACAGGTCCAGCTCATAAGCGCTCAGGCCCAAGGTGGCGGAATAGTTGGAGGTGATCGCCGATTTGCCGGTGCCTGTCACGTTACCCGGCAATTTCTGACGCTTGCCGGCACCGCTGGCGGAGATCGCCGGGAACAGGTCGGCGCGCTGTATACGATACTGCGCCTGGAACGCCTCTACATTCAGGGCGGCTACCCGCAGGTCGCGGTTGTTGACCAGGGCATCGGCAATCAACCGTTGCAGCGCCGGGTCGTGGAACAGCTGCTGCCAATCCGGATTCTGCGTCAGGTCGCCGGCCTGCGCCAGGCTGTACACGCCGCCTTGAGGAAACTGCGCAGGCGTCGGCGCTGCTGGCCGCTGATACTCGGGGATCAGCGAACAGCCACTGAGCGTCCACGCCACCCCGACGCAGCAAAGCATCCGTTTGTTCATCAGGCACCCACCATCCATTTGGCCAGGCCATGCCGGCCGCTCACGCCCAGCTTGGCGGCGGCGCGCTTGAGGTAGGTTTCGATCGAGCTGTTTTTCACACTGAGTTTTTCCGCGATCTGCGGCACGGTGCCGCCGGTCAGCAGGCCGAGGCACACTTCCTGCTCACGCGCCGAAAGGGTGATATCGCTCAGAGCCAGGCGCTTGTAGAACTCGCGCTGCAATTGCGATTGTTCCAGCAGGGTGTGGGCCGGCTCAATCTCGGCGTGCGGCACCTGGCGCAGCAGTTGCGCGTGCCGCTCCATCAACGGCAACAGGGTGTCCGACAAGCACTTGAGAAACGACAACTCAGCCAGGGAAAACCCACGCTGAGTTGGCGGCCGGTAGAACGAAATCACACAGCGTCGGTTCCCTTGGCGCGATACCAGGTTGCACTGGTGCGAACTGCCCAATGGGTGCGCGCTGTTGGCCTTGGCTTTCATCTGGATCAACAACGGGTCTTGCATGCGCAGCATTTCGCGCATCAGCGGGTGGTCGTTCAACGGGTGCAGTGTCTGGGGTACAGACAACTCCTTTTTCAGCCCGGCGCTGCCCAGCAGCTTGATGTCGAGCACGCGGTCGCGCAGCTCATCGAGCGTCCATTCGCTGAGGTCCACCAGGTGAATCGGCACCCATTTGTCTACCAGGTGCAACATGTCTGCGGCGAAGCGTTCATGGCCGCTATTTGAAATCAACTCGCCCATTTCGGCATAAAAATGCGGGCCCTGTGTGTCGCCAATACTGCGGGTCAGACTCATAGCCATTTCATCCTTGATGTCGAAAACCGTCTGCGGAGGCTCCGGGCTGCGGCGGGGCGATCCGTACTGCTTGAACGTAACTCGGCGTTCGAGATTTTATTTAGCCATATGGATTTGTCCTACGTATGTAGCGGAAACGAGGGACACAAGCTGCCATAAAATCTGCGTCATTATTCCGACGTTTCTGGTCAATAAAACCGGCAACGAACGCTCGCAAGGTATTTTTAGGTTTAAGTAACTGGATGATATTTAAAGTAAAAGTCTAAATTCTTGCAGAGGTTCAAAGTGCCAGCATCGGCCATGTATAGCCAATTTCCTACAGCGCTTTAATCGTTTCAGCAGTGAACGACCCACCAAGCCCGTTCCATCCATTTGAATGTCCGGGTTTCGGGTGACAGACGCCTGCGGCCCCCCCATGCTCAAATCCGGCAAATTCGGCGTAATGGGCCACCCTGCGCGGCCAGTGCCTGACCTCCATGAGAAGGATCTTATGCAGTATTCCTCCCGCCAGCCGGCCAGCTTCCCCCTCACTGCCGCCCAACAGGACATTTGGCTTGATCAGATGCGCGTGGGCGATTCGCCGCTGTATAACATTGGCGGCTATCTGGATGTTGCCGGCCCAGTGATGCCTGAGCGCATCCAGCAGGCCGTAGCGCAGCTGGTGTCCAGACACGATGCGTTGCGCATTCAATTGCATACCGACGCCGAAGGGCTGGCGCGGCAAACCTTCGCTTCGGCACTGCCGGTGGACGTGGCCTTGCATGACTTCGCGGCGTTACCCGACCCGTGCGCCGCGAGCCGGGCCCTGATGCAGGCGCAAATGGCCCGACCGTTCATGATGAGCGGCGCGCCGCTGGTGCGCGTCCTGCTGGTCAAACTCGACGACGACCACTACCACCTCGGTATCCAGGCTCACCACCTGATTCTCGACGGCTGGGGCTTCGGCCAGTTGGTGCAGTCCCTCGCGCAGTTGTATACCGCCCTGGAGCAAGGCCGGCACGTGGAGCCGTTCGCACCGTCCTATATCGACTTTATCGACACCGACCAGCACTACCTGCACTCGGCCCGTTACGCCCGTGACCGTGACTATTGGCTGGACAAGTTCCAGGTACTGCCCGAGCCACTGCTGACGCCGAAGCAAACCACCAAGGCGTCGAGCAACACCTTCCTGGAAGGCTTTGCGGTGGCGCTGCTCAACCGTATGGAGCAGGTCGCCAACCGCTGCCAGGCGTCGGCTTTTCATGTGTTGCTGGCGGCGATGTATGTGTATTTCAGCCGCACCAGTCAACGCCAGGAATGGGTAGTGGGGCTGCCGATTCTCAACCGCTCCAACGCGCGTTTTCGCGCCACCGTCGGCATGTTTGCCCAGGTCAGTGCGGTGCGTTTTCAGTTCAGCGAGGGGTTGCCTTTTGGTGAGCTGGTGCGCGGCATACGCGATCAGCTCAAGCAGGATTTCCGCCATCAGCGCTTCCCATTAAGCGAGATGAACCGTGAGCTTGGCCTGCGACGAACCGATCGCGGGCAGTTGTTCGACCTGTCGGTGTCGTTCGAGCAGGACGACCATGACCTGCGCTTCGGTCAGGTGCAGGCGCGTGCCATCAAGGTGTCCAACCACCATGAGGCATTGCCGATCGCCATTCACCTGCGCAGCAACCGCTACCAGGACAGTGCGTGGCTGCATTGCGTCTACAACGAGGCGTACTTCCAGCACGACGACGTCCAGGCGATGGCGCGCGGCTTCACCTGGCTATTGGAGCAAGGGCTGGAAGACCCCTCGTTGCCGGTCGGTGAGTTTTCCATGCTGGCGCCTGAAGCTCAGGCTCGGCTGCGGCACTGGAACGCCACCGCGCAGCCCAACGCACTGCCGCAAACCTTGCACCGGCGGATTGAAGCGCAAGCCGCACACACGCCCGACGCCATTGCCGCGGTGTATCAGGGCCATCAGCTGACCTACGCCCACCTCAACCGTCAGGCCAATGCCCTGGCGCATCAACTATTGGCACACGGCGTACAGCCGGATGATCGCGTGGCCGTGCTGGCCCGACGTGGGCTGGACACATTGGCGGGGTTGTTGGCAGTGCTCAAATCCGGCGCCTGCTACGTGCCGCTGGATCCGGCCCATCCGGCTGAACGCCTGGACTACCTGCTGCAAGACAGTGCGCCTGTGGCAATCCTGACCCAACAGAATTTGCGCCAGCGCTTGCCTGTCTCCACGGTGCCAGTGATCGCGCTGGAGCAGGTCACCTCGCACATCGACAGTAACCCCGAGGTTGCGGTCTCGCCGTCGAACCTGGCCTATGTGATTTACACCTCCGGCTCCACCGGCTTGCCCAAGGGTGTGATGGTGGAGCACCACAGCGTATCGAACCTGGTGGACTGGCACTGCCGGGCGTTCGACCTGCACGCGGGCAGCCATACCGCCAGCGTCGCCGGCTTTGGTTTTGATGCCATGGCCTGGGAAGTCTGGCCGGCGTTATGCGTGGGTGCAACGCTGCACCTGCCACCGGCCCACGACGGTGCGGAAAATATCGATGCGCTGCTCGACTGGTGGCGCGCGCAGCCATTGGACGTGTGTTTCCTGCCCACGCCTGTGGCCGAATACGCCTTCAGCCAGCAGCTTGGGCATCCCACCTTGCGCACCTTGCTGATTGGCGGCGATCGCCTGCGCACGTTCACCCAGGCGCAGACATTTGAACTGATCAACAACTACGGCCCTACCGAAGCCACCGTGGTTGCCACCTCTGGAGCCGTTGAGGTGGGCCAGCCGCTGCACATCGGCGCGCCGGTCGCCAACGCCCAGGTCTATCTGCTGGATGCGCAACAACGCCCGGTGCCGATTGGCGCAGTGGGGGAGTTGTATGTGGGCGGCAAGGGCGTGGCGCGGGGGTATCTGAACCGACCTGAACTGAATGCCGAACGCTTCCTGGACGACCCTTTCAACGGCGCGCGTATGTACCGCACCGGCGATCTGGCGCGCTGGCTGTCGGACGGCAATCTTGAGTACCTGGGACGCAACGACGACCAGGTAAAAATCCGCGGTGTACGCATCGAACTGGGGGAAATCGAATCGGCCCTGGCCGCCCACCCGGTGATCAAGGACGCGGTAGTGCAGTTTCGCCAAGGGCAATTGCTGGCCTGGTTTATCCCGCGTGAGCCAGTCGAGATTCAAACCCTGCGCGCCCATTTGCAGGCCTCGTTACCTGACTATATGGTGCCGGCGGCCTATGTCCGCCTTGAGGCGTTGCCCCTGACCGCCAATGGCAAGCTCGACCGCAAAGCCTTGCCCGCACCCAGCCAGGAAGCCTTTGTCACTCGCCGCTTCGAAGCAGCGCAGGCCGGTGTGGAAGCTACCCTTGCGCAGATCTGGGCCGAGTTGCTGCACGTGCAGCAAGTAGGGCGCCACGACCATTTCTTCGAGTTGGGCGGGCATTCGCTGTTGGCGGTGCAACTGGTGCAGCGCATGCGCCAGGCCGGCCTGCGTGCCGATGTGCAGGTGCTGTTCGGCCAGCCAACGTTGGCGGCGCTGGCGGCAGCGTGTGGCGGTAATGAAATAGCGGTGCCAGACAATCGAATCCCGCCAGGCTGTACGCATATCAGTACCGATCTGCTCGCCTTGGCCGAGCTGGATCAAGCCAGCCTCGACCGCATCGTCGCAAGCATCCCTGGTGGCGCAGCGAATGTGCAGGAAATCTACCCGCTGGCGCCGTTGCAGGAAGGCTTGCTTTATCACCACATCACCGATGCGCACGACCCGTATCAGCAACAGGCTCTGTTCAGCTTTGCGCGCCGCGAGCAACTGGATGCCTTCGCCCACGCCCTGCAGCAAGTGATCGACCGCCATGACATCCTGCGCACCAGCCTGGTGTGGGATGCCCTTGAACAACCGATGCAGGTGGTGTGGCGAAAAGCGCGGTTGCGGGTCGAACCGCTGCGCGAGCCGGCTCAACCGCTGGACTTGCGCCAGGCGCCGCTGATGGCCCTGGACTACGCCGATGAACCTCACCATCAGCGCTGGATCGCCAGGCTGCGCTTTCATCACCTGGTCAACGATGCCACTTCGACCACCCTGTTGGTGGACGAGATCCGCGCCCATCTGCTCGGCCAACAGGCGCAACTGCCCGTGCCGGTGCCGTACCGCAATGTGGTGGCGCAAGCCCGATCAGCCGTGCGCCAGGCTGCGCACGAGGCGTTCTTTCGCCAGCAGTTGGCAGAGGTGGATGAGCCGACCCTGGCGTTTGGCGTGCAGGAGCGCCAGGCCAAGCGTGCCGAGACCGAAGAAGCCGAACGCCTGCTCAATGACGCGCTCAACCTGCGCCTGCGCAGCCAGGCCCGCGCTCTTGGCGTGAGCGCCGCGAGCCTGTTCCACCTGGCCTGGGCCCAGGTGCTCAGCCGGGTGGCGAGCCGCGACGATGTGGTGTTCGGCACCGTACTGCTTGGCCGCTTGCAAGCCGGCGAGGGTGCCGAGCGGGCGTTGGGCATGTTCATCAACACCTTGCCGCTGCGCCTGCGCCTGGTCGGGCAAAACGTGGTGGATGCACTGCACGACACCCACACACAACTGAGCGCCTTGCTCGCTCATGAACAAGCCTCCCTGGCGTTGGCCCAGCGTTGCAGCGGCGTGTCACCGCTGTTCAACAGCCTGCTCAATTACCGCCACACCTCGGCCGATCCCGAACTGAAACTGGTACCGGGCATGGCCTTGCTCAACAGTGAAGATATCCTCAGTTACCCGCTGATGTTGACGGTGGATGACGTGGCCAGCGGTTTCCGGCTCAAAGCCAAGGCGCCGTGCACCGTGGGTGCCGAGCGGGTCCTGAGCTACTTTGACACGGTGCTCAATGGCCTGGTGGATGCGCTTGAGCAGGCGCCGAAAATGCCGCTTCGGGACATACAGGTGTTGCCCGCCAGCGAGTTGCACACCCAGTTGTCAGGCTTCAACGCCACCGCCACGGACTACCCGCAAACCCTCACCGTCCAGGCGTTGTTCGAAGCCCATGCGCGGGACATTCCCGATGCCATCGCGGTACAGGCCGGCGAACAGCAACTGACCTATCGCGAACTCAACGAGCGCGCCAACCAACTGGCCTTTCATCTGCGCGAGCGTGGTGTACGGCCCGACTCGCGGGTGGCACTGTGTGTGGAGCGCGGGTTGGAGCTGGTGGTGGGGTTATTGGCCATTCTCAAGGCGGGCGGTGCCTATGTGCCCCTCGACCCGGGCTACCCACGCGAACGCCTGGCCTACATGCTCGCCGACAGCCAGCCGGTGGCGCTGCTGGTACACGGCGCTACCCGCGAAGTGCCGGGCGAGGTTGCAATCCCCGTGATCGACTTCGACCACTGCACCTGGAGCCAGGCGCCGACCGACAATCCGTCGGTACCGGGTTTGAGCGTCGCCAACCTGGCTTACGTGATGTACACCTCGGGCTCCACCGGCATCCCCAAGGGCGTGATGATCGAACATCGCGGCCTGGGTAACCTGCTGCACTGGGGCTCGCAATTGTGCCCCGACGCCGCAGGCGGCGCCTTGTTGCAGCGCGCGCCATTCAGCTTTGACGGTTCGGTGTGGGAACTGTTCTGGCCATTGAGCAACGGTATGCGCCTGGTGCTGGCGCGGCCCGATGGTCATCGTGAACCTGCGTATCTGGCCCAGTTGATTCGCGAGCAGCAGATCAGCGTGATCAAGTTTGTGCCGGCGATGTTGCAGCAGTTTCTTGAGCTGGACGAGTCGGCCCTGTGCACCAGCCTCACCGATGTGTTGTGCGGCGGCGGCGAACTGACCGAAGCCCTGGCCCGTGGTGTGCAGGCGCGCTTGCCCAAGGTGCGCTTGCACAACGTCTACGGCCCTACCGAAGCCACGGTCGACAGCAGCGCCTGGACCCTCGAACCCGGCGCGCCAGTACCCGCGGTGCAACTGCCGATTGGCCGGCCGATCAACAATACCCGCTTGTACGTGTTGGATGCCCATGACGCACCGGTACCCATCGGCATCAGCGGTCAACTGCATATCGGTGGTGTGGGAGTAGCCCGTGGCTACCTGGGGTTGGAGCAGATGACTGCCGAGCGGTTTATCGACAACCCCTTCGTTGTCGGTGACCGCCTGTATCGCACGGGCGACCTGGTGCGCTACCTGCCGGACGGCAATCTGGAGTTCCTTGGGCGTAATGACTTCCAGGTCAAACTGCGCGGCGTGCGCCTGGAGTTGGGCGAAATCGAAGCACGCCTGAGTGCACACCCGGCGTTGCGTGAAGTGGCGGTACTGATTCGCGATGAGCGCCTGGTCGCCTACTTCACCCTGCGCGGCCAGGCGCCGAGCCTGGAAGACTTGCGCGCCCATGTACTGGATCAACTGCCGGAAGTCATGGTGCCGGCCGCCTTCGTACAACTCGACGCACTGCCCCTGAACCCTGCCGGCAAACTCGACCGCAAGGCCCTGCCGGAGCCGGGCCTGGACGCGGTGCTCAGCCGTGCCTACGAAGCGCCCCAGGGCGAAGTGGAAACCTTGATGTCCGGCATCTGGGCCGACGTACTGAAACTGGAGCGGGTAGGGCGCCACGACCACTTCTTCGAACTGGGCGGGCACTCGCTGCTGGCAGTCAACCTGGTGGCCCGCCTGCGCAAGGCCGGGCTGGAAGTGGACGCACGCACCTTGTTTAGCCAGCCAACCCTGGCGCAACTCGCCGCCAGGACCGTGGCGCAGGTCCAGCGCGTTGAAGTGCCGCAAACCGCCATTCCCGCCCTCAACCGCCGCCGGCGGATCTGAAGATTGGAATGCCTTCAATGTGTGTGGGGCGGCAGGCTATATGCTTGTAGGAGCGAGCAAGCTCGCTCCTACAGACATTGCGGCTTGCCCCCGACAGTGGGGTGTGAGCAGCAGATATATCAATTGAACCGGTACCATCGGGAGCAAGCCCCCTCCCACATTTTACGGTGTTGCCGTCAAGGGCTTCATGCACTCGATGGAGCGATCCACTGTGGTTCTGGCTATCTCCAGCAAATGCCACGCGGCCAGAATCTTCGTCCTGCAATTTAAAGAGAGATGGCTTGCTGGCCCTTTACAAACCATGACAAAACTGCCAGCAGTGACAGCTCATATTTTGGCGTAGGAAAAATCTGTCATGACGAGCGTTGATGGCTACCCTGATGAGGTTTCGCTTTTTCGGACAAGGTTGAGCTTAGTTAAATGGAGGCTCCTACTCACCACCGTAAAGGATTGCGATGAACATGGATGTCAGTCATTTTCGTCAAGAGGCAGCCAAAGTCAGACTTTCAAAAGCCGCATTTGATGAGTTGTTGTGCGCAAAGAATATAGTCGAGTCCAGTGGTCAAGATCATCGCTTCGATACAACACCTGCCTGCATCAATCCGCTTCGCTCACCCATCCTGCATGCGGAATTAAACAATATTCGAAACATGATTGACCATGAAACTCATGTGTTGATCTTGGATGGCTTTAAAGTCGATAGCCTCGCAGTCTTCAAATCACTCATTTGGACATTTGGCTCTTTGCTGGGAAAGCCAATGGTGCAGAATCATCTCGGTCATAAGGTTATTGAAGTATACGATCGGGGCGGTAAGAGTATTGAAGAGGGTGCCAGATACCACCAAACCCGGCAGGGTGCTTACGTACACAACGATGGTGTGAGTGACCCGCTACCTATCGACTATTTGATCTTGGCGTGTGGTCAGAAAGCACTGCTGGGTGGTGAGAGCATTCTGATTGATGCGAGCGCGGTCTACGCAGAGCTGATGACGTTTCCAGATGTACTGACACAGCTGAAATGCGATTTCTTTTTTGAGAATCGAGGCATGGCCGAGGATGAGACGCTGTTTAAAGCGCCCATCTTGAGTTTTTCAGACTCAGGCATTCCTTTGATCAGGTATTTTCGTGTCTACATTGAGTCGGCTCATCTGAAGGCTGGTGTCCCGTTGACCCTCGCACAAACTCAGGCGCTGAATATACTGGATGCTGTGCTCGACCAGTCTTCAGTCCAACATCGCACACTGCTTGAACCAGGGCAGGTATTGATTTCTGCCGACAACAAGTTCCTGCATACCCGCACGCATTTCATAGACAGGAATGTTCCCTGTGCGCAGATCAATGATGATGAGCGGCTGAGCGATCTCAATCGCTACATGCTACGGATGTGGTTACGCAAGCCATGATGCCTGGCTTGCCCTGCATAACTGATTCCTCCCTGTTTTCAGCAAAAGCCGAGCCCCATGGACAACTCCGATATCGCGATCACCCTGGTCTTGATCTCCGCCTTCATGCACGCCACTTGGAATGCCGTAGTACGCGCCGGAAGCAGTCGCTTTATGACTTTGGCAATGGTCGATGGCACCGCATTGCTGATCTGTCTGGCAGCGCTGCCGTTGGTTCATGTGCCAAGCCTTGAGGTGTGGGGCTATGTGCTGGTTTCCGTAGTGCTCAATACGATCTATCGATTGTTTCTGATCAAAGCTTACGAGACCGGCGATTTCGGTCAGGTTTACCCGGTCATGCGTGGTGTGCCGCCGGTACTGGTTGCGCTTTTTTCCTACTTCTTACTGCATGAGCAGCTGTCGTTTCAGGCGATGGCAGGTGTGCTGATGATTTGCGTGGGGATCATCAGCCTGACATTTGTGCGCAGGATGACGGCGCACATGCTCAAGCCGATCCTGATGGCGGTGTGCGCTGGAGCGTTCATTGCGTCCTATACGGTGGTGGACGCCAAAGGCGTGCGAGCCAGTGAGACGGTCCTGCAATACATCATTTATCTGACGGTATTCCAGAGCATCCCGATCCCGTTATTGGCGTTGATCAAGGCGCGTCCGGCATTCACCCAGGCCATCCGCTGCCACTGGCGGGTAGGAATGTTGGGAGGGGTGTTTTACCTGGCGTCCTACGGCCTGGTGTTGTTTGCGTTGTCCCTGGATGCGGTAGCCAAGGTGTCCGCGTTGCGGGAAACCAGTGTTATTATCGGCACCATTATTGCCGCACTGTTTTTTCATGAACGGTTTGGCTGGCGGCGAATGCTGTCGGCATTCGTCATTGTTGGCGGGATCATCCTGATCAAAGTGAGCAACTGATGGCCCAACGTCCGCCCCCGACCCCTATGCTTCAAGCCTTCGTGAGTGCCGCGCGGACCGGCAGTTTTGCGCGTGCCGCATCCGAGTTGAACCTCACCGCCAGCGCTATCAGTCATCAAATCGCAGGTCTGGAAGAGTGGTGGGGGGTGCAGTTGTTCGAGCGCCACTCACGGGGCGTCAAACTCACGCCGGCGGCGCAGGCACTGTTGCCGGTGGCCGAAGGTTTTTTCAAAGACCTGGATGCTGTGCTGCATTCGCTCAGTCCCGGTAAACCTCAACCGCTTTACCTCGCCTGTACGTCCTCTCTGTGCTCAACCTGGCTGATTCCCAGGATGCATGGTTCTCATGCTCACGCGTCGTTCAATCTGGATTTGGTGTTGACCAGCGCGGACATGAGCAGCAGCAGCTTGAGTGCGCATCAGTATGACGTCGCCGTGGTGATGGGGTACGGCGACTATCCGGACCACCATGTCGAGCTTTTGATGCGCGATGCGGTATTTCCTGTATGTTCGCCAGCGTTTGCGCGTATACACGGCGATATTGCCCTGGCGGATATCGCCCAGTACCCATTGATTCATCGGGTGGATGATCAAGTGTGTCCAGGGTGGGAGAGCTGGTTTGCCTTCCAGGGGCTGCAAGCACCGCCCTATCACCATGGCCCACGCTTTCCTGATTCCAGTTTGGCTATCAGCCTGGCGGTAAAAGGCGGGGGAATTGCGTTGGGCAGAACTGCACTGGTACATGACGCGTTGAAGGAGGGAGCCTTGGTTGCGCTGGAAGCTCCTGTGATGATGTCGCCGGCTGCCTATTACATCATTTGCCGAGAGGGTCGTCAGTCGGAGCCGGATATCGCTCGGTTGTTTGATTGGCTCAAGGCGCAGGCTGACGAGTTTGTGTGCGAAGTTTAAATGCACCCCGTAGGGGGCTCACGCCAAGCCTTTGCAAACAGCACCTCTTCGATTCTCAGCGTGGCATCGGAACAAACGCCACGCTCCCTCCCTCACGCTTCTGAAACAAACGCTCGCCATTATCCGATTGCGTAGTGACCACTCGATGATCCACGCCCAGAAACGCCAGCGGCATCGGGTCTTCCCTGGAATACTGCGCGATGATAATCGTGTGTTGCGGATCGAACCTTTGGCCGCTGGTCTTTTCCAGCCAGGCCATGAACGCGGCGCTGTCGCCCTGGCGGGGGTAGTCCTGGGTTTCGCTGACGTAGTAGAAGGGCTTGCCGTGGTTTTGCAGGTACATGGGCAGCTTGTTGTCGACCTCCACCAGCACCATTTGCCATTGGTCCCATGGTGCGTTTTTCACGGCTTGGGCTTGCACATCCTCGGCGAAGCGGGTCACGCCGCCGTTGCCGGTAGTCCAGGGGTAGATCACCCCCAGCACCAGCAAGAGCAGACCTGCGCTGATGCCGAAGCCTTTTTGCCAGCGCGGCCAGCTCGCCGGTTTTTTCTTTAGGCGTTCGCTCAGCCACCAGGCGGCGAGCAGTTGGGCAAAGGGCACCAGCGGCAGTACGTAGTAGCTGCGGCGGCTGCCGCTGGCGGTGAAGAATGCAAACAACAGGCCCAGGCCCCACACCAGCCAGCGCACGTTGGGTGGGGTGTGGCGCCAGTGCCGCACCGCCAGCCACAGGCCCAGTAGCCAGCAGGGGGCCCAGGGCAGGGTGTAGACCGGCAGGTAGATCAGGTAGGTGTAGATCGGGCCCATGTGATCGAAGGGATCGAAGAAACGCACCACGTTTTCCCTGAATACCAACGCCAGACCGCTCTCGCCATAAGAAGGCGCGCCGTAGCGGTGGGACAGTACGAAAGGAATCGCGTAAAACGCCGCGGCGATCAGCATGGCCAACAGCAGGCGCAGATTGAGGTGGCGTTTGTAGCGCTGCTGGCTGAGCAGGTGCGGCAGCAGCACCAGCCCAGGCAGCACAAAACCGATCAAGCCCTTGAACAGAGACGTCGCTGCCAGCAACAGGAAAAACACCGTGTAGCGCCCAAGCCTGGTGTCTTCCGGTCCGCGCCAATACCACCACACGGCTGCCAGCACGCCGCACACGGTCAGCACGTCGGCCGTGGCGACCCTGGCCCAGAACAGGAAGTAGAAGGTGGTGGCGAGCATCCAGCCGGCGATCAAGCCTGTGCCTTTGCGAAACAGCCGTTCGCCGATCAGGTACACCAGCCAGATACTCAGCCACGCTGCAATCACCGATGACAGACGCAACGACCACGGGCCAAGGCCGCCCATCAAGCTGGCGAAGCCGGTGATCAGCCAGTAGGAGGGCAGGGGTTTGTCGTAATACGGCGTGCCTTTGAGATACGGGTCGAAGTAATCACCGCTTTGCAGCATCTGCAAGGCGATGTTGGCCCAGCGCGTCTCCGGCCCCCATAGGTCGCGGCTGCCCAGGCCCAGCAGCAAAAGCAAGGCCGAGACGCCCAGCAGTAAAACCAGGGCGCCGCGTTCGGTTTTCCATAGGCTCATGGGCTGGTCCTGCAAAGGCGATCAAGGTTGTTGGGGGTAAATCGTCAGTACCAGGTTGCCCTTGCGATAGCGCTTGCCGCCGGGCGGCAATTGCCCTTCTTCGCGGTGCTCGCTGGTGCTGCGGACCCGCATCAGCACGCCCACCGAACCTCGCTCGCGGGCTTGGGCCAACCAGGCTTGCACGTTGTCGAGCGTGACCTTGCGGTGCGCCGCTTCTTCGTAATGCAAGCCGTAGCGCAGCTCGCCCTCGGTGCCGTAAAACGCCACCTCTGGCTCACGCAGGCGCCATGACAATGCCGATGCCAGGCCCAGTTCGTTGCTCAGCAAAGCACGGGTGTGTTGCAGTTCGTCCAGGTGCTCAAGCACGAACTGGTCGGGCATTTCGTTATCCGCTATCAACTGCGGCATTCCCGCCGGCAGCAGGGCTACCAGCAAGCCAATGCCCAGCGCCGGCATCGCCCACAACGTCAGCGGGCGCACCGCTTGCAACAGGTTGGCGAGGATCCAGCCCAGCAGCACGATAAAAGCCAGGGACAGGCTGAACATCTCGGCGTGGCTGTTGCCGTACAGCGGGTCGGTGATTTGCAGGTAAATCAGCCCGACCATGGCCGCCATGCCGAGAACGAAATTGACCGCGCCGTTGATCACAATCGTACGTGCCTTGCCTTGCTTGATCAGGTCGATCAAGCCGTGGCCCATCAGCAGCGCCAGGGGCAGCAGGCAGGGCATGATGTAGGTCGGCAACTTGCCTTTGCTCAGGCTGAAAAAGCCCAGGGGCAGCAGCCACCACAGGGCGAGAAAGGCAATCGCCGGCTGGCGTTTTTCGTTCCAGGCCTTGCACAGGGTTGTCGGCAGCAATGCGGCCCACGGCAGACACGCCACGACCATGATCGGCAGGAAGAACCAGAACGGCCGCGCATGTTGCGCATTGTCGGAGGCGAAGCGGCGAATGTGTTCGTGCCAGAAGAAAAAGCGCCAGTAATCCGGTTCCCGCACATGGATCGCCAATGCCCACGGCAGGCAAACCAGTACCGCGACCATAATCGCCACCGGCCCGTAGCGCAGCAACTCACCGACGCGGCGCTGCCAGATCAGGTAAGGCACCGCGACCAATACCGGCAGCAGCCATGCCAGAAACCCCTTGGTCATGAACCCCATGCCGCACGCCAGCCCCAACAAGGCCCAGCAACCCAGACGCCCACCTAAGGTGGGGCTGTCGAGAGCAAACCACAGGGCGACCAGGCTCAGGTTGACCCACAAGGTAAATTGCGGATCAAGGTTGGAATACCCGGCTTGCCCGGCCACCAAGCCAAAGCTCATGTAGAGCAGGGCGCAGGCGAAGCTTTTACGTGGGTCGTTCCACAGGCGCCGCGCGATCAGGTAGGCCAGCAGCACACTCAACGCCGTGGCCAGGACCGAGGCAATACGCACGCCGAACAGGTTTTCGCCAAACACCGCCTGGCCCAGGGCAATCAGCCAATAGCCCGCGGCGGGCTTTTCGAAATAACGCACGCCCATAAAGTGCGGCGCTACCCAGTTGCCGCTCATCAGCATTTCCTGGCTGACCTGGGCATAACGGGTTTCATCCGGAATCCACAGGCCGTGAAAGCCCAGGGGCAGCAAGAAAAAAACGGCAAAGCCCAGGATTAACCAGAGCAGAGGGTTCAGGCGGGTCATGAGCACGTCGCTCCATGACGTTCAAACAGGTGCAAGAAGAGTATTGAATTAATCGGGCCGAGCATCGTGATGTTCACTGAATCAATGAGGGGGGGAACCTAACTAAGAGGCGCAACTGAACATGCCAGAACAGGGCTGTCGTTTTGCTGAACGTAATAGCTGCTGGATATGTAAATAAGTGTAATTAAAGTTGTTTAAGTACTGCGGCCCATTGCTGGATTCTCAGAGTGCCCATTGCCTCAAGTTTGCCGTTGGGCAATACCTTGACGAACAGTGCACTGCCATATTCGGCCGCTGCGGCATGGGGAAAGCCCAGGCTCGTCTGGAAGTCGCTCATGCAGGCGCTGTGGGTGATCAACATCAGGTTGCGACTCGGCTGTTTATGGCTGAGGATTTCCTCCGCCATGGCATCCCCGCAAATGGCGAGCGGGCCCGGGGACAGCTCGGTCTTGCCGAACATGAACAGCGAGGTTTGGGCAGTGCGCGTGGTCGGGCTGCTCAGCACGTCGGTGGCCTCCATGCCCAATGAATCAAAGGCTTTGCCCAGTTCGGTCGCGCGTTGCGTGCCCTGGATCGTGAGGCCGCTGGCAGGGCCGAAACAAGGATTTTTCGAGCGGTCGCAGCGTTCTTCATGACGCACCAGAACCACCAGGTCGCCCTGGCGCCAACTGGCGAGCACCCCGGAGGTGACCAGGCGATTGCCGACACCCAGGTCAAGCGGGGAAGAGGGCCACAACAGAAAACCTGTGAGCAGCAGGCCGATTACGCTGATGCCCAGCACAGGCAGGCGGTATTTTTTCAGGCGCTTCAACCTTGCCCATTTGGGTTTTGGATTGGCCAGGATCATGTCTGCCACGCTATTCACCCTCGGCCCTTTAGTTGTGCTTATAACCAGTGAAGTTAATGGGCGATCGCCCGTTGTGGAGCAGCAGCCTGTCACAGTGCTGCTGTCTTTTTGCTGAACATCCGCGTCGTAAAAAGTGTGAGTATTAGTAACTAACAAGTTGCGAGTTATCACCGCTGGGAGCGCACTTTAAAGTGTCGAGGATGGGCAGGCGGTGAAATCCATGTGAAAAATTTGCGTGGGCATGTCCCTCAGCCGTTATTCTCGTTGGCAGTCCTTCAAATGAGCGTTCCTATGTTGCAGGTACAAGGGGTTATCAAACACTACGCCACTCCCCAAGGTCCGCTGGCCGTGCTGGCCGGTGTCGACCTGTACCTGGGGGCGCGCAGCAGTCTGGCGCTGATGGGCGAGTCGGGCAGTGGCAAAAGCACCTTGCTGCACCTGGTGGCCGGCCTGGATCGGGTCGACGGCGGCAGCATCCGCATTGGCGAGCAGCGCTTGGACCAGCTCAACGAAGGGCAACTGGCCCATTGGCGCCGTACCGAAATCGGCCTGGTGTTCCAGCAGTTCAACCTGATCGGCAGCTTGCGTGTGGAGGACAACCTGGCATTCCAGGCGCGCCTGGCGGGGCGCTTCGATCCGCATTGGCAGGCGCAGTTGGTGGAACGTCTGGGGCTGGGCGATTTGCTCAAGCGTTATCCGGAGCAACTGTCCGGCGGTCAGCAGCAGCGGGTGGCGGTAGGGCGGGCGCTGGCCTCGCGTCCGGGTTTGCTGTTGGCCGATGAGCCCACCGGCAACCTCGACGAAACCACCAGCGATGAGGTGCTGCAGTTGCTGTTGGATCTGCTGCAGGACAGCACTACCAGCCTGTTGATGGTTACCCACAGCCCACGCCTGGCCGCACGCCTGGACCAGCAGGTGGTGCTGCACCATGGCCGTGTCGTGCCGATGGACGCGCGCTGAGATGGCGGTGTTCTGCTGGGCTTTGCGTGCGTTGTTGAGCCACTGGCGACGCCATCCGGTGCAGTTTTTCAGCGTACTGACCGGCCTGTGGCTGGCTACCGCATTATTGACGGGCGTGCAGGCGCTCAACAGCCAGGCACGAGACGGCTATGCGCGCGCCAGCCAATTGATCGGCGGCGAACCGCAGGCCAGCTTGAGCGCACCGGACGGCGCCGCCTTCCCCCAAGCGCTGTTTGCGCAGTTGCGCCGCGCCGGGTGGCCGGTGTCACCGGTGGTGCAGGGGCGGGTGGTACTCAAGGGGCATGAGGAGCAGCGGCTGCAATTGATGGGCATTGAGCCGGTATCGTTACCTGGCAGCGGCAGCGTGGCCGGGCAGCGCTTGAGCCAGGCACAGATGCTGGCGTTTTTCCAGGCGCCGGGGCGTACCTGGGTTGCCGCGCAAACCTTGGAGGCGCTCGGTTTGCACGCGGGCGAACAACCGCTGACGGCCAGCGGGCAGCGCTTGCCGCCGTTGCAGGTTCAGCCGGACATGGCCCCCGGTATGCTGCTTACCGATATCGGTTTTGCCCAACCCGTGCTGAACATGCAGGGGCGGCTGTCGCGCTTGCTGCTGGACAACGCCTTCGCCGCCCGCCATCCCCAAGCGCCCGCCGGGTTGCAACTCAAGCAGGGCGAGGACAACAACCTCTCACGTCTCACCGAAAGCTTTCATCTGAACCTCGACGCCTTGGGCTTTTTGTCCTTCGTGGTCGGGTTGTTTATCGTGCACGCAGCCATCGGCCTGGCCCTGGAACAACGGCGGGGTCTGTTGCGCACTTTGCGTGCCTGCGGGGTCAGTGCGCGAATGCTGATCCTGAGCCTGGGGGTCGAACTGGGATTTCTGGCATTGCTGGGCGGTGTACTCGGGGTCGCCAGCGGTTACCTGCTGGCCAGCCTGTTGCTGCCGGACGTCGCCGCCAGCTTGCGCGGCCTGTACGGGGCCGAAGTGGCAGGTCAACTGAGCTTGAGCCCGGGGTGGTGGCTTGCAGGGCTGGGCTTGAGCCTGCTCGGCGCCTTGCTCGCAGGGGCCAGCAGCCTGTGGCGTGCGGCGCGTTTGCCGTTGCTGGCGCTGGCCAATGCACAAGCCTGGCATGAGGCCCACGGGCGCTGGTTGCGGCGCCAGGGTTGGGTGGCGGTTGCGGCGCTGCTCATTGCACTGCTGGCCCTGGAGTTGGGCAACAGCCTGGCCGCCGGATTCGTGCTGATGGCGGCCTTGCTGCTGGGCGCTGCACTGGGTTTGCCGGTGTTGCTCAATGCGCTGTTGAACGGCGTGCTGGGGCGCAGTCGTTCGGTACTGGGCCAGTGGTTCCTCGCCGACTGTCGCCAGCAACTGCCAGCCTTGAGCCTGGCACTCATGGCGCTGTTGCTGGCCCTGGCGGCCAATATTGGCGCAGGCTCCATGACCTCGGGTTTTCGCCAGACCTTCAACCACTGGCTGGAACAACGCCTGACCGCCGAGCTTTACCTCAACCCGCAAAATCCGGCTCAGGCGCAGCAACTGCACACATGGTTGGCACAGCAGCCGTTGGTGCAGGCGGTGCTGCCCAGCTGGCAGGTCGCGGTGCAGTTGCAAGGCTGGCCGGCGGAGCTGTTTGGTGTGGTCGACAACCCCACCTATCGTCAGCACTGGCCGTTGCTGGAGGCGACGAGCACACCCTGGGACCGCTTGCTGCAAGACGATAGCGTGATGCTCAGCGAGCAGTTGGCGCGGCGCTTGAACGTGCGCCTGGGCGACAGGGTTCAAGTCCCCACCCCGCAGGGCACATGGGCACCGGAAATCGTCGGAATCTATGCCGACTATGGCAACCCCAAGGGCCATCTGCTGGTCAACGCCAAGCACCTGTTGGCTCATTGGCCGACGCTGTCACCGGTGCGATTCAACCTGCGCGTGGCGCCCCAGGATGTGCAGCCGCTGGTGGGTGAAGTGCAGCGTGAGTTCGCCCTGGAAGACAGTCGTATTGTCGATCAACAACAACTCAAGGGATGGTCCAACCAGGTCTTCGAACGCACCTTCGCCGCCACTGCGGCGTTGAACAGTCTGACCCTGGGTGTGGCGGGCGTGGCATTGTTCATCAGCCTGCTGACCCAGAGCCAGAGTCGCCTCGGGCAACTTGCGCCGTTGTGGGCGCTGGGGGTGACACGCCGCCAACTGATGCTGCTCAACCTTGGCCAGACCTGGCTGCTGGCGGTACTGACGCTGGTCCTTGCGTTGCCGTTGGGGCTGTTGCTGGCGTGGTGCCTGGATGCGGTGATCAACGTCCAGGCGTTCGGCTGGCGCCTGCCGTTGCAGGTATTCCCCGGGCAGCTTGCACAGTTGATGGGGCTGGCGTTGCTTGCGACATTGCTGGCCTTGGCCTGGCCGCTATGGCAGCTCTACCGCAGCCGCCCGGCGGATTTGTTGAGGACCTTTGCAAATGATGATTAAAGCGTTGGGGTGGGGGGTGTTGCTGCTGCTGTTGAGTGCCTGTGACAAGCCGCCTGCACCCGAGGAAAGCTTCGCCGGGCTGGGCAGCGATGCGGCGGAGTTTGCCCAAGTGGCCCCTGGTAAAGTCTTCAGCTTCCCCGAAGATCACGGCCCGCACCCAGGCTTTCGCATCGAATGGTGGTACGTCACCGCCAACCTCAAGGATGCCCAGGGCAATGTGTTCGGCGTGCAATGGACCTTGTTTCGCAACGCCGTGAATGCCGGGCCGATGCAGCAAGGCTGGCGCGACTCCACCATCTGGCTCGGCCACGCCGCCGTCACCAGCGCCACCCACCACTACGCCGCCGAACGCTTCGCCCGTGGTGGTGTCGGCCAGGCCGGAGCGCAAGCGTTGCCGTTCAACGCCTGGATCGACGACTGGAACTTCGCCACCCGCCCAGGCGCCACTAGCGCTCTGGCCGATATGCAACTCAAGGCCAGTGGCGGGCAATTCGCCTACGACCTGCAACTGACCTCCAGCCGCCCGTTGGTGCTGCAAGGCGACAACGGCTACAGCCGCAAATCCGACCAGGGCCAGGCGTCGTACTACTACAGCCAGCCGTTTTTCACCGCCACCGGCAGCATCAGTATCGACGGCCAGACGTACGAAGTCAGCGGCCCGGCCTGGCTCGACCGCGAATGGAGCAGCCAACCCCTGGCCGCCAGCCAGACCGGCTGGGACTGGTTCTCCCTGCACCTGGACCGGGGCGCGCAACTGATGCTCTTTCGCGTGCGAGACAAAGACGGCGGCGGGTACCTCACCGGAACCTGGATCGACGCCCAGGGCCGCACCGAGACCCTGCACAACGCAGATATTCAACTGGCGCCGCTGACCAGAACCGAGATTGACGGGCGCAGCATTCCCACGCGCTGGTCGCTGAAGATCCCCGGCAAACACCTGGACATCACCACCGAGGCGGTCAATCCGAAAGCGTGGATGAACCTGGGGATTCCCTACTGGGAAGGGCCGGTGAAGTTCGAGGGTGGGGTGGGGTATTTGGAGATGACGGGGTATTAGGGCGTCTTCCGTAGGCGCTTATCTTTTGCTGTGTAGGCAACTTCCCAAACGTATTGTTTGACCCCCGCCTGCTTGTGTCCGGGCTGTAGGCGCTTGCTTATATTTCGATGCCATCTTCATGGCATTCGAGATGTAAGGCATGGCGCAGGCATACCTCAACGACCGCACCACGGACTACCTCAGTTTGAAGTCCAGGCTAATGGGTGGGGCGTTGAATCGGCAGCGCTCTGATCATTTCGATGTGTTGAATCGGCACCTGCGCCATAAGCTGGTGACGCCAGGACAGTTGGTGATTATTCCTGATAATTACAGCGTAACTTGCAGTGCCGAAGAAGCCTGGTTGATGCGCTATGCCGAGGAAATTCACCGAGGACTGGCACTGGATGCGTCGGCTGGGCCAGCAGTGATCAATGACTATGACCTGCTGCAGAGCCTGTTGGGGTATGGCTCGATAGGCGTGGGGGGTGCGACATCTGCGTGGGGGCGACATCTGGATGAGGTGGTGCTTACGCTCGAGTCGATTGAACAGTTACATCAGCGGTTGAAAGGGGGTGGCTTGGACCGGGTTGAGTTTGTTCGACAACGGCAGATGCTGTTCGGGAACCTGGATAGGCAACTGCAAGGTGCAGCGCGGTTTGGGACAGGGCTGAGGGGGAATCAGTCATTGAAAAAGGTGCTTGGCGTTTCAACCAAGAGCTACCTGCATAAAGGCGAAATAGCAGGGTATGCACAGCGGATCGGGGCAGTTGCGCAGGCTTCGAAATGGCTGGGGAATGGGACTTATGTGGGGCTGGCTATGGATGTAGGCGTGGCGGGTTTGGAAATCAGGGAGGCGTGTGTGGTGGGAAGGGAGGTGCAGTGTCGGCGGGCGAAATATGTGGAGACGGGGAGGTTGGTGGGTGGGGTGGTAGGGGCTGCTGGCGCAGGGGGGCTTGGTGCTGAGTTAACACGCCGTGCATGCAACATTTTTCTAGGTGTCGCGACGAGAGGAACCGGTGCTCTGACCTGCGCAATAATTGGGGGGGCGATGGCAGGGTATCTAGGAGGTAAGAAGGGCGGGGATGGTGGGGCGTTCCTGGGTGGAAAAATTATAGAGGACAACGGTGATTTGATATTCCAGCCAGGGGGGGCTTGAGCATGGATTTTTTTCTCGCCTATACCGCTGTGATGATTATCGGGACGTTTGTGGTTTTGGGACTGATACTTTTTTTCGAACGAACAAAACTCGATGAGTTGGAAGGTTACTTCAGTGAAAACCCGCAGGTCCGTAAACATCGGCAACGCTGGGGACGAAACCAGCGGTTTATCAGGTTTCATCGTATGTGTCTGATGATTGATATCCTTCGCGCGCCAGAAAGCTCCGTGAAAGAAGGCTTTATGACTGAGGCAGAGTCAGCCGCCATTCCGTCAGCGCTCAGGCGTTGGGCTGTATGGCCTTATCGCCTTGCGATGATTTGGGCTATCAGTTGGGGCTATTGGTGCACCTGGCTTTAGAGGTGCTCGCTTCCACGACCTGAATACCATAGTTCACATTTTTTAAAAAATACTGTTCATGCGTACAGTATTGTCCTACAGTCCATCCTAGGTGACCGGATGTCACCGGTCACCTGAGCTTCAATTTTTTAACTATGGATGGATAAAAAATGAAATCGAAAAAAGCCCTTATGCTAGGCGCGGCCATGATGGCCTCCTGCTTTGTTTCGGCCTTTGCCCTGGCCGAGCAAACCCCTCCCAAGCTCAGTGCGCAGACGGTCAAGCAGGCCGTGGACAAAGCGTTGAAACAAGGTGGCACAGTAGAGAAGGCCATTGTCTCGGACGCACTCAAGCAAAAGCTCGATGCAGCCAAGGCCGGCAAGCCCAAGGTGTCAGCCGGCAAGGCAATTGCCAGTAATGCGGTGGTTGATGCCAAGGTAGGCGAGTTGGTAAAGCCCGATCAGGCGAAACTCAAGGAAGCGGCGGTTGCTGCCTTCACTCCGCTGTTTCCAACTCTGGATATCAACACCCTTTACACGCTGACCGGGGTGGAGACCGGCGCGCAGATCGCCTACCACTTCAACCTGCCGAAGAATGCGCGAATTCAGGTGCAGTTGTTGAACCAGAGTGTCGGCACCGACATGTCGCTGACCCTGTTCCACGATGACGGGCAGGGTAATCTGACCCCGTTGGGCACGTCTGATAACGCCGGCAATGCCGATGAGTACCTCAACGGTGTATTGCCGGCCGGTGACTACTACTGGTTCATGGTGGCCAATGCCGCAAGCAACTCGCAGTTCAGCTTCGGCGTGGCGGTAGACAGTAACATTGATGCCTACGAGCCCAACGATACCGAGCAAACCGCATTTGCCCTGCCGGATGCGCTGAATCAGGTGACCGGTAACCTCGACAGCGTCAATGATGTGGATTACTTCTCCTTCACGTCGCTGCGTGGCCAGGGTGTCGGCATGTTCCTGGGTGATGATGGTGCGGGTACGCGCAACCAGTGGATCTTCGAGCGTTTCGACGGTAATAACTGGGTAGTGATTCAGCCGGATTCCACCTCCACCTATCCGAACCTGACGCCGGGCTACACGGTCAAGGTACGTGTGCGGGCGAACCCGGCGGTGGCGTTGAACCCTCAGGCCCAGTACAAGTTGACCCTGGGTTCGGCGCCTCGCTTGAACCAGCACAACGTGAACGGCGATAACGTAGTGCGCATTCCCAGCTCGATCTTCCAGCTGGCCACCCAGGCAGCCCGCAATCTGAGCTGGAGCACCCAATGGTCGGACAGCACCGGTGAGCCATTGCGCGGGGTCACCCCAGTGCTGCGGGTCGACAAGCACTTTGGTGCAACTTACAACTGGGTCAACTATGAGGCCAAGACCGGCATCACGGGTGCAGCTTCGGGCAATGTCGCCTTGGGCACTTGCTCCGGCGACTATAAAGTGCGGTACCCGGACAGCGCGTCGGGCCAGACCTACAACTGGGAAACCTGGTTCAACGAAGGTGGCTGGCGCATCGAGCTCAAGGAGTTTCCGGGTGTGGGCGTAGGCGGCAATATCACCCAATACGTCAGCCTGGGCCACATTTGCAGCCAGACCATCGTGCGCTGATTGATCTAGGAATGTGAAGCAGGGGGCAGTCCATCTGGGCTGCTCCCTTTTTTTGTGGCCGGCTCCCAATGCAGCGTGCCAAACAGGTAATCCATCAACGGCAACACGATATTGAAATTGCGCCCCTGCATCAGCTCGCGACGGTGATGCAGGGCGTGCAGGCGATGCATTTGGCGAATCCACGGCAGGCGCGCCACCGGGTGTTCAGCGGGCAAGTGTTCGCAGGCGTGGAACACCTCGTAGAGCAGGTAGCCGAGGATCATGCACCCGGCAAACAACCCCGCCACGTTGGGGTTCAGTTGCTTGAGCAGCCACCAGCCGGGAAGGGTGATGGCCAGGCTGTGCAGTACGATCAGCCAGGCGGGGAACAGGATGACGCGCCAGTCACGCGGGCTGTCGTAGGTCATGTGGCCGGGCGTGAAGAAACTGTGGTGATCGCCGGTGTGGCGCGCGTAGAACAGCCGGGCGAATGAGTGTTTGTGATGGCCGAGATGACGGTGCACGAGGTAGATGCACAGGTTGAAGAACACCAGCGTCAAGGGCACCGTCAGCCACTGCAGGGCGGTGATCTGTGCGGTGGAGGACCAGGCCAGGGTGATACAGGTGATGCCGTAGCCGAGGACGAACGCGGCGTGTAGCCAGGGGTTGTAATGGCGACTCACGTTGGCGCGGTAGCGGCTGCGGAACGTTTCGGTGAGATGGGGCATGGCGGGTTGCTCGCTGTTTTTGTTCGAGATTGAGCTTAGTGGGTGGGGAGGAATGTGCGAGCTTTTACTGGGGGATGGGTATTTACACAACTTTGGCGTTACGCCGGATCTGTGGCGAGGGAGCTTGCTCCCGTGACGGCCTGAAAGCCAATACTGATATACCTGGCGCCCTGCGGTCTAAGTGTGGGAGGGGGCTTGCTCCCGATGGCGGCCTTAGGGCCGACCAGGATGTTGGATCAGATCGAGTACATATCCGTTGTTTGGGTAACGGCTGATATTGGTTCCGCCCTTACGGCGGGTCACTTTCGAAAAGCCGGAATGCCGGCCCAGGCGAAAGTAACCAAAGCGCTCTTGCCCCACCACTCGGCACCTCGCCCAGGCTCGGTGTGCCCGTAATCCGCCATGGATTTGGGGGGTAAACCGGCATCCCTGCCGGTTTACCCCCCAAATCCCTGTCGAATTCCGGCCAGCGTGGTTTAACGGGGCGCCTGAGATCAAAAGCAGATCAAGATCAAGAGCGGCTCGCTTCGCATCGTGGTTACCGTCGGTTGCTATCAAGTTGTGCAGATACCTATGCTCATCGGGGTGTAGCCCTCCCACAGTTTTAATCGGCGGTGAACTTGAAAATGGTGTTCTGGATATAGGTTTGCCCTGGATTCAAGCGAGTTGAGGCAAAGCCGGGTTGGTTAGGCGCATCCGGAAAATGCTGGGTCTCCAGGGTAAACCCGCTCCAGTGCTGGTACGTCTTGCCACCTTTGCCCTTCACCGAACCATCCAGGAAGTTGCTGGTGTAGAACTGCACCCCAGGCTCACTGGTGTAAAGCTGCAAGCGCCGCCCCGACTCAGGGTCATGCACCTGGGCAGCAAGCTGCTTCACATCACCTTTGGTATCCAAGGCCCAGTTAAAGTCGAACCCGCCTTGTTTCGGCTCGGCAAATTTGAGCTGCGGATGGTCCGCCTTGATGTGCTGGCCAATAGGCGTGGGCTTGAGGAAGTCCATCGGTGTGCCCTTGACCGGAGCCAGCTCACCGGTGGGGATCAAGGTGGCATTCACCGGCGTGTAGTGGCTGGCGTGCAAGGTGGCGACCTGCTTGAGAATGTCGCCGTTACCCGCGCCGGCGAGGTTGAAGTAGCTGTGATTGGTGAGGTTGAGTACCGTCGGTTTGTCGGTGGTGGCCTTGTAGTCGATGTGCAGTTCGTTCTTGTCGTTGAGGCGGTAAGTGACTTCGGTCTTCAGGTTGCCGGGGAAACCCATTTCACCGTCCTTGGACAGGTAGGTGAGGGTGACGCCCACCGAATCCTTGTCCTTGACGGGCTCGGCGTGCCACACCTGTTTGTCGAAGCCCTGGGCGCCGCCATGCAGCGAGTTGGGGCCGTCGTTGAGCGGCACCTGGTAGCGTTTGCCGTCGAGTTCAAAGGCGCCGCCGGCCAGGCGGTTGCCGAAGCGGCCGATGGTTGCGCCGAAAAATGCAGTACCGCCTTGATAGCCTTGCACGTCATCGAAACCCAGCACTACGTCGTCGAGCTTGCCGTTTTTGTCAGGCACCTTCAGCGACTGCAATACACCGCCGTAGGTAATTACCGTGGCTTGCATGCCATGGCTGTTGCGCAACACGTACTGTTCGACGGCGGTGCCGTCATTGGTTTTACCGAAAGGCTTGTGCTCGCTGGTAAGGCCGGCGGCGTGAGCGCCGCCGCTGGCGATCAGCATGGACAGCGCCAGACCGGACAACAGGTATCGAGGGTGCTTCATGTCGAACTTCCTTTTGTTGTTTTTGGGTTGAATAGTTCTACTAATGTGAGATATTTCACCGGTTATCCAGCAGATTTATAGCCTTTAACGCCGATTTCGTAAAATAAAATAAGACTAATTGATCGAGGCACTACGTTATGAGTACTGAACACGCCATTTATCCCGACCTCAAGGGCAAGAGCGTATTGATCTCCGGCGGGGCGTCAGGGATTGGCGAATTCATGGTGCGGGCCTTTGCCGCCCAGGGTGCCAAAGTGGCGTTTGTGGATCGCGCGCAAAGCCAGGGTGAACGCTTGGCGGCGCTGCTGAACTCTAAGGGCCACACCGTCGAGTTCGAGTGCTGCGATATCACCGATGAGATTGGCTACGGTGCGGCAATCCGGCGCTTCGAGCATTCCCTCGGGCCGATCACGGTGCTGGTCAACAATGCGGCAAATGATGTGCGCCACAGCCTGGAAGAAATCGACTCGCAAATGTTTGACCGGTTGATCGCTGTCAACCTCAAGCACGCCTTCTTTGCCGCAAAGGCGGTGGTGCCAATGATGAAAGAGGCGGGTGGCGGCTCGATCATCAACCTGGGCTCGGTCGGCTGGATGATGGCGTCTGCCGGCTACCCGGTGTACGCCGCCAGCAAGGCTGCCGCCCACGGCATGACCCGAGGCCTGGCGCGGGAGCTGGGGCCGAGCCATATCCGCGTCAACACACTGGTGCCGGGCTGGGTGATGACGGAAAAACAATTGGCCATGTGGGTGGATGATGCGGCTCGGGAGTTGATCGCCCGTAGCCAGTGCCTGCCTGGCAGTGTGATGCCGGAACACATCGCCAATATGGCCCTGTTTCTGGCCTCGGATGCCTCGGCGATGTGTTCGGCGCAAAACTTTATCGTTGACGGCGGCTGGGTGTAGAAACGCGGTTCCAAAAAATTGTGAAGATCGCGAGTGGGAGGGGGCTTGCCCCCGATAGCGGTGGGTCAACCCACATCAATGTTCGCTGGGCCGACGTCATCGCAGGCAAGCCAGCTCCCACATTTAGATCCTGGGGTGTCAGGTAGAGATGCGCCGGCTGTCAGGCCGTCACGGGGGCAAGCCCCCTCCCACATATGAACTGCGATGCTTAGGCGATTGGGTAGCGTTTGAACGGCGGGTGCTGTTCCAGGCGTTCAGCATGGCGCTTCAGGTTGGGGAACGCATCCGCCTTCACCACCGACGCCACGGTGAACTGGCTGAACGACCAGGCGACCGCTGCTGTAATGGATGCCTGGGTCAGTGCTTCACTGTCTGCCAGTTGCTTGTCCAGCAGGGCATAGGCCGCCAGCAATTGCCCACTGACGCGTTCGATCCACGGTGCATGTAACTTTTCGGCTGGGCGCAGGTTGTGTTCATAGACGATCTGCACACTCTTTTCACAGGCGGCAAGAGCCAGTCCGAGCAGTTGCAGGTCGTGGGCGCGTGCTGCCGGTTGTTGGGGCAGCAGCTTCTTGTCAGCCGGCGCCAGTGCTTCCAGGTAATCGAGGATCAGGCTCGAATCCATCAGCACCGTCCCGTCGTCCAACACCAGGGAGGGGGCTTTGACCACGGGGTTGATCTGGGCAAATTGCGCGTAGGTGCTGAACACCGACAGCGGTTCATGCACAAACTCCACCCCATACAAGTCCAGGGAAATCGCCACGCGGCGTACGTAAGGCGAGTCCAGCATTCCGACCAGTTTCATGCAGCCTCCATTGCTTTCGCGGTGTGATTGGCTGACGAGATTAAGGCTTCATGATCAGGGTGCGCAATGCTTGAAGGGGCGGTCGCTACATTGAACTGCGGGCCGCCCCGGGCGGTTGCCCGGTGATGCGCTTGAACGCACGGCTGAACGCCGCCTGGGAGGTGTAGCCGAGGCGTTGCGCGACGGTTTCGATGGGCATGCGCTCCAGGCTCAGCCACTGCGTGGCCAGGCGCATGCGCAGTTCCGTAGCGTAGCGCAACGGCGGTATGCCGAGGATGGCCTGGAAGCGATCGGCAAATACCGAGCGCGAGGTATGGCACTGCGCGGCCAGTTCCGCCACGCTCCAGTCGCGGCCCGGTTGCTGGTGTAGGGCGAGGAGGGCGCGGGCCAGGCGTGGGTCGCGTAGCGCCGCCACCAGGCCCGAGGCGTTGCCACAGGCGCATTCGACCCAGCCGCGTACGATCATCGCTGCCACCACATCGGCCAGGCGCGCCAGGATGCCGGCAAAGCCGATGCGGGCCGTGGAGACTTCCCGTTCCATCACCGCCAGGATCGGCATCAGGCCGGGGTAACGCTGGCCCCCTGCATCGATCAGCATCAGCGCCGGCATCAGGTTGCCGAGCCCCTGGATACTGCCAAGTTCGAACTCCATGCAGGCACTGAACAGCAAGGTGCTGGGCGTCGCATTAGGGGAGGCATCCACGGCGCAGACCGCATCCCCCAACGGGGCACTGTCGAAATCGCCGATATCGTGCACACCGGCGCTCGCATCGGATAACAGTGCATGCGCGCCACCATGGGCAATGAATACCGCATTGCCCGCCGACAGCTCGAAAAGGTTGCCGTCCTCGCCGCGCAAGGTCGCATGGCCGGCCGCGAGAAAGTGGAAATAGGCGTGGCCGGGCTTGGCGTCAAAGCCCATGCCGAAGCTCGGCCCGGCCTGGATGCGGCGGTACTGCACGCCCCGCAGGCGCATGCCGCGCAGCAGCTCATTGATCAGGTCGGAAGACAGGGTAAAAGCATCCGCGGCAGTCATGGTCGGGGTTTCGGTCAAAAACTCAAGGGTTTGCATCATAGATCATCCTGGCAGGCAAACCTAGACTGGCCGCCTTGCTAATGATCTGAGGATGACCTGTGATGAGTGAATATGCAGCTCAAGCCCCTGCCGGGGTAGTGACGGAGCCGGCCTGGCTGGCGGTATTTTCTTTGGCAATGGGGGTGTTCGGCTTGCTGACGGCGGAGTACCTGCCGGCCAGTTTGTTGACCCCCATGGCCTTGGACCTGGGTGTCTCGGAGGCGCTCGCCGGCCAGGCCGTGACGGTGACGGCAGTGGTGGCGTTGTTTGCCGGTTTGCTGGTGCCCGGCCTGACCCGAAGCATCGACCGGCGCGTGGTGCTGCTGGGGTTCTCCACGCTGATGATCGCCTCCAACCTGCTGGTGGCGTTGTCTTCCAGCCTGGCCGTGCTGTTGTTGATGCGCATCCTGCTGGGCATCGCCCTGGGCGGTTTCTGGAGCATGGCGGCGGCGGTTGCCATGCGTCTGGTGCCGCCGGCATCGTTGCCCCGGGCGCTGTCGATCATTTTCAGTGGCATTGCGCTGGGTACCGTGGTCGCCGTGCCGCTGGGCAGCTATCTGGGTGGGCTCTATGGTTGGCGCAGTGCGTTTATCGCGGCGGCTGCCGTGGGTGCGGTGACCCTGGCGTTCCAGGCGTTCACCCTGCCGCGCCTGGTGCCCAATGGTACCGCGCGCCTGCGTACCGTGCTGGAAGTGCTGCTGCGCCCGGGTATCGCCATGGGCATGTTCGGTTGCGTGCTGGTACATACCGCGCATTTCGCATTGTTCACCTATATTCGCCCGTTCCTGGAAAGCACCACCGGCGTCGATACCCAAGGGCTGGCCCTGATGCTGCTGGGCTTCGGCGTGGCGAATTTCGTCGGCACCTTGCTCGCCGGTTGGCTGCTGGTGCGCCACCCGCGTGGGACGTTGGTGTTGATGCCGGTGCTGGTAGGCATTGCGGCGCTGGCCCTGGTCTGGCTGCCGGTGTCATTGCCGGGCCAGGCGTTGCTCCTGGCGCTGTGGGGCATGGCGTTCGGCGGTGTACCGGTGGCATGGTCCAATTGGGTCGCCCGTGCCGTGCCGGACCAGGCCGAAAGTGCCGGCGGCATGGTGGTCGCTTCGGTGCAGTCGGCGATTGCCGCAGGGGCTGCCGGTGGCGGGTTGATGTTCAGCGTCAGCGGCATTGGTGGGGTATTTGTGGGTGCGGGTGTATTGATGTTGCTCGCGGCCTTGCTTATCGCCCTGCGCGTACAGGTGCCTCGACAAGACCGGGATGCCGGTGTGACGCACCACCCGTCTTTGGTTTAGTCTGGAACGCTTCGTTGATCACAATCCCTGAGGAGCAGTGGCATGGCTGACTATCTACCCCCAAAGGTCTGGACCTGGGACACCGAGAGCGGCGGCACCTTCGCCAGTATCAACCGGCCCATCGCCGGTGCTACCCACGAAAAGGCGCTGCCAGTAGGCAAGCACCCATTGCAGCTGTACTCCCTGGCTACGCCCAATGGCCAAAAGGTCACGATCCTGCTTGAAGAGTTGTTGGCCCTCGGGCACACCGGTGCCGAATACGACGCCTGGCTGATCAAGATCGGTGACGGCGACCAGTTCGGCAGTGGCTTTGTGGGGGTAAACCCGAACTCGAAGATTCCGGCCCTGATGGACCGCAGTGGTGCCACGCCGATTCGGGTATTCGAGTCCGGCGCGATCCTGCAGTACCTGGCCGAGAAATTCGGCGCGTTCTTGCCCAGCGAGCCTGCGGCCCGGGCTGAATGCCTGTCATGGTTGTTCTGGCAGATGGGCAGCGCGCCCTACCTGGGGGGTGGCTTCGGGCATTTCTATGCCTATGCGCCGAGCAAGATGGAGTACCCGATCAACCGTTTTGCCATGGAAGCCAAGCGCCAACTGGATGTGCTGGACAAGCGCCTGGCGGTGAGCGAGTACATCGCCGGCGATGAGTACACCATTGCCGATATCGCCATCTGGCCCTGGTACGGCGGGCTGGTCAAAGGCCGCTTGTACGGCGACTCGGCGGAGTTTCTCTCGGTGCATGAATACAAACACGTGCTGCGCTGGGCCGACGCAATTGACGCCCGGCCGGCGGTGCAGCGCGGGCGACGGGTGAACAGGGTGTCGGGTGAGGAGCAGTTGCCCGAACGGCATGACGCGAGTGACCTGGACTGATTCAGATCCAGTGTGGGAGGGGGCTTGCCCTCCCACATTTGGATCTCCTTAGCTTCGGTTTACTTGTAGCGCTGTTCGAATACCGCCACCTGCTCAGGTTTGATCAGTTCAAACGGCACCCACACTTCGGCTTCAATCGGTTCGCCCTTGATCATTTTGATCGCCGCTTGCACCGCCTGGGTCGCCTGGGCCTTGGGGTCCTGGAACACTGAGGCAGCAAGCAGCCCACGCTTGATCGCCGCCAAACCATCGGGCAAACCGTCGATGCCGACGATCGCAATCTGGCCCTTGGCCTTGCCCGCTTGCTGCAATGCCATGGCCGCACCGATTGCCATTTCATCGTTGTTGGCCACGATCGCATCAAACTGCGTGCCTGCCAGCAGCCAGTTGCTGGTCAGGTCCATGCCTTTGTTGCGTTGCCACTCGGCGCTTTGCTGCTCGACGATCTTGATACCGGGAAAGTCCTTGAGCACCTGCCTGGCGCCCTCGGTGCGGTCGTGGGTGGCGTTCTGCGCAAGGTCGCCCATGATGATCGCCACGTTGCCCTGGCCGCCGAGTTTTTCCGCGAGGTAGCGCATCTGCAATTGCCCAGCCTCGATGTCGTTGGACGCCACCGTAACCACGCCCTTTGGCAGCGTGCGTTCATCCGGGTGGCGGTTGACGTACACCAGTGGCGTCTTGGCCGCCACGGCGGCGCGGGTGATGTTGGCAGTGGCAGCCGTGTCGACCGGCAGCACGATCACCGCATCGACTTTCTGGTTGAGAAAACCTTCGACCTGGTTGAGCTGGCGCACGACATCGCCCTGGGCGTCTTCGAACTGGATCTGCACGTCCTGCTGTTTCGCCGCGGCCTCAAGGCCGCTACGTACATAGGTCATGAAGTTATCGTCGACCCGGGCAATGCTCACGCCAATGCGGTACGCGGCGAAAGTCCATTGGCTGAACAGCACCAGCAGCGCGGCCACTAGCAATGAATAACGATGCATAAGGGTGTTCCTTTTATTGTTATAGGGTGAATGCCTGGCGGAAGCGCTCCAGGGCCAATTCGCTGGTGCCGCTGGCCCAGCCCTCCAGGCCTACCACGCCGGTGTAGCCCATGGCGTGCAACGCGCGGGCAATCGCCGGGTAGTGGATTTCGCCAGTGCCGGGCTCCTTGCGCCCGGGCACGTCGGCCACCTGGATTTCACCGATGGCGCCGCCGGCGCGCTGGATCAATTCGATCAGGTTTCCTTCGCCGATCTGCGCGTGGTACAGGTCCAGGTTCATCTTCAGATGCGGGCTGCCCACGGCTTCGATCAGGGCCAGGGTCTCGTCGGCGCGGGCGAACGGCGTGCCGGGGTGATCGACGGCGGTGTTGAGGTTTTCCAGCAGGAACACACGGCTGGCGTCTTCCCCCAGGCGCGCGATTTTTTCCAGGGTCTTGCAGGCGCTCAGCCACATGCGTCCGGTGGTCTGGCTGACCGGCTGCACCGGCAAGCCGCCGTCGCCCAGGCCGGTGCCGTGCAGGTTGAGGCTGGGGCAATTGAGGCGCTCGGCGATGCCCAGGGATTCGCGGGCGCTGTCGAGCAGTTGGCGACTGCCTTCGGGGTCGGTGAGGGTGCCGCTGATGTAGCCGGTCATCGAGGTGAAGTCCGCGCCGGTCGCGGCCAGGGCGTCGATGTCCTTGTCGGTCCAGCTCCAGATTTCGGCGCTGAACCCCAGGGCGTGGATACGTTTGACCCGTTCGATGAAGGGCAGGTCGAGAAACACCATCTCGGCGCTGACGGCCAATGTGAACGGCATCATGGGCGCGCCCCTTGCACGGCCACGGCCTTGCCGGTCTCGTACGACTCAATGCAGGCGCGGGCAATTGCCAGGGCTGCGCGCGCATCCTCACCGCTGGCCAGGGGCTTGGCGCCGCTGCGCAGGCAGTCGACAAAGTGGTTGAGTTCGGCAATGTAGGCGTCGCGCAGCAGGTCAGTGTCCATTCGTTGGGTGTCGGCCTGGATGCCCTCGGCCAGGTAGCGCACCAGGTCGCAGTCATTGAGGCTGCCCATGCTCAGCATGCCTTGGCTGCCGAACACTTCACCGCGCACATCGTAGCCATACACCGCCTGGAAGTTGGCCTCGGCGGTGGCGATGGCGCCGTTGTCGAAGCGGATCGTGACCACGGCGGTATCGAGCAAGCCTTGGCTTTTGTACGCTGGGGCGATCAGCGCGTCGGCCATCACATATACCTGCACCGCTTCGGCGCCGGGGTTGAGGTAGCGCAGCGTGTCGAAGTCGTGGATCAGGGTCTCCAGGAAGATCACCCATTGTGGTGAAGCGCCAGGGTTGTTCAGCGCCGGGTCGCGGGTCAACGAGCGCAGTAACTGCGGCGTGCCGATGCGGCCGGCGGCGACATCGAGGTGGGCGGTACGGAAGCTCTTGGCGAAACGCCGATTGAAACCGACCTGCAACGGCACGCGGGCGTCGGCGGCAGCGGCGATGGCGCGATCGGCTTCATCCAGGGTGATCGCCATGGGTTTTTCGCAGAAGATGCCCTTGCCGGCACGGGCGGCGCTGATCACCAGGTCGGCGTGGCTACGGGCGGGGGAAGCGATAAGCACTGCGTCGATATCGGGGTCGTTCAACAGCTGTTGTGGGTCGGTGTAGACCTTGTCCACCCCCAGCTCTGCTGCCAGGCGTGCGGCCTGGCCTGGAGTGGGGTCGGCGATGGCGGCAAGGCAGGCGCCGGGGATGTGGCGGGCCGCCGTAAGGCCGTGGAAGCTGCCCATGCGACCGGCACCGATCAGACCCAGGCGGATGTTTTGTGTACTCATGAAGTGACCCCTTTTTATTGTTGGCCGCAGGACAGTCCTGGCTGGCATAGGGGCAGGAGCAAGGGTTATGCCAAGTCATAACGCACTGATTTTTAATGGTTTATAAAATAGACTAAACAAAATGTGCTCATTTAAATGACATGCCTATACTGACATGTAAAAAACATGAACATGGATACCTCGATGACCCTGACGTTCAGCATGCAAGACCTCGAATACCTCACGGCTCTGGGGCCTGCTGCGTTGAATGACGGCCCCGTCGCTGCATTGGAGCAGGGCTGGCGAGCGTGTCGGTCTGGCCAGGTCGAGCGCCCGGCCGGAGTGCGCCAGGTCATCTGGGATTCCTGGCGGCGCAGTATCGAGGCGGGTATCGATCCCGATGACAGCCACTACCGTTTCGTGGCCGCCCAAGCGCTGGCGGCAACCCTGGCCAATCACCGCGTACTGATCGCCGCTGCCGCGCAGGTCATGCACGGCTTGCTGGCCTATAACCCACGCGGCCATATCAACGTTACCGATGCCGAGGGCACCACCCTGTATTTCTGCGGGCTGGACATCACCCCCGTCGGCAGTCGCCTGCTGGAATCGGTACAGGGCACCAACTGCACCGGGCTGGCCCTGGCCGAAGATCGCCTGGTGTACGTATTGGCCGAGGAGAATTTTGCCGGCGCCCTGCGCCAGCGCCGCATGCACTGCGCCGCCGCGCCGATCAAGGATGCTCAGGGCCAGACACTGGCGATGCTCACGCTGACCGCCGAGCCCGGCTGGTTTCATTTCCATACCCTGGGCACTGTCCAGGCGGCAGCCGAAGCGGTGTCGCGGCAGATGGCGCTGCAGGTGTTGCTGGAAGAACAACAAGCGGTGCTCGAAGTGCTGAACGAAGGCTTGGTGGTGCTGGATGAGCGCGGCTGCATCAAGGCACTCAACCGTTATGCGCGGCAGTTGTTCGGGGTGGGGCTGGAGCTGATCGGCAGTTCGTTCCAGCGCCTGGGGCGCAGTGAGTTGAGCGACGTGCTGGGTGAGCCGGTGCGCGACCTCGACTGCACCTTCGAGTTGCACGACCGCAGTCAACTCGCCTGCCTGGTCTCGGTATGCCCGCTGGAGCAGGGCGGGGTGATCGTGTCGGTGCGCGAAAACCGCCGCATCCGCGAAATCACCCGGCGCCTTATCGGTACTCAGGCGCGCTATACCTTCGACACCATCCAGGGCACCTCACGGGCGATCCAGGACGCGCTGCACCTGGGGCGCATCGCCAGTCGCGGCGACGCCACCACCTTGGTCCTCGGCGAAAGCGGCACCGGCAAGGAGCTGTTTGCCCAGGCCATTCATAACGCCAGCGAGCGTTGCAACGGCCCGTTCGTGGCGGTCAACTGCGGCGCCATCCCCCGGGACCTGGTGCAGAGCGAACTGTTTGGGCATGTCGAAGGCGCGTTCACCGGCTCGGCGCGAGGTGGGTCGGCGGGCAAGTTTGAATTAGCCGATGGCGGCACCATCTTCCTGGATGAAATTGGCGACATGTCCTTCGATGCCCAGGTCAGCCTGTTGCGGGTGTTGCAGGAGGGGGAAGTGACCCGCGTGGGCGCGAAAAATTCGCGGCCAGTGGACGTGCGCATCATCGCCGCCACCCATCGCAACTTGAGCCAGGCAGTGGCCGAAGGTGCGTTTCGTGAGGATCTTTACTACCGCCTCAATGTGTTGAACCTCACCGTGCCGCCGTTGCGTATGCGCCGCGAGGATATCCCGCTGTTGGCACGGCATTTCCTGCAGCGCTGTGCGCGTTCGTTGCGTAAGCCAGTGCAGGGTTTCTCGCCGGAGGCGCTGGCGCTGCTGTCAGCCCATGGCTGGCCGGGCAATGTGCGTGAATTGGAAAACGCCATCGAGCGGGCGACCAACCTGGCGATGGGGGAGTTGATCCAACCGGCTGACTTGCCGCTGGAAACCCAGCAGCGGGCGATGCCGCCTCTTTACCAGCCCCAGCCCGCGCAGGATCTGAGCAGCCATGAACTGCATGCCATCGTCGCTGCATTGAACAACACGGGCGGCAATATTCGCCTGGCCGCCCGGCAACTCAACGTGTCGCGGGGTGGGCTGTACAACAAGATGGGGCGGTTTGGTTTGAGTGCAGGGGATTTTCGCGGGCGGTGAATGATTGCCCGTGTGCAGATTAAATGTGGGAGGGGGCTTGCTCCCGATGGCGACCTGACAGTCGACCGCTAACTAAGGGATGCCCCGCGATCCAAATGTGGGAGGGGCGGTGCGACGATTCGACTTGCCCCCGATGGCGGCCTGACAGCCGACCAGGATGTTGGATCAGACCGAGTACATATCCATTCCTGCGGTAACGGCTACTTAGGGTTCCGCTCTTACAGCGGCTCACTTTTGGAAGGACCGGAATGCCGGCCCAGCCAAAAGTAAGCAAAAGGTCCTCGCCCCACCACTCGGCACCTCGCTTAGGCTCGGTGTGCCCGTAATCCGCCATGGATTTGGGGGGCCGCCGCCACGCGCCATCCATGGCGCGGGGCGGCTAAACCGGCATCCCTGCCGGTTTACCCCCCAAATCCCTGTCGAATTCCGGCCAGCGTGGTTTGACGGGGCGCCTCAGATCAAGATCAAAAGCAGATCAAGATCAAGAGCGGCTCGCTTCGCATCGTGGTTACGGTCGGCAGCTACAAAGTTGCGTAGATACCCATGCCGCGATAGCGGTGTTTCAGCCTCTGAATTTTTGACGGGTTCATTGCCATCGAGGTCGAATCGTTGCACCGCCCCTCCCACATTGTGTTCTTTGTGTATCAGGTGCCCATGTTTTCCGGGGTCACTATCTGCGGTGGTATATGCACCCGATGCCGCACAGGATCGAAGCCTTCGTCATTCAGCAACTGCACCAGCAGTTGCACCAGCGCCGCCGCCGTCTGCCGCGGCTGCGAGTCCATTACCACATCGATCAAGCCGCGGCTCAACGCCTGGCGTGACAGTTCGGTCGACTCCTGCAGAATGCAACACAGCGCCGGGCGCTTGGGCAGTTGCGCCAGGGCGTTGATCACGCCGTCACCGCCGCCGCCCACCACGCACAGGCCGCGCAGGTCGGTGTGGCGGGCAAGCAGGTCGAGGGTGGCTTCCTCGGTGATGTCGCAGTTGTCCAGGTTGATCAGCGGCTCCAATGGCTTGAGCCCCGGCGCGTGTTCGGCCAGGTAGCTGTGCAAGCCTTCGACCCGTGCTTGATGCCCGAGAAAACGATGGCCGCCCAACAGGATGCCCACGCTGCCTTTGCGTGCGCCGCAGGTGTGCGCCAGCAGCCAGCCCATGGTGCGCCCGACCACGTGGTTGTCCTGGCCCACATAGGGTTCGAGGGCCTGCTCATGGATATCCGACAGCAGCGCAACCACTGGTACGCCGGCTTCACGAATCTGCGCCAGGCAGGCGTTGATCAGCGGATGGGCGAAGCTGACCACCGCCAGGGCGTCGCACTGCACCGCCAGTTGCTCGATCTGCGCGACGATGGCATTCGGTGAACGGTCGTTGATGTAGTCGAACTGGCAGCTCAGGTTGGCGGTGGCGTGATGCTGCGCTGCATCGCTTATTGACTGGGCGAGGTTGGCATAGAAGGCCTGGGCGGTGCCCAGCAACAGCACGCCGAAACGGTAGGTGGGCCGCCGTTCGCGGATGCGCTGGCCGATCAGGCGCGCAGCAAAATAGCCCACCGCTTCGGCAGCCTGGAACACCTGTTCGGCCGTGCCGGGGTTGACCGGAGCGCGGGCGTTCAACACGCGGTCGACGGTGGCTACGCTGAGCCCCGCATGGGCGGCAACGGTGGCGATGGTTGGGCGTTTATGGTTGTGCATTGGCAGGCCCCTTGAGCGTCTTGATAGAAAACTATCAAGCTCCGCTGGGCCTGGATGATAGCTTGATAGGGAATGGATTCAAGGCCTTGAGGGTGATTTGGCTGCGCTCTATGGTTGGTTCCGCAAAGCACCTGAAACCCCACGCTAGCGGAGCACAATAACAATGCCTGAACCCACCGCTCACCGCGCCCGACGCGACTACAGCCTCACCGGGCCCGAAGCGGCCCGTGCCGCCGAAAAGGGTCTGGTCTCGGCCAACTGGTACCAGTCACCCATCTCGCGCAAACGCATGAAAGAACTGATGCAACGCCGCGATGGCCCGGCCTTGCTCGACACGGCCATCTGGGCTGCGACGCTGTTGGCCACAGGCTTTGGCGGCTATTGGTTCTGGGGCTCCTGGGCCTGCGTACCGTTTTTTCTCGCCTATGGTGTGCTCTACGGAACGGCGTCCAACCCGCGCTGGCACGAAACCGGCCACGGCACTGCGTTCAAGACCCGCTGGATGAACGATGCGTTGTACCAGGTGGCAAGCTTCATGTGCCTGTTCGAACCTCACGTGTGGCGCTGGAGCCATGCCCGTCATCACACCGACACCATCGTCGTCGGCCGCGACCCGGAGATCGTCGAGCCGCGCCCGCCGAGCCTGTGGATGATGGCCCTCAGCCTGTTCAACCTGCCCCTGGCCTGGAAGACCTTCAGCGGCGTAGCCCGCCATGCGCTCGGGCGCATGAGTGCCCAGGAGCAAGACTTCATCCCTGAATCCGAATGGCCCAAGGTATTCCGTGCCGCACGTATATGGATTGGGATTTATGCGCTGATCATCGGCGCCGCGTTGTACCTGCACAGCTGGCTACCGCTGATGCTGGTGGGCTTGCCCAGTCTTTATGGTGCCTGGCTCGGCTACCTGTTCGGCCTCAGCCAGCATGTGGGCCTGGCCGAAGATGTGCTCGACCACCGCAGCAACTGCCGCACCATCTACATGAACCGGGTGCTGCGCTTTATCTACATGAACATGAACTACCACCTCGAACACCACATGTACCCGATGGTGCCTTACCACGCGCTCGGTCAACTGCACGAAGAGATCCGCAGCGACTGCCCACCGCCGTATGCCAACCTGTGGGAGGCCTACCAGGAAATCATTCCCACTATTTGGCGCCAGCGCAGCGACCCCAGCTATTTCGTCCAACGCCCGACCCGTGGCGAGGGAGCTTGCTCGCCCCACAGTAAAAGCCAGTCATTGGAGATAAATGCATGAACGATCAATGGATCGACGTCTGCGCCGTGGGCGAAATAGAAGCAGAAGACGTGCTGCGCTTCGACCACGGTATTCACACCTACGCGGTGTACCGCTCGGCCGAGGATGAATTCTTCGCCACCGCCGGCCTGTGCACCCACGAGAAAATCCACCTGGCGGACGGCCTGGTGATGGACCATGTGATCGAGTGCCCAAAGCACAACGGGCGCTTCGATTACCGTTCCGGCCAAGCCCTGGGCGCGCCGGTGTGCGTCAACCTCAAGACCTACCCGGTGCGGGTCGAAGCGGGGCGGGTACTGCTCGCTGTCACGGCCGGATGATGAACCAGACCCTGATCATCGTCGGCGCTGGTCATGCCGGTGGACGTGCGGCACTGACCTTGCGTGAAGAAGGTTACAGCGGGCGCCTGATCCTGATCGGCGATGAAGTGCACTTGCCCTACGAACGCCCACCGTTGTCCAAAGGCGTGCTGCAAGGCTCGACGGACCTGGCGGAATGCAGCCTGTGCGACAGTGCACGGTTGGCTGCGCTTGGCATTGAGCATATCGCCGGCAACCCCGCCAGCCGTTTGGACCCGCAGCATCATCGGCTGCAACTGGCTGACGGCCAATGGTTGACCTATGCCGGCCTGCTGCTGGCCACCGGAGGCCGGGCGCGACGCTTGCCCCAGGAGCAGGCCAACGTGTTCTACCTGCGCACCCATGATGAAGCGTTGGCCTTGCGCAATGAATTAAAGCCAGGCGCCAGGTTGGTGGTGGTCGGCGGGGGCTTCATCGGCCTGGAGGTGGCCGCT
>NZ_SPKL01000027.1:0-38214 GCF_023127755.1 Pseudomonas sp. W2Aug9 | reverse complement strand
GCGGGGCCTGGGCTGCGAGGTCACGGTGCTGGAAGCGGGGCCGCGGCTGGCCGCCCGGGCGCTGCCGCCAATGATCAGTGAAGCGCTGTTGGCGCTGCATCGTCAGCAGGGTGTGGACGTGCACTTGAACGTTGCCCTGGAGTGCGTCCACGCCGACGCCGTGCAACTGGTCGATGGGCAACGGGTGCCCTGCGACCTGGTGGCGGTCGGTATCGGTATGCAACCCAACATTGAGCTGGCGGCGGCGGGAGGGCTGGAAATAGGGCAGGGCATTCGGGTCGACGCGTGCCTGCGCACCAGCGCACCGGATATTTACGCGGCGGGGGATGTCTGTGAGTTTCGTCTCGGCGGCGTCTATCAGCGTCAGGAAACCTGGCGCAACGCCGAGGCCCAGGGGCGTCACGCTGCGTTGAATCTGTTGGGCAAAGAACTGCCGTTCGAGAGAGTCCCGGGTTTCTGGTCCGACCAATTCGACTGGGGTTTGCATTCCGTCGGGGCGATGACTGCGCGGTCGGTCAGCCGTGCGTTGCCCGACGGTGGCCTGCTGCTGTTTTGCCTAGACACCAACGCCCGATTGCAAGGCGCTTTCGGCTGGGCTCCGGGCAACCGCGCCGCCAGGGACATCAAGCTGTGCGAGCGCTTGATCACTGCAAGCATTGCGCTTGACGTGGCGAGCCTGGCAGATGCCGATACGTCCCTCAAACACCTGCTGCGAGGTTGAGATGCACCAACTCCTGGTATTCCAATCACTATGGGCCATGCAAACCGAGCCCGGCAGCCAAGAAGCGCAACTGGACCGCATCGTCGCCGCCGGTTTTGACGGCATCACCGACCATTACTGGACGCCGGCCGCAGTCTCGCGCTTGTACGCTGCCGCCACGGCCAGAGGCTTGCAGATCGAAGGTCAACTGTTCCCGCAATCGGTGGATGATCTGGCCAGGGCATTGGAAGTGATCGGCCGCTACGGTTGTCACCACCTCACCCTGCAAGCCGATGTGCGCCCGCGTACCCAGGCCGAGGCGGTCAGGCTGATCGAAGGCTGGCAGCGCCTGGCCGAACAGGTGGACTTCCCGATCCTGCTGGAAACCCACCGTTATCGACTGACCAACGACCTGCTGTTCACCCTCGACCTGTTGGCACAGATGCCCGACCTGAAACTGCTCGCAGACCTGTCCCACTACGTCGTCGGCCGCGAGTTGCCAGAACCCGGAGCCTTGGAAGACGACGAGCAGATACGCACGATCCTGCGCCATAGCTGGGGCTTTCATGGCCGCATCGCCAGCAGTGAGCAGGTGCAGGTTGGCCTGGATTTTCCTCAGCACCAGCCTTGGGTCGAGCGCTTTACCGGCTGGTGGCGCTATGGGATCGACGACTGGCTGACCCGTGCCGACGCGCCCCAGAGCCTGCCCTTCACCTGCGAACTGGGCCCGCCACCCTATGCGATCACCGATGCAGAGGGTCGGGAACTCACTGATCGCTGGGCCGAGGCGCTCAAGATGAAAGCGCTGATTCGCCAGGTGTGGGCCAGTTGTCACGGCTGATCTGCTAACCTGCGTCGGTTCAAACCGACCTTAGTCTATGGATCTGCCTGATGAAAACCTGCCCTGTCCAGCCGCCTCTCGAACCGCAGTCTGTGTGCCACCCGATCACCAGCAGCGCGATTTTCATGGTCGCCACCCTGGCCCCCGATGCAGTTGAAAACGTGCGTGGCTGGTGCGCCGACATCGCAGGCCTTGTGCGTTCGGTGGGCAAGCGCGTGCCGTCGGGCAACCTGACCTGCGTCTGCGGGTTTGGCTCGGATGCGTGGGACCGGCTGTTCGGCGCGCCTCGCCCGGCGTCGCTGCATCCGTTCCGCGAATTCGGTGTAGAAGGGCGCAAGGCGGTGTCGACCCCGGGCGATATCCTCCTGCATATCCGCGCCGAGCAGATGGACCTGTGTTTCGAGCTGGCGACCCAATTGATGGCTGCCTTGGGCGATAGCGTCAAGGTGGTGGATGAGGTCCAGGGTTTCCGCTATTTCGATATGCGCAGCATCATCGGTTTTGTCGACGGCACCGAAAACCCGGTAGGGCGCAAGGCCGAAAGATTCACCCTGGTCGGTGACGAAGACCCTCAGTTCGAGGGCGGCAGCTACGTAGTGGTGCAGAAATACCTGCACAACATGAGCGCCTGGAATGGCTTGACGGTAGAAGCCCAGGAGAAGGTAATCGGGCGCACCAAACTGGCAGATATCGAACTGGACGAAGAAACCAAGCCGAGCAACTCCCACAGCGCCTTGACCGTCATCACTGACGAGAACGGTGAGGAAGTGAAGATCCTGCGCGACAACATGCCCTTCGGCCGCCCCGGTGCCGGCGAGTTCGGCACCTATTTCATCGGCTACGCACGCTCGCCGCAGCCTCTGGAGCAGATGCTGGAAAACATGTTCGTTGGCCGCCCGGTCGGCAACTATGACCGCTTGCTCGACTTCAGTACCGCCGTGACTGGCGGCCTGTTTTTCGTGCCCTCGGCCGACCTGCTCGAAGCGCTGGCCGACCGCGAACCGGCGGCTTAACTCAACAACCCGCTGCTGACCGCCACAATCAGGAAGATCCCCAGCAGCGCACGGTAGATCACGAACGGCCAGGTGGAGAAGCGCTCCAGGAACTTCATCAGGCCCCAGATCGCAAAGAACGCCGAGATGCTCGCCACCACCAGGCCGAAGATCAAGTGCGGCCAGGCGTGGGCAGGGAGGTCGGCGCGCAGCAGCACCCACAGTTCTTTCAAACCGGCCAGGGCAATGGCCGGCAGGCCCAGCAGGAAAGAAAAGCGCGCCGCTTCCTCACGTTTGAAATTCAGGAACAGCGCTGCGGTCAGCGTGGAGCCCGAACGCGACACCCCAGGAATCAACGCGCCGATCTGCGCCACCCCCACGATCAGCGCATCGCGCAAGCGCATTTGGCTTACGTCGCGGGTATGGCGGGCGCGCACTTCGGCCAGTGCCAGCAACACCGCCATCACCACGCAGGAAATGCCGATCACCATCAGCCCGCGCAATGGCGAGTTGCATGCATTCAGGGTCGAAGACAGCGCCAACCCGGCAATGCCAATCGGGATAGTCGCCAGCACGATCGCCACCGCCAGTTTGAACCACCGATCGTTATAGTCGCCCCGGCGCACCGCACTGATACTGCCGGTGGTGACCTGGCGCACATCCCGCCAGAAGTAACTGACCACTGCCGCCAGCGCGGCCAATTGCATGGCCGCCGAAAACGCCGAGCCCGGGTCTTGCCAGCCGAGCAGGGCGGGCACCACGCGCATATGGGCGGTGGACGACACCGGCAGCAATTCGGTGATGCCCTGGATTACCCCCAGGATGAAAATTTGCAGGTAATCCAGGGAGGCAAAGCCCACATCCAGGCCGGCGGTACAGACGTTGGTCACAATACGTGTCCTTGAGCGAAAGGTGGAAACCGGCGAAGTTTATTCTAAATGTTTCAGGAATTTGGCCAGGGCAACCGCTATTTGCATTCGGTTCAGCCAATAGAAAGGATTCGACAAGCCATTGGCGTGGCAGGCACTTTTGTGAACAATGGCGCCCTGCGTTTTTCCACCGAGAGCCCCATGCCTGAAACCACCGTTGAATTGATCCAGACCGGCCCTGAAGACGCCGAGCTGATTCGCAATCTATACCAGTACTACGCCTACGAGTCCTCGGACTGGGAACAGGAAGATGTTGAGGCCGATGGCCGTTTCTACATCCACGACGAGCATCTGGCCCGCTACTGGCACGACCCGCAGTGGAGCGCCAACCTGTTGCTGGTCGATGGTTATATCGCCGGTTTCCTGTTGATCGAGGGCAGCGAATTGCCCGGTATCGAGGCCCTGGAACTGGCCGACCTGTTCATCCTCAAGCGTTATCGGCGCAAAGGTATCGGCCGCGCCATTGCCAGCCAGGTACTGTGCAGCGGCGAGGCCAATTGGCTGGTGCGTTTCTATGATCAGGACGAAGTGTCCCAGGCGTTCTGGCGTACCGTGCTGGATACCCTGCCGCGCCCGGTGCAGACGATTGAACTGGAGGATGATCCGCAGCTGGTGAGCTACCTGATTACGCGGGTTTCGCTGCACTGACGGGCGGGTTGTGCTGAGGTTAAAGGCTTGCACACCGTAACTGATGCCCCGAGATCAAAATGTGGGAGGGGGCTTGCTCCCGATAGCGGTGGGCCAGTCACCTGATATTGCGGCTGACCCACCGCCATCGGGATCAAGCCCCCTCCCACAGATCGAACGCCAACAACTCGGCTACGCCCCTAGCCTGGATTGAACAACACCTGCTGCATCGCCTGGGGCGGCTGCCCGAATGCACGGAGGAACGCCTGGCGCATGCGTTCGCGATCACCAAACCCGGTTTCGCGGGCCACTACTTCCACCGGGTGGCGGCTGGTTTCCATCATGGCCCGCGCCGCTTCCACCCGCAGGGCTTCGATGGCCTTGGCCGGGGTTTGCCCGGTTTCTTCGCGAAACACTCGGCTGAACTGGCGCGGGCTGAGCCGGGCGACTTCGGCCAAGGCTTCTACCGATAAATCATGGGTTAGGTTTTCACGCGCATAGGCCAGGGCCAGTTGCACGCGGTCGGATTTGGGGTCCAGTTCCAGCAAGGTTGAGAGTTGCGATTGCTCGCTGCCGCGGCGCTGGGCTATCACCAGCTTGCGTGCGATGCGGCGCGCAAGGTCGCTGCCCAGGTCGTTCTCCACCATCGCCAGTGCCAGGTCGACCCCGGCGCTCATGCCGGCACCGGTCCACACCTGGCCGTCCACCACGAACAACTTGTCTTCTTCCAGGCGAATATCCGGGTAGCGCTTGCGAAACGCCGGCGCGTGGATCCAGTGGGTGGTGGTGCGTTTGCCGGCGAGCAGGCCCGCTTCTGCCAGCACAAAGATGCCCATGCATAACGAGGCCACCCGACGCGACTGTGCTGATGCTGCCTTGACCAGTTCCAGCAGGTTGGCCTCCGGCAGGCGAAACTCCAGGTAGCCGCTGACGATCAGAGTGTCATAACCCTCTGGGCGGATGGCGTTGGTATTGACTGAAAAGCCCTGGGAGGTCATCACCGCTCCGCCGCTTTCCGATACCAGGTGAAACTCATAGGCCGGCTCGCCCCGCAGCAGGTTGGCGCACTCGAACACCGAGCCCAGGCTAAGGCTCAACGACTGGAAATTCGGGTAAACCATCAGCGCAACGCTGTGCATTGCATCTCTCCAAGGGGCAGGGGAGAGGGGATTGTCGGCGTGTACCAGGCAAACGGCAACCGACTTTGGCGCATGTCCGGAATCCTTGCGGATATGACATTGTGAGTGGTTGCCTCGCTGCCTAACATGGCCCCAACGAACTAGACGACTGGTCTAATCGCACGGAGGCAAGCATGAGCAACGCAAGCAGCAGTGCACGGCAAGCGATTCTTGAACGTGCGCAATCCATCGTCGGTGCCAAGGGATTTTCCGCGGTGGGCTTGAACGAAATCCTGCACGCCGCACAAGTGCCCAAGGGCTCGTTCTATCACTACTTCAACTCCAAGGATGCGTTTGGCGTGGTGTTGCTCGATACCTATTTCGACCATTACGTCGAAGGCATGCAGCAGCTGTTGGATCAGCCGGGTTTAACCCATCACGCCAAGTTGATGCGCTATTGGCAAGGCTGGATCGACAACCACACTGGCTGCACCGATACCGGCAAGTGCCTGGCCGTCAAGTTGGGGGCTGAAGTCTCCGACCTGTCAGAACCCATGCGATTGGCGTTGCAGCGCGGTACTTCGCGCACCATCGAGTTACTCGCGCTGGCCCTGGAGCGCGGGGTCGAAGACGGTTCGCTCAGGTTCGAGCACGCTCCGCACAGCCTTGCCAAGCGCTTGTATGCGCTATGGTTGGGCACCAGCGTCATGGGCAAGATCACCCGTACCACTGCGCCGTTCTGCGAGGCGCTGCTGCTGACCCAACAGTTGTTGGGCGGCCCTGAAAACCCTGCTACTCACATCGATCGAGGCACTGGAAAATGAAAGTATTAATGGTACTGACCTCTCACGACCAGCTTGGCGATACCGGGCGCAAGACCGGCTTCTGGCTCGAAGAGTTTGCCGCCCCTTATTACGCGTTCAAGGACGCTGGCGCCGATGTGGTGCTGGCTTCCCCGGCCGGCGGCCAGCCGCCGTTGGACCCGAAGAGCGATGAACCGGATGCGCAAACCGAGCAGACAGCGCGCTTCGCCGCAGACCCGGCTGCGCAGCAGGCCCTGGCTACCACGGTGAAGCTGGAAACGGTCAACACCGCCGACTTCGACACCGTGTTCTACCCTGGCGGCCACGGCCCGCTGTGGGACCTGGCGGAGTCGCCGGTGTCCATCGCGCTGATCGAGGCGTTCGAACGGGCCGGCAAACCCATCGGATTTGTCTGCCATGCACCGGGTGCCTTGCGCCACGTCAAGGCAGTCAACGGTGAGCCGTTGATCAAGGGCCGCCGTGTGACCGGGTTCTCCAACTCGGAGGAAGCCGCGGTGGAGTTGACCGATGTCGTGCCGTTCCTGATTGAAGATGAATTCAAAAAACTGGGCGGCAAGTATGAGAAGGGTGCCGACTGGCAATCCTTTGTGATTACCGATGGCTTGCTGGTCACTGGGCAGAACCCGGGCAGCTCCAGCGACGTGGCCAAGGCCCTGCTGACACTCAGCGCTTAAGTTAATAAACCGAGGTACGCGCTGGCGACTCCCAGGAGTCGCCAGGGTTTTCGTTCGTTCTGAATTTGGAATATCCCCATGCCTGACTGCATTTTGAACACCCCGATAAAGCTGGGGCATCATCGCTTGAACAATCGCGTTGTGCTGCCGCCGCTGACACGCCAGCGCAGCGCCCAGCCGGGCAATATCGCCACCGACCTGATGGCCGAATATTACCGCCAGCGTGCCAGTGCCGGCTTCATGGTCAGCGAGGGTACGCAGATCGAACCGCGCGGCCAGGGCTACGCATGGACGCCGGGCATCCATACACCGGCGCAGATCGAGGGTTGGCGCAAGGTTACCGCAGCGGTACATGCCGAGGGTGGGGTGATCTTTGCCCAGCTATGGCACGTGGGGCGGGTGTCCCATAACGCCTTGCAACCTGGCGGCGCTGCACCGGTGGGGCCGTCTGCACTGCCGGCGCTGCAAGCCAAAGCCTTTATTGAAACCGGTCCGGGTGTGGGTGAGCTGGTGCAGCCACCCGTGCCTCGTGCGTTGAGCACGCTGGAAATCGACGAGTTGGTCGGGCACTACGCCCAGGCTGCTCGCAATGCCCTGGACGCCGGGTTCGATGGTGTGGAAATCCATGCGGCCAACGGCTATTTGGTCAATCAGTTCATCTCGGCCCACTCCAACATCCGTGAGGATGAGTACGGCGGTTCGCTGGACAATCGCCTGCGCTTGCTGCGCGAGATTGTCGAGGCGGTGTGCAAGGTGGTGGGGCCGCAGCGCCTGGGCGTGCGCTTTTCGCCGCTGTTCAGCGGTACCGATCAGGATCGGGTCTACATTGGCCTGGTGGAAGAGGACCCGCACCGTACCTATATCGAAGCGATCAAAGTGCTGGAAGCGTCGGGCATCGCCTATGTTTCCATCGCCGAAGCCGACTGGGATAACGCGCCGGACCTGCCCGAGACCTTTCGCCAGGCGGTGCGCAGTACCTTCAGCGGCAGGATCATCTACGCCGGGCGCTACACCGCCGAGCGCGGTGCTCGATTGGTCGAGGCTGGGCTGGCGGACCTGATCGCCTTCGGACGGCCGTTCATTGCCAACCCAGACCTGCCCCAGCGGATTTTCAATGGCTGGCCATTGAATGCGTTGAAGGCAGAGGGCTTGTATGGGGGGACTCAGGCGGGGTATGTGGATTATCCGGTGTATGCCGAACCGGAGTGACACACGCCCCTCCCACATTTGTGCCGAGTACCGTCAAACTTGGCCGGTCGCCAAGGATTGAGGAAAGCGCCTCACTCCACCCGCAACACAATCTTGCCAATGTGATCCCCACCTTCCATGCGCGCATGGGCCTGGGCGGCGTCGGTGTATGCATAGACCTTGTCGATGATCGGCAGGCAGCGCCCGGCGCTGAGCACCGGCCACACGTAGTCGCGTAGCTGTTCGGCAATCGCGGCCTTTTCTTCGCGGGTGCGGGCGCGCAGCAGGGAGCCGGTGATCACCGCGCGTTTGGCGAGGATGGTCAGCAGGTCGACGTCATGAGCCTTGCCGCCACCGAGGAAGCCGAGCATCACCAGGTGACCGTCCATGCCCAGGGCCTTGAGGTTGTTGTTCAGGTACGAGGCACCCATGATGTCGAGAATCACATCGACGCCTTTGCCATCGGTCTGTTGGGCAATGACCTCGGCAAACTCCTGTTCGCGGTAGTTGATCGGTTCGGCGCCCAGCTTGGCAATCGCGGCACATTTGTCTGCGCTGCCGGCGGTGGCGAATGCCTGGATACCGAACTCCTGGCAGAGCATCAATGCGGTGGTGCCGATGCCGCTGGTGCCGCCGTGGATCAAGGCGCGCTGGCCTTTATGGGCACCGCCGAGGCCGAACAGGTTGGCCCAGACCGTGAAGAAGGTTTCCGGCACGGCGGCGGCCTGAATCCAGTCCATGCCCGCCGGGACCGGCAGCGCCTGGCTGGCCGGCACCGCACAAAACTGCGCATAGCCACCGCCATTGGTCAGGGCACACACCTTGTCGCCCAGGCTGTATTCAGTCACGCCAGTGCCCAGCGCCACCACTTCACCGGCCACTTCCAGCCCGGGAATCGGGCTCATGCCGGGTTTCATCGGGTATTTGCCGGCGCGTTGCAGCGCGTCTGGGCGGTTGACCCCGGCGGCGTGCACGCGAATCAGAATCTCGCCTGGCCCGGCCACTGGCACGTCGGCGCGCCGTGGCTGCAAGACGTCGGGGCCGCCAGGCGTGGTGATTTCGATCAGGGTCATTTCTTGGGGGAGCGTCATGGAAAAGTTCCTGTAGCGATGAGCGTATGGGTTGGGACCGTAGCGCCGGGTCGGCAGTTCAGCAAGATCATGCCGGGTTCTTTCGGCAATGCAACGGCCTGGGGCAACAGCAGGATTTCAGCACAAGCCTGCAAGTGCGTCGGCGCGGCTTTGGACACACTGGCCGTCGATCATTATTGACGGACATAGGTGGCGTATGAACGAAGCGAGAAATCAGGATACCGGACTGTTGTTCCTGCGGGTCAGCGGGGCGGTGTTCCTGTTGTGTGTGCATGGGTTGCCCAAGCTGCTCAACTACGGCGAACAGTTGAAGCTGATCGAAGACCCGTTTCACCTGGGGGGCCAGGTCACCTTGCTGCTGGCGATCTTTGCCGAGGTGCTGTGCCCATTGCTGATCATTGCGGGCGTGCTGGTGCGCCTGGCGTGCGTGCCGATCCTGGCGGTGCTGGTCATCGCTTTGCTGGTGGTGCATCCAGAGTGGACGCTGTGGGAGGGGCAGTTCGGCTGGCTGCTGTTGATCATCTTTACCAGCATCCTCATTGCCGGGCCGGGGCGGCTGGTAGTGGTTCAGCGCTTTGCCTGAGCAAAAAAAGGCCGGGCGAACCCGGCCAAACAAGGAGAGGAGGTTGCAAGCGGTTCAGCGGCTGAGGAACGCCAACAGGTCTTCATTGAGCTGCTGGGTGTGGGTCGCGGCAAACCCGTGGGGTGCATCCTTGTAGACCTTCAGTTGCGCGCCGTTGATCATTTCGGCAGCCACCTTGCCGGTGGTTTCGAACGGCACGATCTGGTCGCCGTCGCCATGGATCACTAGGGTCGGCACGTCGATTTTGGCCATGTCCGGGCGGAAGTCGGTTTCGGAGAAGGCGCTGACGCAATCCACGGTCGACTTGAGCGAGGCAAGCATCGCGATCTGCAGGGTCTGGCTGAGCACACCCTCCGAGACTTGCTGGCCCTTGTTGATACCGAAGAACGGCGTATTGAAATCGCTGATGAATTGGGCGCGATCCTTCAACAGGCCGGCCTTGATGCCATCGAACACCTCGGTGGGGACGCCTTGGGGATAGTCGGGTTGCTGGCCGAAGATCGGCGTCACGGCACCCAGCAACACCAGGCCGGCGACACGAGCGCTGCCATGGCGGGCGATGTAGCGCGCCACATCACCGCCACCCATGGAAAAGCCCACCAGGGTCACGTCCTTCAGGTCCAGGTGTTCGATCAACTGCGCGATATCGTCAGCGAAGGTGTCGTAGTCGTTACCGGTCCAGGGTTGGTCCGAGCGGCCAAAGCCACGGCGGTCGAACGCGATAGTACGAAAGCCGCGGCTGCTCAGGTACTCCATCTGGTATTCCCACATGTCGGCATCCAGCGGCCAGCCGTGGCTGAACAGCACGGGCTTGCCGCTGCCCCAGTCCTTGAAGTAGATCTGGGTACCGTCTTTGGCAACGAAGGTGCTCATCTGAATCTCCTTGCTTGAGTTAAAAAAGCGCTGAAAAAACCGTATCACTATTGCCGTTAACCTGAGCCCAGGCTTGTATGGGTGTGCTCGCCTGAGGTTACCAACTGAACTTGAGTTCCATGCCCAGGTAGTTGCTGTCGTGCCCACCGGCATCACGCAGGGTCTGGCCAGCCGCGTAGTGCACGGCCTCGATTGCACCGCTGAGGTTGGAGGTAAACGCGTAGTCGGTGCGCACTTGGCCATAGGCGCCGGTCCAGCGTTGACCCTGGCCAGCCGTTCCGGCGACGGCGAGGTTGGGTTGGGTATAAACCGCGTCCGCGGTGGTCTGCCGCCACAACAGGCCGACAGCGGTTTGCACGCTCAGCTTGGCGATGGGTTTGACGGTGATTGATGGCTTGACGTGGATCAGGTTGCTGTAGCCCGTATAACCGGCCAGGGAAAAGTAGTAGCCGTTGGGGAACAGCGGGTTGAAGGTGCCGACGCGGCCATCACCGCGCTTGCGGTCACCGGAGGCGACATCCACTTGCAGGCCGAGGCGCGGTGTCCAGGCCAGCGTGTCGAAGGTGTAGCCGGTACGGCTGCCGCCGGCCCAGGCGCGGATCGCCTGGCTGCCCACCGACCCCTTTTGCAGCATGGCTTCGATATCCCAGTCGAAGCCCCGGGCCGCGCCGCCCAGGCGTACGTCGAGCAACTGGCGGGTCTCGTTGCCGTCGGCATCCAGGTAGTGGGCGGCACGGCGCTCGTAGACGCCGTAATAGGCCGACAACTCATTGCTGCCGCCCACCAGCCGCTCGACCCGCAGCATGTGGAAGCGCGCGTCACGATTGGATTTGTCGTCAAAGTGCCGGCCATCCTGGTACTGCACCGGTTGGCTGGCGATCCCGATAAAACGCCACTGGGGCGTTTCCCAATCGGCCCACAGCGCGTCGAAGGACTGGCGCACATTCGGGCCATCGCGCGACGAAATAAAGCGCTGCAAATCGAAGGCAAAGTCCTGGCGACCCGCCCGAGCCTTAAAGGTGCCGGCGCTGAAGGTCTTCACGTATTCGGCAAAGGCCAGGCGCAGGTCTACGCGGTTCTGGTCGGCGCCGCCGATGGTGGTTTTGTCATAGGCCCGTACATCTTCCAACTGGGTGAACAGCCGCCAGTGTTCGTTGAGGTGCAAGTCGGCGTGCACCTGAAAACGCTGGATCAGGTAGCGATCACGCGCTACATCGCGCACGCCGAAGCCGCTGGCGTCGTTCATCTCGAAGCGTTCGCGCAACGTCGCACCCATGGACAGGTAGGTGAACGGGTTGGCGGCGGACAGCGGGATGTACTTGAGGTTGTCCAACGGTTGCGTGCGCAATGCCGGATCCTTGAGCACAGACCAGTCTTCCTGCCAGCGATTGGCCTTGATGGCCGGGCGGGTCGGTTGATTGTCGGCATGTACGCTGCCCACCACCAGCGGCCACAGCACGGCCAGGCCCCAGCCTGTACGACGGATCATTTCGCCGCGATGAGTTGGTGAATTTCCGCGACGTAACCGCCCGGGAATTGCACCAATGCGCTGCGACGGCCTTTGCTGGCGAAGCTCGGCACCAGTACGGTAGCGCCCGAGCCCGTGGCTTTGGCCAGGGTGGCCGTCAGGTCGGCTACCTCATAGCCGGTGGTTTCATGGCCAAAGGGGTAGGGCAGTTGGCCGTTGGTCACCAGTACCGCCATACGCCCAAAGGGCGACGTGATTTCGACGCGTCGGTAAGTGCCGCCAGCCTGGCCCACCTCCACAGCAGGTGCGTGCTTGTCATCGGCTACCACTTTGCCGTGGGAGAAGCCAACGAACGCCTTGATAAAGCGGTCGGCGCGATCGGCGCTGAGGTACACGCGGTTTTCCGGCACCGTCTGGAAGGCGGCGTAGTCGGGAGCCTTGGTGTGCCAATACAGCTGCATGTTCACGCCGCCCGGCCACTGCACCACCGCATCGCGGCCGATGGGATCGGGAAAATCGCTGACGATGACCGCAGCGCCGTTGTCCCGAGCTGCCTTCAGGGCCACGTCCATGTCCTTGACCAGATAACCATTGCGCTCCTGGCCGAAAGGATGGGGGATGGGCGTGGTGAAGCCGAACAGTGACACCGTGCCGGCAGGGGTCTGCAACAGTTGCGAAGTGGTGCTGCTCGGCACCGGCAGCACATTGACCACCACCTGGGGCGTGCTCTTGCCCCCGAACGTGGCCAGGAAACTCTGGGCAAAACCCTCTACATCAGCGGGTGCTACATACACATGGCTGGTGTCGTACTGCGGCGCCACAGCCACTGCCGGCGTGGCCGCCCATGCGCTACACGCCATGGCCCCGGCCAGCAATGTCACGGCCAGGGTTACCGCCCTCACTTTTCTGTACATGCCTACTCTCCAGCGCTTTTTAGAAAGTCAAAAGCTTAGGGGACGGGCGGTGACGCCGATTGTATGGGCGTGCTTGGTTGAACGGTTCAGCGTCAATGGCATTGCCCGCACCTGTTGCGGTTCGCTGATCGGCCGTATCCAGAAAGCCCGGGAGATGCTGGGTCCTGCGCCGAACAGAGGATTGTCCGGGATGTGGAAATGATCGATATGCAGGGCATCAACGAGGCGTATAGCTTATCTTTAGCTGACCCACCGCTATCGGGATCAAGCTCCCTTCCACATGCACAGTGGGGTGTTCATTACAGTCGCGCCAGCCAGGAGGAGTCATGTCGACCGTTGTTCGTCTCGCCCAAGCAGCCGATGCCCAGGGCATCAGCCAGGTCATTCTGGCGGCCTTGCACAGCAGCAATGCACGGGATTATCCAGCAGATGTGATTGCTCGCGTCGCCACTCACTTCACGCCCGATGCGGTTCTGGAACTGCTCAACCGCCGTATTGTGCTGGTGGCTACCCAGGACCATTCAATCGTCGCCACCGCTGCCCTTGATGCCAACGTGGTGCGTTCGGTCTTCGTCAATCCCGAGCTGCAAGGGCAGGGTATCGGCCGTTTGTTGATGATCGAGATCGAACTGCGTGCCCGCGAAGCCGGGGTGACGGTGTTGAGTGTGCCGTCATCACTGACCGCCGAGCCGTTCTACAGCAAGCTGGGTTTTCACACCGTGCGCGATGTCTACCATGGCAACGAGCGCACGCTGGTCATGGAAAAGACCTTGCTGTCACGGCATCCCATCGGCCCCTACCGCGACCGGCAGCATCGCGCCCAAGTGATTGAGTTATGGCAGCAGGCGTTTGGCTATGACACCGCGCACAACCTGCCGAGCCTGGCGATTGACAAGAAGCTGGCGGTCAACGATGGGCTGTTCTTCGTGGCCACCGACAAGAAAACCGTGATTGGTACGATTCTCGCGGGCTATGACGGCCATCGTGGCTGGTTGTACTCGGTGGCGGTGCATGCCGACTATCGTCGCCATGGTTTGGGATCGTCGCTGGTGCGCCATGCCGAGCAGGCGTTGACGGCCTTGGGCTGCATGAAGATCAACCTGCAGATCACCGGCGGCAATGACGTTGTGGTGGGGTTTTATGAGGCGTTGGGGTATGGGGTGGAGCCGAGGATCAGTATGGGCAAGAAGATTGCAGAAAATATCAACGGTTGACGCGCATGACCGACGGCAACCTGGTCATGGCTGGTGAGCTTTATTTCTTCGCTTTTTTTCGTTTTTTTATGGCATAGGCTGTCATTTTGGCGAAAGCGTTGGCTACGTTCAGGTAAAGCGCCTTGTCATCGTTATCGTAGTCTCCATCGCCGTCGACGTCATCGGGTGCCGAGGCGGTATCGTAAATCCCGTCGTGCTTGCTGGATGACGCGTAAACGGCCCAATCAAGTTCGTTGTTAATGTAAGTTTCCATCACGATTTCTTTACTACCGTCATTCTCGAAATCTTCTGCGGACACACGTAATTCATAGATCGCCATGATGGGCTCCTGCTGGGTTTAGAAGGAGAGTTAACTTAGGTGTGCCGATTTTTACTGTCTACTGTCAATCTTCACAGGTGATTGCACATCCAGTAACCCACCGCATAAAAAAGGCCCATTCACCGACAGCGGTGAATGGGCCTTTTTCTGAAGTGGCAGGTTCAGATCATTTTCAAACCTTGACGATCCAACCCGCTGGCGCTTCAACGTCACCGGTCTGCACACCGGTCAGTTCTTTGTAGAGCTTCTGGGTAACCGGGCCGACTTCGGTTTCGCTGTGGAACACGTGCATCTTACCGTTGTGCTGGATGCCGCCGATCGGTGAAATCACCGCAGCAGTACCGCAGGCGCCGGCTTCCTTGAACTGGTCCAGTTTGTCGATGAACACTTCGCCTTCGACCACGTCCAGGCCCAGGCGGGTCTGGGCCAGTTCCATCAGCGACAGGCGGGTGATGCCTGGCAGCACCGAAGGCGACTTCGGCGTGATGAACTGGTTGTCGTGGGTGATCCCGAAGAAGTTGGCCGAGCCGACTTCTTCGATTTTCGAGTGAGTCATCGGGTCCAGGTAGATCGCGTCGGCGAAGCCGGATTTCTTCGCTTCAGAGCCCGGCATCAGGCTGGCGGCGTAGTTGCCACCGACCTTGGCGGCACCGGTGCCTTGCGGCGCAGCGCGGTCGAAGGTGGAGATCTGGAAGTTATGTGGCACCAGGCCGCCTTTGAAGTAGGCCCCGACCGGGATAGCGAACACCGAGAAGATGAACTCCGGCGCAGAGCGTACGCCGATATTGTCACCGGTGCCGATCACGAACGGGCGCAGGTACAGCGCGCCGCCACTGCCATACGGCGGGATGAAGCGCTCGTTGGCCTTGACCACTTGTTTGCAGGCGTCGATGAAGTCTTCGGTCGACACATGCGGCATCAACAGGCGGGCACAGCTGCGTTGCATACGTGCAGCGTTCTGGTCCGGGCGGAACAGGTTGATCGAACCGTCCTTGCAGCGATAGGCCTTCAGGCCCTCGAAGCATTGCTGGCCATAGTGCAGGGCGGTGGAGCCCTCGCTGATGTGCAGCACGTTGTCGTCGGTCAGGGTGCCTTCCTGCCATTCGCCGTTTTTCCAGACCTGGAGAAACCGCTTGTCGGTCTTGATGTAGTCAAAACCCAGCTTGTCCCAATTGATGCTTTCGTTACCCATGACACCCTCTATCTCTGGTCAAGTCGGATTTTTTTCTGGATGGGAGCAACAATACTGCATTCTTGGCTTGTGTGGGAGCGGGTGGGTGGACCATTGAGCCTTTGTATTGGCTGGTCCACCGTCATCGCGGGCAAGCCCGGCTCCTACATTTGACTGCATTCCAAATGTGGGAGCCGGCTTGCCTGCGATAGCGTCACCGCAGTTTCACAGATGCAAGGCGTGCCCCAGTGCCCGCAATGCCGCTTCCTGCACCGCCTCGCCAAGGGTCGGATGGGCGTGAATGGTGCCGGCCACATCCTCAAGGCGCGAGCCCATTTCCAGGCTCAGGCCGAACGCGGTAGACAGCTCGGACACCCCAGCCCCCACGGCTTGCCAACCGACAATCAGATGATTGTCACGCCGCGCCACCACCCGCACGAAACCGGCTTTGGACTCAAGCGTCATGGCCCGGCCATTGGCGGCGAACGGGAAGCTCGACACGATGCAGTCCAGCCCGGCAGCCTTGGCCTCGTCCGGGGTCTTGCCGACCACCACCAGTTCCGGGTCGGTAAAGCACACCGCTGGAATCGCGGCCGGGTTGAATTCGCGGGTCTTGCCGCTGATCAGTTCGGCCACCATTTCGCCCTGGGCCATGGCCCGGTGCGCCAGCATCGGTTCGCCGCTGAGGTCGCCGATGGCGTACACATTGCGCATGCTCGTCTGGCAGCGGCTGTCGATCTTGATCGCCGCGCCGTTCATGTCCAGGTTCAGCGCTTCGAGGTTCCAGCCTTGGGTGTTGGGTTTGCGCCCAACGGCTACCAGCACCTGGTCGGTGTCCAGCGCCAAGGTGTCGCCATTGGGCGCACGCACTTGCAGCTTGTTGTCGGCAAAGCCGGTGACACTGTGCCCAAGGTACAGCTTCACCCCGAGTTTCTTCAGGGACTCGGCCACCGGTAAGGTCAGCTCGGCATCGTAGGCGGGCAGGATATGTTCCTGGGCCTCGACCACACTGACCTCGGCACCGAGCTTGCGATAGGCGATACCCAGTTCCAGGCCGATATAACCGCCGCCCACCACAATCAGGCGCTTGGGCACGCGGGTCGGTGCCAAGGCTTCGGTGGACGAGATGATCGGCCCGCCAATCGGCAGCATCGGCAGGTTGACACTTTTCGAACCGGTGGCCAGCAGCAGGTGTTCGCACTGGATGCGCTGGTCGCCCACCTCGACAGTCTTGCCGTCGATAACCTTGGCCCAACCGTGAACGACCTGCACCTTGTGTTTTTTCAGCAGCGCGGCGACACCCGTGGTCAGGCGATCGACGATGCCGTCTTTCCATTCCACGCTTTTGCGGATGTCCAGGGTCGGCACATCCACTTCAATGCCCAGTTGTGAGCCCTGGCTGTGATGCACGGTCTGCTGGAACTGCTCGGCTACATGGATCAGCGCCTTGGACGGAATGCAGCCGATGTTCAGGCAGGTGCCGCCCAGTGCCTGGCCTTCCACCAGTATGGTGGGGATGCCCAGCTGGCCGGCGCGAATCGCCGCCACATAGCCGCCGGGGCCGCCGCCGATAATCAGCAGCGTGGTGTGCAATGTCTGAGTCATGCCCTTACTCCAGGAACAGGCTGGCGGGTTGTTCGAGCAGGCCGCGAATGGCCTGGATGAATTGCGCCGCGTCCATGCCGTCGACCACGCGGTGATCGAAGGAGCTGGAGAGGTTCATCATCTTGCGCACCACGATCTGGCCCTTGATCACCATGGGCCGTTCGACGATGCGGTTGACGCCAACGATGGCCACTTCCGGCAGGTTCAGCACCGGCGTGCTGACGATGCCGCCCAGGGCGCCCAGGCTGGTCAGGGTGATGGTCGAGCCGGACAGCTCTTCACGGCTGGCCTTGCCTGTGCGTGCGGCGTTGGCCAGGCGCACGATTTCTTCGGCAGTGCCCCACAGGCTGCGGGCTTCGGCGTGACGCACCACCGGCACCATCAGGCCCACGTCGCTTTGCGTGGCGACGCCCACATGTACCGCGCCGAGGCGGGTAATGACCTGGGCTTCGTCGTCGTAGCGAGCGTTGATCTGCGGGAAGTCGCGCAGCGCCACCACCATGGCCCGTACGATAAACGGCAGCAGGGTCAGCTTGCCGCGTGTCGCACCGTGCTTTTCGTTGAGATGCACGCGCAACTCGTCGAGGGCGGTGACGTCGATTTCTTCCACGTAGCTGAAATGCGCGGCGCGCCGGGTGGCGTCCTGCATACGCTGGGCGATCTTGCGGCGCATACCGATCACCGGGATCTGGTGTTCATCATTGCGCTCGGCGTAAGGGTTGGCGGCGCTGGCGCTGGTGGCCGGCCCCTGGTGCAGGTACGCCTCCAGGTCTTCGTGCAGAACCCGGCCCGCAGGCCCTGTGCCATGGACCAGGCGCAGTTGAATCCCGGCATCCAGCGCATGTTTGCGCACGGCAGGGGAGGCCAACGGGCGCTCGCTGGCTTCGCGGGCCACGGGCGCTGGTGGCGCGTTCACGGCTGGAGCCGGTTTGCTTTGAACGGGTGCCGTGACCGGTTTGGCTTCAACGACAGGCGCGGTCTTCATCGGTTCGGCAGCCACCGGCACATCCTTGGTGTTGCCTGCGCCTTCCACTTCAATGCTGATCAAAATACTGCCCACCGCCATGACTTCACCCGGCTCGCCGCCCAGGGAAATCACCTTGCCGTGGACGGGCGAGGGAATATCCACCATCGCCTTGTCGGTCATCACATCCGCCAGCACCTGGTCTTCAACCACCAGGTCGCCGACCTTCACATGCCACACCGACAATTCAACTTCCGCGATGCCTTCGCCAATGTCCGGCATCTTGATAACGTGCGTGCCCATTCAGACCTCCATGACCCGTTTCAACGCCGCGCCCACTCGGGACGGCCCTGGGAAATACGCCCACTCCTGCGCGTGCGGGTAGGGCGTGTCCCAACCGGTGACGCGCTCGATCGGCGCTTCCAGGTGGTGGAAGCAGTGCTCTTGCACCAGCGATACCAGTTCGGCGCCAAAGCCGCAGGTGCGCGTGGCTTCATGCACCACCACGCAACGTCCGGTCTTTTTCACCGACTTGACGATGGTTTCCAAATCCAGCGGCCACAGGCTGCGCAGATCGATGACTTCGGCGTCGATGCCGGTTTCTTCGGCGGCAACTTGCGACACATACACGGTGGTGCCATAGGTCAGCACCGTCACAGCCGAACCTGGGCGCACGATGGCAGCCACGTCCAGGGGCACGGTGTAGTAACCGTCCGGAACCTGCGCTTGCGGGTGTTTTGACCACGGCGTTACCGGGCGATCGTGGTGGCCGTCGAACGGGCCGTTATACAGGCGCTTGGGTTCCAGGAAGATCACCGGGTCATCGTTCTCGATGGAGGCAATCAGCAGGCCCTTGGCGTCGTAGGGGTTGGATGGCATCACCGTGCGCAGGCCGCAGACCTGGGTGAACACCGCTTCGATACTCTGGCTGTGGGTCTGGCCGCCGTAGATGCCGCCGCCGCAGGGCATACGCATGGTCAAGGGCGCGGTGAACTGGCCGGCCGAGCGATAACGCAGGCGCGCCGCTTCGGAAATGATCTGGTCGGTGGCGGGGTAGACGTAGTCGGCGAACTGGATTTCCGCCACCGGGCGCAGGCCATACGCACCCATGCCCACGGCTACGCCGACGATGCCGCTTTCCGAGATCGGTGCGTCAAACACCCGTGAGCTGCCGTATTTGGTCTGCAAACCTTCGGTGCAACGGAATACGCCGCCGAAGTAGCCGACGTCCTGGCCGAACACCACCACGTTGTCGTCACGTTCGAGCATCACATCCATGGCCGAGCGCAGCGCCTGGATCATGGTCATGGTGGTGGTGGTCATGGCGGTTTCCAGTTCGATGCTGTTGTTGTGGTCGTTCATGTCACACCCCCAACTCTTGACGCTGGCGCTTCAAGTGCTCCGGCATCTCTTTATAGACGTCCTCGAACATGGTCGCGGCGCTTGGAATCTGGCCACCGGCGAGGGTGCCGTACTGTTCGGCTTCCTTCTGCGCCTTGACCACTTCGGCTTCAAGTTCGGCACTGACCGCCGCATGTTCCTCTTCGGACCACTGGCCAATCTTGATCAGGTGCTGCTTGAGACGGGCAATCGGGTCGCCCAGGGGGAAGTGGCTCCAGTCGTCGGCTGGACGGTATTTGGACGGATCATCGGAGGTGGAGTGCGGGCCGGCGCGATAGGTGACCCACTCGATCAATGTTGGCCCCAGGTTGCGCCGTGCGCGTTCGGCAGCCCAGGCCGAGGCGGCATACACCGCGATAAAGTCATTGCCGTCTACCCGCAGGGAGGCGATGCCGCAGCCCACGCCGCGTCCGGCGAAAGTGGTGGCTTCACCGCCGGCGATGGCCTGGAAGGTGGAGATGGCCCATTGATTATTGACCACGTTGAGTATCACCGGCGCGCGGTAGACGTGGGCGAAGGTGAGGGCGGTGTGGAAGTCCGATTCAGCGGTGGCGCCGTCGCCGATCCAGGCCGAGGCGATCTTGGTATCGCCCTTGATCGCCGAAGCCATGCCCCAACCCACGCCCTGCACGAATTGGGTGGCGAGGTTGCCGGAAATGGTGAAGAAGCCCGCCTCTTTGACCGAGTACATGATCGGCAACTGGCGACCCTTGAGCGGGTCGCGCTCGTTGGACAGCAGTTGGCAGATCAGGTCTACCAGCGGCACGTCGCGGGCCATCAGAATGCTTTGCTGGCGATAGGTGGGGAAGCACATGTCGTCGATGTTCAAGGCCAGGGCCTGGGCGCTGCCGATGGCTTCTTCGCCAAGGCTTTGCATGTAGAACGACATTTTTTTCTGGCGCTGGGCGACCACCATGCGGTTGTCGAAGATGCGCGTCTTGAGCATGGCGCGCATGCCTTTGCGCATGATCTCGGTCGAAACACCCTCGGCCCACGGCCCGAGCGCCTGGCCCTGGTCGTCGAGCACGCGGATCAGGCCCTTGGCCAGGTCGGCGGTGTCGGCGGGTTCTACGTCGATGGCGGGTTTGCGTACCAGGCCGGCGTCGGTCAGACGCAGGTAGGTGAAATCGGTCTTGCAGCCTGGACGGCCCGAAGGTTCGGGAACGTGCAGGCGCAGCGGTGCATACGGCTGGGTCATGGCTTTCTACGCTCTATCTTGTGAATTTCTTGTAGTGGGCGCGCTAGCTGACAGTCAGTCTTCGGGTAGAAGAAATCTTGTCCTACAACAATCATAGGCGTGGCGTAGAAGAATATTTATCTGTGTTTCATTGCGCTCACCGTCATTTGCGGATAAAAAAACTGCATAAACATAATAAACAGGTGATTTTGTCTCATGCGCAAACTGGACCGTACCGATATCGGCATTCTCAACGCCCTGCAGGAGAATGCCCGCATCACCAACGCCGACCTGGCCCGCTCGGTCAACCTGTCGCCCACGCCGTGTTTCAACCGGGTCAAGGCGATGGAAGAACTGGGCCTGATTCGTGAGCAGGTCACGTTGCTGGATGCTGACCTGCTGGGGCTGCACGTCAATGTGTTCATCCATGTAAGCCTGGAAAAGCAGAATGAGTTGGCGTTGCAGCAGTTCGAAGGGGCGATCTCGGACCGTCCCGAGGTGATGGAGTGCTACCTGATGGCGGGTGATCCGGATTATTTGATCCGCGTGCTGGTGCCGACGATCCAGTCGCTGGAGCGTTTCATGATGGACTTTTTGACCAAGGTGCCGGGGGTGGCAAACATTCGCTCCAGCTTTGCCTTGAAGCAGGTGCGCTACAAGACGGCGCTGCCGCTGCCAGCCAACGGCATCAGCCTGGGCAACTGACTCAACGCGGTAAAAATGTGGGAGGGGGCTTGCCCCGATGGCGGTGTGACAGTCAACTTATGTGTAGCTGTTCCGCTGCTATCGGGAGCAAGCCTCCTCCCACATTTTTTTACTGTATTTCAAAGTTGGTTGAGGGGGATCTTCAGGTAGGTCACGCCGTTTTCTTCCGCCGGCGGCATATGCCCCGCCCGCACATTCACCTGGATCGCCGGCAGCAACAAGGTCGGCATTCCCAGCCCGGCATCACGCTGGGTGCGCATCTCTACAAACGCCGCTTCATCCACCCCATCGTGCACATGAATATTCCCCGCCCTTTGTTCCGCCACAGTGGTCTGGCACTTGGCCTCACGCCCCTCTGGCGGATAGTCATGGCACACATACAGCTTGGTATCCGAGGGGAACGCCAACAGCTTGCGCATCGATGCGTACAACTGCCGCGCATCGCCGCCGGGGAAATCGCAGCGGGCGGTGCCGACGTCGGGCATGAACAGCGTGTCGCCCACCAGGATCAAGCGGCCGTCGATCAAGTAGGCCATGTCGGCAGGGGTGTGTCCCGGCACATGCAGGGCTTGGGCTTTCAAACCGCCGATATGAAAGACCTCATCCGGCGCAAACAGGTGATCGAACTGCGATCCGTCGACGCGAAATTCCGGCTCCAGGTTGAACAGGTTTTTGAACACACCCTGCACCTTGCTGATCGATTCGCCTATCGCGATCTTGCCGCCCAGGGTGCGACGCAGGTAGGGCGCGGCAGACAGATGATCGGCATGAGCGTGGGTTTCCAGCAACCACTGCACCTGCAAGCCATGCTCGCGCACGAACGCGATCACCTTGTCAGCCTGGGCGGTATCGGTACGCCCCGACGCCGGGTCGTAGTTGAGTACCGAGTCGACAATGGCACAGGGGCCGCCATCCGCTTCATAGACGATGTAGGTATAGGTCGACGATGCGTCATCCAGAAAGGCTTGAATCAACGCTGGCATGGCGGCTGTCCCCAATGAAGAAAAAAGTGGTTACAATCAGTTTACGTTTACACATAATGTTTTGAGCTTAAGTGACATAAAGGACCCGAAGCAAATGGAATCTACCTTGAGTGAGGGCGAAGTCGCCCAGTTGCGTGCGTCGGCGTCCAAGGCTTGTTCCTTGCTCAAGGCCCTGGCCAATGAAGACCGACTGTTGATCCTGTGCCAGTTGACCCAGGGCGAGCGCAACGTCGGCGAGCTGGAAGCCCTGACTGGCGTGCGCCAGCCCACGCTGTCACAACAGTTGGGCATCCTGCGCGATGAAGGGCTGGTCGCCACCCGCCGAGAAGGCAAATACATTTTCTACGGGCTGGCCAGCCATGAAGTGATTCAAGTGATGAAGACCCTGTCCGGGCTGTATTGCGGCGCGGTCATAAAAAGCTGGGCGTGACGCCATCCGGCAGCGACCCTTGTGTGCATTGACTCAAAAAGGCAGTAGACAATGACCGAACAACACTGGGGACCGACCATCAGTGGCGATATCGTAGTCATCGGCGGCGGCTCGGCAGGCATCGGCCTGCTGGCCAGCCTGCTCAAGCGCGACCCGCAGCTGAACATCATCCTGATCGAGCCCAACGATTACCACTGCTACCAACCGGCCTGGACCCTGGTCGGCGGTGGTGCCTACGACCTGCAAAAGACCCGCCGCCCCCTGGCCGATGTGCTGCCCAATGGCGTCAGTTGGGTACAGGCCGCCGTCAGCGAAGTGCTGCCCGACGAGCAAACCCTGGTGCTCGACAGCGGTCAGCGCGTCACCTGGCAAAACCTCATCGTCTGCCCCGGTCTGCGCCTGGCCTGGGAGAAAATCGAGGGCTTGCCAGACACCCTCGGCCAGCACGGCGTCACCTCCAACTACAGCTATGAGCACGCCGCCTACACCTGGCAACTGGTGCAGCAACTCAAGGGCGGCAAGGCGCTGTTCACCCAGCCCGCCATGCCGATCAAATGCGCCGGAGCGCCGCAAAAAGCCATGTACCTGTCCTGTGATCACTGGCTCAAGCAGGGTGCACTGAAAAACATCGAGGTGGAGTTCAACCTGGCCGGCGCTGCGCTGTTCGGCGTGGCGACCTTTGTGCCACCGTTGATGAAATACGTCGAAAAATACGACGCGCGCCTGGCGTTCAATTCCAACCTGGTAAAAGTCGACGGCCCGGCGCGCAAAGCCTGGTTCGAAGTCAAGGACGCCGAAGGCAACGTGAGCGTCGAAGAGAAAACCTTCGATATGTTGCACGTCGTGCCGCCGCAGCTGGCCCCGGACTTTATCCGCGAAAGCGAGCTTGCCGACGCCGCCGGCTGGTGCGAAGTAAACCCCCACAACCTGCAACACCTGCGCTACCCGCATATCTTCGGCCTGGGCGATGTGTGCGGTACCACCAACGCCAAGACGGCGGCCGCGGTGCGCAAGCAAATCGTGGTGGTGGCCGAGAACCTGCTGGCCCTGCGCAAACAGGCGCCATTGCCGCTCAAATACGACGGCTACGGCTCCTGCCCGCTGACGGTGGAGAAGGGCAAGGTGGTACTGGCCGAGTTCGGCTACGGCGGCAAGCTGCTGCCGACCTTTCCCCTGGACCCGACTCGGGCGCGCCGTTCGATGTGGTTCCTCAAGGCCACGTTGCTGCCGTGGTTCTACTGGAACGGCATGCTCAAGGGCCGCGAGTGGCTGACCCGTCTGAGCAAGGTGGACTGAATGCTGCTGGCCAGTCTGTTGGGTGTATTGATGGGCCTGGTCATGGGCCTGACCGGCGCGGGCGGCGGCATCCTTGGGGTGCCGGCGTTGGTGCTGGGGCTGGGGTTGACGATGACCCAGGCCGCGCCGGTGTCGTTGCTCGCAGTGGGCGCGGCAGCGGCGGTGGGGGCCATCGATGGCTTGCGCCATGGCCTGGTGCGTTACCGCGCGGCGTTGTTGATCGCCTTGCTCGGCGCGCTGTTTTCGCCGTTGGGCGTGTTCGTCGCCCACCAACTGTCGGAGCCGGTGCTGATGGGGTTGTTCAGCGCGCTGATGGTGCTGGTGGCCTGGCGCATGCTGCAACGGGAAAAGCGCGAGGCGGGGCCGAGTGACCATGGCGCCGCTTCATGGGGCCAGAAGAATTGCATGCTGGATCAACAAACCGGGCGCTTCTCCTGGACCGCCAAGTGCAGCGCCACCCTGGCTGCGCTGGGAGCTGTGACGGGGGCTGTATCGGGCTTGCTGGGCGTGGGCGGCGGCTTCCTGATCGTGCCGGCGTTCAAACAACTGACCGACGTGCAGATGCGTGGGATCGTCGCCACGTCGTTGATGGTGGTCAGCCTGCTATCGCTGATCGGCGTGGCCGGTGCGTTTCATGCGGGCGTGAGCATCGAGCCGGTGGGCTGGGTGTTTATCGGCGCGAGTGTCGTCGGCATGTTGGCGGGAAGGCGGTTGTGTTCGGTCATCCCCGCGCGGGTGTTGCAAGTGGGGTTCGCCAGCCTGTGTGGGGTGGTGGCGATTGGCATGTTTGTCAGCGCGTTGCTCTGACGCGGTACCGGTGCACGGTCACGAAGTCTTGCAGTTGGTCGGGAACCTCCTCATTGGGTGCTGACACTCATTGAACGGCCGCAAGCGCCGGACTCCTCGACTACGCATGGGCGTTTTATGACAAGCATTACCGCTGCAAGTACGCATTTTTCGCTTCCCCTGCCGACAGATGAACATCCGTCATCACCTGTGACCGATGGCGTCGACACCTCAATGACGTCCCCTCGTCTCAGCCAGGATAGACCGATACCCAGCAGCCCGGCGCCCTCGCTGGGTAATCTGGGAGGCGCATTATCCTGGTCGGTTCCCTTGAGCGCAGACGAACAGCGGCGCTTGCGTCTTGTCACGATGAATCACCAACACGCCCTTGGCGATCAGCCGCTGGTGATGCAAACCCAGGGCGGGGTGCTGGAGTTTCTGCGGTATCGGCAGCCGCTGCCGGCAGAGGCGGGCGACGACCCGGCTAAAATACTCCAGGCACTGGTCAACTCCCCGCAAGGGCAGCGGATGGGCAAAGCGCTACAGCAAACCATGCAAGGCGTTGACAGCGAAAGCAGCGCAAGCGATTACCTGCTGGCCGCTATCGCCCTGCAGATGGACCCTGAGTCGATCACTGCGCCCGGTCGCAACAGCGTTGCCGGTTTCGACCTGGGCAGTGACACACGTGGGGGGCACCACGCCTCCAAGGTTGTGGCCGGCTTGGCCGAACATTTGAGCAGTACTGGAAAAACCAGCGCTGCACTGGCGAGTGTCGGTGCGTACCTGTTGCTGGCCAAGGCGGCACCGCAGTTTCTGATCAAAGACATTCCCCCGACCGTAAAGGTTGGCAGTCAGGCGTGGGCCAGCCTGACGATGGCTGCGATGACGATTGAGGCGCACACACCCGGCAAAGTCCCTGGTATGACGTTTGCCCAAGTCATGAGTGAGGCGCAAGAAGCGCAGCGGGTCGACCCTGCAGTTACCCAAGCGGCACAAACCCTGGCATTGCTGGACTGGGCCGTGGCGAGCGGCGTGCTCACAAAAAGACAGGATGGCGACTATCTCCCCGCGCAACTTGAATCGGCAAGGGTCGCATTCAACGCGCAACAGGACGCCCGGCTCGTTGCTTCCCAGGCACTGGACACAGCACTGCCCACTCGAAAAGAGATCGCACTGGCCAAGCTCAAGGAGCGTTTTGGCGACCTTGGCGCATTTTTCGAAGAGAAAGCATTCGCGATTGATCAGCACTACGTGGCGATTGAAGGGGGAGGGATTTCGCTATTGGATATCGCCATGATCGACTGGCTGGAACCCCGGCCCTTCAGGGCGTATGAACCGAGCAGTTCACTCAAGGGCAATGACCTGCGAAGGGTGCTGACGCGTTTGAACGCCAACCGGCAGTTTGGCGTGCCGGCTGAATTCGAACGGCAGTTCAGCCGTGCGATCGAGGAAAAAAAGGCCGCCGTCAATACAGTGGTCAGGCACATGATTTCGCAACTGCCGTTGGAAGATCGCCAGCGCCTGGAGTTTGGGAAAATCAGCTTTTTCCAGGAAGGCTCATACGTCATGGATGGTCATTTCAATAATACGTATGGTCAAAATAAACCGGGGCTGCTGGTTAAAACTGAACTGCAAGGCGTGTCGCACGCCTACGTCATCGACTTCAATAAAGGCACGATTGAAACAGCGAGCCTTTACGATACGAAGATCAGGGCGGACAGGGTTGGCAACAAGGTAACGACAACCAAAACGTTCACGCCCAGCCACAAAGCAGATGATCTTGGGCGTGAGCGCCCGTTGGATAACGGGCCATGGGAGAGCTTTACCAGTGCTCGATCCCATGGGATTGCCACGGCCTTTGTCGAGCACTTGGATCTCGACGATCCGGCTATCAAGTTGCAAGCCCGCGAGCAGACGGCCTTGGACACGGCGAACGCGCAGTTGAGCGAGTTTTTGTTGAACCTGATCCCCTTCAGGTCCGCCATTGTCAATTTTCAAAATGGCAAGTACGGCGACGGGACTTTCGATCTCTTGCTGGATGTTTTCGGCTTTCTTACCGCCGGTACCGCCACCGCCGGAAAATTGCTCAAGGTCGGCCGCTCGGCGCTTTCCACCGGCGCCAAGGCACTGCGGGCGGCCAAGGTCATCGGTGTGGCGGCCATTGACGTGCTCAACCCTGTGGGAGGGGTGGGCGATCTGCCCAGGTTGGTGGGTACTGCTGGCCTCTATGTACTGTCCAAAGGCATCAAGGCCGTCAACAAACTCAGAGGCGCCACTGGCAGCTACGACGTGTTGAAAACTATCAGCAAACAGTACGACGTCGCAGCAACAGGCACCTTGAAGGTGGGAGGCCAGACAGTGGAAGGGGCTGCTGTGCTCAAAGGCGGCAAGTGGTATTCATTTGACGCTGACACTATGCGACCTTATGGCAGCCCGCTTGAGCAGTTCAAAGTATCGACCCAGGCTGTCGACGGTGAGGTGGACACGGCGCACATTGATGGGCTGAGTGAGTTGAGCCATGAGCTGTTCGGGCACTTCAAAGTGCCAGACCGCAAAATCGTGGGGCTGTCACGCAATAGTCAGGGGGTGTATGTGGCGGCCGATGGGCACATGTCGCATATACGCCATACCGACAGCAACGGTGATACAGCGGTATATGAGGTGCGCCAGGTTTCGCGCACGGACGACGGTGTTGTGCAGGCGCGGGTTTATCACAACAACCGGCAAACCGAGTTGCTGGTCCAGCATGTACAAGGGGACGAATGGCAGCGCCTGGGGGCGCCCGGTGGCGGGCAGATCACCGCTGAACATTTGCGGGCCTGGGAGGCGTTGTCGCCGGATGAACAGGCCAGTCTTACCCGAAAGGGCTTTGCCAAAAAGAATCACCTCCCCCAGAAAACCTTTGAGTACTACGTGAAACCTGACGGCCAGTTGAGCGATACCGGTGTGATCGTGCGTGACCGCCCCGCCAACGCATTCACCGATAAGGTGACCGAAACGCATGTGCGTGATTGGCAAAACATGACACAAGCGGCGCGTGACGAAATGACCTTGGACGGATTTATCGGCCTTCATAACCTTCGACCAGGAACATTCAAAAGTTATGTGCGCCGGGATGGCACCCCGATGATCAGGGGCGAAGCGTTGCTCAAGTCGTCCGTCGCCCCCAGAAGCAACCAAATTACCGATGATCATTTACGCCAGTGGGATGAGCTTTTCAGGAGCCCGGACAACACATTGACGTCTGCGCAGTTTGTTAGCCAACACGGGCTCAGCCAACGTAGCTGGGAGATGTACGTCAAGGCGGATGGTTCTTTAAAGGAAATGGGCGCGCAGCGCCTGGAACAGGCACGGCAAAATGCCGCACTGGCGTCCGCAGGCCAGGCCCCGCCCTCCATGGCTGATCATTTGCGCGCTTGGCAGGCGCTGTCTTTGGAGCAACAACAAAGCCTTACCCGTGAGGGGTTCGCCCGGCAAAAACACCTCCACCCGAGAGTTTTTGAGCGCTACGTGCAACCCAATGGTCAACTGACCGCTACCGGTGTGGCAGTGCGCGACCGCCTGCCCGGCACGCCCTTCTATACGGTGACTGAAACCCATATCCGTGACTGGCAAGACATGACACAGGCGCAGCGTGACGTAATGACCCTCGAAGGGTTTGCCGAGCTTTATCACGTCAATCCGGGCTCGTTCAAAACGCATGTGCGGCGAGATGGGACCTTGGGGCCAGTCGGCAGGGAGCTGATGGACAGGGTAGCCGGGGTCGTCCCTAACAGAATTACCGATGACCATCTTCGCCAATGGAAAGCGCACTTCGAGAGCCCGGATAACGCGGTCACGCAAGCGCAGTTCACCCGCGAGAACGGGCTCCATCCTGCTACGTGGAGGGACTGGGTCAACCCTGACGGCTCCTTGAAAAAGACCGCCAGGGAACGTCTTGAGCGCGCTGCACTGGGGCCCGCGGCCCATGCTCCGAGGGCGCCGATGCTATTGATCACCGCCGAGCATCTGCGCGACTGGGAGGCGCTGCCGCTTGCGCAACAGCAAGGCTCTGCCCGTAAGAACTTTGTCCGACATAGACACATCTCCCATAGAACCTTTGATCACTACGTGCAGCCTGACGGCAAACTGAGCCCTGCCGGCGAGCTTGTGCGCGACCGCGCGGCCAACACACCGGTTGACAAGGTGACCGAAACGCACATCCAGGCGTGGCAAAACATGACACAGCAGGCGCGGGACGCCATGACCAGGGAAGGTTTTGCCGGTCACCATAACCTCAGTGCACACTCATTCAGATCACATGTACGGGCAGACGGTAGCCTGTCGGCCACCGGCGAAGCACTGGTGAGCAGCGCAACCGATGGCACCTATAGGCGGATCACCAGTGACCTTTTACGCCAGTGGCAAGTGCTTGCCACCAATGCGGACAACTCAATGACGCAAGCGCAGTTCTTGCACCAGCACAGGCTTAATCCAAGCGTCTGGACGAAGTACGTTAAAAGTGACGGCTCCTTTACAGCGATTGCTGTCCAACGTCTCGAACGGTTACAGCAAAACACTGGACCGCGTCTCACGCCCCAGCAACCGGCTGTGGATACGGCACGAAAACGACCGGCATCAGAGTCTCTGGACCCGCCGCAAGCGAAGGTTGCGGATCTGACCTTGCACGCCGATACGCCTCAGGGCGTAGAGGCCCCGGGGCCAGCGTTGGCAGTCCCGCCTGTCGTTATCAAGGTTGAGCCCAGTGATTTCCAGACACTGCCCCGCCATCAGATCGACAACACACTGCCGATCCTGCAGGACCCGGCGAACCCCAGGCTCAGCTTGACTCAAGCACTTGAAGGTCCTATCGATGACATCCGTATCGCCTACTGGAATGGTGTGCTTGACGGGCTGGATAGCGCAACAAAGGCGCGCGTTTCAGCCCAGATCAAGGAATCGATCAAAGACTGGCTGCGAACCGAAGGTCAACACCAGTCTCGGTTTGAGGAGGCTATGGAAGTGGTCACGCCGCTGGACGATGGTGGGCCGGCTCGCGGAGCTTCGGTGTGGGCGCGGCGCGATATTCCTCAATATGAAGTGCTTGGTCCGTATGCAGGCAAATATCACCCAGACGAGGCGTCGTTGTTCGAGGAGCAACGCAAGCAAGGCTCGCGGGCTGTAATGACCTACCTGTTTGGTACCCGTTCGGGTACGCGGACGGTGAGTGGGCTGCACACGGGCAACACCCTGAGCCTGATCAACACCTCGCAACTGGGCGATGGGCCAGCGTGGAGGTCCAACAATGTCGTGTCCATCTCGGTCGGGAAAAACCTGACGTTCTACGTGGCGCTGAAGGACATCAAGAAAGGGGAAGAGTTATTGCTGGACTATGGACCGTTCTATAAACCGGTACCTGATATTGCGATCAAACCGGATCCTGATCGCTGAGTTCAGTGCTCGGCGCGTCAGCCTCCGCCCCCTAGCACCCCATGAATGAGCGAAAGCGCCAGCAGGCGCTTTCGTCAGGACGCTTCCTCGACAATGGACAGGTCGTTTTTTATGACAAGCATTAGCGCGGCACACACGCATTTTTCGCTTTCACCGCCTGCTGCTGAAAATCAGTCGGCGCCCGTGACCGACACCTCGTTGACTCCCCAGCCTCCCAACCAGGATGTGCCGTTGCCCGGCAACCCCGCCCCCTCGCTGGGGCATCTGGGCGGGGCATTGTCCTGGCCGGTTCCCTTGAGCGCAGACGAACAACGACGCTTGCGTCTTATCACGATGAATCACGCACATCATCTGGGCGATCAGCCGCTGGTGATGCAAACCAAAGGCGGCGTGCTGGAGTTCTTGCGGTATCGCCAGCCTCTCCCGGCGTCTGTGCAGGACGACCCTGCCAAGATGCTCGAAGCACTGATCCGTTCCCCCCAGGGACAACGGATGGGCAAAGCGCTGCAACAAAGAATGCAGGGCATTGACAGCGCGAGCAGCGTGACGGATTACCTGCTGGCAGGCATCGCGTTGCAGATGGATCATGAGTCGATCAGCGCCCCGGCGCGCAACAAAATAGCTGGGTTCGACCTGGCCAGTGACCATTATTGGGGCCACCCCCCATCGGCAGTCGTGGAAGGCTTGGCCGAACACTTAAGTCGCACCGGCAAAACCAGCGTTGCGCTGGCAAAAGTCGGTGCGTACCTGTTGCTGGCCAAGTCGGCTCCGCAGTTTCTGATCAAAGACATTCCCCCGACGGTGAAAGTCGGCAGCCAGACCTGGGCCAACCTGACCATTGCCGCCATGACGAGCGAAGCGCAGGCACCGGGCAAAGTTCCCGGCATGACGTTTGCGCAGGTCATGAGCGAGGCTGAAAACGCCCGACGGGTTGACCCTGTGGCCACTCAGCATGCCCAGGCTGCCGCGTTACTCGATTGGGGCGTTGCGAATGAAATCATCCCCAAAAGAAACGCTGACACCTACACCGCTGCACAACTTGAAACCGTCAGAACCGAGTTCAACCAACAGCTTGATGAGCGGATGTCTGCTTCAAAAATACTGGACAAGGCAATACCGACGCGAACAGAAATCGCACAGATCAAGTTGCAGGAGCGGTTTGGAGACTTGGGCGCGCTGTTTGAAGTCAAAGCACTCAGCACAGATGCGTCTCGCGTGGAGCACGGGCAAAACGGGATAAGCGGCACTCATTCACTCTTGGACTACGCCAAGATGGACTTGCCGAATCCGAGGCCGCTGAAGTCGAGCGACTCCCGCATCCCCGTAGAGGCGCTGAACAATAATCCTACGTTCGGCGTTCGGGAGGCTTTCGAACAGCAGTTCACCAGCGCCATCCAAGCAAAAAAGGCTGCGATCAATACAACCGTCAGGCACCTGATCTCGCAGCTACCATCTGCGGATAGGAGGAACTTGGAGTTTGGAAAAATCAGCTTTTTCCAAGAAGGCTCATACGTCATGGATGGTCATTTCAATAATACGCAGGCTCAAAATAAACCTGGACTGTTGGTCAAAACTGAATGGTATGGCACGACGAAAGCCTACGTCATCGACTTCAATAAAGGCTCGATTGAAAGGGCGAGCGTGTACGCAGCGCAGGTTCAGGAGTCCAGGGCAGGCAAAAATGTTTCTACGACCAAAGCGTTCACGCCCCGTCATAACGCAGATGAGCTGGGTCGTGAACGCCCGCTGAGTGACGCACTTGTGAACAGTTTCACCAGCGCTCGATCCCGTTCGATTGCCGACGCCTTTGTCCAACACCTTGATCTCGATGATCCCGCTATAAAAGAACAGGCGCGCGGGCAGACACCCCTCGACGAGTATTACAGCCCCAAACCGTTGAACGATTTTTTGTTGAACCTGATCCCCTTCAGATCGGCCATCGTCAATATTCAGAATGGTAAATATGGTGAGGCAGCATTTGATCTCATGCTGGACATCTTCGGCTTTGTTACTGCGGGGGCCGCCACGGCTGGAAAACTGCTCAAGATCGGCAGCGCTGTTCTCTCCAGCGGTGCAAAGGTGCTAAAGGCTGCCAAAGTCATTGGCGTCGCCACGATTGACTTGCTCAATCCGGTGGGTGGTTTGGGGGATTTGGCAAGGCTAGTGGGCAGCGGCGGCTTGTATGTACTGTCCAAAACCGTCAATAAACTCAGAGGTGCCACCGGCAGTTACGACGTATTGAAGGCGATCAGCAAGCAGTATGACGCAGCGGCGACAGGCGTGGTGAAGGTGGCCGAACAGACGGTGGAGGGAGCCGCCGTGCTCAAGAACGGCCATTGGTATGCTTTTGATGCCGACGCGATGCGACCCTATGGCAGCCCGCTCGAAGAGTTCGTGGTCGCAACCCAGGCTGTCGCCGGTAAGGTGGGCGCTCCGCACCTCGAAGAAGTGAGCGAACTGAGCCATGAATGGTTTGGTCAGTTCAACGTGCCTGAGTCGCGTATTGCTGGCCTTTCACGTAATGGCCAGGGCGTGTATGTGGCCGCCGATGGGCACCTGTCTCATATACGTCATATCGACAGCCACGGTAAGGCGGCGGTGTACGAAGTCCGCCAGGTGTCGCGCACGGAGGACGGCGTTGTGCAGGCCCGGGTTTATCACAACAACCGGCAGACCGAGTTGTTGGTCCAGCATATACAGGGTGACCAATGGCACCGCCTGGGGGCAACCGGTGGTGCAAAGCAAATCACCGCTGAACATTTGCAGGCGTGGGAAGCATTGCCGCGCCAGGAGCAAATAAGGCTTACCCCCAAGGGTTTTGCCCGCCAGCACCAACTGCCCTGGAAAACGTTTGAGTACTGTGTGAAAGCTGACGGTCGACTGAGCGAGACTGGCTTGATCGTGCGCAACCGCCCCGCCAACACGCCGTTCAACAAGGTGACCGAAGCGCATATCCAGAGTTGGCGAAGCTTGACTCGGCATGAGCGTGGCGCCATGACCTTAGACGGGTTTGCCGTTCATCATCACCTGAATTCGCATACGCTCAAAAATTATGTGCGGGTCGATGGCAGCCTGGGGCCAGAGGGTGAAGAGCTATTGGGCAGGGCTGCCGGTACTGCCTATGAGGTAATTACCGATGAGCATTTACATCGGTGGCGCACGCTCTTCACGCAACCTAACAACTCAGTGACGCAAGCGCAGTTCATAAGCCAGCACAAGCTCAGCCCAGGCAGTTGGAGTCGCTTCGTTAAAAAGGATGGTTCCTTGAAAGAGGCGGCCGTGCGACGTCTCAATCAGGCCGAGCAAAACACCGCGCTCGCCCCCACCTTCCAGACTTCGGCACGCAAACAGATCATTACGGGTGAACATCTACAGGAGTGGGAGGCGTTGTCGTCCGCGCAACCGCGCAGCATTACCCGTGAGGACTTTGCCCAGCAGAGGAAACTCTCGCCGAAAACCTTTGCCTACTATGTGCAGCCTGACGGCCAGTTGAGTGATACCGGCAAGATTGTGCGCGACCGCGCGGCCAATACACCCTTCAATACACTGACCGAAACGCATATACGTGATTGGCAAAGCAAGACGCAGCAGGCGCGTGACGCAATGACCATGAACGGATTTGCCGGCCATCATCACCTTAATCCGAGTACGTTCAAAAATGGTGTGCGGCAAGATGGTGGCCTTGGGCCGGCCGGTGAAGCGTTGTTGAACAGGGCGGCCGGTCTCACCTATACCGCGCTTACTGATGACCATCTACGCCAGTGGCGGGCGCTCTTCGCTCAATCGAACAGGTCAGTCACGCCGTCGCAGTTTTTGAGCCAACATGGGCTCAACCCAAACACTTGGCATCAGTCCGTTAACGCCGATGGCTCTTTAAAAGCGGCGACCGTGCAACGCCTCAATCGGGCAGAGCAAGATATCCCGCAGCTCCCCGTGCCCGAGCAACCGGCTGCGAGTGCAACACGAAAACGGCCTGCGCAAGACCCTCTGGATCCGCCGCCGTCGAAATCTTCGGATCTGAACACGCCCACCGACACGCCACACAGCGAACAGATCCCAGGTTCGTCTTCGGACATCGTCGTTATCAAGATTGAACCCGACGTTTCCCCTGTACTACCTCGTCATCAGATCGACAATACTCTGCCGATTCTGCAGGACCCGACGAACCCCAGGCTCAGCTTGACCCAATCACTTGAAGGCCCTATCGAGGACATCCGTATCGCCCACTGGAATGGTGTGCTTGACGGTCTGGATAGCGCAACCAAGGCACGCGTTTCAGCCCGGATCAAGGCGTCGATCAAAGACTGGCTGCGGACCGAATGCCAGCACCAGTCCCGGTTTGATGAAGTCCTGGAAGTGGTCACGCCGCTGGATGATGGTGGGCCGGCGCGCGGCGCATCGGTGTGGGCGCGGCGCGATATCCCCCAATTTGAAGTGCTTGGCCCGTATGCCGGCAAGTACCATGCAGACGAGGCGTCGTTGTTCAAGGAGCAACGTAAGCAAGGCTCCCGGGCTGTACTGACTTACCTGTTCGGTACACGTTCGGGTGTGCGTACGGTGAGTGGGCTGCACACGGGTAACACTCTGAGCCTGATCAATACCTCGCAACTGCGCAATGGGCCGGCGTGGAAGTCGAACAATGTCGTTTCCGTGGCGGTCGGGAAAAACCTGACGTTCTATGTGGCGCTCAAAGACATCAAGAAAGGTGATGAATTGCTGCTCGACTATGGGCCGTTCTATAACCCTGTGCCTGAGATAGCGATCAAGCCGGACCCCGATCGTTGAGGTGAGCCGCTCGGCGCAGGCAGTGGGCCAGCCGATGCCGCCTTTCGGCCGTTTGAAGATCAATTGTGCGTTCGCCATGGAAAGATGAGCGCTGCTCAGGTTTACTACTACCTGAGTAAGCGCTTCACCGACCTTGCACGTCGGCTCACCAAGGTCACCGAATGGATAAATACACCCCCCACACCTGGCAGCCCCACGAGCGGCCGAGCCTGCCCGGCTCGCCGTCGACGCCGCTGCACCCCACCCACAAGCGCTGGCTGTTTGCGCTGGTAGGCGTGCTGGTAGCTATCACCGGTGGCCTGGGCAATGCCCTGGTTATCGCTAACCTGCAATACCTGCAAGGCGCACTGGGCGCGACCACCGCGGAAATGGCCTGGCTGCCCGCCGCGTATGTCATGACCAACGTGTGCATGAACCTGCTGCTGGTGAAGTTTCGTCAGCAGTTCGGCCTGCGTGCGTTTACCGAAGTGTTCCTGGTGTTGTATGCGCTGGTGACTTTCGGCCACTTGTTTGTCAACGACCTCAACTCGGCCATTGCGGTGAGGGCGGCTCACGGCATGGTCGGCGCGGCGCTGAGTTCGTTGGGTTTGTACTACATGATCCAGGCGTTCCCGGCCAAGTGGCGCTTGAAAGCCCTGGTGCTGGGGCTGGGCACCGCGCAATTGGCGCTGCCCCTGGCGCGGCTGTTTTCCGAAGACTTGCTGCAGATCGCCGAATGGCGCGGGTTGTACCTGTTTGAACTGGGCCTGGCGCTGATCTGCCTGGGTTGCGTGTTCCTGCTCAAGCTGCCGCCCGGTGACCGCTTCAAGACCTTTGAAAAACTCGACTTCCTCACCTTCGCCATCCTTGCCACTGGCGTTGCTTTACTGTGTGCGGTGCTGTCCCTGGGGCGTATCGACTGGTGGCTGGAAGCGCCGTGGATCGGTGTGGCCTCGGCCTGCTCGCTGGTACTGATCATGGCGGGGCTGGCCATCGAGCATAACCGCAGCAACCCGATGCTGATGACGCGCTGGCTGGGCAGCGGCGTGATGATTCGCCTGGCCTTGGCGGTAGTGCTGATTCGCATGGTGCTGTCCGAGCAATCCACCGGTGCGGTGGGGTTCATGCAAATGCTGAACATGAGCTACCAGCAAATGCATACCTTATATGTGGTGATGCTGGCCGGGGCGATTGCCGGGCTGGTGGTCAGCGCGTTGACGATCAACCCGGCGCACCTGTTGATGCCATTGGTGATTTCCCTGGCACTGATGGCGACAGGTTCGGTGATGGACAGTTTTTCCAGCAACCTGACGCGTCCGCAAAACCTCTACATCAGCCAGTTCCTGCTAGGCTTTGGCGGCACGTTCTTCCTCGGGCCGACCATGGTGCTGGGCACGAAAAACGTGCTGACCAACCCGCGCAACCTGGTGAGCTTCTCGGTGATGTTCGGGATTTGCCAGAACCTCGGCGGCCTGATCGGCGCGGCGTTGCTGGGCACCTTCCAGACCGTGCGCGAGAAGTATCACTCAAGCATGATCGTCGAGCACCTGACCTTGATCGACCCCCGTGTGGCGGCGCGAGTGCAGAGCGGCGGGTCGGCCTACGGTGGCATCGTCGCCGACCCGGAACTGCGCAACCTGATGGGCATCCGCAGCCTGGCCACGGCGGCCACCCGTGAAGCGAATGTAATGGCTTACAACGATGTGTTCATGCTGATCGCGATTATTGCGATCCTGACCATGCTGTGGATCTTCACCCGCAGCCTATGGTTGATGAGCACCACCAAGGCAATCCCTCCTGTTCAACCCAGCGGCGCGACTTCATGACCGAACCTTCAACCACCACCACAACCGCCATCGCTGCCACACCGGAAGGCAGCACGCCACCGGGCGCCGTGCCCACGCAAATGCGGCCTTTGCGCGTGCGCATCATCTCGTCCCTGGGTTTTGCCGCCATCGCCATCATCGGTGTGCTGATCGTGCTGTACGCCTGGCAGTTGCCGCCGTTCAGCAGCGCGGTGGAAACCACCGAAAACGCTCTGGTGCGCGGGCAGGTGACGATTATCGGCCCGCAACTTGGCGGCTATGTGTTCGAAGTACCGGTGCAGGATTTCCAGTATGTAAAAGCGGGGGACCTGCTGGTACGCCTGGATGACCGCATCTACAAACAGCGCCTGGACCAGGCCCTGGCGCAGCTGGCCGTGCAGAAAGCGTCCCTGGCCAATGTGGTGCAGCAACGCAACAGCGCCGAAGCGACCATCAAGCTGCGTCAGGCCGCGCTGGTCGACAGCCAGGCCCAGGCGCGCAAGAGTACCGCTGACTTGCGTCGCAACGAAGAATTGATCAGCGATGGCTCGGTGTCCAAGCGCGAGCTGGACGTGACCCGTGCCGCCAATGCCCAGACCATTGCCGCCGTAGCCCAGGCCCAGGCCAGCCTGGAAATTGCCCGGCAAGACCTGCAAACAGTGATCGTCAATCGCGGCTCCCTGGAAGCGGCAGTCGCCAGTGCCGAGGCGGCGGTGGAGCTGGCGCGGATCGATTTGTCCAACACCCGCATCACCGCGCCACGCGATGGTCAGTTGGGGCAGATCGGCGTGCGCCTGGGTGCCTACGTTAACTCCGGCGCGCAATTGATGGCCCTGGTGCCCAAGCAGCTGTGGGTGATCGCCAACATGAAGGAAACCCAGATGGACAATGTGCAGGTCGGCCAGCCGGTAACCTTCACCGTTGACGCGCTGAACCATCGCAAATTCCATGGCACGGTGCAGCATATCTCGCCGGCAACCGGCTCGGAGTTCAGCCTGTTGCAGGCGGATAACGCCACCGGCAACTTCGTCAAGATCGCCCAGCGCGTGCCAGTGAGGATTACCGTGGACCCGGACCAGGCCGAGAGCGAGCGGTTGCGACCTGGGTTGTCGGTGGTGGTGAGTATCGATACGGCAGGGCGCCTGAAAAACAGCCCACCCTGACCCTGACACAGTGCAGAGCAAAATGTGGGAGGGGGCTTGCTCCCGATTAGCACAGGTATCTACACAACTTTGCATTCGCCAACAGTAACCACGATGCGCAGCGAGCCGCTCTTGATCTTGATCTTGATCTGCTTTTGATCTCAGGCGCCCCGTTAAACCACGCTGGCCGGAATTCGACA
>NZ_SPKL01000026.1:232-126303 GCF_023127755.1 Pseudomonas sp. W2Aug9 | reverse complement strand
CTATGGCCCATAATGTGTCAACCATGTCCCCGCACATGTGTCCACCATGTGTCCGGTCTATACAGGCTCTTTTCCAAAGTGACCCGCTGTAAAAGCGGAACCAATAGCAGCCGTTACCCAAACAACGGATATGTACTCGGTCTGATCCAGCATCGTGGTTGGCCCTAAGGCCGCCATCGGGAGCAAGCCCCCTCCCACAAGAGGTGTAGATCCCGGTGGTCATCGGGGGCAAGCCCACCTCCCACAGTGTTCAGGGCAACACAGTCCAAATGGCAAACCCGGCATACCACAACACCGCCGCACGCAGCAGCAGCTCCCACAACCGATCCAGGCTATTGATGCCGTCAGCCCCCACCACTGGAGGAGGGATTTCAGCCGCGGCCAGCCCGACCTTTTCCATCAACTGCGCCGCGCTGATGTCCCAGCTCAGCAGTTCGTGGAGCATCACCCGACTGACCCCGACAAAGTTGCCCACCAAAGCAAAGCTCGCCGCCAACAGGCGTACCGGCAACCAGTCAAACGCGTGACGCAACTGCGCGGCACGTTCAGCCACCAACGGGTTCTGGCTATGTTCGCTGGCCAGCGCCAACAGCCGGTAGGCCAAAGCCGCCACCGGGCCCAGCAGGAAATACCAGAAAATCACCGCAAAAAAGCTCTGGTATGCCTGCCACAACAGATAGCCCTGGACCCGCTCCAGCAATTGCTCGCCACTGTCGGCGCCAAGCTTCAAGTCGCGCTCGGCCACATGCTCGGCGGCTTGCAGGTCACCACGCCGCCAGGCATCACGGAATGGCCCCAGCCCTGCCAATAAATCACCACGGCCCAGGCTATAGATCACCACCAGCATGTGCACAGGTAACGCCAACAGGCCATAGGCCACCGGCTCCAGTACCAACAACAACAGCGCCAGCAACGCTACCGGCAGCAGCACCAGTAGCGTCAGGATCAGCCAGGGTCGCTTGCCCATGCGCGGGCTCGACTCCAGCTTGGCCAGCTCACGCAGCCATCCACCGTCGCGCTGCAACCGCAGGCGCAAGGCCGAGAACTTCTCGATCCACACCGCCAGCACCAACACCAGGAAACTCATTGTTCGTGTCCTCCATCCTGCAGGGCGCCGAGAAAGCGCGCCCAATCAAAAGCGGGGCCCGGGTCAGTCTTGCGCCCCGGGGCGATATCGCTGTGACCACAAATACGTTGGCGAGTGATCTTTGGGTAAGCCTTGAGCAACTGGCGCGTCAGCTCGGTCAGCGCCGCGTACTGGGCATCGGTGAACGGCAGTTCGTCTGTGCCTTCCAGTTCGATCCCCAGCGAGAAATCATTGCACACCTCGCGCCCCTCGAAGCTGGAAATACCGGCGTGCCAGGCCCGGTCCCGGCACGAGACAAATTGCGTCACAGTGCCGTCACGTTCAATCAGAAAATGCGCAGACACGCGTAGGTGGTCGATACCGGCAAAGTAGGGATGCTCTGAAACATCCAGACGATTCTGAAAAAACTCTTGCACCTTGCCCGTGGCGAACTGCGCTGGAGGCAAGCTGATGTTATGCACCACCAACAGCGAGATTTCGCCTTCAGGGCGCTCGTTGAAATTGGGCGACGGGCAATGACGGATGCCCTGGCACCAACCGCTGGCGGGGTCCAACTGCATACAGGCTCCTGAAATGAGACGAGGTGTTACCAGTATGCCGCGTTCCACCCTGCGGTTGCGATCACTTGCCGCGTTTGAGTTGACGCAGGTCGCCCATCACCGCAGCCAGCGCACGCTCGAACAAAAGGCCATCATCCAGCGTGCGCAGCACACCACGCTTGAACGCATGGGCTAATTGGTCGGTAGTTTTTTCCAGAACCTTGAGCCCGGTGCGGCTGACGAAAATACAGGTATTGGTAGGCGGCATGATTGCCGTCAACTTGCAGCGCAGGGTGTTTTCCTGATCGTGCTGAAACGCTACCCAGGCGCCGATCTGCAACTGCCTGGCCTTGAGCAGGTCGGGGTCATCATCGGGCAGCGGCGCAACGACGGACGGCGCACCGGTGCCAAGCGTGAAGGACTCACGGACTTCGACCAGCACTTCGGCGCCGTCGCCCCCGCGACACTGAACATGCATGGTCTGCAACCGCCGGAAAAATTCACGGGTGCTGAAAGAGTCGAACGCCGCAGCGGCCAAACCGTCACGCAGCGCCTTGAGCAACGCGGGTAGTTGCTCAAGCAAATGCCGGCCCGCTTCGGTGTCTTCCCGCAGGCCGACGCTCCAGATCAACTCATCCAGGGTGCGCAGCGCTGCCTGCCATTGCAGCGACTGTCCGCCATGCTTGAGCATGGCCAATAGCAACACCTGGCTCCAGGCTTGCTGGAGGAATTGCACCACAAACTGCGGCAGAACCTTGCCCGCCAGCCTTCGATCAAGCACCTGCGCCACACGTTGGCGGGCAGCCTCGGTATGCAGGCGCTCCTGCTCGGCCTCTCGGGTATGGCGCTCAAGCAACTCGCTGCGCCTGGATTCATCAGCGGTAAACGCGCTGAATTGGGTCAGTAGCTGGGAGAAAATCGCCGGGTCTTCAACAAATTCATTCAATAAACGCTGCACGACCTGCTCGACACACAGGTACAGAGTATCGCGGGAGGCGTCTTCGGGCGGGTTCCAGCCCATGACGGCGCCCGCGATGTCATTGAGCAAGCGTCGCGCCGGATGGCGCGTGCAACTGAACAGGCTCTTGTCCAGCACGGCGACTTTCAGCAAGGGGATCTGCAAACGGGCGATCAGGCCCTTGAACGCGTCCGGCACGCTGCTATCACCGAGTATGAACGCGAACAGCATAGCGAACAGATTGATTACATCTTCGTCAGCATCTTCCAGGACCCGCGACTTGCCACTCTTGACGCTGACTCGGGTGAGCAGCTGTTCAAGCTGGTTACGCAGGTCGAAATCGTCTTCAGCCTCGGGCTCGGGGACGTACTGCTGCAAATGCGACAGCAGGCGTAGCAGATCACGGGTGGCAATGGGTTGCGGCTCGGCACTGGCTTCGAGGGTCGGCGCCACGCTGCCACGCACGGCTTGCAGTAACTTCTGCAATGCGCTGAACGCTTGCTGGCCGCTTTGATCGAGCGGCGGGTCGACGATCGGCTGGCTGGCGCGTTGGTGTTCCCGGCTGGCGCGCCCGCCGGGACGACGGGATGGCACGGCCTTGAGTTCAGGCAGTACACCAACGGCGACCAGCAGTTGATTGGCTTCGCCATACAACAGGTCCGCGTCACTGAGCACGTATTTTTCAAAGAGCTTGAGCATGATAAGTTTGACGCGGATTTCCACCCCCAGACTGCGCCCTGCCTGCAGGAAAAACTCACAGAGCAGTGCCGGACCCAGTGGGTTGGTATGGTCATCCAGTCGCCGGCCCAGCAATCGGCTCATGCGCGCGCTTAACTGTCCCAGGGCCAAGCCATCACGATGTCGCACCCGACCGAGCATCGCCTCAAGGGCTACGGCTTTTTCCATATCGTCGGCACTGGTACCGGATACCGCTTCGTAGGACACCACCGGCACCAGGTGCAGATCGCCGCTTCCGGCCTGGCCCAGATTGGCGAAGGCGACAAACAGCTGCTCCATGAACACGCGTTCGAAGTTCTTGCGCTTGAGGCGCAGGTCGCGCATTGCTTCGAAAAAAATATGATGGTCGACGGTGCTTCGGGCCTTGTCAGCCATTTCGAACAGGGTGTCGTCGGCGTTATCGAACAGTTCCTGCAAACCCTGCTGCAATTGTTGCGCGGCCTTGTCACGCACCTGCAGCAACACCACCGGCAGGCGCGCGAGCGGCGATGGCGTGGCCTGTGCCCTGTTGATAGGCACCACCTTTCCGTCATTGTGCATCCTGGCCTCCTGAAACGGCGGTGTTGAGAGGGGCAAAGAACGGGGCAGGCACGGCAGTGCGCTGCAAATAAACCGGCTACCACCTCGACGTCAAAGCTATGACGCCAATTGAAAGGCGCGAGATTATCTTGCAAATGAGGGGGGTTGCGCCAGCAAACTCTGCCTTTACGTTGTAAATGAGCGGCGCGCTGGGTTCGAACGCACGCAGCCCCTATAATCCAGGCACTTTGTTTGTGGAGCCTGTTATGCCGAACCTCCGTCTTGCCGACCTCACCGCCGAAATCGAAGCCAACGTGCGCCGCGCACTGCTGGAAGACATCGGCAGTGGCGATATCACCGCGCAGTTGATCCCCGCCGAACGGCTGGCCAAGGCCACGATCATTACCCGCGAAGCGGCTGTTATTGCCGGTACGGCCTGGGTGGATGCGGTATTTCGCCAACTGGACCCACGGGTCGCCGTGCATTGGCAGGTGGCCGACGGTGAACGTGTGAGCCCCAACCAGGCGCTGTTCCACCTTGAAGGCCCGGCACGTTCGCTGCTCACAGGTGAACGCAGTGCGCTGAATTTTTTGCAGATGCTGTCAGGTGTAGCCACCCGAGCGCAGTTCCTCGCGGACTTTGTCGCCAGTACCCAGGTCAAGCTGCTGGACACTCGCAAGACATTGCCGGGCCTGCGCCTGGCGCAAAAATACGCGGTCACCTGTGGCGGTTGCCACAATCACCGCATCGGGCTGTATGACGCGTTCCTGATCAAGGAAAACCATATTGCCGCCTGCGGTGGCATTGCCCAGGCGATTACGGCCGCCCACAAGATCGCCCCAGGCAAGCCGGTGGAAATCGAAGTGGAAAACCTGGATGAGTTGCGCGAAGCCCTGGCGGCGGGAGCCGACATCATCATGCTCGATGAACTGAGCCTGATAGACATGCGCGAGGCCGTGCGCTTGAACGCCGGCAAGGCCAAGCTGGAAGCCAGCGGCGGGATCAATGAAAGTACCCTGCTGCCTATCGCTGAAACCGGTGTGGACTTCATCTCCATCGGCGCGATGACCAAGGATGTGAAGGCAGTGGATCTGTCGATGCGCCTCAGTATCTGAGTAGTTGCCAGCTGCAAGCTGCAAGAAGGCTGCGAGACAACTTGCCGCTTGCAGCTTGAAACTCGCGGCTGCTTTTAAACTACAAGATTATTCATCTCGCAGTACTCGTCCCATTCGACGCCCAGCACCTCGGCCGCCTCTTTATGCAAGGCCAACCGCGCAGCTTCGAATTCTTCCGGTGTCGAGGTGTACTTGAGGGTCAACTCCCAAGGCTGGAGGTTCTGGCTCTCTGCCTCGTCCTCGAATGCCCACTGAATCTGATCGCGCTGGTCGTCAGCGCTCAGGTCCTTGATCTCTTCTTTAAGCTGCGGCGTCGCCTCAAGGTATTTCTCGAGAGCTGCTTGGTGCCGAACTTCCTGGGTCATCTCAGTCGTGGTCATGTCGTTCTCTTGGATCGAGGAATGGGGATGCATCTGGGTCATCAAGGTTGCGCAGATACAAAAGAGCGAGCACGAATGCCGACTCGTCTGGCCTTCAGAACCATTCTGGGATCATCTGAAAACATTGCCTTTGAAGCAGTGGTGCGCTTTTGCCCGAGACAGGAATCGAACCTGCGACCTTCGCGTTACGAGTGCGCTGCTCTACCGGCTGAGCTACACGGGCGGTGGGCTAAAGCTAGCACTGCATTGGTCATGCAGCAACTGACTCGCTCACCGCCCGGCGCCATCACGCGCCGTTGGCAGAGCAGCCCTTGGCAACGTACTGCGGATCCGCTGTGGTAGCACAGGTCCATCCGCTGGTTGCGTTGCGGGTCAAGGTGATGGTCTTGCCGAGCACGGGCGCTGGCGCATCGAGGATTTCACAGCTGATGGAGCCGGCGCCCGAGGCTACATCTCCTGTCACGTCGATCTTGCAATTGGCAGTGGGGCTGTTGCCACCGATCAACGACACAGTGGGCACAGTGCCCTGGTTGATGACGTCTTCATAACCGGCCTTCAACGCGCTGATTTCAGCCAGCCCCGCCGTAAACTTGGCCTTGGCCTGGTGCTTGGTGTACATGGGCAAACCGATCGTGGCCAAAATGCCGATGATTGCCACAACGATCAACAACTCGATCAAGGTAAAGCCTTTTTGACGCATCTCTTTCACTCTCCAGAATAAAACCATGACAAGGCGCGTCCTGCGCCCCGAAGTGTGCAACGGCGCCAGTGTACCCACCACCACGAAGCCCATCGCCTGCAAGACGCACATTCTGACACTTTATCCCATAACACCAGCCGCCCCGAATCCGCCACCTGACTACGCTATAAATTCTTCACTGCCGGGTGCGCAAACCGATATGAACGACACGTCAACGATCTATGCCTGGGAAGGCATCAACCGCAAAGGACGCAGGGTGACCGGGCAAACCGCTGGCGACAGCCTTGCGCTGATCAAGGCACAACTGCGCCAGCAAGGGATCTGCCCCGAGCGTGTGCGCAAGAGGCCTCGATCACGTTCGGCTTTCACCCCGCGAATCCTGCCAGCCGATATCGCCCTGTTTACCCGACAGTTGGCGACCTTGCTCAAAGCCGGGATCCCGCTGCTGCAAGCCTTCGACATCATCAGTGAGGGTTTTGAAAACCAGCAGGTGCGTGAACTGGTCAAGGCGTTGAAACAACAGATCGCCAGCGGCAATAACCTGGCCGCAGCGCTACGCCTGCACCCGCGTTATTTCGATGACCTGTACTGCAACCTGGTAGCTGCCGGAGAACAGGCCGGGGCTCTGGAAACCCTGCTGGAGCGCGTGGCGATTCATCTGGAAAAAAGCCAACAGCTCAAAGCCAGGATCAAAAAAGCCATGACTTACCCTGTCGCAGTCCTGGTAGTCGCGACACTGGTCAGCACAGTGCTGTTGATACACGTCGTGCCTCAGTTCCAGCATCTGTTTGCCGGGGTCGACAGCCAACTGCCCGGGTTTACCCTGGGGGTCATTGCCCTGTCCGAGTTCTTACAACAAGCGTGGTGGATACTCGTGCTGAGCCTGGCCGTGGGGGTGGGCGGGCTGCGCCACGCCTACCGCCGTTACCCTGGCTTTCGCCATTGGCTGCAAGCGAGTTTGTTGAAAGCGCCTCTGGCAGGCAAACTGCTGCAAAAAGCCGCCGTCGCCCGCTACGCCCGCACGCTTTCGACCACGTTTGCAGCGGGTGTCCCGCTGGTCCAGGCACTGGGCTCGGTAGCCGGAGCCGTCGGCAATGACCCCTTCAAACAGGCAATCGAACGTATGCGCCACGATGTATCCACAGGCATGCAGTTGAATCAATCCATGCACAGCTGCGGTTTGTTTCCCGGCATGGCGATCCAGATGACTGCCATTGGAGAGGAGTCCGGCACCCTGGACCGGATGCTGGAAAAAGTCGCGAACCACTACGAGTCGGACGTAGACACCCTGGTCGATAACCTCACCAGCCTGATGGAGCCGCTGATCATGGTTGTCCTGGGGGCCATTGTCGGCGCGCTGGTGATTGCGATGTACCTGCCGGTCTTTCAATTGGGTACGGCCTTTTGAGCCTGCTGCTGAGCGAGCTGCACTGGGCGTTTGCCTGCATGGCACTGGTGCTCGGCCTGATCATCGGCAGTTTCATCAACGTGCTGGTCTGGCGCCTGCCCAAAATGCTCGAACGCGAATGGCGTGCCCAGGCCCATGAGGTCCTTGGCCTGCCAACCGAGCCCGCCGGTCCGGTGTACAACCTGATGCGCCCGAGCTCCTGCTGTCCGCGCTGCAACCAGCCGATTCGGCCCTGGGAAAATATCCCGCTGCTCAGCTTCCTGATGCTCAGGGGTCGTTGCGCCCATTGCCGTGAGCCCATCAGCGTCCGCTATCCCCTGACCGAAGTGACGTGCGCGCTGATCACCGCGGCCGTTGCCTGGCATTTCGGCTTCGGCTGGCAAGCCGCTGCGGTGATGTTGCTGAGCTGGGGCTTGCTGGCCATGAGCCTGATTGACCTGGACCACCAATTGCTGCCGGACGTGCTGGTCCTGCCGCTGCTCTGGCTGGGGCTGGTTATCAACAGCGCTGACCTGTTGGCGACACTGCCCGACGCACTGTGGGGCGCGGTCATTGGCTACATGAGCCTATGGAGCGTGTTCTGGTTGTTCAAGCTGGTCACCGGCAAGGATGGCATGGGCCATGGCGATTTCAAGTTATTGGCATTGCTGGGAGCCTGGGGTGGCTGGCAGATCCTGCCGATGACGTTGCTGATGGCCTCACTGATGGGCGTGTTTGCAGGGCTGATCCTGCTGCGTTTGCGCAAGGCCCAAACGTCGACGCCGATGCCCTTTGGGCCGTGCCTGGCAATTGCCGGCTGGATTGCATTGCTCTGGGGTGGTCAAATAACCGACTTCTATTTGCAGTCTGTCGGTTTCAGATGACCACTTCTGTCGCAACACCCTGGATTCTTGGCCTCACAGGCGGCATTGGCAGCGGCAAAAGCGCTGCGGCCGAGCACTTTATCGACCTGGGCATCGACCTGGTGGACGCCGATCATGCTGCCCGCTGGGTCGTCGAACCCGGGAGGCCGGCTCTGGCGCGCATTGCCGAGCATTTCGGCGACGGCGTGCTGCAACCCGACGGCCAGCTGGATCGCGCCGCGCTGCGCAAACTGATCTTTGAGGTACCGCAAGAACGTTTGTGGCTGGAAGCCTTGCTGCACCCGCTGATTGCCGAGGAAATTCGCAGCCACCTGGCACGCGCCCAGTCGCCTTACGCGATCCTGGTGTCACCGCTGCTGATCGAGTCCGGCCAATACAGCATGACCCAGCGCATCCTGGTGATCGACGTGCCGCAATCGCTGCAGATTCAGCGTACCCTGCAGCGCGATGGCATCAGCGAACAACAGGTGCAGGCGATTCTCAAGGCTCAATCGAGCCGCGAAGACCGCCTGAACCATGCCGATGACGTGCTGGTCAACGATAAGGACCTTGCCTGGCTGCACGGCGAGGTCGAGCGACTGCACCACTTTTACCTTACTTTGCGTGGAGGCCGATCATGAGCCAACCCTTGACCGTCGACTGCCCAACCTGCGGTGCACCCGTGGAATGGAAAGCGACCAACCTCAACCGGCCGTTCTGCTCGGACCGTTGCAAGCTTATCGACCTGGGTGCCTGGGCCGCTGAAGAACACAAGATTCCGGTGGCCCCGGACGCCGAAGATGAACTGTTTTCCGAAGACCTGCCGCCGCGCCACTAAGGCCGCATAAAGGCATATTCCTGCTGGTCGTCGAGGTTTTCTGCAAGGTATTGCAACTCGTCGGCCAGGTCTTCAAAACTGCGTACACCCTTGCTTTGCTGCACCACCGCACTGAGCATGGCGCGCAAGGTCAAGCCGGGGTCAAAACCGATTTCCTGCGCTGCGTCCTGGCTTCTGCGCAACTCCTGCCGTGCCCACTCGTACACACTCATGATCGGTGCTCCAGAAAAAATTTTGCAGAGCATGGACCTGCGCCGGTGCCCGGCATTTGACCTGGATCAACGCCTTGAATCGTCGTCCTTCCAGGGGGCCGAGAGATAGCGAGTTCGGTTGAAGGTCTCCAGCCATTCCGGGCAAAACACCACCAACGCGCTGACGACCATGCCGTTGATAAAGGCTTCAGGGAAGATGATCAGCCACAGGTAACCTACAAAGTCCTCCAACCATTCCGGCATCGCAAAGCGGCCGTCCAACCACAACAGGCCCAGGCCGACCAACAGGCACAACAATGCCGACAGCGCCGCCGCAAAAAAACCGGAACAGAAGATATACACAAAGGGGTTTCGCGGTTGCGCCCGTTCGACCAACAGCGCGCAGCTTTCGGTGACCAGCACCGGCAGCCCGACCAGAAGCAGGCCGTTGACGCCAAGGGCGGCCAGATCCTGGCGCCCCAGCAGCATCAAGCCGAACTGTGCAGCAAACCCACCGACGATTGCCAGCGGCCAATCCAGCAGCAAGGTCACGGCGGTCATGCCGATAAAGTGGTACGAGACCCCGGTATCGAAATCCCGCCGCACCAGCCACAGCATAAACAACGCGAACACCGTACCGAACAGCAAATGCTGGCGCCGTCGGTCGGCGAACAATTCGACCCAAGGCGAGCGCAACGTCGCCCACATCACCACCGGCGCATATAACAGCCAGCCAATGCCGAGGGTCGATGGCGCCAGAACAGCTGCACTGATCACAGATGCACTACCTCTACAAAAAACTTGCTGCCGAGTGAGCAGTCTACACCTGCGTTTTAACATGGGTCTGGGTCGAAGCGAGATTCAAATGTGGGAGGGGGCTTGCTCCCGAAGCGGTCTATCAGCCAATACATGTGCTGGCTGGCACTCTGCGATCGGGAGCAAGCCCCCTCCCACATTTGGGTCTCACTGGCATAGATACCCAGCTGTTTCAGCAGCAACTCGGTGCAAGCAGGACTTCCTGTGGTCATCATTTGAACGCTAAGCTGGGAATATGGATGACTCAGATTATTTGCGCCTGCTCACCGTAGCAGCCGAACAAGCCAATGCGTTTCTGTCCAATGCCCGCAAATGGGAGCGTGAGCGTTGGGTCTGCCAGCGCCTGCTGCAGGGCTTGAATGTGCCCTACCGCGTCGAAGAGTTTCACGCTGCGGGCCAGGAGCCGCCGGATGTGTTGTTTCGCGACGCCAGTTTCGAGGTGTTTTTCGTGCTGGACGAGGGGCGCCGCCTGAACGACGAATGGCGCGATGAATTGCTGCGCAGGCGTAGCGCGTTCTCTTTGAGCCAACTGGTGCGGCGCGAAGCCAAGCCACGACGCATTCCCGCCCATGAGTTTTTGTTGCGCCTGGCACCGACACTGCGCAAAAAAGCACATAACTACAAAGAACGCGGCATGGACCTGGGGGAGCTGGACCTTATCGCTTTCACCAGCCTCAAACGCGAAGTGCTGGACCTCAACAGCCACTTTCCGCCGCCAACCGAATACCTGCGCCAGGGCTGGCGCTCACTGTCACTGGTGGGGCCAACCTTCGCGCGCGTACTGTTCGCACACCCGGACGCGCCGGACTTCTTGCGCAACAACCTGGGCCGCAGCATAGTGTTCGATGTGGGCATCAGCCTTTGAACCCTTGGCTGTAACGTGGCGCCCTTTTGCAACGTCTACCTGACGAGGCCTTTATGACCAGCCGCCTGAACCCCGATGACCAACAGCATGTCCAAGAGTACCTGCAACTCTCCCAGCACAGAGTCGAACGCAAGCCTTTCCGGCCATGGCTGCTCCTTTGTGTGGTGCTGGTAGTGGTGATCGGGCTCGGCGTGCTGAGCCGCCTATTGAGTTACCTGACGCTATGAGCTGCCTGGCGCTCGCGGGGGTAACTGCTCCGATTTCTTTTAGCCTTGCGAGATATCCCCATGACCCATCGTATTATTATCGTCGGCGGCGGCGCCGGCGGCCTGGAGTTGGCTACCCGCCTGGGTAAGACTCTGGGCAAGCGCGGCAAGGCCAGCATCACGCTGGTGGACGCCAACCTGACTCACATCTGGAAGCCTCTGCTGCACGAAGTGGCTGCCGGCTCGCTGAATTCTTCGGAAGACGAACTCAATTATGTCGCCCAGGCAAAATGGAACCACTTCGAGTTCCAGCTTGGGCGCATGAGTGGGCTTGACCGTGAACAGAAGAAAATCCAGCTGGCCGCCACCCTCGATGAAGAAGGCCGCGAGCTGGTGCCCGCGCGCGTACTGGGCTATGACAGCCTGGTCATTGCCGTAGGCAGCACCACCAACGACTTCGGCACCGAGGGTGCGGCGCAGCATTGCCTGTTCCTCGATACCCGCAAGCAAGCCGAGCGCTTCCACCAACAACTGCTCAACCACTACCTGCGCGCCCATGCCGGACAAACCGATGCCGTTGAACAAATCAGCGTGGCCATCGTCGGTGCCGGCGCCACCGGGGTGGAGCTGGCCGCCGAGCTGCATAACGCAGCCCATGAACTGGCGGCCTATGGCCTGGACCGCATCAAACCGGAAAACATGCATATCACCCTGATCGAAGCCGGCCCGCGGGTATTGCCTGCCCTGCCAGAGCGGATCGGCGGCCCAGTGCATAAAACCCTGGAAAAACTCGGGGTGACCGTGCTGACCAACTCGGCGGTCAGCGAAGTAACCGCCGACGCGCTGATTACCAGCAGCGGCCAAGTGATTCCCGCCAGCCTCAAGGTATGGGCGGCCGGGATCCGCGCACCGGGTTTTCTCAAAGACATCGATGGCCTGGAAACCAACCGCATCAATCAGCTTCAGGTGCTGCAAACACTGCAAACCACTCGCGATGAAAACATCTTCGCCTTTGGCGATTGTGCCGCCTGCCCGCAACCGGGCACCGACCGCAATGTGCCCCCACGAGCCCAGGCCGCGCATCAGCAGGCTTCGTTGTTGGCCAAGTCGCTGAGATTGCGCATTGAAGGCAAGGATCTGCCGACCTACAAGTACACCGACTACGGCTCGCTGATCTCGCTGTCGCGGTTCTCGGCGGTAGGTAACCTGATGGGTAACCTGACTGGCAGCGTGATGCTGGAGGGCTGGTTGGCGCGGATGTTCTATGTGTCGCTGTACCGTATGCACCAGATGGCGCTGTACGGCTTCTTCCGCACGGCGATGCTGATGCTGGGCAGCAAGATTGGGCGAGGCACAGAACCGCGCCTCAAACTCCACTAACAACGCATAACACCTGTGGGAGGGGGCTTGCTCCCGATAGCGGTGTGTCAGTTAATGAATACTTAGCTGACCCACCGCTATCGGGAGCAAGCCCCCTCCCACATTTGTTTTGCGGAGAATTCAAGATTCGCGCGCGCAAAAAAAATCCCCGTATCTTTCGATACGAGGACTTTTAATATGGTCGGGGTAAGGGGATTCGAACTCCTGACATCCTGCTCCCAAAGCAGGCGCGCTACCGGACTGCGCTATACCCCGGTAAAAAAAAGGCGACCTTTCAGTCGCCTTCTTCGATCAGCGCTTTTGGCCTCTGATCTTAAGATTCGATTCCAGCCTGAACTGGTCTCAAAAATGGTGGGTCGTGTGGGATTCGAACCTACGACCAATTGGTTAAAAGCCAACTGCTCTACCAACTGAGCTAACGACCCAAATATGGTCGGGGTAGGGGGATTCGAACTCCCGACATCCTGCTCCCAAAGCAGGCGCGCTACCGGACTGCGCTATACCCCGATTTGAAATTGGCTCCGTGACCAGGACTCGAACCTGGGACCCAATGATTAACAGTCATTTGCTCTACCGACTGAGCTATCACGGAACTACATATTTCAAATTTACTGCTGTGTAACCTTCTCTTCGACCCTGTCCGTATCGCTACGTTAGCGTCTCTGAGGCGCGCTATTCTACAATCTTAAAAACCCCTGTCAACCCTTTAAATTGCTTTTAAGACAATGATTTGCGCTTCTTTCTGATTTCTTCTTGGGGAGAAGAAACCCGTGGGCTGACGTTGCTGCGGGGCGCACTTTACAAGCCTTTGCCTTACAGTTCAACGCCCTATCGAAAAAAAAGGCCTCGCAATGCGAGGCCTCTTGTTATTACACCGGGCGCTGGCCTCAGTGGAAGACGATTTCGTCGTCTTTCACCGTTGCCGTGACGCGAGTGCCCGGCATAAAGCTGCCCGACAGGATCAACTGTGCCAGCGGGTTCTCGATCCAGCGCTGGATCGCACGCTTCAACGGCCGTGCGCCATACACCGGGTCGTAGCCCACTGCGATCAGCTTGTCCAACGCCTCGCCGCTCAGCTCAAGGTCGAGCTCACGCTCAGCCAGGCGACTGCGCAGGCGGCCCAACTGGATTTCGGTGATACCCGCAATCTGATCCCGTGCCAGAGGCTCGAAGATCACCACTTCGTCGACCCGGTTGATGAATTCCGGGCGGAAGTGGGTGGTCAAGGCGTCCATCACCGCTGCGCGCTGGGCTTCGCGATCCCCCACCAGTTCCTGGATCTGTGCCGAGCCCAGGTTGGAGGTCATCACGATCACCGTATTGCGAAAGTCCACCGTACGCCCGTGGCTGTCCGTCAAGCGACCATCTTCCAGCACCTGCAGCAAAATGTTGAACACATCCGGGTGCGCCTTCTCGACCTCATCCAGCAGGATCACCGAGTAAGGCTTGCGTCGCACGGCCTCGGTCAGGTAACCGCCCTCCTCGTAGCCCACATAGCCTGGTGGTGCGCCGATCAGGCGAGCCACCGAGTGTTTCTCCATGAACTCGGACATATCAATGCGTACCATGGCCTCTTCAGTATCAAAGAGGAACTCGGCCAGGGCCTTGCACAGCTCAGTCTTACCTACGCCGGTCGGGCCGAGGAACATGAACGAGCCGCTTGGACGGTTCGGGTCGGACAAGCCGGCACGGGAACGCCGTACCGCATTGGATACCGCCACCACCGCCTCTTCCTGACCGATGACGCGCTGATGCAACAAACTTTCCATTTTCAGCAGTTTGTCGCGCTCGCCTTCGAGCATTTTCGAGACTGGAATGCCGGTCCACTTGGAGACCACTTCGGCGATTTCTTCCTCGGTCACCTTGCTGCGCAGCAACTGGTTTTCAGGCTTGCCGTGCTGGTCGACCATCTGCAGGCTGCGTTCCAGGTCCGGAATCACACCATATTGCAACTCAGCCATGCGGCTCAGATCGCCTTTACGACGCGCGGCTTCCAGCTCCTGACGGGACTGCTCGATTTTCTGCTGGATCTGCGCCGAACCCTGTACTTCGGCTTTTTCCGAGGTCCAGATTTCTTCGAGGTCCGAATACTCACGCTCCAGACGGACGATTTCTTCCTGAAGTTTTTCCAGGCGTTTCTTCGCTGCCTCGTCCTCTTCCTTCTTCAACGCCTGGGATTCTACTTTCAGTTGAATCAGGCGCCGATCCAGGCGGTCGAGCACTTCCGGCTTGGAGTCGATCTCCATGCGAATGCGGCTGGCCGCTTCGTCGATCAGGTCGATGGCCTTGTCCGGCAACTGACGATCGGTGATGTAGCGATGACTCAGCTTGGCCGCCGCAATGATCGCGCCATCAGTGATCGCCACTTTATGGTGGACCTCATAGCGTTCTTTCAGGCCACGCAGGATCGCGATGGTGTCTTCTTCGCTTGGCTCTTCCACCAGCACTTTCTGGAAACGCCGCTCAAGGGCCGCATCCTTTTCAATGTACTGACGGTATTCGTTGAGCGTGGTCGCACCGACGCAATGCAACTCGCCCCGCGCCAAGGCCGGCTTGAGCATGTTGCCAGCATCCATGGAGCCTTCGCCTTTACCGGCACCAACCATGGTGTGCAGTTCGTCGATAAACAGAATGATCTGGCCTTCCTGCTTCGACAATTCATTAAGCAGGGATTTCAGTCGCTCTTCGAACTCACCACGGAACTTGGCACCGGCGATCAAGGCCCCCATGTCCAGGGACAACAGGCGCTTGCCTTTTAAGCCGTCCGGCACTTCACCATTAATGATGCGCTGGGCCAGGCCCTCGGCAATCGCGGTTTTACCCACGCCAGGCTCACCGATCAGCACCGGGTTGTTCTTGGTGCGACGCTGCAGGACCTGGATGGTGCGACGAATCTCATCGTCACGACCAATCACCGGGTCGAGCTTGCCTTCTTCTGCACGCTTGGTCAGGTCGACGGTGTATTTGTCCAGGGCCTGGCGCGACTCCTCATGGTTGGGGTCGTTCACGGCCTCGCCGCCACGCAGGTTGTTGATAGCGTTTTCCAGGGCTTTCTTGCTCACGCCCTGCCCCAGCAACAATTTGCCGAGCTTGCTGTTGTCGTCCATGGCGGCGAGCAGCACCAGTTCGCTGGAGATGAACTGGTCACCCTTCTGCTGGGCCAGGCGGTCCGCCTGATTGAGCAGGCGCGCCAGGTCCTGGGACATATTCACGTCGCCGGTAGGGTTTTGAATTTTCGGCAGTTGGTCGAGCTCTTTACTCAACTCCTTGCGCAGGCTGTTGATGTCAAAGCCCACCTGCATCAACAAGGGTTTGATAGAACCACCTTGTTGCTCCAGGAGCGCCTGCATCAAGTGTGCCGGCTCAATCGCCGGATGGTCGAGGCCGACCGCCAGGGATTGGGAGTCCGATAAGGCCAACTGCAATTTGCTGGTTAAACGATCAATACGCATTAGTCACCTTCCTTTTGAGCAGGCCGGAGCTATGAACAAACACATCCTGAATGAAGAAACCTGCCAGATACCCTTATAGATGGGGTGGATTCTGGGGGTTTCAAGCGGCGGACTGTTGATACAGGTCAGGACAGTCTAGCGTTCAAGCCAGATAAGGGAGGCGAATCGGCCCGTACGCGGGCTGCGGCGATAAGAAAAGAAGCGTGTATCGGTCACGGTGCAAAAACCACCACCATATACAGCGGTGACACCGTTTGCTGCCAGACGCAGGCGCGCCAGCTGGTAGATGTCGGCCATGAACTTGCCGGGATTGTGGCTGGGAACAAAGGCTTCAGCGGTGGCCGGCAGTTGCTGCATGAACGCTTCACGTACCTCCGGGCCGACCTCAAAGGCTTGCTGGCCAATGGCTGGGCCGAGCCAGACCAGGACGTCTTCAGGAGCAGTATCCAGGCTTTCGAATGCGGCCTCCAGCACGCCAGCCGCCAAGCCACGCCAACCGGCATGGGCTGCGGCAACCCGGGTACCCGCACGATTACAGAACAGCGCAGGCAGGCAATCGGCGGTCATGGATGTGCAGGCGATGCCGGGGGTGCTGGTCCAACTGCCATCTGCCTCGACGGTAAGGCCTGGATCGGCCTCAACCACGTGAGTACCGTGGACTTGGCGCAACCAGGCAGGCTGGATATCGAAGGCGCTGCTCAGACGACGGCGATTTTCAAGGACGGCCTCAAGGCTGTCCTCGACGTGATCGCCCAGGTTGAGGCTGTCGAACGGCGTCAGACTGACACCGCCCGCACGAGTCGTGACGCAGGCTTTGACCTGAGACGGCGCGGGCCAGTCAGGAATCAGCCAGTCACTCATCCGATAAACGCCTCACGATCCTGCTTGAGCAGCGACAACAACCAGACCAGGTCGTCTGGAAGTGGCGATTCCCAACTCATGCGCTTACCGCTCGTCGGATGATCCAGTTCCAGGAAGCGTGCGTGCAGTGCCTGACGCGGGAAGGACTTCAGCGACTCGACCATTGTCTGGCTTGCCGCCGGCGGAATACGGAAGCGCCCACCGTAGGCAGGATCGCCGACCAACGGGAAGTTGATATGCGCCATGTGCACGCGAATCTGGTGGGTGCGCCCGGTTTCCAGCTTGACCCGCACATGGGTGTGGGAGCGGAAACGCTCCAGCACACGGTAGTGGCTGACGGCTTGCTTGCCACCTTCCATCACCGCCATACGCTGGCGCTGCTGGCCATGGCGACCAATCGGGGCGTTGATCTTGCCCCCGGCCACCACCACACCGATCACGATGCACTCGTAGATCCGGCTGACGCTGCGACTCTGCAACTGAGTAACCAGTTGCGTCTGCGCCTGAATGGTCTTGGCCACCACCATCAAACCGGTGGTGTCCTTGTCCAGACGGTGCACGATGCCGCAGCGCGGGACATTGATGATGTCCGGGACGTGGTGCAACAGGGCATTGAGCAAAGTGCCATCAGCGTGCCCGGCAGCCGGGTGAACCACCAGGCCAGCGGGTTTGTTGATGACCAGGATGTCGTCGTCTTCATAGACGATATCCAGCTCGATGTCCTGGGCGACCCATTCTCCCTGGGCTTCCTGCTCGGCAGTCAGCTCAAGAATCGCACCGCCATGAACTATGTCTCGCGGGCGGATAACCGCTCCATCCACAGTCAGGCGGCCGTCTTTGATCCAGGCGGAAAGGCGCGAGCGCGAGTGCTCAGCGAATAATTGTGCGGCGACTTGATCGAGGCGTTGGCCGCCCAATTCGGACGGCACCTCTGCGCGAAGTTCAATTTTATCGGACATGCTCAGACTAGGCGTGGCACAGCCTTTGGTTTCGGCTGCGCGCTTGTGGTTAAATACGGCGTCTTTTGCCCCGAGGCTTTCAACGGGGCGCTCATCATAACAGGACGGCCCCGCCCAAGACAGCGGCCGTCATAGGGACGCAAGCCGCCATGCAAGTGAAACACCTGCTGCTGATCGCCATCCTCGCCATGACTGCTGCTTGCTCGTCAACAAAGGACGTCGTCGACGAAAACCTGAGCGAAGTCGAGCTGTACCAGCAAGCTCAGACAGACCTGGACAATAATAGCTACACCAGCGCCACAGCGAAGCTGAAGGCATTGGAGTCGCGCTACCCATTCGGCCGCTATGCCGACCAGGCCCAGTTGGAGCTGATCTACGCCAACTACAAGAACGCCGAGCCGGAAGCTGCCAAGTCCGCCGCCGAGCGTTTTATCCGCCTGCACCCACAGCACCCGAACGTGGACTACGCCTACTACATGAAAGGCCTGACCTCGTTCGACCAGGACGTTGGCCTGCTGGCGCGCTTCCTGCCGCTGGACATGACCAAGCGTGACCCGGGCGCTGCACGCGACTCCTACAACGAGTTCGCCCAGCTGACCAGCCGCTACCCCAACAGCCGCTACGCGCCGGACGCCAAGCAGCGCATGATCTACCTGCGCAACCTGCTGGCCTCCTACGAAATCCACGTGGCCCACTACTACCTGACCCGTCAGGCCTACGTAGCTGCCGCCAACCGTGGCCGCTATGTTGTGGAGAACTTCCAGGAAACCCCATCCGTGGGCGACGGCCTGGCGGTGATGACCGAGGCTTACCAGCGTCTGCACCTGGACACCCTGGCGACCACCAGCCTGGAAACCCTGAAGCTCAACTACCCAGATCACCCAAGCCTGAAAGATGGCCAGTTCGTGCCTCAGGTTGCCGAAGCCGACAACCGTTCGTGGCTGAGCAAGTACACTTTGGGCCTGATCGAGTCTCGTCCGCCATTGCCGCCGGGTGAAACCCGCGCCAACCAGGACGTGATCAAGCAGTACCAGGACGCCAAGGATGCCATCCCTTCGGACCTCAAGCCTCACGACGAGAACGGAGACGTTATCGAAGAAGAGGAGCCGCAGGCCCTTGGCAACAACGAAGACCGTTCGTGGTTCAGCTACATGACCTTCGGTGTGTTCGACTGATTGTTCGACGCAACGCAAAAGGGAGCTCTGAAGGAGCTCCCTTTTTTATGAGCGAGTATTTATTGCGCTGTGCGCCTGTGGCCAGCTTGGCTAAACTGGCGCATTCCTTGTCGAGAAACTGCCCATCATGCTTCGTCTACTGTTCTGGATTGCCGTCATTGCTGCCGCGGTATGGTTCTGGCGCAAATTCAAAAACCCTGCAGCCCGCCAGCAACGACCTGCCGAGCCGAACGCAGCGCTGATGGTGCGATGCGCCCACTGCGGCGTGCACCTGCCGCAGGATCGCGCACTGAGTTCGCGCCAGGAGTGGTACTGCACCCAGGCGCACCTGGAACAAGGGCCGAAGTCTATCCAGCGTTGAGGCGACCTGCCGGGGCATAAGGCGCCGGATCAATGATCGGAGCCCGCCCCAACAGCAAGTCGGCGAACAACTGGCAGGAAGCCGGTGCGAGTACCAGGCCATTGCGGTAATGCCCGCAATTGAGCCACAAGCCCTGAAAGCCGGGAACCTCTCCGATATAGGGGATACCTTCCGGCGAACCGGGCCGCAACCCCGCCCAATGCCCGACCACCTCGGCGTCCGCCAAGGCGGGGATCAGTTCAACCGCAGACGCCTTGAGGCTCGCCAACGCAGTTTCGGTCGGCGTCTTGTCGAACCCCTCATGTTCCAATGTGCTTCCAATCAGAATGTGCCCATCGCGGCGGGGGATTGCATAGCGCCCCTTGGCCAAGACCATGCTGGATAAAAAGTCGGACGCGCACTTGTACAGGATCATTTGGCCTTTGACCGGCTCCACGGGAAGGGTCATGCCCAGTGTGCTCAGCAACTGCCCGCTCCAGGCCCCGGCGGCGAGCACCACCTGATCGGCAAAAACCGGTCCCGTAGCAGTGTTCACCCCCACCACGCGATTGTTGTTCTGCACAAAACCCGACACTTCGCAGTGCTCGTGAATCGTCACATCCGGCAACGCCAGCAGCGCCGCCTTCAAGGATTTAACCAGGCGAGGGTTGCGCACATTGGCCACATCGGCCATGTAGATCGCCCGGGAGTAGCCGCCTCCCAGCGCCGGCACGGCATCATGAGCCTGGGACACATCCACCTTGCTCAATGGCCGCCCTTCACGCGCAGCCCAGGCCAATGCATCAGCCTCATCATCCAGGTCAAGCCAGTACAAACCCGTGGTATGAACCTCGGGATCGACACCGGTTGCGGCAAACAAGCGCTGTGCCAACTGCGGATAGAAATCCTGGGACCAATGGGCCAAGGCAGTCACGGCCGGGCTATAACGCCATGGATACAACGGTGAGACAATTCCGCCACCCGCCCAGGAAGACTCCTGCCCAAGCCCCACACGCTCCAGCAGCATGACTGCACGCCCTTCTCTGGCAAGGTTGTACGCCGTCAACAGCCCGATTACTCCGCCGCCGACAATCACCACTTGCTGTTGCTTTGCCATCATCTGATCCCGCCGATAAACAGGGAAAGGCGCGCCCGGCGCCCACTCTTCAAGCACTCTCATCACTGCCCCCAGCAGACTTTGCGCGACATTTCAGGCGCCGCTCCCGGGTTGCTTCGCATACCGGTGCTGCTCAAGCTGAAAGCTGCACACGCGTCGTCCGCCATGACTGAGTCCACGGCAGGCGTAGCGAGCAAGTCGAAATCCTGGGGGTTTAAAATCACACTGATTCTATAGTGATCGTTACCCGCAATGGCGCCGCCCGCATCAATAAAAGTGCCGTTTCTGGTATATGCGCGCTCCAGGTGCTGGGCTTGCTCGCTCAGCAACGCGACTATTTGCGCGCGATACACCTTTTTTACCTGGCCGATGTACCCGGGATACGCAATGCCGGCCAACAACGCAACGATCGCCACGGCGATCAATAACTCCATCAGGGTAAAGCCCTGGCTATCCATGCCCATCCCATTGCTCCTTATTGAAGTTGCCGCCATGAAATCCGTCGAAACCTGACGTTGCCGCCCTCCTCCACCCGTGCATAAACCGACTCCAGCACCGTGCGCGATTGGCCTGTAAGGCCCACGGCAGTGATGCGAAAGAGCGCTGCCCGTGTATCGGGCGGCAAATGAGCCAGCCCTGCTCCTTCCCCCAGGGATTGAACGCCATAAAACCCACCCCTCAAGGCCAACCAGGTGACCGCTGAGACAGGGTTTGCCCCTGCGCCAGTCAAGGAAAATGCTTCATTGGGCGGTACACACGTAATAACCGAGTTGCACACAGGCATCGCAGGGCCGCCCCTCTGCACAACCGACTCCCCCAGCCGCAAACCGCTCTCAGCAGACTGAAAGGATTGATTACGCTGCCACAGGCTACTCGCGACTTTTTGCTGGGCGACCGCCCCCTGTATCGACGACAGCCCCAGCTGCGATAACAACAGCAGGAATACCAGACTGATCAGCAGCACCATCCCGTTCTGCCGTACCCGAATACCGCCAAGCATCGACATCGCCCCTAACCCAACCGATTTCGCAGCGCCGCGACGACACTGTAGGTCTGATCCTTAACCCGCCCAGTTGGGTCTTGCAGAGTCATGGAGATACGCACACTACGTACCAAAGAACTGTCAGCCGAATGGCTGTCGTAACGCACCACAACCATTGATGCAGGCTCAGCCGCCAAGCCAAAACTGATGTCGAATGCACGCACGTTATCAATCAGTACCGCCTTTGCCGGTGCTGCCGGAGTACTGACCTTCAACTGGCCCGATTCATAGGTGTAGGTAAGCTGGCGTACGCCAAAGCGGATCAGGCCAGGGGCGGCGGCAGGCGCTGCCCCCTCATACGCATGGGCCGCCTCCTTGCAGTCGGACAACACCGTCCAGTCGGGCTTGCCAGCGCCGTCACCGACGTACGCGGTGACCAACGTCAGCGACCTTGAACTTCCAGACGCGTCCCAGCTTATCGGTCGATCGAAGGCAGCCGGGGCGTTGTCGATAACGGTCGCGGCCAAACATCCCAACATGCCTGCCTGACGAATGTCCTGTGTGATCTTGCCCAGGGCAAGCCGCGCATCATCCTGCAGCACCATGGCGGCCTGCTGGCTGTCGTGAGTCAATCGTGAACTTATGAGCACCTGACTCACCCCCAACACCAGCACCAGCCCGACGGCGAGTGCGAGCAACAACTCCACCAGGCTGAAACCTCGGACATGACGATTCATTGCAAGGCTCCCTGCTCACTGGTGACTCGGCTGGTCAGCGTGAAGGTTTCCCGTGCTTCTGGGGTGCCTGCTGAGCGGCGATCCTCCCAACTGATGCTGATGGTGACCTCATGCCCGCTTACCGCCACGGAACCCTTGGCATCCTTGCCAGCAAAACCAATGATATTGGCCTCGAAATCGTGCAGGTCCAGGTCGCGCACACTGGCGGCCGAAGTGTTGGGCGGCCCCGACTCGTCCCTCCCCCACGTGTAATCCGCACCAGCATTGGCGCGAATTCGGTCGAGCATGTCGTAGGCGATAAAGCTGGCTTGGCTGATCATCCTGGCACTGTCGGTGTACTTGAGCGCGTTGAGCTGAAGCATTGCAGCGCCCATCAGGCCGACAGCCAGGATCAACAGCGCTATCAGCACCTCGATCAGCGTCATGCCGGATTGGTGCCGATGCGCGGAGCGCAGGAAAAATCGATTCGGGCGGGCAGGCATTACCGTCGTCATCCATGTCGAAGGCCGGAAAAAAGCAGGCAAACCCTGCTGTGCGATCCAAGACTAGCGGCGGATTTCGAGCAGCGCTGCTGCCGGAACAAAGGGAAATACTTTGGACATAAAGGCCATCACCCAGCATTCGCGGCCAGGCGCTATACCTAGGTCTGCAACTCGAAGATTCACTCGTGTCCATGGAGGGAACGCACATGACACAACGAGGGTTCACCCTGATTGAAATGCTGCTGGGGCTGATCGTCACCAGCTTCCTCGCGCAATTGGCCGTACCCGGTTTCAAAGGTTTGCTTGAATCGCAGCAACGACAAAGCGTGGCCCAATCACTTGCCGCCGGACTGCGTTACGCACGCATGGAGGCCATCACGCGCAATCAGGCGGTGGTCATTCATGCAAACGACAGGGACTGGAGCCTGGGGTGGCGGGTGATACTGGATGTCAGTGGACGCGGCCATCAGGACGACGACAACCCGGTGCTGCTGAAGCGCCAGGGTGATGGTCGCGTGCCAGTGGCAGGCAATGGCCCGGTCACGGACCAGGTGCGTTTCAGCGGCTTGGGAGAACCGGTTTTCGCCGGCGGAGGCTTCCGTGCCGGCACCGTGCATGTGTGCGACACGAGCCAGGCACAGAGCCTGTATCAGATCGTGCTGGCCCCCAGCGGACGCATCAGCCTGCGCAGTGACAAGACCGAGCAGGCATTATGCCGAGCCGATGCCGGCATTGTTGGCGTCAGAGCAGCGAGCGGACCCGCAGTTCCTTCGGCATCGAGAACGTGATGTTCTCTTCACGACCTGCCAGCTCATCGGCGCCAGTAGCGCCCCAGGCCTGCAACTGCTGGATCACGCCGCGTACCAGCACTTCCGGTGCGGAGGCGCCTGCCGTGATGCCGATACGCTCGACACCATCGAACCAACTGCGCTGCATGTCTTCGGCACCGTCGATCAGGTACGCCGGCGTAGCCATGCGCTCGGCCAGCTCACGCAGGCGGTTGGAGTTGGAGCTGTTAGGGCTGCCGACCACCAGCACTACGTCACACTCATTTGCCAGTTGCTTGACCGCATCCTGGCGGTTTTGCGTGGCGTAGCAGATGTCATCCTTGCGCGGGCCGCCAATGGCCGGGAACCGCGTGCGCAGGGCATCGATTACGCGGCTGGTGTCGTCCATGGACAAGGTGGTCTGGGTCACGAAGGCCAGGCGTTCCGGATTGTGCACCTGCAAGTTGGCGACGTCTTTCTCGTCCTCGACCAGGTAGATAGCACCGCCGTTGCTGGCGTCGTATTGGCCCATGGTGCCTTCTACCTCCGGGTGACCGGCGTGGCCGATCAGGATGCACTCACGACCGTCGCGGCTGTAGCGCGCCACTTCGATATGCACCTTGGTCACCAGTGGGCAGGTGGCATCGAACACCTTGAGGCCACGGCCCGCCGCTTCGGTACGTACAGCCTGGGAAACACCGTGGGCACTGAAGATGACGATCACGTCGTCGGGCACCTGATCGAGTTCTTCGACAAAGATCGCCCCGCGCGCGCGCAAGTCTTCGACCACAAATTTGTTATGGACGACTTCATGGCGCACATAAATCGGCGGCCCGAAGACTTCCAGGGCGCGATTGACGATTTCGATCGCCCGGTCCACGCCGGCGCAGAAGCCACGGGGGTTGGCGAGTTTGATTTGCATGCTGTGCCTCGTGTATTGCAGCCACATTGAGTCAATTTGACACTGACTCAACCGACAATGGAGATCAAAGGTGGGAGGGGGCTTGCTCCCGATATAGGTATATCAGTCTGCACATTTAGCTGATACACCGCTATCGGGAGCAAGCCCCCTCCCACATTTTAGACCGCGTACGGTCGGTTACAGCACTTTGACGTCGATAATCTCGACGTCAAAGGTCAACGTCTTGCCGGCCAACGGGTGATTGAAGTCGATGGTCACTTGCGCGTCATCAAATGCTTTCACCACGCCAGGCAATTCAGTGTTCGCCGCATCATTGAAGATCACCAGCAAGCCTTCCGACAGGTCCATGTTCTGGAACTGCGAACGGGGGATGATCTGCACGTTTTGCGGGTTGGGCTGGCCAAAGGCGTTTTCCGGCAGGATTTGCAGGGTGCGCTTGTCACCGGCCTTGAAACCGAACAGTGCCGCTTCGAAACCCGGCAGCAGGTTGCCGTCGCCGACCTTGAAGGTCGCGGGGGCCTTGTCGAACGTGCTGTCGACCGTGTCGCCATTCTCCAGGCGCAGTGCGAAATGCAAAGTGACTTCCGTGTTCTGGCCGATGCGTTGCTCAGCCAATACCTGATCAGTCATTGACGGTTTCTCCGGTTTTCTTGCTCTTGAACATATCCAGCGCCAGCATGATTGCGCCGACGGTGATAGCGCTGTCGGCAAAGTTGAACGCCGGGAAGTAGTGGCGGTTCTGCCAATGCACCAGGATAAAGTCGATCACATGGCCCAGGGCGATGCGGTCATACAGGTTGCCCAGCGCGCCACCCAACACCAGGGCCAGCGCGATGGCCAGCCAGGTGTCGTCGCGGCCCAGGCGCTTGAGCCACACCACCAGCACGGCACTTACTACCACGGCGATCACAGCAAACAGCCAGCGCTGCCAGCCACCGCCGTCAGCGAGGAAGCTGAAGGCGGCGCCAGTGTTGTAGGCCAGGGTCCAGCTGAAGTAATCCGGGATCACCACGATTTGCTGGAACATTTCCAGGGAGCCCTCGAAGTGAGCCTTGCTGACCTGGTCAATGACCAGGACCAGCAGGCTCAGTACGAGCCAGCCCAGACGTCCGAAACGACTGTCTGCATTAGGCATAGTGGCGAACCTCGCCTTCACCGCTGATGTTGTCGACACAACGACCGCAGATTTCCGGGTGCTCAGGGTTCACGCCGACGTCTTCACGGCAGTGCCAGCAACGAGCGCACTTGGGGAAGGCCGACTTGACCACTTTGAGCTTAAGGCCAGGCACTTCGGTAGCCACCGCATCTGCCGGAGCCTGGGTAAACGGCGCCAGGCTCGCAGTAGAGGTGATCAGCACGAAGCGCAGCTCGTTGCTCAGCTTGGCCAGGTCGGCGGTCAGGCCGTCTTCGGCAAACAGGGTGACTTCGGCTTGCAGGTTGCCACCCACGGCCTTGGCCGCACGCTGGACTTCCAGTTCCTTGTTCACCGCAACCTTGACGGCCATCACGCCTTCCCAGTACTCGCGGCCCAGTTCGAAGTCAGCCGGCAGTTCGGTCAGGCCTTCGTACCAGGTGTTGAGCATGACGGACTCGTTACGCTCGCCCGGCAGGTACTCCCACAGTTCGTCAGCGGTGAATGCCAGGATCGGTGCGATCCAGCGCACCAGCGCTTCGCTGATGTGGTACAGCGCGGTCTGCGCCGAACGGCGCGCCTTGCTGTTGGCGCCAGTGGTGTACTGGCGGTCCTTGATGATGTCGAGGTAGAAACCACCCAGCTCCTGCACGCAGAAGTTGTGGATCTTGGAGTAGACGTTCCAGAAGCGGTATTCGCCGTAGTGTTCCTGCAACTCGCGCTGCAGCAACAAGGTACGGTCCACAGCCCAACGGTCGAGGGCGAGCATGTCTTCGGCCGGCAGCAGGTCGCTGGCCGGGTTGAAGCCGGTCAGGTTCGACAGCATGAATCGCGCGGTATTGCGGATACGACGATAGGCGTCGGCGCTGCGGGCCAGGATCTGGTCCGACACGGCGATTTCACCCGAGTAATCGGTGGAAGCCACCCACAGGCGCATGATGTCGGCGCCCAAGGTGTCGTTGATCTTTTTCGGCTCGATCACGTTCTTCAGCGATTTGGACATCTTGCGGCCCGTCTCGTCGACGGTGAAGCCGTGGGTCAGCAGCTCGCGGTACGGCGCATGGTTGTCGATGGCGCAACCGGTGAGCAACGACGAGTGGAACCAGCCACGGTGTTGGTCCGAACCTTCCAGGTACAGGTCGGCACGCGGGCCGGTCTCGTGGCCCATCGGGTGCGAACCACGCAGCACATGCCAGTGAGTGGTGCCCGAATCGAACCACACGTCGAGGGTGTCGCTGATCTTGTCGTACAGCGGCGCTTCGTCGCCCAGCAGCTCGGCAGCGTCCAGCTTGAACCAGGCTTCGATGCCTTGCTGCTCGACACGCTGGGCCACGACTTCCATCAGCTCAACGGTGCGCGGGTGCAGCTCACCGCTTTCCTTGTTCAGGAAGAACGGGATCGGCACGCCCCAGTTGCGCTGGCGGGAGATGCACCAGTCCGGACGGTTGGCGATCATCGAGTGCAGGCGCGCCTGACCCCAGGACGGGACGAACTTGGTGTCTTCGATGGCCTTGAGCGAGCGTACACGCAAGGTGTCGCCGCTGGTCGGCTCTTTGTCCATGCCGATAAACCACTGCGCCGTAGCGCGGTAGATCAGCGGGGTCTTGTGACGCCAGCAATGCATATAGCTGTGCTGGATGGCGGCGGTTTGCATCAACGCACCGACTTCACGCAGTTTTTCGATGATCGGCTGGTCAGCCTTGAAGATGAACTGGCCACCAAAGAACTCGAGCGAAGGCACGTATACGCCGTTGCTCTGCACCGGGTTGATGATGTCGTCGTTGACCATGCCGTACTTCTTGCAGATCACGAAGTCGTCCACGCCATAGGCAGGCGAGCAGTGGACAATGCCGGTACCCGAACCCAGCTCGACGTAGTCAGCCAGGTACACTGGCGACAGACGGTCATAGAACGGGTGACGGAAGTTGATCAGTTCCAGCGCGGAGCCGGTGGCGGTGGCGATCACCGAGCCTTGCAACTCGTAGCGGGCAAGGCACGACTCGACCATTTCTTCGGCCAGCACCAACAGGCGATCACCGACATCCACCAAGGCGTAGGTGAATTCCGGGTGCACGTTCAGCGCCTGGTTGGCCGGGATGGTCCACGGGGTGGTGGTCCAGATCACGATGGCAGCCGGCTTGGCCAGGCTTGCCAGGCCGAATGCCTCGACCAGCTTGGCGTCATCGGCAATCGGGAAGGCCACGTCGATGGTCGACGACTTTTTGTCTTCGTATTCGACTTCCGCTTCGGCCAGGGCCGAACCGCAGTCAAAGCACCAGTTCACGGGCTTGAGACCCTTGAACACGAAGCCGCCCTTGACGATTTCAGCCAAGGCACGGATTTCACCGGCCTCGTTCTTGAAGTTCATGGTCTTGTAGGGGTTGTCCCACTCGCCCAGCACGCCCAGGCGAATGAATTCGGACTTCTGCCCTTCGATCTGCTCGGTGGCGTAGGCACGGCAGAGTTCGCGGGTCTTGTCCGCGCCCAGGTTCTTGCCGTAGGTCACTTCGACTTTGTGCTCGATCGGCAGGCCATGGCAGTCCCAGCCCGGAACGTACGGCGCGTCAAAGCCCGACAGGGTTTTGGAGCGCAGGATCATGTCCTTGAGAATCTTGTTCAGCGCATGACCGATATGAATCGTGCCGTTGGCATAAGGAGGGCCGTCGTGCAGGACGAATTTCGGACGATCCTTGCCAATTTCGCGCAACTTTCCGTACAGGCCAATACTGTTCCAGCGCTGCAGGATCTGCGGTTCGCGCTGTGGCAGGCCGGCCTTCATTGGGAAGGCGGTGTCCGGAAGGTTTAGCGTGGCTTTATAGTCGGTCATTTAAGGCTCTTCGGTTAGCGATGGGCGCTAGGTGCGGCTAGTGCACGGGCGGCGGCGACATCCGCATTGATCGCCGTTTTCAACGCCTCCAGGGAGGCGAAACGCTGCTCTTCACGCAGCTTCTGGTGGAAAACCACCGTCAAACGCCGGTCGTATAAATCACCGGCAAAATCCAAAAGGTGAACTTCCAGGTGGGCCTTGCCATCACCTGCAACCGTGGGCCTGACGCCTATATTGGCGACTCCCGGCCACGATTGACCGTCGATGTCGACGCTGACCAGGTAAACCCCGGTCAGCGGCACACGGCGGCGCTTGAGTTGCACGTTGGCAGTTGGCGTGCCCAATTGGCGCGCCAGCTTCTGGCCGTGCAGTACCCGCCCGGCAATGCGGAAGGGGCGACCGAGCAAACGCTCGGCCAGGTCGAAGTCGGCGGCAGCCAAGGCGTTACGCACCTGGGTGCTGCTCACACGCAGGCCGTCCAGTTCGACGGTTTGGGCGGCTTCAACGGTAAAGCCCTGGTTGACGCCGGCATGTTGCAGGAAATCGAAATCCCCGACCCGATCGCAACCGAAATGGAAGTCGTCACCGACCTCCAGGTGTTGTACACCCAGGCCATCGACCAGGATGCGGTCGACGAACTCGGCGGCGCTGAGGCTGCGCAAACGCTGGTTGAAAGCCAGGCAGAGGACGCGGTCCACGCCCTCCTCCGCCAGCAGTTGCAGCTTGTCGCGCAAGCGCGCCAAACGGGCCGGCGCTGTTTCCGGGGTAAAGAACTCCCGCGGTTGTGGCTCGAAAATCACCACGCAGCTGGGCACACCCAACTCGACCGCACGCTCGCGCAGCCTTGCCAGGATAGCCTGGTGGCCACGGTGAACACCGTCAAAGTTGCCAATAGTGGCGACGCAGCCCCGATGCTCGGGGCGCAGGTTGTGGAGACCTCGAACCAGCTGCATAACGCGCTTCTTGCTCATAAAGTGGTCGATTATAACCACACCCGGCCCCGGACGACAGGCAACAGCGCAGGCCAAATGGGTCGAATCGATAAAACAATCGTTTTATCGCGGCGAAGTCTCTATCCCAGCGACTTGCGATTGAAATCCCGCACGCGGAAGCCCTGCAACAGCAACATCCCGAAGTACACCGCTACGCCCGCGACCACCAATACACCCAGGCGCATAAAGCGCTCAAGCATATCCCCATCGCCCCAGGCCGGCATCACGTGCATCAAGCCCACCAGCACGGCGGACATCGCAGCCACCGCCACGAGCAACTTGAGGGTAAACATCCCCCAACCCGGCTGTGGTTGATACATCTGCTGTTTGCGCAGTTGATAAAACAGCAGGCCTGCATTGATACAAGCTCCGGCACTGATCGCCAGCGCCAGCCCGGCATGGGCCAAAGGACCGATAAATACCAGGTTGAGCAGTTGCGTGACAATCAGCGTGAAAATCGCGATTTTCACCGGCGTACGGATATTTTGCTGCGCGTAGAAGCCCGGCGCCAGCACCTTGATCACAATAATGCCGAGCAGGCCGACGGAGTAGGCAACCAGCGCGTGCTGGGTCATCAAGGCGTCATGCGCATCGAATTGCCCGTATTGAAACAGCGAGACCGTCAGCGGCTCGGCCAGGATTCCCAGGGCCAAGGCGCATGGCAACACCAGCAGGAAGCACAGACGCAGGCCCCAATCGAGAATGCGCGAATACTCCTGACGATCCTTGCTGGCGTAGGTGCGTGCCAGGGTCGGCAGCAGGATCGTGCCCAATGCCACGCCAAGCACACCGGATGGCAACTCCATCAAGCGGTCGGCGTAGTACATCCACGATACCGAGCCGGATACCAGCAACGAGGCAAACGCGGTGTTGATGATCAGGGAAATCTGACTGACCGATACCCCGAGTATCGCCGGCAGCATATTGCGCATCACGCGCCAGACGCCGGTGTCCTTGAGGTTCAGGCGTGGCAGTACGAGCATGCCGATTTTTTTCAGGTGCGGCAGTTGGTACAGCAACTGCGCCAGGCCGCCGGCCAGGACCGCCCAGCCCAGGGCCATGACGGGCGGATCGAAATACGGCGTAAGGAACAGCGCAAAAATAATCATGCTGACGTTCAGCAAGGTCGGCACAAAGGCCGGTACCGAGAAACGATTCCAGGTATTGAGGATCGCCCCGGCGAGCGAAGACAGGGAAATCAGCAATATATAAGGAAAGGTCACCCGCAGCAGATCAGTGGTGAGCGCAAACTTTTCCGGCGTATTGGCAAAACCGGGCGCCGTGGCCCAGATCACCCAGGGCGCGGCGAGCATCCCGACGATGGTTACCAGCATCAGTACCAGCGTCAGCAAACCCGAGACGTAGGCGATGAACGTACGAGTCGCCTCCTCGCCATGCTGGGTCTTGTATTCGGCCAGAATCGGCACGAACGCCTGGGAGAACGCGCCTTCGGCAAAGATCCGTCGCAGCAGGTTGGGGAGTTTGAAGGCAATAAAGAAGGCATCCGTGGCCATACTGGCGCCAAAGATGCGCGCCAGCAGAGTGTCACGCACAAACCCCAAAACCCGGGAGATCATCGTGATAGAGCTGACCGCAGCCAACGATTTGAGCAGATTCATTGAAAGAGTTTGCGCCTATAGATAAAGAGCAGGCGAACAAAGCGCCCACTTATGCGATACTGCGCGCCTGCAACAGCACAGAGCCAAAGCTCGCGAGTTTACAGGTCAAGCGCCGGAAATAAATCACCCGCCTCTTCAGATCGACCACTCAGCAGTTCGCATCAGCCGCCCTTGACAACCCATCAAGTCATCGGCATGATTCGCGGCCTATTTTGTTTGCTATTTCCTAAAAAGTCTTTCGAGGAGCTCGACGGTGGCCAACACACCTTCCGCCAAAAAACGTGCAAAACAGGCTGAGAAGCGTCGCAGCCACAACGCCAGCCTGCGTTCCATGGTTCGTACCTACATCAAGAATGTAGTTAAAGCCATCGACACCAAAGACGCTGAAAAAGCTCAAGCTGCTTACGTTCTGGCCGTGCCAGTTATCGACCGTATGGCCGATAAAGGCATCATCCACAAGAACAAGGCCGCTCGCCATAAGAGCCGCCTGAATGGCCACATCAAGGCTCTGAGCGTTCCTGCTGCAGCCTAAGTGGTAACAACTGCCACGCAGCCCAGGCTGCGTAACAGTTAAGAAATGCCCCGTACCGAAAGGTCCGGGGCATTTTTGTTTGCCCAAAGATTCATCACAACTTCCCTTGTGGGAGGGGGCTTGCTCCCGATGGCGGAGTGTCAGTCAGAATATCTGGTACTGATACACCGCTATCGGGAGCAAGCCCCCTCCCACATTAAAACGCAAAAAAAAACGCCCCGAACCAATCGGGGCGTTTTTGCTACCGATTGATCAAACCACAATCAATGGTGGTGACCGCCTTCACCGTGGACGTGGCCGTGAGCCACTTCTTCCTGGGAAGCATCGCGGATGGCAACGATTTTCACTTGGAAGTTCAGGCGCTGGCCAGCCAGAGGGTGGTTGCCGTCGACCGTCACATCATCGCCGTCCAGGTCACGGATGGTGACGATCTGCATTTGGCCGTCCGGCGCGGAAGCGTGGAACTGCATGCCCACTTCCAGCTCGTCAACGCCTTCGAACATGCTGCGGCTCAAAGTGCTGACCAGCTCGGCGGAGTATTCGCCGTAGGCATCTTCAGGTTCTACGGCTACGGTCAGTTCGTCACCGACTGCCTTGCCTTCCAGGGCCTTTTCCAGGCCTGGGATGATGTTACCTGCGCCTTGCAGGTAGACCAGCGGCGCGCCGCCGGCTGAGCTGTCGATGACCTCACCAGCGTCGTTGGTCAGGGTATAGTCGATGGAGACAGCCTTGTTAGCGGCGATCGTCATGGGGCGAGACCTTTTGCATAAGAATGAAGAACGGACAAGTCTAAACAAGGATTTGCCCGAAAGCGAACAGAACCCGGACAGACGGGGCCGACCAACGGTCTCGACGATCACCGGATTCCACCAGGATGACGACCTGCACTGGGTTGCCGAGCTGTCCTGCGGCCACACCCAGCACCTGCGCCACCAGCCGCCGTGGCAGTCGCGCGCCTGGGTCGTCGACCCCGCGCAACGCCTTGAAAAAATAGGCCAACCCTTTGCGTGCGGCTGGTGTGCGCAAGTGCGCGAATAACGATAACCTTGACGCCTGATTCGCGGTAGGCGCCCATGCATAGGGCGCCACCCAAGCCATGCACCTCCAGAGAATTCGCATGCAGACTTTTTTTATCGCGCCCACCGATTTTGGTGTGGGTCTGACCTCCATCAGCCTTGGGCTGGTGCGCACCCTGGAACGGGCCGGCCTTAAAGTCGGCTTCTTCAAACCGATTGCCCAGCCACACCCGGGCGATACCGGTCCGGAGCGCTCCACTGAGCTGGTGGCACGTACCCACGGCCTGAAGCCACCACAACCCCTGGGCCTGGCCCATGTGGAGCGAATGCTCGGCGACGGCCAACTCGATGAGCTGCTTGAAGAAATCATCACCCTGTATCAGCAGGCCGCCGTAGGCAAAGACGTGCTGATCGTCGAAGGCATGGTGCCGACCCGCAGCGCCAGCTACGCCGCGCGGGTCAACCTGCACCTGGCCAAGAGCCTGGATGCGGAAGTGATCCTGGTCTCGGCGCCGGAGAACGAAGTGCTCACCGAGCTTTCTGGCCGGGTGGAATTGCAGGCCCAACTGTTCGGCGGCCCCAAAGACCCGAAAGTATTGGGCGTGATCCTCAACAAAGTGCGCACCGACGAAAGCATGGAGGCATTCTCGGCGCGCCTTAAAGAGCACTCGCCGTTGTTGCGCAGCGGCGATTTCCGCCTGCTTGGCTGCATCCCCTACCAGCCCGAACTCAATGCCCCGCGCACCCGCGATGTGGCCGACCTGATGGGTGCGCAGGTCCTCAACGCCGGTGACTATGAAACCCGGCGCATGACCAAGATCATCATTTGCGCCCGTACCATGCGCAACACCGTAGAGCTGCTCAAGCCCGGCGTCCTGGTGGTTACCCCCGGCGATCGCGACGACATCATCCTCGCCGTCAGCCTGGCCGCGATCAACGGCGTGCCGCTGGCCGGCCTGCTGCTGACCAGCGACACCCTGCCCGACCCGCGCATCATGGATCTGTGCCGCGGCGCCTTCCAGGCCGGGTTACCAGTGCTGTCGGTGAGCACCGGCTCCTACGACACCGCCAACCAGCTCAATAGCCTCAACAAGGAAATCCCCATCGATGACCGTGAGCGCGCGGAGATCATCACCGACTTCGTCGCCAGCCACCTCGACGCACGCTGGCTGCACCAACGGTGTGGCACGCCCAGGGAGATGCGCCTGTCGCCGGCGGTGTTCCGCTACCAGTTGATCCAACGGGCCCAGGCCGCCAACAAGCGCATCGTGTTGCCCGAGGGCAGCGAGCCGCTGACGGTGCAGGCCGCCGCCATCTGCCAGGCCCGAGGCATTGCCCGCTGCGTGCTGTTGGCCAAACCGGCGGATGTCGAAGCGGTCGCCCGTGCCCAGGGTATCGAGCTGCCCGAGGGCCTGGAGATTCTTGACCCGGACCTGATTCGCCAGCGCTATGTCGAGCCGATGGTTGCCTTGCGCAAGACCAAAAGCCTCAACGCCCCCATGGCCGAGCAACAGCTGGAAGACACAGTGGTGATCGCCACCATGATGCTCGCCCTGGACGAAGTGGACGGCCTGGTCTCCGGCGTCATCCACTCCACCGCCAATACCATTCGCCCGGCCCTGCAACTGATCAAGACCGCGCCGGGCTGCACCCTGGTGTCGTCGGTGTTCTTCATGCTGTTCCCCGAGCAGGTGCTGGTATACGGCGACTGCGTGATGAACCCGCACCCGAGCGCCGCGGAACTGGCGGAAATCGCCTTGCAAAGCGCCGATTCCGCCGCCGCGTTCGGCATCACGCCACGCGTGGCGATGATCAGCTACTCCAGCGGTGATTCGGCCAGCGGCGAAGAAGTGGAAAAAGTCCGCGAAGCCACCCTGCTCGCCCACGAACAGCAAGGCTCGCTGCTGATCGACGGACCGCTGCAATACGACGCCGCCGCCAATGAAAGCGTGGCCCGGCAATTGGCGCCCAACAGCCAGGTGGCGGGCAAGGCCACGGTGTTCGTGTTCCCCGACCTGAACACCGGCAACACCACTTACAAAGCCGTGCAACGCAGCGCCGATTGCGTGAGCCTGGGGCCGATGCTCCAGGGCCTGCGCAAACCGGTCAACGACCTGCCGCGCGGCGCCCAGGTAGACGACATCGTGTACACCATCGCGCTGACTGCGATCCAAGCCGCCAACCGACCTATGGATATCTAAATGCTGGATTTTCTACCTGCCGCCGTACGCGGGGTGATCGCTTCGCTGTTGCTGGCGCTGAACACGATCCTGCTGTGCTCGTTCCTGTTTATTGTCGCGCTGTTCAAGGCACTGCCCTTCGCCAAGCGCTTCAGTGAATGGCTGATGAACCACACTCACGAAGCCTGGGTGACCAACAACAAAGGCTGGATGAACCTGGTGCGCCGCACACGCTGGCACCTGAGCGGCCTTGAAGGCCTGGACTATCAGCATTCGTATCTGGTGACCAGCAACCACCAGAGCTGGGTCGATATCATGGTGCTGCAATACGTGCTCAATCGGCGCATTCGCCCGCTGAAGTTTTTCCTCAAGCAAGAGCTGATCTGGGTTCCGGTGATTGGTCTGGCGTGGTGGGCACTGGGCTTTCCGTTCATGAAGCGCTACAGCAAGGCTTATTTGGAGAAGCACCCGGAAAAGAAAGGCAAGGACCTGGAAACCACCCGCAAGACCTGTGCGAAGTTTCGCGACAACCCCGTGGGGATTTTCAACTTTGCCGAAGGCACACGCTTTACGCCGGGCAAGCATGCGCAGCAACAGTCACCGTTTCGCTACCTGCTTAAACCCAAGGCGGGCGGCATTGCGTTTGTGCTGGATGCCATGGGCGAGCAGCTCAAATCATTGGTGAATGTGACCATCCATTACCCTGCCGGGCGCCCAGGCTATTGGGATTTGCTGTGCGGCAATGTGAAGGAGGTGGTGGTGCATTTTGAAGAGGTGCAGATCCCGGCTGAATTCATTGGCAAGAATTATGAGCAGGATGGGGAGTACCGGTTAGCGTTCCAGGGCTGGATCAACCGGTTGTGGGAAGACAAGGATGCGTTGCTGGAGCAGTTGCACAAAGACTTTCCAGCCAGCCGCTGATCAACATGTGGATGCAATTCAATGTGGGAGCTGGCTTGCCTGCGATAGCGGTGGATCAGCTAAGGATAAATAAACTGACAGTCCGCCATCGCAGGCAAGCCAGCTCCCACATTGACCGAGTCCACATTTGAGAATGTGTAAAAAGCCCGCCACCGATCACTCGGTGGCGGGCTTTTTTGTGCGGCAATAAAGCCTAGATCGCGCCGCGCTGACGCAACAACTCCAGCACTTGCTTGACGCTGTCTTCCAGCGACAAGGCCTGGGTATCGATCACCAGGTCGGCATTCAACGGCACGTCGTACGGGAAGGACTCGCCAGGGATATTATCCCCACCGGCCGCGTACAAACCTTGCGGATCACGCTCGGCACATACCAGCGGCGACGCCTGCACATAGACGGTCAACAGGCGATCACTGCCAATCAGCGCCTTGGCCTGTTCACGGCCTTCGGCATCCGGCGCGACAAAAGCCGCAAGGGTCAGCAAACCGGCTTCGTTGAACTGACGCGCCACGTGAGCCGCACGGCGCCAGTTCTCGGTACGCCCGGCACGGTCCTGAGGCAAGCCTTTGTTCAGGTCATGCCGCAGGTTCTGGCCGTCCAGCACGAACACCGCACGCCCCATGTCGAACAGCTTGCGCTCAACCGCATAGGCCAACGTGCTCTTGCCGGCACCCGACAAGCCGCTGAACAACACGGTGGCCGGTTGCTGGCCGAAACGCAGGGCACGCTCTTCAGTGGCCACGTGTGCCAATTTGTCGTGCTGCGCTGCACCGCCCTGGCTGGTCGGTGGCGCGATGATCATGCCCGCGGCCACGGTGCCATTGGTCAGGCGGTCGATGACAATAAAGGCACCGGTGGTGCGATTGCTGTCATAGCCATCCAACGCAATGGCGGCATCAAGGCTGACCTTGACCCGGCCAATTTCGTTGAGCTGCAGCGAACTCGCCGGGCCTTCGGCCAGGGTGTTCACGTCCACGCGATGCACGATGCTGGTGATAGAGCCCGGCACGTAGCTGGTAGCGCGCTTGATGTCGTATTTCTTGCCCGGCAGCATCGGTTCTTCAGCCATCCACACGAGCATGGCGTCGAACGCATCGGTCACTTGCGGCACATTGTCGGCATGCACCAATAGGTCGCCACGGGAGATATCGATCTCGTCTTCCATGGTCAGGGTTACGGCCTGGCCTGGGCCGGCGTGCTCCAGCTCACCGTCGAAGGTGACGATGGATTTGACCCGGCTGCGTTTGCGTGACGGCAGCACCACGACTTCGTCGCCTTTGTGCACGATGCCGCTGGCAAGAGTGCCGGCAAAACCACGGAAGTTCAGGTTCGGGCGGTTGACGTACTGCACCGGGAAACGCAGGTCGGTGTAGTTGCGGTCGTTGGCGATCTCGACGGTCTCGAGGATCTCCATCAGCGACTGGCCGGTGTACCAGGGCGAACGCTCGCTCTTGTTCACCACGTTGTCGCCCTTGAGCGCCGACATCGGCACGAAGGCCAGGGTACTTGGCTTGAACGCGATGCCTTCGGCGAACTTCAGGTAATCGGCCTTGATCGACTCGAATACGCTTTGGTCAAAGCCGTTGATGTCCATCTTGTTGACGGCCACCACGATGTGCTTGATGCCCAGCAACGAGGCGATAAAGCTGTGGCGACGGGTCTGGGTCTGCACGCCATAGCGGGCGTCGATCAGGATAATCGCCAGGTCACAGGTGGACGCACCGGTGGCCATGTTGCGGGTGTACTGCTCATGGCCGGGGGTGTCGGCGATGATGAACTTGCGCTTGGCGGTGGAGAAGTAGCGGTAGGCAACATCGATGGTGATGCCCTGCTCACGCTCGGCCTGCAGGCCGTCGACCAGCAAGGCCAGGTCGATGTCATCGCCGGTGGTGCCGGACTTCTTCGAATCGCGGGTGATGGCTTCCAGGTGATCTTCGTAGATCATCTTGGAGTCGTGCAGCAGGCGCCCGATCAGGGTGCTCTTGCCGTCGTCGACGTTGCCGCAGGTCAGGAAGCGCAACATCTCTTTGCGCTCGTGCTGGCCCAGGTAGGCGAGGATGTCCTCGCTGATCAAATCAGATTGATGCGACATGACAGCCCCTTAGAAATAGCCTTGACGTTTTTTATCTTCCATGGAGCCTGCGCCATCGTGGTCGATGACCCGGCCCTGGCGCTCGGAAGTTCGCGTCAGGAGCATTTCCTGAATGATGTCCGTCAGCGTCTCGGCTTCGGACTCCACCGCGCCCGTCAACGGGTAGCAGCCAAGGGTACGGAAACGGACTTTCTTTTTGACGATGCGGGCTTTGTCTTCGTCGGACAGGTGTTCGAGGATGCGGTCGTCGTCGATCATGATCAACGTGCCGTTCTTCTCGATCACTTCGCGCTCGGCGGCGAAGTACAGCGGCACGATCGGGATGCCTTCCAGGTAGATGTACTGCCAGATATCCAACTCGGTCCAGTTGGACAACGGGAACACGCGAATCGACTCGCCCTTGTTGACGTTGCCGTTGTAAACGTTCCACAGCTCCGGACGTTGGTTCTTCGGGTCCCAGCGGTGCTTGCTGTCGCGGAACGAGTACACGCGCTCTTTGGCACGGGACTTCTCTTCATCGCGACGGGCGCCGCCGAACGCTGCATCGAAACCATGCTTGTCCAGGGCTTGCTTGAGGCCCTCGGTCTTCATGATATCGGTGTGCTTGGCGCTGCCGTGGGTGAAGGGGTTGATACCCTGCGCCACGCCATCCGGGTTGACGTGAGTGATCAGGTCCAGGCCAAGCTCTTCGACCATTTTGTCGCGGAACTTGTACATTTCCTGGAATTTCCAGCGCGTGTCGACGTGCATCACTGGGAACGGCAGCTTGCCCGGGAAGAAAGCCTTGCGTGCCAGGTGCAACATCACGGCGGAGTCTTTACCGATCGAGTAGAGCATCACCGGGTTGTCGAACTCGGCGGCGACCTCGCGGATGATGTGGATGCTTTCCGCCTCCAGCTGTTTCAGATGCGTCAGTTTGTCGACCATGGTTACTCACGGAAAAACGATCTTATGGACGGCCAGGCAGGCCGTGTTCGAGCGGGGCATGCTAGCACAGCACCTTCTTCTATTCAGGGCGCCATCTAGATCGAAACGGTATATGAATATACCGACCAGTTTGGCCGCAAATAGACTCAAGTGTGGGAGGGGGCTTGCTCCCGATAGCAGTGTGTCAGTTAGTACATATTTCAATGATCCATCGCCATCGGGAGCAAGCCCCCTCCCACATTCAGTCGCGCTCTAAGGCTCAGATCGGGTTCGGGCAGTCGATAAATAGATGCTCCAGGGCAAAGCGTCGCGCCAGATAATCGCCCAACGCCTGCACCCCATAGCGCTCGGTGGCGTGATGACCGGCAGCAATGAAGCTGACGTCGTTTTCACGGGCGCTGTGGAAGGTCTGCTCGGATGCCTCGCCGCTCAGGTACAGGTCGACCCCGGCGGCAATCGCCTCGTCGATATAGCCCTGGCCACCTCCGGTGCACCAGCCGACGCGACGGATCATCTGGCTGCCTTCGATCAGTAGCGGTTCGCGCCCCATTGCATCCTGCACACGGCGGGCGAAATCACGCGGTGACAAGGGTTCGGCCAGCGACCCCACCAGGCCGACCACCTTGGGGTTGCTCGGGTCCAACGGGCCTTCGACGGTGATGTCCAGTTGCTTGGCCAGTTGCACGTTATTGCCCACCTCAGGGTGAAGGTCCAATGGCAGGTGATAGGCCAATAGGCTGATGTCGTGCTTGAGCAGGGTTCTCAGGCGGCGCTGCTTCATGCCGGTGATACACGGGCTCTCGCCCTTCCAGAAATAACCATGATGCACCAGCACCAGGTCGGCCCCGGCTTCGACGGCGGCGTCCAGCAGCGCCTGGCTTGCGGTCACACCGCTGACGATGCGCATCACCTGCGGACGGCCCTCGACCTGCAAGCCATTGGGGCAATAATCGGCAATTTTGGCACTGCCAAGGTAGCGGTCGGCTTCCTCGACGAGGGTGGTAAGGGGGACGGCCATAAAAGACTCCTAAATATCCGGTTCGCAGGCATCGCAGCCTCGTATAATGCGCGACATTATGGGCGCTCGCCCGCCCCCTGCAACCTGTCAGGACTTACTTGATGCTCAAGGCACTGCGTTTTTTTGGATGGCCATTGTTGGCTGGCGTGCTGATCGCGATGCTGATTATTCAGCGTTATCCCCAATGGGTGGGCCTGCCTACCCTGGATGTGAACCTGCAACAAGCACCGCAAACCAACACGGTGGTGCAGGGCCCGGTCACCTATGCCGACGCGGTCACCATTGCGGCCCCTGCGGTGGTCAACCTGTACACCACCAAGGTCATCAACAAACCGGCACACCCGCTGTTCGAGGACCCGCAGTTTCGCCGCTATTTCGGTGACAACGGCCCCAAGCAGCGCCGCATGGAGTCGAGCCTGGGTTCCGGGGTAATCATGAGCCCCGAAGGCTACATCCTCACCAATAATCACGTGACTACCGGCGCCGACCAGATCGTGGTCGCCCTGCGTGATGGCCGCGAAACCCTGGCCCGTGTGGTGGGCAGCGACCCGGAAACCGACCTCGCAGTACTGAAAATCGATTTGAAGAACCTGCCATCGATCACCCTCGGTCGCTCCGACGGGTTGCGCGTGGGTGACGTAGCACTGGCTATCGGCAACCCGTTCGGCGTGGGCCAGACAGTCACCATGGGCATCATCAGCGCCACCGGGCGCAACCAGTTGGGCCTTAATAGCTACGAAGATTTCATCCAGACCGACGCAGCCATCAACCCGGGCAATTCCGGCGGTGCGCTGGTGGATGCCAATGGCAACCTGACCGGCATCAACACGGCGATTTTCTCCAAGTCCGGCGGCTCCCAAGGCATCGGTTTTGCGATCCCGGTGAAGCTGGCGATGGAAGTGATGAAGTCGATCATCGAACACGGCCAGGTCATTCGCGGCTGGCTGGGCATCGAAGTGCAACCCTTGACCAAGGAACTTGCCGAGTCGTTTGGCCTGACCGGACGCCCAGGCATCGTGGTCGCCGGGATCTTCCGCGATGGCCCGGCACAGAAAGCCGGCCTGGAGTTGGGCGATGTAATCCTCAGCATCGACGGTGCACCGGCCGGTGATGGCCGCAAGTCGATGAACCAGGTAGCGCGAATCAAACCGACCGACAAGGTGGCGATCCTGGTCATGCGTAACGGCAAGGAGATCAAGCTCTCGGCGGAAATCGGCCTGCGTCCGCCACCGGCGACCGCACCGATAAAAGAAGAGCAATAACCGTCGCGACCCTAGCGCCCGTTCGCGGGCGCTTGTAGGGCGACATTTCTTAGCGATTCATTCTCATTAGGCATGTTATATTGTTTCAATATCGCTATTGGAACGCTCTATCATGCCGTCTCGAAAGTTTGTGCCCTTGGCCGGCCTGGCCTTGGGTTTGCTGCTCGACCCTGCCTACGCCGAAGAAAACACCCTGGAACTGGACACCATCAGCGTAACCTCCGAGGCGTATGAGTCCGCCACAGGCCCGGTCCAAGGCTATCGCGCCACCCGCTCTGCCAGTGCCACCAAAACGGATACCGCCCTTCGCGACATACCGCAATCGATCAGCGTGATCCCCGCCACGGTGCTCAAGGACCTGGGCAGTACCAGCGTGGAGCGCGCCCTGGAATTTGCCGGCGGCGTATCCAAGCAAAACAACTTCGGTGGCCTGACCCTCTACGAATACAGCGTGCGCGGCTTCACCACGTCTGAGTTCTACCAGGACGGTTTCAGCGCCAACCGCGGTTACCCCAGTACGCCGGACGCGGCAAATATCGAACGCATTGAAGTTCTCAAAGGCCCCGCCGCCAGCTTGTATGGGCGTGGCGATCCTGGCGGCACGGTGAACATCGTCACCAAGAAACCCCAGCCCGAAGCGTTCACCACCTTGCAAACCAGTGCTGGTAGTTGGGACCGCTACCGCACTGCGCTGGATGTGAATACGCCGCTGGACAGCGAGGGGCGCGTCTTGTCACGGGTGAATCTGGCGGTTGAAGACAAGCACAGTTTCCGCGATCACGTGGACGCTAAACGAGTGTTCGTCGCGCCGTCGTTCAGTTGGCAGTTGACCCCGGACACTCAGTTGCTGGTCGAAAGCGAATTCGTGCGCCACAGCTCCACCTTCGACCGGGGCATCGTCGCCGATACTGGCATGTCCCATTCCACCTTTCTGGGCGAGCCCAACGACGGCAATATTCGCAACCACAACAACCGCATCCAGGCCGCGTTGGAACACCACCTCAACGACGCCTGGAAGCTGCGCCTGGCCAGCCACTACAAGCAGGGCAGCCTGTGGGGCGATGCGTCGGAAAGCCGTGCGCTGAATGGGGATGGTCACACCGTCAACCGTCGCTACCGTGAACGCTCGACCGGTTGGCATGACAGCATCACCCAGCTGGAACTGCGCGGGCTGTTCGATATCGGCAGCTGGCAGCATGAACTGCTGATCGGCACCGAATACGAGGACTACCGCAAAAAGGAGCGTGTGACGGCGATTGGCGGTGACTACCCTATCGACATCTATAAACCGGTCTATGGCCAGGCCAAACCCAATGGCGCACGCTCCGGCACCGACTTCTTCGAACAGACCAAAAGCCACGCCCTGAACCTGCAAGACCAGATCATCTTCACCGACCGCCTGCGAGGCATGATCGGTGCGCGCTTCGAGCACTTCGAACAGAGCACCGAGAACTTCGCCCGCAACCACGCCAAAAGCCGCCAGACCCACGACGCCCTGACCCAACGCGCCGGCCTGCTCTATCAGCTGACACCGCAAGTCGGGGTATTTGCCAACGCATCCACCTCGTTCAAGCCGAACAGCGGCCTGGATGCCGGCGGCAAATCCTTCAAGCCAGAAGAAGGCGTGGGCTATGAGGTGGGTATCAAGAGCGAGATGTTTGACGAGCGCCTCAGCGCGACGCTCGCGGCCTTCCATATCGAAAAGGAAAACGTCCTCACCCTGGACCCGGCGACCAACACCGACCGCGCCATTGGCAAGGCGCGCAGCCAGGGGTTTGACCTGCAGGTGACCGGGCAAGTGACCGACGCCATACGCGTGATTGGCGCCCTGGCCTACATCGACGCCGAAGTGACCAAGGGCGACAAAGCCATCCCCACGGGCAGTCGCATTCTCGGGGTCGCCAAGCGCAGCGGCAGTCTGTTGGGCGTTTATGAATTCCAGGATGGGGCGTTGCGCGGTTCAGACCTGGGGGCGGCGTTTACTTATGTGGGTGACCGTTCCGGCGAGGCGGGCACAGGCTTCGAACTGCCGGCCTACCACACCGTGGATTTACTGGCCCACTACAAGGCCACGAAGAATGTCACCGTGGGGCTGAACCTGAATAACCTGTTCGATGAGAAGTACTACGAGCGCTCCTACAGCCGCTATTGGACCAACCCCGGTGAACCGCGCAACCTCACCGTCAGCCTGACCCTCAATCTCTGACGAGCATGGAACTGAATGTGGGAGGGGGCTTGCTCCCGATAGCAGAGTATCAGGCAGTATATCTGTCACTGATCCACCGCCATCGGGAGCAAGCCCCCTCCCACATTTGAGTCACCGCAAGGCTTGACTACAAGGCAACGGGCGCTCGTTCGCACAGGGTATTGAGCGCCGCCGCCCATTGCGGGTCATCATTCAAGCACGGCACCAACACCAACTCCTCGCCCCCCGCCTCGCGGAACTGCTCCCGCCCGCGATCACCAATTTCTTCCAGGGTCTCGATGCAGTCGGCGACAAACGCCGGGCACATCACCAGCAGCTTCTTCACGCCCTGCTGGGCCAGCGCCTCCAGGCGGGCCTCGGTGTAGGGCTCGATCCACTTGGCCCGGCCAAGGCGCGATTGAAACGCCACCGACCACTTGCCATCGGGCAAACCGGCACGCGCGGCAAAATCCCGGGCGACGCTGAAGCATTGGGCGCGATAGCAGGTGGCGAGCACCTCTGGCGATGCGTTCTTGCAGCAGTCGGCATCCTTGAAGCAATGCCCGCCGGTAGGGTCGAGCTTTTTCAGATGGCGCTCGGGCAGACCATGGAAACTGAGCAGCAAGTGATCGAAATCCTGCTCCAGGTAAGTGCGTGCGCTGGTTACCAGAGCATCGAGGTACTCGGGCTGGTCGTAAAAAGGCTGCAGAATCGAAAACTGGATAGCGAGTTTCTTGTCGCGCACCACGCGCCTGGCTTCTTCTATCACCGTGGTCACGGTGCTGTCGGCAAATTGCGGATACAGCGGCGCCAGTGTCACCTTGCCGATACCCTGGGCGGCCAGCCGTGTCAGGGCGGTTTCCAGCGACGGCTCGCCATAACGCATTGCCAGTTCCACAGGGCCCTGGGTCCACTGCGCGGTCATCTGCTGTTGCAGACGACGGCTCAAGACCACCAACGGCGAGCCCTCATCCCACCAGATCGACGCATAAGCATGGGCAGACTGCTCAGGGCGCTTGATCAGGATCAGCGACACCAGCAAACGCCGCACCGGCCATGGCAGGTCGATCACATAAGGGTCCATCAGGAACTGATTGAGGTAGCTGCGCACATCAGCCACCGAAGTGGACTTTGGCGAACCCAGGTTGACCAGTAACAACGCGTGATCGGTCATGCAACATCCTATCTTTAGAGGCGGCTGGACAGGTCGTCCAGAGCCGCACGCAACTCAGTGAACTGGAAAGTGAAACCCGCCGCCAGCAGCCGTTCAGGCAAGGCCTTCTGCCCGCCCAGCAACAAACCAGACAATTCGCCCAGGCCAACCTTCAGTGCAAACGCCGGCATCGGCATGAACGCCGGGCGGTGCAACACCTGGCCGAGGGTCTTGGCAAACTCGCGATTACGCACCGGGTGTGGCGCGCAGGCATTATAAGGACCGCTGGCGTCAGTCTTGTGCAGAAGAAAATCAATCAGGGCGATTTGATCCTTGATATGCACCCATGGCATCCACTGCCGACCGTTACCGATCGGCCCGCCCAGCGCCAGTTTGAAGGGCAGCAACAGGCGCGACAAAAAGCCGCCCTGCGCCGACAGCACCAGGCCGGTGCGCACCAGCACCACGCGAACGCCCAGGGCTTCGGCACGTTGGGCGGTTTCTTCCCAGGCAATACACAACTGGCTGGGAAAATCGTCCAGCACCGGCCCGCTGGCTTCGGTCAATTCGCGCTCGCCGCCGTCGCCATACCAGCCCACTGCGGAGCCGGAGATCAGTACCGCCGGTTTCTGCTCCAGGCTGTCGATCCAGGCCAGCAGGGTTTCGGTGAGGTTGATGCGGCTGCTCCACAGCAATGCCTTGCGCTTGTGGGTCCAGGGCCGGTCAGCGATGGGTGCACCCGCAAGGTTGACCACCGCGTCCACCGCGCCAATCACCTCTTGCAGGCGAGCCACCCCAAGCACCTGTGCGCCGCAGACCCTGGCGACCGTTTCCGGTTGCCGGCTCCACACCGTCAGGCGATGACCCTGGGCGAGCCAGTGTTGGCAAAGTTGACGGCCAATCAGGCCGGTACCGCCGGTCAGCAAAATATGCATGGGACTCTCCTCATGTAACGTTCGCCGCCGCTCACTGGTCTATTTTATAAGCAGGGATCAATTTGATAATCGAGCGTGACGCGCGTTCAAGCCTGAGCTTAACCATAGGTCACGCCACACAATCAGGCACGCCAAAACTTATACCAAAAAACAATATTGTACAGCTATTGGTGTCGGCGTAGTCTGTACCCAACGGTAAAACGAGGCCTCCCATGACTGTCCCCATCGCGATCATCGGCACCGGCATAGCCGGTCTCTCCGCCGCCCGAGCGTTGAAAGACGCGGGCCACACCGTACAACTCTTCGATAAAAGCCGCGGCAGCGGTGGCCGCATGTCCAGCAAGCGCAGCGATGCCGGCGCGCTGGACATGGGCGCGCAATACTTCACCGCCCGCGACCGGCGCTTCGTCAACGAAGTGCAGCGCTGGCAAAGCAATGGCTGGGCCGAACAGTGGAAGCCCCAGCTGTACAACTTCAAGTCCGGCCAACTGACGCCTTCCCCCGATGAACAGATCCGCTGGGTCGGTACACCGCGCATGAGCGCGATCACCCGCGCACTGCTCGATGACCTGCCGGTGGAGTTCGGTTGCCGCATCACCGAGGTGTTCCAGGGCACACAGCACTGGAACCTGCTCGACGCCGACGGTGAGAGTCACGGCCCCTTCAGCCATGTGATCATCGCCACACCGGCCCCTCAGGCCACTGCCCTGCTGGCCGCTGCCCCCAAGCTGGCAAGTGCCGCCGCCGGGGTGAAAATGGACCCGACCTGGGCCATTGCGCTGGCCTTCGACAAGCCCCTGGATACACCGATGGAGGGCTGCTTCGTGCAAGACAGCCCCCTTGACTGGCTGGCGCGCAACCGCAGCAAACCCGGGCGCGACACCACCCTCGACACCTGGGTGCTGCACGCCACCAGCGCCTGGAGCAAGGCGCACCTGGACCTGCCCAAGGAAGCGGTAATCGAGCACTTGCACGGCGCCTTCGCCGAACTGCTGCACAGCGCCATGCCCGCGCCGTCATTCAGCCTGGCACACCGCTGGCTCTACGCTCGCCCGTCGGGCAGCCATGAGTTCGGCGTACTGGCCGATGCCGACCTGGGCCTGTTCGTCTGCGGCGACTGGTGCCTCTCGGGCCGGGTGGAAGGCGCCTGGCTCAGTGGTCAGGAAGCGGCACGACGCTTGATCGCACACCTGCAATGAACCGCCTCAACCCCAGCAAGCTGCTGCTGTCGAAATGGACGGCAGCACAGCCCCGCAACAAGGAAAAACACTTTTTGGTCACCGAGTTGTTTCGTGATGACGAAGGCACGGTGCTGGAAATCGAGCTGCAAGCGGTGCTGACCCAGCGTGCCGAACGCCTGCCATGGCAGACCCTGCAAAACGCCGAGTGCTGGAAAATCGGCTGGAAGTAACGCTGCAAAAAAACCTATACAAACTATTTGACTTGTACAACATCGAATCTATGATGAGACGTAGTTGTACAAACTTTATAAGTTGTACAGGATTATTGCAGAGGTTTTGGGTATGTCGAGTAGTACAAAACCGAAGATCGCCATCAGCGCCTGCCTCCTTGGCGAGAACGTGCGCTTTAACGGTGGGCATAAACAGTCGCTGCTGTGCACCCAGACACTCAGCGACTACTTCGACTTCGTGCCGTTGTGCCCGGAAGTTGCCATCGGCATGGGCATCCCCCGCGAGCCAATCCGGCTGGTAGGCGACCCTGCGCAGCCGCAAGCCGTTGGCACGGTAAACCGTGAACTCAACGTCACGCAGCCACTGCACGACTACGGCCAGCAAATGGCCCAGGCACACACAGACCTGTGCGGTTATATCTTCATGCAGAAGTCGCCATCGTGCGGCCTGGAGCGGGTCAAGGTGTACCGCGCCAACGGCACGCCCGTTGACGGTGGCGGCCGCGGCATTTACGCCCAGGCGTTTTGTGCGCGTCACCCTAACCTGCCGGTAGAAGAAGACGGCCGGCTGAACGACCCTGTGTTGCGGGAAAATTTCCTGACCCGCGTATTCGTGTATGCCAGCTGGCAACAACTGCTGGCTGAGGGGCTCACCCGCCACGGCTTGCTGACGTTTCACTCGCGCTACAAGTACCTGCTGATGGCCCACAGCCCGGCGCATTACAAAAGCCTGGGCCATTTGCTCGGCAGCATGGGCAAGGACGTCGATCTCCAGGCTCTGGCCCACGGCTACTTCGGCGAGCTGATGACGGGCCTGAAGAAGTGCGCCACCCGCGGCACACACAGCAATGTGCTGCAACACATCAGCGGCTACCTCAAGCAGGTCATCAGCGCCGATGACAAACAGGAAATGCAAACCGTGATCGGCCAGTACCGTCAAGGCATCGTGCCGCTGGTAGTGCCACTCACCCTGCTCAAGCATCACTTTCGCCAACATCCGGACCGTTACATCGCGCAGCAGGCCTACCTGCAACCGCACCCGGAAAACCTCAGCCTGCGTAATGCGATATAACCCATGAAAGCTGCCCTGCTTGACGAACCCGGCGAAGACATTGCCCTGGCCCTCGAAAACGGCTGGTTGCCAATCCGCGAAGTGGCGCGCCAGACCGGCGTCAACGCCGTGACCCTGCGCGCCTGGGAGCGCCGCTACGGCCTCATCGTGCCCCAGCGCACGCCCAAGGGGCACCGGCTGTTCAGTGCCGAACATGTACAACGCATCCACGCCATCCTCACCTGGCTCAATCGAGGCGTGCCGGTCAGTCAGGTCAAAGGCTTGATCGACTCAGCCCAGGCCAGCCCCGCGCCCATGGAAAACGAGTGGCACGCCCTGCGCCAGCATTTGGTGGATGCCATCAGCGAACTGGCCGAACGCCGGGTCGATGACGCCTTCAACCAGGCCATGGCGCTCTACCCGCCACGCACCTTGTGCGAGCAATTGATGCTGCCGCTGCTCAAGGAGCTGGAACAACGGTGGCAGGGCCAGTTCGGCGCGCAGATGGAGCGGGCGTTTTTCCTGTCGTGGCTGCGCAGCAAGTTCGGCGCGCGGATTTATCACAACAATCGCCAACTCCACGGCGCGCCGCTGCTGCTGGTCAACCATTCCGACTTACCGCTGGAACCGCACCTGTGGCTCAGCGCCTGGCTGGCGAGCAGCGCCGACTGCCCGGTGGAAGTATTCGATTGGCCGCTGCCTGCCGGCGAACTGGCCCTGGCGGTGGAACACCTGCAACCACGCGCCGTGCTGTTGTATTCGAGCAAGACCCTCCATTTGTCGACACTGACAAAACTATTGGGCGACGTCAGTTGCCCAATAGTGATTGCCGGCCCGACGGTGCGCATTCACAACGCCGAGTTGTCCGTACTCACCCGCGACATCCCTGAGTTGTTCATGGCGCAAGACCCGTTGTCGGCCCACCAATTATTGATCCAGCGTGGAATCGTCTAAATGCATCTGATCTGGCTGCGCACCGACTTGCGCCTGCACGACAACACGGCCCTTGCTGCTGCGTGCCAGCGTGGCCCCGTCGCGGCCATTTACCTGATCACTCCCCAGCAGTGGCTGGCCCACGATGACGCGCCGTGCAAAATAGATTTCTGGCTGCGCAACCTGCAGCACTTGAGCCAGGCGCTGGGCGAACTGAACATCCCTTTATTGTTCCGCTACGCCGCGACCTGGGACCAGGCGCCCGCTGCACTGAGCGAACTGTGCCGGGAACTGTCGGTGGAGTCTGTGCACGTCAACGAGGAATACGGCATCCACGAGAGCCAGCGTGATGCTGGCGTGGCAGAGACGCTGCAAACGCAGGGAATCACGTTTCACAGCTACCTGGACCAACTGTTTTTCCAACCCGGTAGCGTACTGACCAAGACCGGCACCTATTTCCAAGTGTTCAGCCAGTTTCGCAAGGTTTGCTACAACCGCCTGCACAGCGCCCTGCCGCGCCAGGTGGCAACGCCGAAAGCTCAGGCCAGGCTCGACGTGAAAAGCGATCCGGTGCCGACCACGGTCGACGGTTTCGAGTCGCCCAGCGAAACCTTGCGCGCCCTGTGGCCAGCCGGTGAAGACGAGGCGCGCCGCCGCCTCGACGCCTTCACCGACGAGCAGATCAGCTATTACAAGGACGAGCGCGACTTCCCAGCCAAACCCGGTACCAGCCAGCTTTCGGCCTACCTCGCCGCCGGTGTGGTTTCGCCGCGCCAGTGCTTGCACGCTGCGCTGCAAACCAATCAGGGCGAGTTCGAAAGCGGCGACATCGGCGCCATCACCTGGATCAACGAGCTGCTATGGCGCGAGTTCTATAAACACATTCTGGTCGGCTACCCACGGGTGTCCCGCCACCGCGCCTTTCGCCCGGAAACCGAAGCGCTGGCGTGGCGCAATGCCCCCGAAGACCTCGCGGCCTGGCAACAGGCGCGCACGGGTTTGCCGATCATCGACGCGGCCATGCGCCAATTGCTGGAAACCGGCTGGATGCACAACCGCCTGCGCATGGTGGTGGCGATGTTCCTGACCAAGAACCTGCTGATCGACTGGCGCGAAGGCGAGCGCTTTTTTATGCGCCACCTGATCGACGGCGACCTGGCGGCCAATAATGGCGGTTGGCAGTGGAGCTCATCGACCGGTACCGACTCGGCACCGTACTTCCGGATTTTCAGCCCGTTGAGCCAATCGGAAAAATTCGACGGCGACGGCATTTTCATCAAGCGCTGGCTGCCGGAACTGGCCACGCTGAATAAAAAAGAAGTGCATAACCCGGCAGCGGCTGGCGGTTTGTTTGGCGTGGCGGATTACCCCTGCGCCATCGTCGACCTCAAAGCCTCTCGGGAACGCGCATTGGCTGCCTTTCGCCGCCTGCCTTCACGTCAGGAGATGGCCGATCATGAGTGACTTCCTGCGCCGCTTCGCCGAAGCCTTCACTACGCTGGACAAGCACAACCTGCACCTGCTTGGCAGTTTGTACAGTGATGACATTGTATTTGCCGACCCGCTGCATGAAGTCCATGGGCTGCCCGAACTGCAGCGTTATTTCGCTCAGCTATACAGCAACGTCAGCCAACTGGATTTCGAGTTTCAGGGTATCGACCAGACGGCCGAAGGCGAAGGCTACCTGCGCTGGATCATGAGTTTTCGTCATCCGCGCCTGGCCGCAGGCAAGATGATCCGGGTAGAGGGCTGTTCCCACTTGATGTGGCGCGACAAGGTCTACCGGCATCGCGATTACTTCGATGCGGGCGCACTGCTTTATGAACATGTGCCGATTCTCGGCCGCGTCATCAGTTGGCTGAAAAGGAGAATGGGATGAGCCTTGCATCGCCCCGCCGTTATTGGCTGACCGGCGCCAGCAGTGGCATCGGCGCCGCATTGGCCGTAGAGCTGCTCAACAGTGGCGCCCATGTGGCCCTCAGTTCCCGCACCAAAGGCCCGCTGGAAGCACTCGCCCATCGTTATCCAGGGCAAGTGCTGGTGGTGGCCGGCGACCTGACCGACAGCCAGACCGTGCGCGAGATCGGTGAACACATCGCCCAGGTGTGGGGTGAGTTGGACACGGTGATCCTCAATGCCGGCACCTGTGAATATGTCGACGCCCGGCAATTTGACGCTTCGATCATCGAACATGTGGTGCGTACCAATCTGTTGGCCAGCAGTTATTGCATCGAGGCCGCGCTGCCGCTGTTGCGCGCGGGGCGTACCCCGCATCTGGTGGGCGTGGCCAGCGCGGTGACTTACCTGCCGATGCCACGCGCCGAAGCCTATGGCGCATCCAAGGCCGGCCTGCGTTACCTGTTCGAGTCCCTGCGCATCAGCCTGTCACCGGAAAACATCGACGTCACCGTGATCAGCCCAGGCTTTGTTGACACACCGCTGACCGAACGCAATGACTTCCCGATGCCCCTGAGCTGGTCCGCCGACAAGGCGGCGCGGCACATCTTTGCGAAACTGGAGAAACGCCCGCTGGAAATTGCCTTCCCGGCCATGTTCATTGCCACCCTGTGGCCGCTGTCGAAGTTGCCTAACCGCGCGCAATTGATCATCGGCAAGCGCATGTTGCGCAGCCCGCCACCGAAAAAGGACATTCCGTGAAGATCGCCATTGTCGGCAGCGGTATCGCCGGGCTGACCAGCGCCTACCTGCTCAGCCGCCGCCACGACATCACGGTGTTCGAAGCGGGCGACCGCATCGGCGGGCACACGCACACAGTCCACGTTACCGTAGAGGGCGAACGCTATGCCGTGGACACCGGCTTTATTGTGTTCAACGACTGGACCTACCCCAACTTCATCCAGTTGCTGGGCCAGATCGGCGTGACGTTCAAACCCACCGAAATGAGCTTTTCGGTGTGTGACCAAAGCAGCGGGTTCGAGTACAACGGCAACAACCTCAACAGCTTGTTTGCCCAACGCCGCAATATTCTGTCGCCCGGGTTCTGGGGCATGTTGCGCGATATCCTGCGCTTCAACCGCCAAGCGCCTTTGGACCTGCAAGAGCAGCGTATCAGTGCCGAGATGACCCTAGGTGACTACCTCGCAGCCGGCGGTTACGGCCAAAGGTTTATCCGCCACTACATCGTGCCGATGGGGGCTGCGATATGGTCAATGTCCCTTTCGGACATGCTCGGTTTCCCACTGCAATTCTTCGTGCGCTTCTTCAAGAACCACGGCTTGCTGTCGGTCAACAACCGGCCGCAATGGTGCGTGATCGAAGGTGGTTCAAGCAGCTACATCGAACCGCTGACCCGCAGTTTTCGCGAGCGTGTGCGCCTCGGTTGCCCTGTGCATAAAGTGCAACGCACCGACAATGGCGTGGTTATCCACAGCCCGTACGGCAGCGAAACCTTCGACCAGGTGGTATTGGCCTGCCACAGTGATCAGGCCCTGGCATTGCTTGACGACCCGAGCCAGGCCGAACAAGAGATCCTCGGCGCCCTACCCTACGCCGACAACGACGTAGTGCTGCACACCGACACGCGCTTGCTGCCTGACCGCGAGCTGGCCTGGGCCAGTTGGAATTACCGGCTGACCGGCCACTCGCAGAATCAGGCCGCCGTCACCTACGACATGAACATCCTGCAGGGCATCGACAGCGACACCACGTTTTGTGTCAGCCTCAACCAGACGCAAGTGATCAACCCGTTGAAGATCCTCGCGCGCTACACCTACGCCCATCCGCAGTACAGCCTGGCCGCCGTGGCCGCTCAAGCACGCTGGGAAGAATTGCACGGCACCCGCAACACCTTCTACTGCGGCGCGTACTGGGCCAACGGCTTCCACGAGGACGGCGTGGTCAGTGCCCTGCGCGTGGCCCAGGCGTTCGGGGAAAGCCTGTGAACAGCGCCCTGTACAGCGGCTGGATCGCCCATCGCCGGTTTACGCCCAGGGCCCACGCTTTTCGCTACCGCATCGGCCTGCTGTATCTGGACCTCAGCGAACAGGATGCAGTACTCGGGCTTTCACCCCTGGCCGGCACTGGTCGCCTGGCGCCTTTCGGCTTTCGCCAGCAGGATTACCTGCGTGAACTCACGCGCCACGGCATGAGTTTGAGCGATGCCGTGCGCCACGAAGTCGGCAAAGCTCTGGGGCGAACACCCCAGGGCGCTATCTGCCTGCTGACCCAGGCCCGCAGTTGGGGCCTGGCGTTTAACCCGGTGAGTTTCTTCTACTGCTTCGAGGCCGACGGGCAGTTGGCCGCGATTCTGTGTGAAGTGACCAACACGCCATGGCGCGAGCGCTATCACTACGTGCTGCCGGCCCAGCCCCTCGACGCCGATGAGCATCAGCACTTCGCCGTGGCCAAGGGGTTCCATGTGTCGCCCTTCTTACCGCGCGACCTGGAATATCGCATGAGTTTCAGCCCTCCATCTGCCCGGCTCGGCGTGCACATGGCCGACTGGCAGGGCACGCAAAAGGTTTTCGACGCCACCTTGAGCCTGGAAAAACACTCACTCAGCCGCGCAAGCCTGCATCACTATTTGTGGCGTTTCCCCTGGATGACCGCCAAGACCTGCCTGGCAATCTACTGGCAAGCCTTGCGCCTGCTGCTCAAGCGCACACCGATTTTTTCCCACCGGGCCGCCGATGGCGCCTCTCGCACCGCCGTCGGGTACACCAAGGATCGCCGCCATGAAACACCCTAGTTTATCGGTCAAGGCTAACCGCCTGAACGTCAATGGCATGACCGCTGCGCTGTTGCGCAAGGCGGTGCTGCGCCAGCTCAGCCAACTGCGTCACGGCCAGTTGGTGGTGATCGAAGACGGCGAGCGACAAGTGTTCGGCGCACGGGAAGCGCACCTGTTAGGCGAAATTCAGATTCTCGACTCGGCGGTATGGGGCCTGGTGGCCGCCAATGGTTCGATCGGCGCCGGCGAGGCATTTATCCATGGTTACTGGACCAGTCCCGACCTCACCGCCGTGGTCCGAGTGATGGTCAGCAACCTGGAAGTACTCGACGCCATGGAAGGTGGCCTGGCACGCATGGCCCGCCCGTTCACCCAAGGCCTGCACTGGCTCAACCGCAACACACGCAAGGGCTCGCAGAAAAACATCGCCGCCCATTACGACCTGGGCAACGACCTGTTCGAAGAGTTTCTCGACCCGACCATGATGTACTCGGCGGGGCAGTTTTTGACACCCGACGACAGCCTGGAACAAGCGCAACTGAACAAGCTGGAGCGCATCTGCCAGAAACTGGCGCTCAAGCCCAGCGACCATCTGCTGGAAATCGGCACCGGCTGGGGCAGCATGGCGTTGTATGCGGCGCAGCATTACGGCTGCAAGGTCACCACCACGACCCTGTCCAAGGAACAATTCGCCTACACCGAAAAACGCATCCAGACGCAGGGCCTGCAAGATCAAGTGACCTTGCTGCTCAGCGATTACCGCGACCTCACTGGCGAGTATGACAAGCTGGTGTCGATCGAGATGATCGAAGCGGTGGGCCATCGGTTCCTGCCGACCTATTTCAAACAATGTGCGCACTTGCTCAAGCCCAACGGCCTGATGCTGCTGCAAGCCATCACCATTCGCGAACAGCGCTTTGAGCAGGCCAAGCGCAGCGTCGACTTCATCCAGCGCTACATTTTCCCCGGTGGCGCCCTGCCCTGTGTACAGAACATGCTGCACATCGTCAGCCGCGACACCGACATGAACCTGCTGCACATGGAGGAATTCGGCCTGCACTACGCCCGTACCCTGCGCCTGTGGCATGAAAACTTCCGCCGCGCCCATGGCCGTCTCATGGAATTGGGCTACGACGAATATTTCCTGCGTTTGTGGGAGTTCTACCTGTGCTATTGCGAAGGCGGGTTTATGGAACGCACCATTGGTACCGCACAACTGCTGCTGGCCAAACCCGCGGCGATCAACCCGCCATTGCTTGGGCGCTTCAGTGCTTAAAACCCTGGCCAATGCCGCGCTGTTCCAATGCGGCTGGTTTGCCTGCGTACTCGGCGGCGACAGCCCATGGCTGCTGGTGGGGCTGGCGGTATTGAGCGTGCATCTGCTGTGGATAAGTTCGCCGGCGGATGACGGCCTGCTCGTGCTCAACGTGACACTGGCGGGCACACTGCTGGACACGCTGTTGCGCACCCTGGGCGTTTTCCACTTCAGCGAGCCCGGGCCGTTGATTCCATTCTGGTTGATCGTACTGTGGGCGCTGCTGGCCACGACCCTGCGCCATTGCCTGGCCTGGAGTGCACGGCCCTGGTGGCTGGCCGGCCTGTTGGGCGCAGTGGGTGGGCCTTTGTCTTATTACGCCGGCAGCCAATTGGCCGGTGTGGGTTTTGGCTACGGCACGGCAGCCACTCTGACCGGTCTGGCGCTGTTATGGGCCATGCTGTTCCCCTTGCTGCACGGGCTCGCGCGCAAGCTAGAACACTGACGCTTGTCCGAGCATTCATACACGTTTAACGCACTTGCCTTACACTGCGCGGCTATGACCAACATCCCCCATATCCAAATCACTGAACCGGCCGTCACCTGCTCGACGTGCGCGGCCTGCTGCTGTCAGCTGGAAGTCATGCTGATCACCGACACCGGCGTGCCGCAGCGCTTTATCAATACCGATGAGTGGGGCGGCGAAGTGATGCTGCGCCTGGACGACGGCTGGTGCGCCGCGCTGGACCGGGACACGATGATGTGCACGATTTACGCGCTTCGACCGCTGATTTGCCGGGAGTTTGAGATGGGTGCGCCGGAGTGTCTTGAAGAGCGGGAAGGCATCGCGACGGTCTACCGCTGATCCTGCAATGAGCAAAGATCTAAATGTGGAAGCGGGCTTGCTCGCGAAGGCGGTGGGTCAGTCTATGCATGTGCTAGCTGATACACCGCTTTCGCGAGCAAGCCCGCTCCCACAGGGGGGGCTTCGTTGTTGTTGAATTACAACGGCATGGTGTAGTGCAACGAGTAGCTCTCTACCCCATCGTTATTGCTGCTGATGCCGGCGTTGGAATAGTGCGTGGCGCGAATGCCCACTTCATGCCCACCGGTAAACCGCAGGCCGAAACCCAGGCGGTCCTCGAACTGAAAAGCTTGGCCGATGTTGTTGTCTTCCAGCCGGGTGCGGGAGAACACCGCCACGCCGATACCGGCTTCGATGTAGGGCTTGACTGACTGGCCGGCAAACTCATACACAAACACCGGCGAGAACGACAGGCTGCTGGCACCTGCACGGTCATCACCTTCCCAATACGTGTAGGCGCCGCTCCAGTAGCCGGTCAGACGGCCAACATCGCTTTGCATCCAGCTTTTATCCCAATCCGAAGTCAGGCCCAGTCGATAGGTCAACGTCGAATCACTGGTACTCCCCAACCCGAACTCCAGGCCGGCGGCCTGGGCTGAAACAGAGTGTCCCAACACAGCGGCCGCAATCGCAGCCAAACAGAACAAGCGCTTCATAAGAAACATCCTTCCGAACGAAGTTATATAGTTTTAAACAGGCTAACTGGCTATAGAAGCTGACGTAGAGCCGGAAGTTCAGCTTTTATCAGCACTATTTCACGAAATTTTCACGAGCCAAAGCTTCGCACAACTCCGGGATGTTTCCAAAGTGTCGGTAGGATATTTCTTAGGTGAGTCAGATCGCCGCTGGTCCAGAACTGTGCAGTGTCGGGATTGCCAGCTGCCAGCAGGTCGCGCCCATCCAGCAAGCGCTTGAGCTGGCGCGCCACGGCGGCGCCGGTGTCGATCAGGATAATGCTGGGGGGCAGCATCTGCGCCAGGAGCGGCTTGAGGAAGGGATAGTGGGTGCAACCCAGGATGATGGTGTCGCAACCGGCGCTGAGCAGTGGCTCGATATAGCCCTGCAACAGTATGTGCAAAGCCGGGCTGTTCAGGTCGCCGGCTTCAATCAGCTCCACCAGGCCCGGACAGGGTTGGGTCACCACTCGTACATCAGTGGCGAAGCGGTCGAGCAAGGCCGCGAATTTGGCGCTTTGCAGCGTGCCGGTGGTGGCGAGCACACCCACCACGCCGCTGCGGGTAGCGGCAGCAGCGGGCTTGACCGCAGGCTCCATGCCGACCAAGGGCCAATCTGGGTAGTCCTGGCGCAAATCGGCAACGGCGGCGACCGTTGCGGTGTTACACGCGATCACAAATGCCTTGGCGCCGCGCTCGCGGAAAAACTCGGCGACGGTTCGAGAACGCTCAAGGATGAAAGTGGGCGTTTTCTCACCATAGGGGATATGCCCGCAGTCGGCCACATACAGCAGCGATTCATGGGGCAATAACTGCTGGATTTCTTCCAGCACCGTCAGGCCGCCGACGCCGGAGTCGAACACACCGATGGGCGCGCCCTTAACCATGCAGGGTTCCACACACGCTGCAACCCGGGTCGCGCTTGACGCGCAATTCGCGAAAACGCGTGGTCAAGGCGTCGATCAGCAACAGGCGACCCACCAGCGGCTCACCGAAACCTGCCAACAGCTTCAAGGCTTCCAGCGCTTGCAGGCTACCGACCAGCCCCACCAACGGCCCGACCACACCTGCTTCGCTGCAGGTCAGTTCGGTGTCGCTGCCGTGCCCGTATAAACAGTGATAGCACGGGCTGTCGGCGCGACGCGGGTCGAACACCGACAATTGCCCCTCAAGGCGAATGGCCGCGCCACTGATCAATGGCTTGCCCACCACGACGCAGGCCGCATTCACCGCTTCGCGGGTAGAGAAGTTGTCGCTGCAATCGAGCACCACATCCACCGCGCCGATTGCAGAGACCAGCGAGTCAGCATCCAGCGCCACGCGATGGGCGGTCAGGGTGATTTCAGGGTTGATCGCGCTCAGCCGACGCATGGCCGAATCTACCTTGGTCTGCCCTACGCTGTGGGTGTCATGGATGATCTGACGTTGCAGGTTGGTCAAATCGACCGTGTCAAAATCCGCCAGGTGCAGCTCACCTACACCGGCAGCGGCGAGGTAGAGCGCAACCGGAGCGCCCAGGCCACCGAGGCCGACGATCAACGCGCGGCTCTGTTTCAGGCGCAACTGCCCTTCGATGTCGACATGCTGCAACAGAATCTGCCGGCTATAACGCAACAGCTCCTGATCGGTCAGCACGGTCGGTGCCCCAGGGTGATACGTTCGTGACCGCCAAGATCGATACGACTGTGTACGCCTTCAAAACCCTGGCTCAACAACAAGTCACGCACAGCCAAGGCCTGGTCGTAGCCGTGCTCAAGCAACAGCCAGCCGCCAGCATTCAGATAGGCAGGTGATTCATTGATGATCAGGCGCAAATCGTCCAGGCCATCAGGCCCGGCCACCAGGGCGCTCGCCGGCTCAAACCGCACGTCCCCCGCCACCAGGTGCGGATCGTTGTCAGCAATGTAGGGCGGATTACTGATGATCAAGTCGAAGCGATCGCCTTGCAGGGCGCTGAACCAATGGCTGTTCAGCACCGTGGCGTTATTGAGGTGCAGGCGCTGGCGGTTGCGCTCGGCCAGGGCCACCGCTTCGAGCACGCGATCAACGGCGGTGACTTGCCAGGCCGGGCGTTCGCTGGCCAACGCCAAGGCAATGGCGCCACTGCCGGTGCCCAGGTCCAAGACTTTGGCCAGGGTAGCAGGCAGCAGTTCCAGAGCGGCTTCCACCAGCAATTCGGTTTCCGGACGCGGAATCAGCGTGTGCGGCGCGACTTCCAGATCCAGCTTCCAGAAGCCTTGCTGGCCGAGGATATAGGCCACCGGCTCGCCGCTGCGGCGGCGCTGCAGGTAGTCGGCAAAGGTCAGGGCGTCTTCGCTGCTGACGATCTTTTCCGGCCAGGTGTGCAGGTAGCTGCGGGACTTGCCCAGGGCGGCGGCCAGCAGCAGTTCCACATCCAGGCGCGCGGTGGGCGAATCGGGCAGGTCGGCCGCGCGCAGCAGGCTGGCTATGATGGTCATTTATTCACCTATCGCGGCCAGTTGATCCGCCTGATATTCGGCGAGCAACGGCTCGATCACCGCATCCACGCCGCCAGCGAGAATCTCGTCCAGGGAATAAAGGGTGAGATTGACCCGATGGTCGGTCACCCGGCCTTGGGCAAAGTTGTAAGTTCGGATGCGCTCGGAGCGATCGCCCGAGCCCACCAGCAGCTTACGCTCGCTGGCAATCGCGTTGGCGGCGGCGCTGGTTTGCTGGTCGTTCAATTTGGCCGACAGCCAGGACATGGCCCGCGCCCGGTTCTTGTGCTGGGAACGTTCTTCCTGGCATTCCACCACGATGCCCGACGGCAAGTGGGTAATCCGAATCGCCGAGTCGGTCTTGTTGACGTGCTGGCCACCGGCGCCCGACGAGCGGTAGGTGTCAACACGCAAGTCCGCGGGGTTGATCTCGATGGCTTCCTGCTCGTCCGGCTCAGGCAACACCGCCACGGTGCACGCCGAGGTATGGATACGGCCCTGGGACTCAGTCGCAGGGACACGCTGCACACGGTGGGCGCCGGATTCGAACTTCAGCTTGCCGTAGACGTTGTCACCTTCTACCCGAGCAATGACTTCTTTATAGCCACCGTGTTCACCTTCGTTCTCGGACAGGATCTCGACCCGCCAGCCGCGTCGTTCGGCGTAGCGCGAATACATGCGGAACAGGTCGCCGGAGAAAATCGCCGCCTCGTCGCCACCGGTACCGGCGCGGATCTCCAAGAACACGTTACGGCCGTCATTAGGGTCCTTGGGCAGCAACATGCGTTGCAGGTCGCCTTCCAGTTCGGCAAGTTTTTCCTTGGCCTCGCGGACTTCTTCCACGGCCATTTCACGCATGTCCGGGTCATTGTCCTTGAGCAGCGCCTGAGCGCCTTCGAGGTCAGCCTGCACTTTGGTGAGATGTTTGTAGGTGGCTACAATCGGCTCAACTTCGGCGTACTCCTTGGAATAAGCGCGAAACTTGGCCTGATCAGAAATGACCTCGCCGTCGCCGAGCAAGGCGGTCAGTTCTTCGAAACGGTCCTGGAGCACGTCCAGTTTATTGAGCAGTGACGCTTTCATTGCGGTTTTTTATCCGAAGAGCTGTCTGACGCGCCCTCACCGAGGGCAAAGAGTTCCTGAGCCATGGCCAGCGCATCGAGGCGGCCTTCGGCGGTAAGCTTTTTCAACTGAACGCTGGGTGCATGGAGCAGTTTGTTGGTCAGGCCACGGGCCAATTGCATCAGCACCTCTTCGGCGCTGCTGCCGTTGGCGAGCAGGCGCTGGGCCTTGAGCAACTCTTCATCACGCAGGCGTTCGCCCTGCTGACGATACGCCTTGAGCACATCCACCGCCGCCAATTCACGCAGGCGCACCATGAAATCTTCAGCACCGGTGCTGACCATCTCCTCAGCGGCCTGGGCGGCACCCTGGCGGCTCTTAAGGTTCTCGGCGACCACTTCATGCAGATCGTCGACGCTATAGAGGTAAACGTCGTCCAACTCGCCGACTTCGGGTTCGATATCCCGGGGAACGGCGATATCCACCATGAAGATCGGCTTGTGCTTGCGCAGTTTCAACGCGCTCTCGACCGCACCTTTGCCGAGGATCGGCAACTGACTGGCGGTGGAGCTGATAACGATATCACTGCGTACCAGTTCAGCCGGAATGTCTGACAACAGCACGGCATGGGCCCCGAACTGTTCGGCGAGGATACTCGCCCGTTCGAGCGTGCGGTTGGCGACAACGATGCGCTTCACGCCTAAATCGTGCAGGTGGCGGGCTACCAGGGTAATGGTTTCACCGGCACCTATCAGCAGCGCCTGGCTGCGCTGCAAGTCGCTGAAAATCTGCTTGGCCAGGCTGACAGCGGCAAAGGCCACCGACACCGGGTTTTCGCCGATAGCCGTGTCGGTACGCACCTGCTTGGCCGAATTGAAGGTGGCCTGGAACAGGCGACCCAGCAGCGGACCGACCGTGCCGGCCTCACGCGCTACGGCATAGGCAGACTTCATCTGGCCAAGAATTTGCGGTTCGCCCAACACCAGCGAGTCGAGACCGGCCGCCACACGCATCATGTGACGAACTGCCGCATCCTCTTCATGCACATAGGCACTGGCGCGCAGGTCATCGAGGCTCAAATGGTGATAATCGGCCAGCCAGCGCAGTACCACATCCGCTGAAAGATGTTCCTGCTCTATATAGAGCTCGCTGCGATTGCAGGTCGAAAGGATCGCAGCTTCGCGGCTGTCGGTGAGCCGGCAGAGCTGCTGCAAGGCCTCAACCAACTGCTCTGGCGTAAACGCCACGCGCTCGCGCACGTCTACGGAGGCAGTCTTGTGGTTAATACCGAGTGCGAGGAAGGCCATTCAATATCGCTGATGATGTCGGGAAGCCGACAATTGTCCTACTTCGAAAGATCCAGAACAACCACCGTCGTCTATTGTCCTAATGCGTTATGCCTATAAAGGCCTCCACTGAGACTCGGTTATGTTTGGCCGAAGGCTTGTGTCATGATGATCCGACCGCAGGTTAGTCGTCCTCTTCCTATATGAATAGATCTTCCGCGTTGCTCCTTGCTTTTGTCTTTCTCAGCGGCTGCCAGGCCATGGCACCCGTGTCGCCGGAGGCTACGCCGCCGGTAGAAGACACCTCCCCCGCCCCTGAAAAGCCCAAGGTTTATTCCTCGTTCAGTGAAGAAACGATCTACAGCCTGCTGACCGCGGAACTGGCCGGCCAGCGTAATCGTTTCGATATTGCGCTGGATAATTACGTGACCCAGGCCATCAACACCCAGGATCCGGGCATTTCCGAGCGGGCGTTTCGCATCGCCGAATACCTGGGCGCCGACCAGGCTGCGCTGGATACGTCGCTGATCTGGGCAAAAAATGCCCCCGATGATCTGGAAGCCCAGCGCGCCGCCGCCGTGCAACTGGCGCGCGCGGGCCGCTATGACGACTCTATGGTCTATATGGAGAAAGTCCTGCAGGGCAAGGGCGACACGCATTTCGACTTCCTGGCACTGTCGGCCGCCGACACCGATCAGGACACCCGCAATGGCCTGATGAAGAGCTTCGACCGCCTGCTGCAAAAGCATCCGAAGAACAGCCAGTTGATTTTCGGCAAAGCCTTGCTGTTGCAACAGGATGACGAAGCCGACGCCGCACTCAAATTGCTTGAGCAGAACCCGCCGGAAGACGGCGAGATCGCGCCGATCCTGCTGCGAGCACGCCTGCTGCAGAACCTCAACCGCGGCAAGGAAGCGATTCCTCTGCTGGAAAAAAGCATCAAGAAATACCCGGACGACAAGCGCCTGCGCCTGACTTATGCGCGAATGCTGGTTGAGCAGGACCGCATGGAAGACGCCAAAGTGCAGTTCGCCAACCTGGTCCAGCAATACCCCGACGACGACGAACTGCGCTATTCGCTGGCCCTGGTGTGCCTGGAAGCCAAAGCCTGGGATGAGGCCAAGGGCTACCTGGAACAGTTGATTGAACGTGACAGCCATGTCGACTCGGCGCACCTGAACCTGGGCCGCATCGCTGAAGAACGCAACGACCCGCAGGCCGCCCTGCTCGAGTACGCCCAGGTCGGCCCCGGCAATGACTACCTGCCCGCCCAGTTGCGCCAGGCCGACATCCTGATGAGCAATGGCCGTACCGACGAAGCGGAAAAACGCCTGGCGGCGGCCCGCGATGCCGAGCCGGACTACGCCATCCAGCTGTACTTGATCCAGGCCGAGACCTTATCGGCCAACAAGCAGGGCGAACGCGCCTGGAAGCTGCTGCAACAAGCTTTGTTGCAATATCCCGACGATTTGAACCTGCTGTACACCCGCGCCATGCAGGCAGAAAAACGCGATGACCTGGCCCAGCTGGAAAAGGACCTGCGCCTGATCATCAAGCGCGACCCGGATAACGCCATGGCACTCAACGCCCTGGGTTATACCTTGTCCGACCGCACCACGCGTTACGCCGAAGCCAAGGTACTGATCGAGCAGGCCCATGCGCTCAACCCTGAAGACCCGGCCGTACTCGACAGCCTGGGCTGGGTGAATTACCGCCTGGGCAACCTCGACGAGGCCGAGCGCTTGCTGCGCCAGGCACTGGAGCGCTTTCCCGATCAAGAAGTTGCCGCGCACCTGGGCGAAGTGCTTTGGGCCAAGGGCAAGCAACGCGAAGCACGACAAATCTGGGAAAAATTCCTCAAGGAACAACCCGAAAGCCCAATCCTGCGCGGCACCATCAAGCGCCTGACCGGATCCGAGACCCTTTAAGCTTATGTTCTTGCGCCACATTATCGTTTTCAGTTTTATCGCCCTGCTCGCCGGTTGCGCGGGCGTAGGCACCCGTGAATCCGTTGAAGGCCAGGGCAACCCGGCGCAATGGCAACAACACAAGGATCAGCTCAGCAGCATCGACGGCTGGCAGATCGAGGGCAAGGTCGGGGTTCGCGCGCCGAAAGATTCCGGCAGCGGCACCCTGTTCTGGCTGCAACGCCAGGATTATTACGACATTCGCCTCTCGGGCCCGCTGGGCCGGGGGGCGGCTCGCCTGACGGGCCGGCCGGGGCAGGTGAGCCTGGAAGTGGCCAACCAGGGCCGCTATGAAGCGACCTCCCCGGAGGAACTGCTGGAGCAGCAGATCGGCTGGAAGCTGCCTGTCTCGCATTTGGTCTGGTGGGTGCGCGGTCTTCCGGCGCCCGAGAGCAAAAGTCGCCTGAGCCTCAATGGCGACAGTCGCCTTGCCTCCCTGGAGCAGGACGGTTGGCAGGTGGAGTACCTGAGCTACGTGCAACAGAACGGCTATTGGCTGCCCGAGCGCATCAAGCTGCACGGCACCGACCTTGATGTCACGTTGGTGATCAAGGACTGGCAACCGCGCAAGTTGGGGCAATAACGTGACAGAACGCCTGACCCTGCCCTCGCCTGCGAAACTCAATCTGATGCTGCATATTCTTGGTCGCCGTGAAGATGGCTATCACGAGCTGCAGACCCTCTTTCAGTTCCTCGACTATGGCGATGAGCTGACCTTCGCCGTACGCGACGATGGCGTGATCCAGCTGCACACCGAATTCGAAGGCGTGCCCCACGACAGCAATCTGATCGTGAAGGCGGCGAAAAAACTTCAGCAACAATCCGGCTGCCCGCTCGGGATAGATATCTGGATCGACAAAATCCTGCCCATGGGCGGAGGTATCGGGGGCGGGAGCTCGAATGCTGCAACGACGTTGCTGGGGCTGAACCACTTGTGGCAACTGGGCTGGGACCACGATCGCCTGGCTGTGCTGGGCCTGACGCTGGGCGCGGACGTCCCGGTTTTCGTGCGTGGCCACGCCGCGTTTGCCGAGGGCGTAGGGGAGAAACTTACCCCTGTAGAGCCCGAAGAACCCTGGTATGTCGTGCTTGTGCCGCAAGTATCTGTAAGTACAGCAGAAATTTTTTCAGATCCGTTGTTGACACGTAACTCTTCTCCCATTAAAGTGCGCCCCGTTCCCAAGGGAAACAGTCGAAATGACTGCTTACCGGTTGTAGCAAGGCGTTATCCAGAGGTACGTAACGCTTTGAATTTGTTAGGTAAATTTACCGAAGCAAAATTAACCGGAACTGGAAGTTGTGTGTTTGGGGGCTTCCCAAGCAAAGCTGAAGCTGATAAAGTCTCGGCCCTTCTTACAGAGACCCTTACAGGGTTTGTAGCAAAGGGAAGCAACGTTTCGATGTTGCATCGCAAGCTGCAAAGTCTGCTCTAAAAGGAATCGAGTGTTAGGCACTCGTTGCAACAGATACAGGGGCGTCGCCAAGCGGTAAGGCAGCAGGTTTTGATCCTGCCATGCGTTGGTTCGAATCCAGCCGCCCCTGCCATTTTCTAATACTCATCCAGGTTACCCTCAGCCTCTAGGTACTGCGCGTGTCCAAGATGATGGTCTTTACGGGGAATGCCAACCCCGATCTGGCTCGACGTGTCGTACGTCAGCTGCATATCCCTCTCGGTGACATCTCTGTCGGTAAGTTTTCCGACGGCGAAATTACAGCCGAGATCAATGAAAATGTCCGCGGTAAAGACGTCTTCATTATTCAGCCGACCTGCGCTCCGACCAACGATAACCTGATGGAACTCGTCGTGATGGCTGATGCCTTCCGCCGCTCCTCAGCGACTCGAATCACAGCTGTAATCCCTTACTTTGGTTATGCCCGTCAGGATCGCCGTCCGCGTTCCGCACGTGTGGCTATCAGCGCGAAAGTCGTTGCTGACATGCTGACCGTGGTAGGCATCGACCGTGTTCTCACGGTTGACCTGCACGCTGACCAAATCCAGGGTTTCTTCGATATTCCGGTAGATAACATCTACGGCTCCCCCGTTCTGGTGGATGACATCGAAGACCAGCGCTTTGAAAACCTGATGATCGTGTCCCCGGACATTGGTGGCGTCGTGCGTGCACGGGCCGTTGCCAAATCCCTGGGCGTGGACCTCGGGATCATCGATAAACGCCGTGAAAAAGCCAATCACTCTGAAGTGATGCATATCATCGGTGATGTCGAAGGGCGTACCTGTATTCTGGTTGATGACATGGTCGACACCGCCGGCACCCTGTGCCACGCGGCGAAAGCCCTGAAAGAGCACGGTGCTGCAAAAGTCTTCGCCTACTGCACACACCCTGTGCTGTCGGGCCGAGCGATCGAGAACATCGAGAACTCCATGCTGGACGAACTGGTGGTGACTAACACCATCCCGTTGTCCGCTGCTGCTCAAGCCTGTTCGCGTATCCGTCAACTGGATATCGCACCGGTAGTTGCCGAAGCGGTTCGCCGCATCAGCAATGAAGAATCGATCAGCGCGATGTTCCGTTAAGGGTCAAACCTTCGGAGCACCTCACTGACGAAAAGCGCCCCGCCCCAACATACTGTTGGGGCGGGGCTTTTTTGCCCATATCGCCTTTAGCGCTGGTCGCAAACGCTGGGGCGAATGTGGTTATTTTGGAGATACAACATGAACGATTTTACTCTGAATGCTGAAGTGCGTTCCGACCTGGGGAAAGGTGCGAGCCGCCGCCTGCGTCGTCTCGCAAGCCTGGTTCCAGCTGTAGTTTACGGTGGCGACAAAGCCCCTGAATCCATCAGCATGCTGGCCAAAGAAGTTGCCAAACTGCTCGAAAACGACGCTGCCTACAGCCACGTTATCGAACTGAACGTTGGCGGCAAAAAGCAGAACGTTATCATCAAGGCCCTGCAGCGCCACCCTTCCAAGGGCCACGTACTGCACGCTGACTTCGTACGCGTCGTAGCTGGTCAGAAACTGACCGCTATCGTGCCTGTGCACTTTGTTGGCGAAGAAGCTCCAGTCAAGAAAGGTGGCGTTGTTTCTCACACCACTACCGAGCTGGAAGTAAGCTGCCTGCCGAAAGACCTGCCTGAGTTCATCGAAGTCGACCTGTCGGCTGCTGAAATCGGCACCATCATCCACCTGTCCGACCTCAAGGCCCCTAAAGGCGTTGAGTTCGTTGCACTGGCTCACAACGACGACAAGGCTGTTGCCAACGTCCACGCGCCACGTGTTGTAGCAGAAGATGAAGCCGGCGAAACCGCTGCCGAGTAATACACTCTGCAACGAAGGAGCTTGAGGGAACATCGCGGACCGAAACGTAGCGAGAAAGCGGGCAACAACGCGAAGTTTATCTCTGGATAAGTGAGCTCCTGTCGTCCACTTTCGCCGCACGCTGGTGTAGCGATGTTATCCACAACTCCAAAGGAAGGGCCCCTGTCGTGACTGCCATTAAACTGATCGTTGGCCTGGGAAATCCAGGCGCCGAATACGAACAGACCCGGCATAACGCGGGGGCCCTTTTTGTTGAGCGCATCGCCCACGCCCAAGGCATCAACCTTGTGGCCGATCGCAAATATTTCGGCCTGACCGGGCGCTTTTCGCACCAGGGTCAGGATATTCGTCTACTGATTCCCACCACCTACATGAACCGCAGCGGCCAGGCTGTCGCGGCGCTTGCGGGCTTCTTCCGGATCAAACCCGAAGAAATCCTGGTGGCCCATGACGAACTGGACCTGCCACCCGGCGTTGCCAAGCTCAAGCAAGGCGGCGGACACGGCGGGCACAATGGCCTGCGCGACATCATCGCGCAGCTGGGCAATCAGAATACCTTTTACCGTCTGCGGCTCGGCATTGGCCACCCAGGCGTTGCCAGTATGGTTTCAAATTTCGTCCTGGGTCGTGCGCCACGCGCCGAACAGGAAAAACTCGATGCCAGCATCGATTTTGCCCTCGGCGTGCTGCCGGATATCTTCGCCGGTGAATGGAACCGCGCGATGAAAAACCTGCACAGCCAGAAGGCCTGACTTTTACCCGAGGGGAAACACCATGGGATTCAATTGCGGCATCGTCGGCCTGCCCAACGTCGGCAAATCCACCCTGTTCAACGCCCTGACCAAGTCCGGTATTGCGGCGGAGAACTTCCCCTTCTGCACCATCGAACCCAACAGCGGCATCGTGCCGATGCCGGACCCACGCCTGGAGGCACTGGCAGCGATCGTCAACCCCAAGCGCATCCTGCCGACCACCATGGAATTCGTCGACATCGCGGGCCTGGTCGCTGGCGCATCCAAAGGCGAAGGCCTGGGCAACAAGTTCCTGGCCAACATCCGTGAAACCGATGCCATTGCCCATGTGGTCCGCTGCTTTGAAGACGAGAACGTGATCCACGTCTCCAACAGCGTCGACCCCAAGCGCGACATCGAAATCATTGACCTGGAACTGATCTTCGCCGACCTCGACAGCTGCGAAAAGCAACTGCAGAAAGTCGCGCGTAACGCCAAAGGCGGAGACAAGGACGCAGTGGTCCAGAAAGGCCTGCTGGAGCAGTTGATCGCTCACTTCACCGAAGGCAAGCCGGCACGCAGCCTGATGAAGAGCATGGGCACCGATGAGAAGGCTGTGATCAAGGGCTTCCACCTGCTGACCACCAAGCCTGTGATGTACATCGCCAACGTCGCCGAAGACGGCTTCGAGAACAACCCGCTGCTCGACGTGGTCAAGGCCATTGCCGAGGAAGAAGGCGCCATTGTTGTTCCGGTATGCAACAAGATCGAAGCTGAAATCGCCGAGCTCGATGACGGCGAAGAAAAAGATATGTTTCTTGAGGCCCTGGGCCTTGAAGAGCCTGGCCTGAACCGTGTGATCCGCGCCGGCTACGAGATGCTCAACCTGCAGACCTACTTCACCGCCGGTGTCGAAGAAGTTCGCGCCTGGACCGTCAAGGTTGGCGCTACCGCGCCACAAGCTGCCGGCGTGATCCACACCGACTTCGAAAAGGGCTTCATCCGCGCCGAAGTGATCGCCTACAACGACTTCATTCAGTACAAGGGTGAAGCCGGCACCAAGGAAGCCGGTAAATGGCGCCTGGAAGGCAAGGAATACGTCGTCAAGGATGGCGATGTAATGCACTTCCGTTTTAACGTGTAAGTACAACCCGCGGTATTGACTGCGGGACCAGAAAAAGCCGATGCATTGCATCGGCTTTTTTGTGGGCGAGCGCTTATGAAAAAAGACTTGTATCCCCAAAAAAAACAGACTCTCAGAATATTCCTACTTACCAATCGACCGATTAACCCCGCACTTATTCCTGCGACCAACAAGCCTTAACTTACCATCATTTTCCTACATCACTCCTCCGCTTAAACCTCTCTACACCGAGTGACAACTTTTATAATCTACGCTCTACTGAAATGGCGCTTGCACACCGTATTTGCAACAGTGAAGTAATAGCGAACAGGGAGTATCAATTCATGTCGACCTACGTCCAGAAGGATAATAAAACAGACGTTTCACTCATCGAAGGTCCGGAAATTGAAACCACGCTTAACAACACTGCCGCGCTCAACGTTGACATTCTGTTGCTGGGAGAAACCGGCACCGGAAAAGACACTCTTGCACAGCGGATTCATCGTTTATCGGGGCGACGCGGTAATTTTGTTGCCGTGAACTGTGCGGCAATCCCAGAAAGCCTCGCGGAAAGCCAGTTGTTCGGTGTCAACAGCGGGGCTTATACCGGGGCAATACAATCAAGGGCTGGATTCGTCGAAGCAGCCCACCTGGGTACCCTATACCTGGATGAGATCGACAGCATGCCCCTGAACCTGCAAGCCAAGCTCCTGCGCGTGCTGGAGTGCCGTGGGGTGGAACGCCTGGGCTCGACTCGGCTGATCTCCGTGGACATGCGCGTCATCGCATCAGCCCAGCAGTCGCTGCAAATCATGGTCGAACAAGGCGCCTTCAGGCGTGACCTCTACTTTCGTTTGAATGTGGTCAACATCGAGCTCCCCGCCCTGCGAGATCGGCGCGAACGCATCATCCCGTTGTTTCTGGAAATGGTTCAGGAAGAAGCGGAGCAGTTCAAATGCAGTGCCCCATCGCCTCCTGACAGCCTGCTGCATCAACTGCTCTGTCACTCCTGGCTGGGTAATGTGCGCGAACTACGTTCGACGGCGAAACGGTTCGTCTTGGGCCTCCCGCCGCTCTCAACTCCCGCATGCAGACAGCAACCACTTCAGACGGACCTGAAGACACGCCTCCAACAAATTGAAAAAGCATTGATTGAAGAATCCATGTACCGCCACCACCACTGTGTAGATACCGTAGCAATTGAACTGGGGGTCGCTAAGCGCACGCTGTATTACAGGATGAAACACTTGAAGATATCACTGGCATAAGCTCAATCATTCCTCTCACAGCTAACAAGTAGGCCATAAAAACCCTGTATCGCCAAAGACCTGATCAAACAACCACTCAAGAAAACAATTAGTTACATCGCGACCTGGAAACATCTGGAACGCATTACTAATACGGGCCACACAGTTGTTGCCAGAAGCAAATCTCTGTAACACGTAGATGCTGCCGTGATTTGACCGATGGAAAAATAAAGACCCAAAAAACTCATAGTAGGATTTCTATATGAATGTTGGCGCAGGAAGTGGTACAGGCTCTATACCGCAGACATATTCAGGGAGTATGGATGGAGTTGGAGGCGCGAACGAGGGCTCAGCCGAAGCTATCTTCGAGAAAATGAAGGCTGATGCAATAAAAAATGGCTGGAAGAGTGCTGAAGTAAAAAATATTCAAGCACTGATCCGGTCGGGCTCAGGCCAATAATCGCGAGGTGATCGATTACCTTTCAGGCTTTGCAGCCCGAAAGGTAATCATCCAACCGGCCCGACAGACCATTTTAGTGCTCTAGAGCCACTGTCCACCCTGAATGAGTAGACACTCCATGCAAATAATAAACGACCGCTTTTCACAGAAAAGCAGCAATACCGAACACGACCGTAAGCCACAGGAACAATCGGCAGGCGGTACGGACGTCAGTTTTTTCACGTCACTGTTCGAAGGTTCCCATCCCACAAGCACAATCTCTGCCAAGCCTGAAGGCTCACTCCTTTTGACAGAAGCATCAAAGCACCTGAGCAACTCAAGAGATGGCTTCGCAAAAATAATCCGCTCAACCAAAAAGGGGATTGATGTTGAGGCCATAGGAAATTACCCACGCGAGTTACATAACGCGCAACTTACAACACAACTGATGGTGAAATGTCTTGCCAAGACAACGCAGTGCATTGACAAGATCAGCAACATGCAGTCTTGAGCATGAATAACTCTCTGCTTGTCGCTTTAGTTTTGAGTATGACTTTTATATTGAGCGGATGTGGTGACCGGGTAGAACTGCATCGCCAACTGTCCGAACAAGAAGCCAATGAGGTTGTAGCCGAATTGGCTGATAAACATATTCGTGCGCAAAAGGTACCGGCCAAAGACGGGGTCGTCGTAACGGTTAATACAAGCGACATCGGGCGCGCCGTACGTACCTTGGAAGCCGCCGGCCTTCCCCGGCTCGCCCGGACCACTATGGGGGATACCTTTCGCAAGGAAGGGGTAATTTCCACCCCTCTGGAAGAGCGTGCCCGCTACATCTATGCCTTATCTCAAGAGCTTGAAACCACGTTATCCAAGATCGACGGTGTGATCGTCGCACGTGTGCATGTGGTATTGCCTGAACGCATAGCGCCAGGAGAGCCGGTCCAACCCGCATCCGCTTCCGTATTCATCAAGCATGATCCACGCCTGGACCCCGACAACATTCGCGCCCGGGTCCGCAGAATGGTGGCGAGCAGTATCCCGGGGATGACCACCGCAGTGGATAACCCGCAAAAACTCACCGTGGTGTTTGTACCGGCCTCCACTTATCAGGAACAACAACGCCTGGTGTATTTCGGCCCCTTCCTGGTGCCCGGCGACGATCTCGGATTCTGGCGATCCAGCATCATGATCTTGCTGCTCGGTCTGGCTTCGGCCGTGGCAGCCATGATCTTCCTGCAAGCGCGGCGCAAGCGTCCTCATCTGGAGCCCGCGCTTACAGGAAACTCAACGGGGCCAACGCATGGCACCTAGACCCGATCATCTGATGCGTGAGCAACTGGCCTGGGCTCAATGGTGGGCTTTTCCCTGGAAACAGGCCCACGAAGACTGGAGAGGCGACAAGTATCGTGCGATTGAAAGGCTTTTTTATAGCGGTCGGTCAGCGCCAGAAGACCTTACGGGTTTTGTCGCCTGCTTGCCGGCTGCACCTCATGCCACTGTGCTTCGGTTGGCCCTGGCCTCCACGGACCAACTCAACCTGGCGCTGGCATTGGCCAACCACACGTTCAATCCCCAGGCAGCATCACCCTTGAGTGAAGATCATCATGAGTGGTGCATGCGCCTCTCCATGGCGCTGCACCCTTCCATGCTGCCCCCACATTCCGATCCGCTGCGACTACTTCATAGCTGGGTTGAGCCCGCTACCTGGCAGCGCCTTCGATTGCGTTTCCCCCGTACACGTGTGAGCGAGGCTGAAACAGCAGACGCCCCACTCGAAAGTGCGAGCAGCCGATTGAACACCCTCTGGCAGGCCGTCGTCTGGCGCGTCGCAAGCATGGCGAGCGACAACATGCCCCTGTCTCGCAAGGATGAGGAAAGCAGCGATGTTATGCCGACATACTATTGAGTTACGCAAGGACGCGTCCGGTACGCGAGCCAACCTTATCCCGCGCGAAGAGCTAGCCAATTGGGAGCAGGCCAACCATCTCTTGAGCCACGCCAATGCCCAGGCCGACGAATTGATACGTATGACCGAAAAAAAATGCGAGGCCATGCTTGAACAAGCCTCACTGGAAATCTGGCAACGCGCCGATGCTCAACTCAAACAATGGGAACGCGACCGTCAATCGATGTGCGACAACCTTGAACACTACGCGACCGCCATCACCAACCAAGCCATTCGCTGTCTGCTCGACGAGACAACTGCCCCGCAACGGCTCGCAGCGCTGTTGAAACAATTGCTGGATAGCCAAGTTCAGGAAGTCAGTGCGACGTTGCTCTGTCATCCCCATGATCTTGAGGAGATAAGACAGGGCCTTGCCCGTCACAAGAGCAGATTCTGGAAGTTAAACGCCGACGACACGGTTCATCCTCAAACACTCGTATTGAAAACAGATGAGGGGGACTTCCGTATCAGCTGGAATGCCATGCTCGACACTTTTTTCAACCAGGGCAAAGAGTACTCGATCGAGATCTAATCCTACGAGCACAGAGACTTTATTTATATTCTCCACTCAGAACTAACTGTTTAAATTCACCCATCAACATAGCTATCAGAGGGAAATCATGGATTTTTTCAAAGAGCTGACTCATTCGATTGCCAGAAATAAAACTTCTACATACAAAGAGTTCAAGTCCGGTTTTGAAGAAAGCCTGGCGGCCGAAGACAGCGAGCGGTTTCACAATTTAGTAACGCGCAGAGAGGTCACCTTTGCGCTTTATAGTGAGCACGGTAAAACAGTCAATCAGATGCTCAAAACAACCATTGAAAGTTTTCAGTAAATGAAAGCGCTCGTGGGTGACTGGTTGAGCGGCAGGGAGGAAAAAATCGCCATATTTGAAGGTGACGACGAAGTCACCTTGCGACGTCAGGGCGACGCCGTTTTATTGGGTGTTCAACTGACCTCAGCGGTGACAGATAACTCAGCCTTGCAAGGCTGGCTGCGCCTGGGTGCTGCCAGCTTGAACCATTTTCAGGGTGCATTGGCTCAAAAAGCTGACACAGGTGCGCTATGGCTGATTCAAAGTCTGCGCACCGACCGTGGTGAAGCCCACGTACTGAATTGCCTCGAGACCCTGCTGAACCAACGTGACACATGGCGCGCCATCGTTGCGCGTCTTGCTCGTCCAGCCCAAAACCTCAAACCCACCCCGCTACGTTCACGCGCGTACTAATCAGAGAACTGTCTATGCCTAACAAGACCCATAAGGGCGGCCGCTTGTGCCTTGACTCGCCTGATGCTTCATTCAAAAGAGCCCATTGGCGGAATGTGTTCCTGTTTTCCTGGCTGCTGGTTTCAACTCAAAGCGCGGTGGCGGCGATCCCCGCCGAATGGAAGAACACCGCCTACGCTTATGAAGCCGAGCATAAGCCAGTTCGGGACGTGCTCGACGACTTCGCCCAAACCTTCGGTACGCAACTGCAAATCGAGGGCCTGCTGGAGGGCACCGTCAACGGCAAGATACGCGCCAATACCCCACAATCCTTGCTCGACCGGCTGGGAGTAGAACATCGCTTCCAATGGTATCTGTACAACAACACACTCTACATCAGCACCCTGGACCAGCAGGAGTCCGCGCGCCTGGAGGTTTCCTCTGAGACCATTGCCGACCTCAAGCAGGCGCTCACTGATATTGGCCTGCTCGATAGTCGCTTCGGCTGGGGTGAGTTGCCCGAGGATGGCGTCGTACTGGTCTCCGGACCTCGGCGCTATATCGAACAAATCAAGCAGTTCAGCAGCCAACGCCGCACCGTGGATGAAAAACAGACGGTGCTGAGCTTCCCGCTGAAGTTCGCCAATGCCGCTGATCGTCAAGTGGATTACCGCGGCCAGAAGCTGACCATTGCCGGTGTTTCCAGCATTGTGCAAGGGCTGCTGGAGCCCCGTTCAAATCCGATCTCCTCGGTGCTGAGCCAGCGCCCTTCCTCACAGCCCTCGCCTATTGCGCCGAATGTTCCCCGCTTGAGCAATCCCATGCTGGGGCAGATACTCGGTACAAACAGCAACACCATGCCATTGGATATTGGCGCCACACTCCCCCCGCGTGCACCGATACCCAGCAGCCGGATTCGCGTCGAAGCCGACATTCGCAATAACGCAGTCCTGATCTATGACCTGCCAGAGCGCCAGGCCATGTACCGCGAGTTGATCGCTCAACTCGATGTGGCGCGCAAACTGGTGGAGATCGACACGATCATTCTGGATATCGAGCGTACGCAGTTGGATGAGTTCGGCGTGAACTGGGGGTTTCAGAACAGCCGGTTCCGTGCAGGTTCGTCATCCCAACAGTTGTCGCTTGAGAATCGCGAACGTTTCTATGCCGACATACGCGCCCTGGAAGCCAAGGGGCTGGCGACTATGGTTTCCAACCCGTCCGTGCTCACCCTGGAAAACCAGCCGGCGGTGATCGACTTCAACCGCACTCAATACCTGACACCTGGTCGGCAGAACGCAACCATCTTGCCGGTCACCGTGGGGACCAGCGTTCAGGTCATACCCCGCGTCATCACCAGCCGCGGCAGCCATCAGATTCACTTGGTCGTGGATATCGAGGACGGCACGTTCGACGAATCCAACCCCAACCGTAACCTCAGGGACCTGGATGTTCGCCGCGGTAACGTCAGCACCCAGGCCGTCATGGCGGAAAAGCGCTCTATGGTTGTAGGCGGCTTCCACGTCACGGAAAGCACCGACAGGCAAAGCAAGGTGCCACTGCTGGGTGATATCCCGTTGCTGGGCAAGGCGCTGTTCTCTTCCAGCGAAAGGCAGAACAATCGGCGTGAACGCCTGTTTATCATCACGCCGCGCGTCATCGGCGACCAGGCCGATCCGTCTCGCTATTTACCCCAGGCAGATCAGGCCCAATTGCAGGCGGCGCTGGCACCGCTGGCCAGGCGTAACGCCCCTCACCAGCCGGTGATCAAGCGTAGCGACGTGATCAGTACCCTGGCGCACCTGGTGACTGGGCAAGTGCCCAAGGCCTTCAAGTTGGCGCCAATGCCCGTGGGGTTGAACACGCTGTGCAGCACCCGCGACCTGCTCGCACTGAGTACCGAGCGCAGCCAATGGTATGCAGGCCCTGAGTACAACGTTGCAGTCGTAGTACTACGCAACCAGTTCAACCGCAATGTGCGCATCGATGAAAAAGAATGCAGCAACTCGCAAACGCTTGCCGTCACCGTGTGGCCACACGCCTGGTTGAAACCGGGAGAGGAAGCCGAGGTATTTATTGCCATGCGTCCGGTGGTGAAGGATGAACACCTCAGCGTACCGCGCCCCACCTTGATTACGCCATCTCAAAAGGTCCGCCCATGAAACATCAATTGTTGTGCGTCACTCTGATCGGTGCGGCGCTGCTTGTCAGCGCTTGCACCCCCACGTGCAAAGGCGACTCCTGCTCACGTCCCCAATCGACCGCACAAAAGATGGTGATCTGGTGGCCATCTCACATGCGCGTCGAGCCCGGCCCTTCAGGGGAGCGAGCGGATTACCAGACGATATCGCTGGAACGATGAGCATCAAGGAAATACCCGACGAACCACGCCAGGTATTTCTGGAGAACCTGGTGAGCGGCGCTGCCACTCACCAGGTTCTCACTCGGGGCATCGAGGTGCGCGCGCTCAACGCGGGTAATCACCCTGGACTGGCCTTGCACATCATTCGCGAAGCGTTGCAAGCCGGGCAACTACAACGCGTATTGCAGCGCCGCTTTGAGCAGGCACAGGTGTTTGATGGCTGTTTTATCTATCTCGATACCCAGGGCGCCTTGGTGATCTGGCACGCATTGCCCACCTCCCACTGCAATCCGGGCAGGATCCTCAGCAGGATGCTCTCGCTGGCCAATCTCAGCGCTCTGGACCCAGGCTCCAGTCGCTGATCAGCGCTGATCAAGCTCAGGCAATTCCAGCGTTTCGCGCTTGGCTTCGTCATCCAGCTCGCGCAAGGTGCGGTAGATCAACGCTACGGCCTGCAAGGTCTCGCGAGGAATGCTTGCACCCAGCTGCTTGGTATAGATCGTGCGGGCCAGCCACACACATTGAATCACCGGGACCTCGGCGACCTTTGCGCGCGCGATCAGTTTTCGCGCTTCGTCGTCCGTGCCCTTGCTGATCAGCAGGGGCAAAGGCGTCTCGCCTGGGCGGTAGTACAGCGCGACTGCAAAGTGCGTCGGGTTGACCACCAACATGTCGGCTTCTTCCAGCTTGGGCAGCTTGACCTTCGGCTCCTCTTGCGCCAATTCCTGCGCCAACTGGCGGCGCTGGCCTTTCACATGGGGGTCGCCCTCCATGTCCTTGTACTCTTTGACGACCTCAACCTGTGTCATGCGCATACGCTTGGCGAAGAAGTGCTTTTGCAAAGTCAGATCGATCAGCGCCAACACCAGCAACAGCCCCAGGCAGGCATGCAGCAGGTGACGGAACAACGCGATCAGCGCCAGCAGATAGCTCTGCAGGTCGCTGTTGGCAAGGTTAATCAACGCCCCCAACGCGGGCCAGACCACCACGTACACAATCAGGCCCAGTAGGAACGCTTTGGCGATGCTCATCAGCAGATTCATTAACGACTGGGCAGAGAACATCTGCTTGATCTGGCTGATAGGGTTGAGGCGATTGAAATCCATCTTCAGCGTGTCCGGCGCGAACAGCAGGCCGAACTGCATCCAACTGGCAATCAGCTTCGCGGCAATCGCAAGCCCGGCCATCAACAGAGAGAACGAGAAAAACATCACCAGGCCCTCCACCAGCACTTCTTCCAGCACCCGCGCAAACGGCTGGCCCAAGCGTGATATCGGCAACACCAGCAGTTGCTGAAAGCGCTGCAAGCTGGTTTCGGCAGTGAACAAAGCGACCTCACTGATAGCCGTCAGCGCCAGCAGCTTGCTCACATCCTGGCTCTGCGCAACCTGACCTTTCTTACGTTGGTCACGCAGCTTCTTGGCGGACGCCGGGTGCTTTTTTTCCCCCGAATCACTCACGGCGCCGAGACCTTGAACAAAAGCCCCAGGTAGTGCTTAAGGTCACCCAGCTGGCTCATACGCCCGACAATAAGATCCTGTAACAGTGCGAAGTACAGCAACAAAATACCGATTCCCGCCAGGCACTTGACCGGCGGCGCCAAGGTACTCACTTGCAATTGCTGGCTGTAGACCCCCAGTAACGCGATACCGAACTCCAACAGCAACAGCACGGCAATAAAGGGCGCGGCATAAAGCATCATGTGCATGAATGTGTCACTGAGCAGCCCAACAAATACGCTCATGCCATTAGCTGCTGGAAGCGGAAACCACACGGTGGGTGGCCAGATCAGGTAACTGTCCCAGATCACCTGGGTGAGCGCGCCCAACCCCAGCATGGCCATCAGCAAGTAAATCGCCAGTTGCTTGAACATGTGCCCGATCGGCGTCGCGTCCGGCCCCAGTGACGGGTTAAGTTGGCCACCGGCCAAGGCTCCACGCTGGTTGTCCAGCAGCGCTCCCACCGACTCGAACATCCAGAACGGCATCGCCAACAACACCCCCAGCAGCAACCCCAACGCTACCTCCTTGAGCATCAGCGCACCGAGCATCAATGCTGAATAGTCCTGCCCTGCCAAAGCAGCATGAATACCTGGAGCGGGCAACAACGCCATGACCATCACGATGGTGTGCCGGGGCAGGCCGCGCACATGTTGAAAACAAAACGCCGCTACCAGGATGCCACAGGGGTAGATACGCGCCATGCCGATCAACAGGCTGGGGAGATACTCAAGATAAAGCAGCACAGGCAACGCCTTAGTTCAGGGCCGAACGGCCGATCATTTCAAACGTCAGGTTGATCAGCTGGATCAACTCCACGCCAATCCATCGGCCCGTGAGGATCAATGTGACACCCACCGCCACCAGTTTGATACCAAAGGGTAATGTCTGGTCCTGGATCTGCATCAGCGCTTGTACCAAAGAGGTCAGCACCCCCACCACCACCGCCACGATCAGCGGCGGTGCAGACAGTACAACCACCAGCAACATGCCCTGCTTGAACAGCACGATAGGTTCCATACGCCACTCAGAGATAGGAAAGGAACAGACTGTCGAGCAACCGCGACCAGCCAGACACCAGCACGAACAGCAGCAGCTTGAGCGGCAGGGAAATGGTCATCGGCGAGACCATCTGCATACCCAACGCCAGCAACAGGTTGGAAACAATAAGGTCGATCACAATGAAGGGAATGTAGATCAGGAAACCGATCTCGAACCCCGCCTGCAATTGCGAAAGCACAAAGGCCGGGATCAGCAGGATAAGATCCTCACGCTGTACCTCCTGAGCCATTTTCGCAGGCCACAGACGTGCGGTATTGTCCAGCAGATGGGTCAGCACATCCGGGTCCACATTACGCAACATGAATGCACGCAAGGGGTTGATGGCCTCATTGCCGGTATGCAGAAACGTTTGCACGTTGCTCATGTCCAGAGGCGACGCCTTGATATTCTCGGCGATTTCGTACCCCACCGGCGCCATGATGAACAAGGTGGCCGCCAGAGCGATTCCGTTGATGGCCATGCTCGGAGGTACTTGCTGTACGCCGATGGCATTGCGGGTAATCATCAGCACAATCACGATTTTCAAGAAGGCTGTGCAGACCACCAACAGCATGGGCATCAACGACAGCGCGCCCAGAAATATCGCCAGGACGATCGGGTCCAGCCCTTGAAGTATCATCGACCGAACACCACTCGGGACAACTGCAACCCAAGGCGCCCGTCAACTTCCACCAACTGCCCCTGGCCGATGGGCCGATCGCCATAAAACAGACCCGCCATGCCTGGGGCGAAGCCGGTAATGCCCAGTACCGAGCCGGGCACGAGGTTACGCAACTCCCCCAGGGTCAGGTTCAGTGTTCCGCAGCGTACGCTCAGCGTCATGCTCAATTCATCGAACGGCTCGGGGCCGAATACGTCCATTACGGGTTCATCGTCTTCATGCCCCGCGTGATGAGGTACATCTAAATCTTCGTCCACAGACACGTCCTCGATAGAAGTAAGAGTGAAACGTAACCACCCGGTGTCATCGTCAATGCCGCCATGCAGGCGCTCTCTGCCGACCGACACATAGCCGCTGCCCCGGGCCTGGAAAAAGGTCTGTTCAACCACCAGCACATCGCCAGCTCGCAGACTGCCGGCCTGTACAATCGGTAACCGCAACCGCCCAAGGGTCACGGCAATTGCCAGTTGAAACGACAACGGCAGCGGCGCAGCCGTGGCCCGCCAGGCCCCCGCCTCGTACAACGCCAAAAAGCTTTCGGGGCTCAACCACACATAACCCTCAACCCACGATGCCCCCAGGGTCACGGTGAGGCGACAGCCAAAGCCTTTTGGTCGCCCGGTGTGTAGCAATCGCACATAACCCAACAGCGCTCGCACTTCGGGGCTCAGGTAATACTGAAACAACGTCCAGAACCAGGAATCCGGTTCGTTGTCGGCCCCTGCAAGGGTCACCGGACATTCACCCAGCAGGCTAAGCAACGGCCCCGCCTTAGCGAGCGCCAGCACACCGCACTGCGTGTCGAAGCACACCACGTCACCGCCAACAGGCGCACGTCCAGGCTCAAGCCGCAATTCACCGGCCTGACCCGCAACATGGAACGGCAGGTACAGGCCGCGGCCCAGCTGGCGGCGCGCGGCAACCCCGTCGCTCTTGATCGAAGGTAATGTCAGTAGCGGTACGATCATGGGTTGCCGACGCTTGGCAGAAGCAGGCTGACCGGCAGACCCAGCGCTTGCGTAAAACGGTCCTCACACTGTTGCCGTACGTCGCTGAGCCAGCGGGCCGTGGCGTCGTGTTCCGCTTCCAATTCAATGGCCCAGCCGCTCTGCTCTCGGCGCACGCTGGCGTTGATCCGTCCCAGGCGTGGCAAGTACAACACTGCCTGCAACGGCCACTGCGAACCGGCCAACACACGAGGCGTCAGTTGTTCGGCCAGCGCCTCGATCATGGCAATACCGGCCGCAGATTTTTTTCGCGACAAGGAGGCGCTCGTCCCTGCGCCCTCCCCATCACCCGCAAACAACCGCGTAAACAGTCGCCCTTGTTCCCACGCAACCATGCCCGCTGCTCCCGAGTCACGCTCTTCGCGGGGCTCACGCAGGGGGGGGCGTTCGGTGGGTTTATTCGCAACCTGGGTCATGTCGGCTCCTGTGCAAGCAAAAGTGATAGCTCCTGTAACTTTTCCACCTGCCGCAGGCATTCGGTGGCTTGCCTCTGGGCACTGCCAACGTGGTGTTCCTTTTCTTGCCGTTGGTTGCGCAGCGCCTCAAGCTGCCCCTCTTCGCGCTGGGTACTGGCGGATAAGGAGCGCTCCTGTGCGTTCCAGGATTTCAGGCCCGCCAAGGTCAAGAGCTGGCCCTGGTGCTGACTGAGCAACTCAGCACTTTGCCGGGCTTGCTCCTGCCGAGTGTGTTCAAGTGCATCCTGGGCCTGCTGGATATGCGCGAGCAGGGCCTGCTGCGCACGCTTGGCCTCACGCAGGGCACGTTCGGCACGATCAGCCCTGTGCCTGCGCAGGCAACGCAGCATCTGCACTTCACCGTGCAGCACATCAGAAGGGGACATAGGTCGTCAGCTCCTTGAGTTGCTCCAGCGTGACGGCCATCGGTGTCGGCTCACGCAAATCCTGGCGCAGGAAACCGTCCACCGCCTGGCGACTGCTCACGGCCAGGTCCGTCAACGCATCGCTGCCAGGCTGGTACTCGCCCAGCTTGAGCATCAACTCGATCTGCTGGTACGCCGATAACAACCGTCGCAACGCCGTGCCCGCCTGAATATCCTCTGGCGCCGCAACGTTGCTCAATATTCGTGAAAGGCTCGCCAACACATCCACCGCCGGATAGTGCCCACGCTCAGCCAATTTGCGCGACAGCACGATATGGCCGTCGAGCAATGAACGTACTTCATCGGCTACCGGATCGTTCATGGAGTCCTGCTCAATCAGCACTGTGTAGATCGCTGTGATCACGCCGTCACGGGTCAACCCGGCGCGCTCCACCAAGCGCGGCAGCAAGCTGTACACCGAAGGCGGCAGGCCTCCGCGCCCCAGGGGTTCGCCGGCAGCCAGGCCGATTTCACGCTGGGCCCTGGCGAAACGGGTCAGGGAATCGATCAGCAGCAACACCCGCTGGCCCTTGCGCCGAAAACCTTCAGCCAGTGCCGTGGCGGTAAAAGCGGCGCGGGCACGCTCCATGCTGGAGCGATCAGACGTGGCACACACCAGTACCGCTTTAGAGCGCAGTTGCTCATCGAGTTCATGGTCGAGAAACTCACGCAGCTCGCGCCCCCGCTCGCCGATCAAGCCGAACACGATGACATCGCATTCGACGTTACGGGCGATCTCGGCCAACAAGGTGGTTTTGCCACAACCGGCCCCGGCGAACAGACCGACACGCTGGCCTTCACCGAGCGTCATCAATCCATCGATGGACCGCACCCCGGTGGCCAGCGCACGGTTGATACGCGGCCGCTCGGTGGGCAAGGGCGCTTCACATAACACCGGGCTGGTATCCGGCAGTTCGGATTCGACAAATGCGCTGGCACCCTGGCCCGTAATCGGCCTTCCGAAACCGTCCAGAACCTGGCCCAGGAGCGCCTCGCTGACTTGCACTCTATGCGACACGCCCAGGCGCTCGACAGGCGCCCCCACGCGCACGCCTTCCAGGTTCCCAAGGGCACTGAGCACCGCATCCTGCTGATCAAAACCAATGATTTCAGCGAGCATGCAGTCACCCGGACCTTTTTCCACCTGGCACAAATCACCGATACGCGCCTGAGGCAGCCGGCACTGCAGCAGCATGCCGTTGACGCGCTGGATTCGCCCGCGCATGGACACCGGCGCAAAGCTGCCGAGCGCCTGGGCCTGGCGTTGCTGCCAGGCGTCCAGACGCGCTTGCTCGGAGGTACTCACCAGTGCACCTCGTAACGCTGTGCGCCATCAAAAACCACTTTGCTGTTGTCGATCAGCACCAGGCGCAAGCCGTCCACCTGATCCCCCAAAAAGAGCCGGCTACCCTCTTCCAGAACCACATGACCGTTAGGTCCGCCGACAATTTGCACGATCCTGAACGGCAAGGCGTCATCTCGCACACGTACACGACTGATCACCGGCACCATACTGTCGAATTGCTCACCAAAGCGGCTGAGCATCCGCGACACCAGCTCCACATCGTCCTGGGAAACATCGCCGTTGAGCACGACTTGACCGTTGATGACTTGCAGGTCGATCCGTTGGCTCAGCTCACGCTCGCCGAGCATTTTCAACAACTGCTGACGCACATCAAACGGTGAGGCCAATTCGTGTTTGCCAATCACCGATGGCATCAGGGAAGCCTGCGCGTCATGCTCCCCTGTCGAAACCATGCCCACCACTGCGATGACTACCGCCACCACCAGCATCAGGCTGATCAACCGCTTTTGCTGCGAGGGTGATATCGACGATAACGGCAGTGTCTGCACAGGTTGTTCCGGTGATGGCAATGCCGCAGATACCGGGGCCTCAGGCACAGGCTCAGGCCATGGATGATCTGCCAAGGCGACGCACAATCTCACGCTACCCACCAGAAAGGGCACGTTCAACGCCAGGCTCGGGATCTGCGCCAGGGCCTGGCCATCAGCCCCGTACACCAACTGCGCCTGGGCCTGCACCGACCAGTTAACGTCGCAAAACTGCAGCAGGGCATGATGCTCGGCGACCCCTGGATCGCTCAGCACCAGGTCAGCGTCCGGCTGGGCACCGATGCTCCATCGCTCGCCGAACAACGGCAACGCAGCGCCCTGGCGCAGCCCATCAAGCACGCGTAACTCATACATCATCGAGCCCTCCTTCGTACTGTCCATGGCTGCGAAATCATGCCGCTGCGCCACGCATCAATGCTTCCTGACCGAGGTCAATGCGCCCCAACACCTTGACCTTGGATGCGCTCCCCAACTCAGCGAAAGACAGCACCGGTACATGGTTGAACTCTTCGAGCAATAGAGTCCGCAAGGGGCTGCGCAAGTCCTGCGCCACCAACATCACGCTTTTGCTCTTGGCCCTCAAGGTAAAGGCCTGATTGAGCAGGTTGATAAACGCCGCGCTGTGATCCTGGTCCAACGCAAAGAACACCCCGGTCTGGGTTTGGCGCAGGGCTTCGCGCAGGATGTTTTCGCTTTGCGCAGACAACAGCCAGGCGTGCAGGCCGTCGGCCTCGCTGTACTGGTGATAGATCTGCGCCTTGAGAGCAATGCGTGCATAGTCGGCCAGGGCTTCCGGCTCACGCTCATGCTGTCCGTACTCGATCAGCGATTCGACAATCAGGCGCACCGCCCGCAGGGGGACACCTTCACTGGCCAGGCGCTGCAACACCGCAGAAAAACGCGACAGCGGCATGATGCGCTGCAGTTCCTGCACCAGTTCCGGCTGATTATGCTCAAGCCAACTCAGGATCGACTTGCTCTCCTGAATCCCCAGGAACTGTGGCCCGCTGAGCATCATCGCCTTGCGCATACGCTCCAGGATCAGGCTCGTGGCGGTGAAGCGCTCCAGTTGCGGATCATCAAGCAGCGGATCGTCAGGGGCCAACCAGAGCCAATCCTGTTCATCGCGCTCAGCCAACCCGGCGATGGCGTGCTCTGGCTCAACCTCAAGTGCCATGCGCTCAACGGCCATATGATTGACCACTGACGCCCTGACCATGGGGACTTCATGCACACAAAAGCGCATCTCATCGGGAGCCAGGGAGTCATCGAGCTCGACTTCGAACGGCGGCAATGTCAGGCCAATATTGGCGACCAGCGAATTTCGCGCCTGGCGAATCCCGTGAATCAGATTCGTCACTTCAGGCGTGCCACGCAGAACAGGGGAAAACTGCAACAGGTAAGGGCGCGACGGGTCAAAGCCGCGCAAGTCCTCTTTACCGTTCTCTTCAGGGCGAACGACTTCGGCGGCCTCGTTGGAAGGCTCTGCCTGGTGTTGACGCTGGCGCACCAGGTAGTAACCCACGCTGCCGGTGATCAGCGCGATCAGGATAAATACCAGGGTAGGCATGCCAGGGACCGCGGCAAACGCAAGCATTCCCACCGAGGCAATCACCCAACTCTTGGGCTCGCTGGTCATTTGCCGGGCAATTTCGACGCCCATGTTACTGACGCCTTTGCGTCCATCCGGCGCAACACGGGTGATGATCATGCCCGCAGTCAAAGAGATCAGCAGCGCCGGAATCTGTGCAATCAGGCCATCGCCGATCGTCAGTACCGAATACAACGCCATCGAATCGCCTGCGCTCAAGCCGTGCTGGAACATTCCTGTGGAGAAGCCGCCCAACAGGTTGACCACGACGATGATCAAGCCGGCGATAGCGTCGCCCTTGACGAACTTCATGGCCCCATCCATGGCCCCGAACAGTTGGCTCTCACGCGACAACTGCTCACGCTTGTCCCTCGCTTGCATGCCGTCAATCAGCCCTGCACGCAGATCACTATCGATAGACATCTGTTTGCCCGGCATCGCATCCAGGCTGAACCGCGCCGCCACCTCGGCGACCCGCTCCGAGCCCTTGGTGATCACCAGGAAGTTGACCAGGGTCAGGATCAGAAAGATCACCATCCCTACCGCCAGGTTTCCCCCCACCACGAAATTGCCGAAGGCCTCGACGATGTCACCGGCGTCCTGTTCCAGCAGGATCAAGCGCGTGGTCGCAATCGACAGCGCCAAACGAAACATGGTGGTCAGCAACAGGATCGATGGGAACGATGAGAACGCCAGAGGGCCTGGTAGATAAAGCGCCAGTACGATCAACAGGCAAGATATGCAGATATTGAGCGCAATCAGAATATCTACCAGCCAGGTCGGCAGTGGCACGATAAAGATAAAGACAATGGCCATGACCACCACGGCGCCCAGCACTTCTGCGCGCTGTGCCACTTTGAGCAGCAAGCCGTTGATGGTCGACAGCAGGGTCACGTCATAACCCCGGCCAACTCAGGAAAACGCTGGGTACCACCGTCGATCCGGTTCAGCTCGTCCATCACCGCTACAAACCTGAACAAGGTTTCCTCGCGGACTCTACTGTCAGACCATAAGGCCAACGGTAACTGCCGGATAAGAGGGTAAAGCGCGTTGAGAGCGGCCAGTTGCCTGGAGGGTGATCCACTCCCCATCTCATTCCCCAACCGCAGGATTTCATCGGCGGCGATGCCGCTATCGGCGTATCCAAGCAGGCGCTGCAGCAGGGAAACGGCGTCATGATCGATGCCCAGTCGCAGGTTGAACGCCAGGCAATCGGCCAATACGGTGCCCAACTGCCCGCAACTTCGCAGGCCCAGCAGCACAGAACGCAACAGTGGGGTGGGCATCGATGACACCCGGGCCGCGATATCGTCTGCCAAGGCTTTACGCATCACATTGAGCCCTTCATAGAAGCGCTCGCCGCCGTATACGCCCAGCAGGGCTTGCATCATGGTCGCCAGCGATTGGCGCGTGACCACGCTGGCATAGTAGAGCGCGCGGAGCGCCTGGCGTTCCTGCGGGTCCGCGCCGGCTGCTTGCAATGCTACGGCAATGTTCAGGCCAGCCTGGATTTCTCCCTTGAAACGCGCCTCGAATTTGGCAATGGCTGCGCGGGCCAAGGCAGCCTCGGATTTACGCAGTTCAGCGTCCGCCTGGCCTGCCACGTGCTTGAGGACCACGAACGCACGCGCCGGGTCGCCGCCTGTGAGGTCGAGCAATTTGTCGACGCTGGCGTTTTGCAGTAACTGCATCCTGATGCGGCGAGAAACCGAGGCCATGCTCGCCTGGGCCGGATGCCCCAACTGGTCATAAAGCTGCACCAGTTGTTCCGCAGCAGGCACGCGCTGGGCCATCTGCCGCTGGGCCAGCGGAAGTTTATTGAGCTCTACTTCCTGATTGAACAGTTGGGCCAGTTCATCAACACCCTTCGCAGGCGCAGGCACGGCAGTATTGCTGATAACAGGTTGATCCAGGCGTTGGACCGTTGGCACATCGTTGCGCGATTCGACTTTCATGGACAGGCCAGTTCAGGAAGAGTGTGTCTCTGTGTGGCAAAGCCTCCCCATACGGTTCCATTGAAATTCGAGACGACGGCACGTTTGAAAATACTTGCACGGACCTCTAATCCTCACGTGCAAAAGCCTGCGTAAAAAAGCATCAATTCAAGATATTTATATATATAAATTAAGTAGTTACGTGATTTTTTCTGTTTGGCACAAGCAGTGCAATCGGGTTCCTGTCGATACGTTTCGACTGCGTCTACCTTAAGGAAAAAATCATGAATATTCCTATTGAAGCCTTAGTTCACCTTGGTGGCAATTCGCCTCAATTCATGCTTCATCTGACAGACGATCAACAGAAAAAGCTTCGCCGCTTTATTCATAAACGCGTGCTTAACCCGGAAGATGCGGATGATCTTTTGCAATTGACCTATCTGGAAGCCTGGCGTAATCGCGAACGTTTCAGCGGCACCGCAACGCTCAGCACCTGGATGTGCGGCATCGCGCAGAACCTGATCCGCAATCACTTTCGGCGCCTGTACGCCAAACCCGCACATTGCGAATTCGATGAGTCGCTGTGGCATGGCCAGGAAGACACCCACAGTCTGGATTGGGAGTTTGAGATCAACCGGCGCCTGGAAAATACCCTGAGCGCTATCGATCACTTGCCGACCGAGATGCGCAAGACGCTGTACGCTTCACTGGAAACCGACGGTAGCTATCAGGACACCGCCGACGTACTGGACATCCCTATCGGCACCGTGCGCTCGCGCCTGTCACGGGCACGCGAACAGCTCAAGCGCGTGACCCACACACCCCTGCATCGCTAAGCTGAATTAGCCGGGCAAGCGTTGGGCGACAGGGATATCTGCCCAACACTGTCAGACTTGGCCTGATAGACACCAATGCTCTGCATCTGCCCCCCGCTACAGAGCGCATCCGCCAGCGAGCCTCCCTGCCGCCTGTCACCCAAAGCAGCGTTTTCGGTTAAACGGTTGAAAGCGTAGAAAAAAACTCAACAAAAAGACTTGACGCATTGCCGTTCCGAGCGAATAATGCGCGCCACTTGGCTACATAGCTCAGTTGGTTAGAGCATAGCATTCATAATGCTGGGGTCCGGGGTTCAAGTCCCTGTGTAGCCACCAAGTACTAAAAACGGCTTACCGAAAGGTAGGCCGTTTTTTTGTGCGCGTAAAAAACTCCCCAACTGTATTTTGACGCCCCCCACCCCCACTGTTAGTGTCCAGCCTCCCTAAAATGCGGAGTGCCCCGATGAAACTGGACATCTACCAAGTCGACGCTTTCAGCCAACACCCCTTCGGCGGCAACCCGGCGGCGGTGTGCCCGCTCACCGAATGGTTGCCCGACGAGCAACTGCAGAGTATCGCGGCTGAAAACAACCTCTCGGAAACCGCGTTTTTTGTACCCCGTGGCGAGTTCTACGAGCTGCGCTGGCTCACCCCCGAAGTCGAGGTAGACCTGTGCGGCCATGCCACCTTGGCGGCGGCCTGGGTATTGATTCATATGCTGGCCGATGCGCCGCAAGTGCTGCGCTTTGCAACGCGTAGCGGCGAGTTGCGGGTGACGCGCAATGGCGATGAACTGGCGATGGATTTCCCGGCCAAACAGCCGCAACACTGCGAGCCACCGGCCGGAATGTTGAGCGCACTGGGCATTGAAACTGCTGAGGTGTTTGGCACCGATGACTACATCGTGCTGGTGGAAAATGAAGCGCAGGTGGCGGCACTGACACCGGATTTCGCACGGCTCAAGGGCCTGCCCAAACGTGGGATTGCAGTCACCGCCAAAAGCACACAGTTTGATTTTGTCTCACGCTGGTTCGGCCCGAATGTGGGGGTCAATGAAGACCCGGTCACCGGCTCGGCGCACACCTCGCTGGCAACGTTCTGGGCCGAGCGCCTGGGCAAGTTGCAGATGACCGCCGAGCAAGGCGGCCAGCGCAAGGGCCAGTTGCGCTGTGAACTCAAGGGCGACCGCGTGATTATCTCCGGCAAGGCGGTGCTGTATATGCAAGGCACGATTTATCTGTAAAACGCAATTCCCGAAGGACAACAGATCATTCTCAAAATGAACGGAGTTCAGCGCGTGCTTTTGACTTCCCGCCGTCAGCTGACGGTCATCGCAGCAGCCCTGGCCCTTGCGGCCTGCCACACGTCTGTCACCGAACAACCACCGGCACCGGAGTTGGGTTCGGGCTATCGCACTGACCTGAGTACCCGCCACGCCGAGCACCATATGGCCGCCGCTGCCAACCCGTTGGCTGCCGAAGCCGGACGCGAGATGTTGCGCCAAGGCGGTTCGGCCATCGACGCGGCGATTGCGATGCAAGCGGTGCTGACCCTGGTAGAGCCACAGTCTTCCGGCATTGGTGGCGGTGCGTTCATCATGCTATGGGATGGCAAAAACGTGCAGGCCTACGATGGCCGCGAGACCGCACCGGCGGGGGCGACCGAGCGCTTGTTCCTGAAGGCCGACGGCACGCCGATGGCGTTCACCGATGCGCAAATTGGCGGGCGCTCTGTCGGCACGCCGGGTGTATTACGCGCACTGGAAATGGCGCACAAGAAGAGCGGCCATCTGCAATGGGCCAAGCTGTTCGAGCCGGCGATCCGCCTGTCGGAGCAGGGCTTTGCCATTTCACCGCGCTTGCATAGCTTGATCGCGGCGGATCGCTTTATTGTGCAATCGCCCGAGATGGCGGCGTACTTCCTGAATGCCGATGGCTCGCCCAAAGCCACCGGCACGCTGTTGAAAAACCCGGCGCTGGCCGCGGTATTCAAGCGCATCGCCAAGGAAGGGCCGGATGCGCTGTACCACGGGGCGATTGCCGATGAGATCGCACGCAAGGTGCAGGGCAATCACAATGCCGGCAGCTTGTCCGTAGCCGACCTCAAGGGCTACAGCGCCAAGGAGCGCGCCCCACTGTGCACCGACTACAAACAATGGAAAATCTGCGGGATGCCGCCGCCCTCCTCTGGCGGGATTGCCGTGGCGCAGATCCTTGGCACCTTGCAGGCGCTGCAGACCCGCGACCCGCGCCTGGCGATCGCGCCGATGACCCCGAACAAGAGTACTTCGCCGGCCGGGCTTGAACCGACACCCGAGGCCGTGCACCTGATCGCCGAAGCCGGGCGCCTGGCCTTTGCCGATCGCGCCCTGTATGTGGCCGATGCAGACTTCACCCCCGTGCCGGTTGCCGGCCTTGTTGCACCCAACTACCTGACCCGGCGCGCCGCGTTGATCCGCGAGCGCAGCATGGGGGTCGCCAAGCCTGGCCAACCGGAGGGCGTTCAAGTGGCGTATGCACCGGATCGCTCGCCGCTGCGCATCTCCACCTCGCAAGTGGTGGCGGTGGACGACCAGGGTGGCGCGGTGTCGATGACCACCACCGTGGAAGCGGCGTTCGGCTCCCACGTGATGGTCCAGGGCTTTTTGCTCAACAACCAGATGACCGATTTCTCGTTCATCCCCGAAGAAAACGGCCAGCCTGTGGCCAACCGTGTGCAACCCGGCAAGCGCCCGCGCTCGGCCATGGCCCCGACCCTGGTGTTCGATCGCAACAGTGGTGAGTTGCTTGCCACCGTGGGCTCCCCGGGCGGTTCGCAGATCATCGAGTACGTGAGCAAATCCCTGGTGGCCATGCTCGACTGGAAACTCGACCCGCAAGCGGCCATCAGCCTGCCGAATTTCGGCAGCCGCAATGGCGCCACTGAGTTGGAAACCGGCCTGTTCAGCCCTGCACTCAAACAAGCGCTCAAGGACAAGGGCCATGCCCTGAGCGAGATCGATATGACCAGCGGCGTACAGGCCATCGTCCGCACGCGGGATGCCCAGGGCAAGGTGTCGCTGAGCGGCGGCGCCGACCCTCGGCGTGAAGGCGAGGCGCTGGGTGACTAAGGGGTTTTGATCAAAGGAGAATGCACGGTGAACAAAGCCCGTAACCTCAATGCCCTCCCCGGCGTGGATCACGGTTTTTGCTCGATTGACGATCCGCTGCGCCCTGATGACGTGTTTATTTGCAAACAGGTGCACAGCGCGTCAGTGATCGAGTGGCAGCCGGGTCAGCCGGCCAACACGATTGAGGCTGACGGGGTGTTCACCCGGAGCCGGCAGCCAATTGCGGTCATTACGGCCGACTGTTTGCCCATCCTGATCGCAGGCGGTGATTTAGTGGCCGCCATTCATGGCGGCTGGAAGGGCCTGCAACGCGGGATTATCGGCAATGCCGTGCAGCGTTTTATCGATGAAGGCATTAGCGCGGCCCAGTTGCGGGTGGCAATTGGGCCGTCGATCAAGCCTTGCTGCTATGAGGTGAGTGAAACGTTCATTGCCCAGTTCCAAGCGGATCAAGGCCACCTATGGGAGGACAGCCAGGCGCCCTGGAGCATTGAGCAACCGACACCGCTACAAGCTCCGCACATTACACCGCCCCACGCCAGGCAAGCGGGAAGTGCCTGGTTTGACTTGAGCGGGTATGGGCTGCTGTTGCTGCAAGCGGCGGGGGTCAAGCGCGAGCAGATCGAGGTGAGTGACGTGTGCACTTATTGCACGTCGCCGACGTTTGCCAGCTATCGCAGGAGGACGCATCACTTGGAGGAGCCGAAGACATTGATCTATTCGTGGATTGCTCGTACACGCTAACGATCAGCGATTGCTCTTCAACCCCTTGCGTCCCGCATGTCGCTCCAACGCCAACTCAATCAACCGGCTCACCAACTCGCTGTAGCTCATGCCCGCCGCCTGCCACAGCTTGGGGTACATGCTGATGCGGGTAAAACCAGGCAGTGAGTTGATCTCGTTGATCAGGACTTCGCCCTCATTCGTCAGGAACACATCCACCCGCGCCAGCCCTGCGCAACCCAACACCTCAAAGGCTTCAATGGCCAAGCTGCGAATTCGTTCGCTGGCTTCATGGCTGATAGCCGCAGGCACCACCACTTGGGCGGCCTGATCGTCGATGTATTTGCTGTCGTAGGAATAAAAACCGTCGCTCACCACGATCTCACCACAACCGCTGGCGATTGGGTGGTCATTGCCCAACACGGCGCATTCGATTTCACGGCCCTGGACGGCGGACTCCACCAGCACTTTCTCATCAAAACCCAACGCCAGCTCAACCGCAGCGTGGTACTCGGCTTCGCTGCCGACTTTGCTCACGCCCACTGAGGAGCCCTGGTTGGCGGGCTTGACGAACATCGGCACGCCGAGCTTGTTCGCCGCCGCTTCAAAGGAAGTGCGCGCCGCGTTGCCACGGGTGAGGGTGATGAACGGCGTGACGGCAATACCGGCGTCACGCAGCAGGCGCTTGCTGATGTCTTTGTCCATGCACACGGCCGAGCCGAGCACGTCGGAGCCGACGAAAGGCAAGTCGGCCATACGCAGCAAACCTTGCAGGCAACCGTCTTCGCCAAGGGTGCCGTGGACAATCGGGAAGATCACATCAATATGTTCCAGCAGGCCCTGCCCGGAGGTTTCCACCACCTGCTGGCTGGCCTTGCCGGGCACCACCGCCAATTCGCGGTTGGATTGGTTGAGGGCGATCAGGGTCGGGTTTTCCTGGTTGATCAGGAAGTTCGACGTGTCGTTGAGGTGCCAGTGGCCGGCCTTGTCGATACCGATCAGGATGGGCTCGTAGCGCGAACGGTCGAGGGCATCGACGATGTTGCGCGCCGATTGCAGCGAGACCTCATGCTCAGCCGAACGGCCACCAAAAATAATACCTACCCGCACCTTGCTCATGACCCGGCCTCACTGTTGAAAGTAAGGCTTCTTAACACGGGCGGTCAGCGATCCGCTAGCAATCTGCACCACCCGACGCCTGCACAATCGTACAAGACCCCAGACAGACAACCGTGGCAGACTCGGTTAACGTGTTCCCACCTCCTTCTGTGACAAGTCACCATGGGCAAACCCACCCACTCCCTCGACTGGCTGCACCGCGCCCCGCACGCCAGCGGCCTGGACCGTATCGAGGCGTACTTTGCCGGTTTCGCATTCGACCCCCATCGCCATGACACCTACGCCATCGGGCGCACGTTGTTCGGCGTGCAGAGTTTTCATTATCGCGGTGGCATGACCCACAGCATGCCCGGCACCACCATGGTGATTCACCCGGACGAAACCCACGACGGCCGTGCCGGCAGCGATGAAGGCTTCAAGTACCGGATGATTTATGTGGAGCCGGCGCTAATCCAGCAAATCCTCGGCGGCAAACCCTTGCCTTTCATTCCCGGCGGCCTGTCGACCGACCCTCGGCTGCACCGCGCCAGCGAAGTGCTGCTGCAAAGCTTGGATTGCCCGATTGACCCGATGCAAGAGCAAGACGCCATGTTCGACCTGGCCCAGGCCCTGAGCGAGGCATCCGGTGCCGTCGTCAGCCGTAAATCCTTCGACTACGTGGCCGCCGAACGCGCCCGTGAATTTATCCACAGCGCCCTGGGCCGCAGCATCACCCTGGATGAAATAGCCGACCATGCCGACCGCGACCGCTGGGCGTTATCGCGGGATTTTCGCTTGTTGTTCGGCACCAGCCCCTACCGCTACCTGACCATGCGCAGGCTGGACCTGGTGCGTCACTTGTTGGCCCAGGGCCAATCTCTGGTGGATGCCGCAATGACCGCCGGCTTCACCGACCAAAGCCACATGACCCGGCAATTTCGCAGCACCTACGGCATGCCGCCGTCGCGTTGGGTAAAGATGCTCGGACGCTGAGTGCTGGGTTGGAATACGTTCAAACTGTGGGAGCTGGCTTGCCTGCGATGCAGACACCTCGGTGTATCAGGCACACCGCTATCGCAGGCAAGCCAGCTCCCACAGTTGGATGAGGTGGTGTTGCTGGCATTTGGTCATGGTTTGTAAAGGGCCAGCAAGCTGTGTCCCTTTAAATTGCAGGACGTTTCCGAGACAATCCCTGCCGCCTTGTGCCTGTTGGAATCGATGGCTAGTCTTCGGTCCGTCACTGCCTTTTCAGTGATCGGGTTTAGTCGCTCGGATTTAATAGGCGCATGGTCCTCCATGAGGTTTTATGGTGGCTGTGCGCAGGGCGCCCTCGGGTGCGCCGGACTTTGCCTATTTGCCGGTCGACTAACCTGCGTACAGCCGCCACCCAACGTTTAGTCGCGACGGGTCGGCTCCTTTGAGTTAATAGGAGTTACACCATGACCAAAGCACTTCCCGATCCACCCATGGACTGCCTCGTCGTCAACGAAGACCTCAGCTTCGAAGACGCTCAACTCTATATCTCACACCTGATCAACAGCGCCTCTGCCACCGTGTGGGACTGTTGCGATCACCTGCAACCCCACGACCGCGCCAGAATCCATGCCGCGTGGCATTTGCTGGAGATGGCCAAGACCGTGCTAAACCGCACCATCGAGTGCATGCCGCGCACCTGAAAACACGACAAAACTCATGTGGGAGCTGGCTTGCCTGCGATGCAGACACCTCGGTACATCAGATACACCGAGGCGATACTATCGCAGGCAAGCCAGCTCCCACATTTGGGTTCTGTTGTCGCCAAAATCGAGTTTGGTGTCCGAACGTGCTCTTTAGCTCGACAACTGATTGGCAAACTGCCCGACCGCACTCACCACTTTTTGCGCACCGTCCTGAATTTCCACAATCACCGTACCCGCCTCGGCTGCCAGGGCCAGGCCTTGCTCGGCTTGCAGGCGACCGTCGGCCATCAGCGCAACCGCATCGCGGGCCATGTCCTGGTTCTGGCGCACTACGCCGACGATTTCCTCGGTGGCTTTGCTGGTGCGTGAAGCCAGTTGCCGCACTTCATCGGCCACCACCGCAAAGCCACGCCCCTGCTCACCGGCACGCGCGGCTTCGATGGCGGCGTTGAGCGCCAGCAGGTTGGTCTGCTCGGCAATGCCACTGATGGTCTTGACGATGCTGCCGATCACCTGGGACTGGGCATTCAGCGCCTCGATACCTTCGCCAGCCTGTTGCATGTGTTGGGCCAGGTCGCGCATCACGTCCACCGCCTGGGTGACCACGGTGGTGCCGCGCTGGGCGCTGTCGTCGGTTTGCAAGGAGGTGCTGTAGGCAATGTTGGCGGCCTCGGCCACCGCCTGCTCGCGGTTGACCTGCTCGGTGATCACCGTGGCGAACTTGACCACTTTGTACAGCCGTTCGTTGGCGTCCAGCACAGGGTTATAGGTGGCTTCCAACCACACCAGGCGACCGTGGCTGTCCACACGCTTGAAGCGCGCCGCCACGAACTCACCGGCGTTCAAGCGCTTCCAGAACTGCTGGTACTCGGCGCTGTTGTATTCCTGTGGCTCACAGAACATACGGTGATGTTTACCTTCGATCTGCGCCAGGCTGTAACCCATGCTGCTGAGGAAGCGGTCATTGGCGGTGAGCACGTTTCCGTCCAGGTCGAACTCGATCAACGCGGTGGAACGCATCAGCGCGGTGATCAGGTTTTCATGTTCACGCGAACTCTCGATGGTGCGGGTAAGGTCGCTGGAGAACATCGAAAACTGCTTGATGCGCCCCTGTGAACTGCGCACCGGCTGCAAGATTGAGCGCAACCAGGCTTCTTTGCCATTGCCACGCATCAGGCGCACGGCGCCGGCAAAGTGTTCCCCGCGGGCCAGCGCGTGCTTGAAGCGCAGTTGGAACTCGTCCTGGCGCACATGTGCCGGCACCAGGTCTTCGATCGCGCGCCCGACAATCTCGCCCAGCGAGTAAGCCAGTTCCTGCAGGAAGTTGGCATTGGCCCACTCCACACGGCCTTCAGGGTCCAGTGTCAGGCAGAGCATTTCGTTTTCCAGGCTCTCTTTCACCTGGAGCAAGCTCGACAATTCTTCGCGCAGAGCGGTCAGCTCCTGCTTCAGGCGGGTATTGAACATGGGGCACCGTTAGGCAAATGGGGTGGGCGTCCTAATCTGCATCGGCGCTGGCGCAATTTTCTAAAGAGAGCTTGCAGCCCAAGTCGAACTATATTTTCAGCGCCATCAGCCCCCATTGAATCGGCACACACCCATCACTTGATATTCCAGGGTATTGAGCTTGCCGCTGGAGTCTTCATAGGTCATGCGCGACGGCACGGCGTTGCACGAGCGGATCGGCGGCGTCACGTTGACCACCTTGGCGATATCCAGATCCATGCCGTAGCGATAGGTCTGCACCTGAGGCACCGCCTTGCCTTTTTTGATCGCATAGGCGGCCATGGCTTTCTCGTTGCGCTCCATCATCAGGGCAAAGGTGCGATCCCCTCCGCCTTCGGCCAGTGCACCGAACGACAAGACCGCCGTTAATACGCCCAAACCCACTGTATAGAAGTTCATGACCAAGTCCTCGACTAAAAGTTAAGTGTCGAGACTAACCAACGAACCCTGACACCAGGTTCACCAGAACATTACGTATTTGTTAGATGGCCATTAGTTTCCAGAATCGTAATCTTCATGCAATGCGCCTGTTATACGCCGTTTGCAACTATCAGTCTGGGCCAGATCAATAAGAACGCCTGCCTCTATAAGAAGCCGATAACTGCCATCACCGAGGAGCGCATCATGAATATTCGTCACTACACCCTTCCCTTTTCACTGATGGCCGCGTTGCCCCTGGCCGTGGCGGCAGGGCAGGAAAAGCCCGACGGTTTTATCGAAGGCAGCAGCCTGAACGTACTGGCGCGCAATTTTTACTTCAATCGCGACGATCGCAAGGGCCAATCCAGCCCCACCGGTAACGGCTATTCCGAAGCCTGGGCGCAGGGGCTGATCAGCCGGGTCGAATCCGGCTTTACCCAAGGCACCGTGGGGTTTGGCCTGGACGCGTTTGCCATGCTGGGGCTCAAGCTCGACTCCGGTGCAGGCCGTAGTGGCGGCAAGGGCTCTTTCGGTGTGTTGCCGGTGGACAGCACCAATCAGCCCGAAAACCGCTACAGCAAACTCGGCGGAGCGGCGAAACTGCGTGTATTGGACACCGTGATCAAGGCCGGCGACGTATTCCCGCTGACGCCCGTAGTGGCGTACGGCGATTCACGGGTATTGCCCCAAAGCTTTCGCGGTTTCACCGTACAAAACACCAGCCTGAATGGCCTGAGCTTGCAAGGCGGACGCTTGAGCGGCATGAGCCAGCCCAATGAAAGCGGGATGAACAAAGGCTTCGCGACGTTCTATGCGGGCAAGGTCGACTCGCCTTGGATCGCCTACTTCGGCGGGGACTACCAACTCAACAGCCACCTTGGCTTGAGCCTCTACAGCAGCCGCTTGAAGGACGCATGGGATCAGTACTACCTGGGCAGCAACGCCAACTATGCGCTGACCGACGACGTGTCACTGTTCGGCGATTTCAACTACTACAAGGCCGTGGACGAAGGCCGCAAACGGCTCGGCGAATTCGACAACAGCATCTGGAGCGCCAGGCTTGGGGTCAAGGTCGGCGCCCATAGCGTGGGCGTGTCGCACCAGCGCAACAATGGCGACGATGACTTCGACTACCTGCGCCAGTCTGATTCGATCTTCCTCAACAACTCGATCCAGTACAGCGACTTCAATTCGCCCAAGGAGCGCTCATGGATGGTGCGCTACGACCTGGACATGCAGGCGTTCGGCATCCCGGGCCTGTCGTTCATGACCCGCTACGGCAAGGGCACCGGCGCCGACTACAGCAACGCCAACGCCGTGTACATGCGTCGCGATGCGGCGGGTAACCCGCTGACCGATCAACGCCGTTGGGAACGGGATATCGAGGCCAAGTACGTGGTGCAAAGTGGGCGTTTCAAGGATTTGTCCCTGCGCTTGCGCCAGGCCACCGTGCGCTCCAGCGCCTTTGAGTCCGATCTGGAAGAAGTTCGCTTGATCGCCGAATATCCACTGGCCATTTTGTGACACTTACATTCGCTCGCGATTAACTAACATCTGTTCACAAATAGCCGGTTATCAAAATTGTAATATTGGCCTCAGCTTCTCGTTAAGTTCAACTTTCTATACTCGCGCCAACTTATTTACCGAGCACGTTCATCTCTGAAGCTTTTGTGTAGCTCCTTTGGAAAGAGATGAATTTTTAACGCCCCGCTTGGGGCGTTTTTTTTGTGCGCCGGGCTATGCGACCGATGGTCGCAGTTGACCCTAAAGCTACTTTAGCCTTCAGACTTTTCCCACTTTGATAACAGCCGCCATAAGGACATGGGCGCCTTCTCTCCATCATTCAAGAGGTAACCCCCATGCGTATCCTTGTGATTGAGGACGAGCAAAAAACCGCTGACTATTTGCGACAGGGTTTGAACGAAAGCGGCTACGTGGCCGACTGCGCCGCCAATGGCATTGATGGCCTGCACCTGGCCGAGCAGCATGCCTACGAGTTGGTGATTCTGGACGTTAACCTGCCGGGCAAGGATGGCTGGCAAGTGCTGGAACAACTGCGCCGCAACGGCAACCAGCGGGTGATGATGCTCACGGCTCGCGGCAGGCTGGCGGACAAGATCAAGGGCCTGGACATGGGCGCCGACGATTACCTGGTCAAGCCGTTCGAGTTCCCCGAGCTGCTGGCGCGGGTGCGCACCCTGTTGCGGCGCAGCGAACACATCCCCCAGCCGGAAGTGTTCCGCGTCTCGGACCTGGAACTGGACCCGCGTCGCCACCGCGCCTATCGCGGCACTCGGCGCATCGACTTGACCACCAAGGAATTCGCCCTGCTGCAGGTGCTGATGCGCCAGAGCGGTGAAGTGCTGACCCGCACGCAGATTATTTCGCTGGTATGGGACATGAATTTCGACTGCGACACCAATGTGGTGGAAGTCTCCATCAGCCGCCTGCGCGCCAAGGTCGACGACCAGAGCGAGGTCAAGCTGATCCACACCATTCGCGGCGTCGGCTACGTGCTGGAGGCGCGTCCATGAAAACCGGCAGCCTGTCGATGCGCCTGGGTTTGACCGTCAGCCTGATGGGCGCGGGCCTGGTCTTGCTGCTGGCCACCCTGGCCTACCTGGCCCTCACCCATGAACTGGAAAAACTGGCGCGCAAGGGCCTGGAAAGCAAGATGGAGCAGCTCCAGCACAGCCTGTCCCTGGGGCTCGACGCCCAGGCCATTCGCGCTCGTCCCCATGCGCTGCTGGACCTGGTCATCGGCCACGACAATTTCTACCTGACTATCGTCGGCACCGCGCCCGACACCCGCGTGTTACTGAACATCGGCGCCAAGCCCCAATCGCCGTTGCTCACCGACTTCAAACCGCGGGAAACCCTCGGCTACCTGAACTGGACCGACAGCGACGGCAACCAGGTGCTCAGCGCCTCCAGCCTGATGCGCCTGGCCAGCGGTGAACGCGTGCGGGTGCTGCTGTCCCTGGACCGCAGAGACGACCAGGCACTGCTCAGCGCCTATCTGCGCGCCACGCTGATTGCGCTGCCGCTGCTGTTGATACTGATCGGCATGGGTGCCTGGTGGTTGGTACAACGCGGCTTGGCGCCGTTGAAGCAATTCAGCCAGGTGGCGGCGAAGGTCACCACCCAGGACCTGACACACCGTTTGTCCGTCGACAATTTGCCCCACGAACTGGGGGAACTGGCCCAAGGCTTCAACGTGATGCTCGACCGCCTGGATGCGGGCGTACAGCAACTCTCGCAATTCTCCGATGACCTGGCCCACGAACTGCGCGCCCCGCTGACCAACCTGATGGGCAAGGCTCAACTGACCCTGTCGCGCCAGCGCCCGCCGGAGGAATACAAGGCGGTGCTGGAATCCAGCACCGAAGAGCTTGAACGCCTGGGGCGTATTGTCAGCGACATGCTGTTCCTTGCCCAGGTCAGCCATCCGGCGGCGCGGGCGTCATTCACCGACGTATCCCTGGGGCAAGAGGCCGAGCGAGTGATGGAGCTGTTTGCCCTGAGTGCCGAAGACAAGCAAGTCACCCTGAGCCTGCGCGGCGAGGCCTGGGTGACGGGGGATCGTCTGATGATCCAGCGGGCGATTTCCAATTTGCTCTCCAATGCCATACGCCATACGCCAGAAGGTTCGAGCATCCTGCTGTTGGTGGAAACCTATGGCCAGAGCGTGTCGCTGTCGGTGGGCAACCCCGGCCGAGGCATCGACGCGCACCACCTGCCGCACCTGTTCGAACGTTTCTACCGCGCCGACAGCAGCCGAACCCGCGCCGAGGGTGGCACCGGGTTGGGGCTGGCTATCGTCAAGTCGATCATGCACCTGCACCAGGGGCACGCTCATGTGACCAGCCAGCTCGGGCGTTTCACGCGGTTCAGCCTGGCCTTTCCCCTGAAGCCAACACCGGTCCAATGTGGGAGGGGGCTTGCTCCCGATGGCAGTGTGTCAGCCAATACATGTATCAACTGACCCACCGTTATCGGGAGCAAGCCCCCTCCCACATTGGTTTTGTGGTGCATTCAAGGTTGTCAGGCGGTCTCTTCCTCGCGGCGATGAGCCCACTGATACAACGCCGGCAACACCAGCAGCGTCAGCAATGTCGATGAAATAATCCCGCCAATCACCACCGTCGCCAACGGGCGTTGTACTTCGGCGCCGGTGCCGGTGGCGAGTGCCATGGGGATAAACCCGAGGGACGCCACCAGCGCAGTCATCAGCACCGGGCGCAAGCGGGTCAGCGCGCCTTCGTGGATCGCCACCGCTAACGAGCGCCCTTCTTCGCGCAGGTTGCGGATAAAGGCGATCATCACCAGGCCGTTCAGCACCGCCACACCCGACAAAGCGATAAAGCCCACCCCCGCCGAAATCGATAGCGGAATATCCCGCAGCCACAGCGCCATGATTCCACCAGTCAACGCGAACGGAATCCCGGTGAACACCAGCAAGCCATCCTTGAGGTTGTTGAACATCATGAACAGCAGGCCGAACACCAGCAGCAACGCCACCGGCACCACGATACGCAGGCGCTCGGAGGCTTCTTTCAACTGCTCGAATTGCCCGCCCCAGGTGGTCCAGTAACCGGCGGGCACTTTCACCTGAGTGGCAATGGCCGCTTCGGCTTCCTCGACAAACGAGCCGATATCACGCCCACGCACGTTGGCGCTGACGATCACCAGGCGCTTGCCATTCTCGCGACTGATCTGGTTGGGGCCCAGCACCAGGTCGAGGCTGGCGACCTGGGACAAGGCGATAAAGCCCAGTTGTCCCGAGGTACTACCGGCCAGCGCCGGCACCGGAATCAACAGCCGTGACAAGCCTTCGATGTCTGTGCGCAGTGCGTCGGACAGGCGCACGACCATGTCGAAACGCCGATCACCTTCGTACAACGTACCGGCCTGACGCCCACCGACGGCGACAGCGATGGTGTCCTGCACATCGCCCACATTCAGGCCAAAGCGAGCGGCCTTATCGCGGTCGATATTGATGGTCAGCACCGGCAGGCCGGAGGTCTGTTCCACCTTCACTTCCGAGGCGCCGTTGAGCTTTTGCAAGGTCTCGGCGATTTCCCCGGCAGTGGCGTTGAGCACTGCCATATCATCGCCAAACACCTTCACCGCCACATCGCTGCGCACCCCGGAAATCAGCTCGTTGAAACGCAGCTGGATCGGTTGCGACAGCTCATACACGCTGCCCGGCACAATCGCGCTGGCGCGTTGGATGTCGGCAATGATCGCCTCGCGTGACTTGCTCGGGTCCGGCCATTGGTCCTTGGGTTTGAGCATCACGTAGCTGTCGGAGATGTTCGGCGGCATCGGGTCGGAGGCGATTTCCGCCGTACCGGTGCGCGCAAATACCCGCTCGATTTCCGGCACTTCGGCCAGCAAGGTTTTTTCCAATTGCTGCTGCATCTGCACCGATTGCGTCAGGCTGGTGCCAGGTACGCGCAGCGCCTGCTGGGCGAAGTCGCCCTCGCTGAGGCTGGGGATAAATTCGCTGCCCATACGGCTGGCGACCAGGCCCGATACGACGATGGTCAGCAGCGCCAGGCCAAATACCAAGGGGCGGCGCGTCATCACCCAATTGAGCACTGGGTCATACACCCGGCGTGCGCTGCGCATGACGAAGTTTTCTTCTTCCTTGACCTTGCCGGTGACGAACAACGCAATCGCCGCCGGTACGAAGGTCACCGACAGAATCATCGCGCCGAGCAAGGCAATCACCACCGTGAACGCCATCGGGTGGAACATCTTCCCGGCCACCCCGGTAAGAGCAAAGATCGGCAGGTACACCACCATGATGATCAGTTGCCCGAAGATCAGCGCCCGTCGCGCCTCTTTGGCAGCAGCGAACACTTCGTGCAGGCGCTCACTGCGGGTCAGCAGGCGGCCGTGACGCTGCTGCGCATGGGCCAGACGACGGATGGCGTTCTCGACGATCACCACCGCACCGTCGACGATAATGCCGAAGTCCAGCGCACCGAGACTCATCAGGTTGGCGCTGACTTTGTTGGTGAACATGCCGGTGAAGGTGAACAGCATCGCCAGCGGAATCACCATCGCCGTGATCAGCGCCGCACGAATATTGCCCAGGAACAGGAACAACACCGCCACCACCAGCAACGCACCTTCGAAGAGGTTCTTCTTCACGGTGGCGATGGCTTTTTCCACCAGGTTGGTGCGGTCGTAGACGGTGACCGCCACCACGCCTTCGGGCAGTGAACGGTTGATCTCCTCGAGCTTTTTCGCCACTGCCTGGGACACGCTGCGGCTGTTCTCACCGATCAACATGAACACGGTGCCCAGTACTACTTCGCGGCCGTTTTCGGTGGCGGCGCCGGTGCGCAGCTCGCGGCCAATGTCGACCTGGGCCACGTTACGCACACGAATCGGGGTGCCGTCCGAGGTGGTGATGACAATGTTGGCGATGTCATCGATAGACGCCACTTGCCCCGGCGCGCGGATCAACAACTGCTCGCCGCTGCGCTCGATATAACCGGCACCAACGTTGGCGTTGTTGCGCTCCAGCGCGGTCACCAGATCGTTGAGCGTCAGGTTGTAGGCGGCCAGGCGCTTGGGGTCCGGTGCGATCTGATATTCCTTGGCGAAGCCGCCAATGGTATTGATCTCGGCCACGCCCGGCACGTTGCGCAGCTGCGGTTTGATGATCCAGTCCTGGATCACCCGCAAGTCGGTCGGTGTGTACGGCGTGCCGTCGTCCTTGCGCGCACCGTCCTGGGCCTCCACGGTCCACAGGAAAATTTCCCCAAGCCCGGTGGAAATCGGCCCCATCGCGGTTTCGATGCCATCGGGCAATTGTCCTCGGGCCACTTGCAGGCGCTCGTTGACCAGTTGGCGGGCAAAAAACAGGTCGGTGCCGTCCTTGAAAATCACCGTGACCTGGGACAAACCGGAACGCGACAGTGAACGCGTCTGCTGCAAGCCGGGCAGACCGGCCATGGCGGTTTCGATGGGAAAGGTGATGCGCTGCTCGGTTTCCAGCGGCGAAAAACCGGCGGCCGCCGAGTTGATCTGCACCTGCACGTTGGTGATATCGGGCACCGCGTCGATGGGCAGTTTCTGATAGCTGGCGATGCCGACACCGGCCATCAACAGCACCGCCAGCAACACGATAATGCGCTGCTCGATGGCGAATTGGATAAGGCGCTCAAACATGGAGAATCACTCGCAGATCAATGGGCGTGTTCGGCCGAGCCTTTGCCCAGTTCGGACTTGAGGATGAAGCTGCCAGCCGTCGCCACTTGCGCACCGGCCTCCAGGCCCTGACGCACTTCGACGTAGCCGTTTTCACTGACGCCCAGTTCAAGATGGCGGGTGATAAAGCCTTCTGCAGTGCGCACGAACACCGAGGGCTTGTCCTCGACGGTCTGGATGGCGGCTTGCGGCACGGTCACCTTGGCCTGGTAGGTATCGGTGGCGACTTGCACGGCCACGAATAAACCAGGACGCCAGGCGTCGTCGGGGTTGGGCACCGTCACACGCACGGTGGCGGTACGCGTTTGCTCGCCGAGCAAGTTGCCGACATACGCCACGGTGCCCAGCACTTCGGTGCCCATTTCCGTCGAGCTGACTTTTACTGGTTTGCCTACACGGACCTTGTTCAAGTCCTTGGGAAAGACACCGAAGGTGACCCACACCTGAGACAGGTCCGAGAGCGTGAATGCGTTGCTGGTTTCACTGACCACCTCGCCCACGCCCAGGTGTTTTTCCACCACCACCCCGGCGAACGGCGCCCGCAGTTCATAGCGATTGCCACCGGCCAGAACTGCGCTGCCGCTGAGGGCGGTCATCTTCTGCCGCGCATTGTTCAGGGCGATTTCGGCCTCTTGCAGGGTTTGCCGCGCCAGCAGGTAATCCTGCTCGGCGGAGATTTTGTCCTGCCACAACTGGCGCTCGCGCTCAAAGGTGGTACGCGCCAGTTCGACCCGGCGCTGGCTGGCCGCCAACTCACTGCGCTGGTCGGAAATCTGCTGGCTGGCGATCACCGCCAACAGTTCGCCTTTTTTTACCGACTGGCCCAGATTGACGTTCACCGCTTCCACTACGCCCGCAGCACGGGGCACGATGTGGGAGGTACGGTCTTCATCAAAACGCACCTCGCCGGGCAGCGTCAGCACCGTGCTGATCGAGCGCGGTTGCGCCTGGGCCAGTTGAATACCGGCGGCCTGGATCTGCTGCTCGGTGAGTTCAAGTTTGCCTTCTTCTTCCTCGGCGTGGGCCAAGCCCGATAGCAGCAGGCCCAAGGCGACGGCGAGCGCCATGCCATGTTTTTTGTTCATCAGGGAACTCCAGGAAAAATCAAAACCGGGCGAGGTCGCCGTAAATTCGTTCGATACGCACCCAGGCGTCGGTGGCCTGGGCCGTCGCCGCGAGGTACTGGGTGCGGGCCGCGATCAAGGTACGCTGGGCGTCGAGCACGTCGAGAAAGTTGAACTTGCCCATCTCGAAACCACGGGTGGCGCTGTCTACCGCGCTCTGTGCGGCAGGCAGGATCTGTTGGTTGAACGCACGCACTTCGGTGTTCGCCGTTTGCCACAGGTCCAGGGCCTGGCGGGTTTCGGTGCGCAGGCGCAGCTCGGCGGCGTTGCGCAGGTCGCGGGCCTGGTCGGCGCGTCGAGTGGCCGCGAGGATGTTGCCCTGGTTGCGGTTGAACAGCGGGATCGGCATCGACACGCCCACCAGGTTGACCCGCTCGCGCACGCTGGCGTCGTACTGGCTGCCAATGGACACATCCAGGTCCGGAATGCGCTGGGCTTTTTCCAGGCCCACGCTGGCTTCGTTCTGCACAATGTTCAGTTCGGCCAGGCGCAGTTCGGCGGTTTGCTCAAGACGTGCCAGCAATGGCGCGGCGGCGGGTAACGCCGGCGCGGAGGTGTTTGGCGTGGCGACGGCCTGGAAGTCGGTGGCCGCACTGCCGGTGCTGGTGGCCAGGCGACGGTAGGCATCAGTGAGGCCAATCTGTGCGCGGTTCGATTCCAGGCGGATTTCCGACACCTGCACCTGGGCGCGGGTAGCTTCCACCGGTGATGACTTGCCGGCGGTGACACGCCCGTTGGCGACCACCAGGCCGCGCTCGGCAAGCGTCATGGAGCGTTGCGCCAGGTCGAGGCGCTCCTGGGCGCGCAGGGCGCCGTAGTAGCTGTCGATGACCTCGGCGCGCAACAGGTTACGGCGCTGCTCCAGGGTCAGCGCGGCGGCGTCCTGGGCGCGGGTGGCCACCTCGATGCGCGCACCGCGCTTGCCGCCCAGTTCCAGGGTCTGGCTGAGTTTGATACTGGTGGTGCGGCTGTTGCGGCGGGTGTCTTCGGCATCCCAGGAGGCCACCGGGTTGGGGATCAAGCCGGCCTGCTGGCGGCCGCCCTGGGCGATGTCGATTTCCCATTGTGCGGCCGCCAGGTCCGGGTTGTTGGCGAAGGCGGTTTGCAGCGCTGCATCGAGGGTGAGGGGTTGTGCCTGGGCGGCGTTTGCGGATATCCACAATGCCAATGCTGCCGCCCCCAACAGTGTTCTAACGGAAATTGCCATAACGAGAGTTCCACGCCCATGAAGTCGCTGAGGTGTCCCAGCGGGGGCAATGTAGCTGTCGGTACTTATCAGGGCCGTGGGTGAAAGATTACAAATCCGTTAGCCAGGCTCAGGCATGCACGTCGTCGTGATCGTCATGCTGAAAACTCTCGCCCTCGACCTGGATCGTGGCATGGGAAATATCGAATTGCTCGTGCAGTAACTCCGTCACTCGGCTGAGGATCTGCTGCTCAGTGCCCTGGGATGCATCCGCGACCAAATGCGTACTCAGCACATTCTTGCCACTGGTGAGGGCCCAGATGTGCAGGTCGTGCACGTCCCTGACCCCAGGCACGCTGCGGATGGCCTGCTCCACCTGCTCGATATCGACGCCTTCCGGCACACCTTGCAGCAGGATGTTCATGCTCGCCTTGAGGAGGGTCCAGGTGCGCGGCAATACCCAAAAGCCGATGGCGGCCGCGACCACGGAATCGACCCACCCCCAGCCGGTGAACATGATCACCAGCGCGGCAATGATCACGCCGACGGAGCCGAGCATGTCGCTCCAGACTTCCAGATAGGCACCCTTGACGTTAAGGCTCTCGCCGCTGGCCGCGCTGAGCAGGCGCATGGAGATCAGGTTGACGACCAGCCCCAGCAGCGCAATCACCAACATGCCGGTGGACTGGATCTCGGCGGGCGTCTGCAGCCGCAGGTAAGCCTCGTACAAGATGTAGAACGCCACGGCGAACAGCAGCAATGCATTGAACGCAGCCGCCAGAATCTCGAACCGCGCATACCCGAAGGTGCGCTTGCGATCTGCCGGGCGCTTGGCGACCTGGATCGCCACCAGGGAAATCGCCAGGGCCAGGGCGTCGGTCATCATGTGCGCCGCGTCCGACAACAGTGCCAGGCTGCCGGTGATAAAGGCGCCGATGACTTCGGCCAGCATGAAGCTGCCGGTCAGCCCCAGGGCGATCCACAACTTGCGTTCGTGGCCGGCGCGTACTTGGGCGTGGCTGTGTCCTGCGCTCATGGGATGTCCTTGTGGGTTGGGAGGAAACGGATCATAGAGCTATAGGCCAGATCCACGGGCATGGTTTGCAAAATTGTCATCTGCACGCCAGAACGTCGTTAGCGTTGAGCGCACCAAAATCGTTCATGGACACGATGGGGCAGTTCTATCAGGTATGCTTTTCAAGCCGAAACAAAAAGAAACATATTAGCCAACCTGCTCGATAAGGAGTTCCGTTTTGGAGTTATCGACTGCCGCGTGGATGGTTCACGACACCCGTCTTATGCTCTGCGTCCTGCTGGCCATCGCGAGCATCATCGTGCTGATCAGCGCGACCAAATTGCCGCCGTTCCTGTCGATTCTGATCGGCACCTTTATCGCCGGTGTGGGTGCCGGTCTACCACCAGAGGAAGTGGCCAAAGCGTTCAGCAAGGGCGCCGGGGCGATTCTGGGTGAGGCCGGTATTATCATTGCCCTGGGCGCAATGCTCGGCGCGCTGATGGCCGAATCCGGTGCAGCCGACCGTATCGCCACTACCTTGCTTGGGCTGGGCAAAGGCAAGTCATTGCCGTGGGTGATGGCGCTGGTCGCCATGGTGATCGGCCTGCCGCTGTTCTTTGAAGTGGGCCTGGTGATGATGGTGCCGATCATCTTTGTGATGGCTAAGCGTTCGAACCAGCCGCTGCTGAAAATCGCCATCCCGGCATTGGCGGGCATGACCACCCTGCACGCCCTGATGCCGCCGCATCCGGGGCCGCTGATTGCCGTGGGTGCGTTGCACGCCGACCTGGGCCTGACCATGTTGCTGGGTTTGTGCCTGGCGGTACCGGCGGTGATCCTGGCCGGGCCGCTCTACGGCAATTGGTTGTCCAAGCGCCTGCATGTGGACGAACCGGCCGAGATTGGCGCGCTGTTCAGCGCACCGCCCAAGGCTCCGCGCCAGCCGAGCTTTGGGGTGTCGTTGCTGATCATTCTGTTGCCGGTGATCCTGATGCTCGGCAGCACGCTGGCCAAAGTCGCGCTGGCGCCAGAAAGCCCCCTCGGCCTGACCTTGAAGTTCCTCGGTGAACCGCTGATCGCTCTCGGCCTGGCCGTCATCGCCGCAGTGATTTGCCTCGGCTGGGCCGCAGGCATGCCACGCGCCGACGTCGGCAACACCCTGCGCAAAGCCCTGGCGCCCATCGCCGTGTTGCTGCTGACCATCGGCGCTGGTGGCGGCCTCAAGCAAACCCTGCTGGACGCAGGCGTCAGCCAGACCATCAGCAAGGTCGCCGAAGGCGCGCACATGCCCTACCTGTTGCTGGCCTGGCTGATCGCCGTGGCCCTGCGCCAAGCCACCGGCTCGGCCACCGTCGCTACCACTACGACGGCGGGCATCCTCGCGCCGATGATGGCCGGGCTGGCGGCAACGCAAAGCTCATTGGTCGCCCTCGCGATTGGCGCCGGTTCGGTGTTTTTTTGCCACGTCAACGACGCCGGGTTCTGGATGGTGCGCGAGTACTTTGGCTTGCAGTTGAAACAGACGATCTGGGTGTGGTCGGTGTTGCAGACGATTGTTTCGGTGGTTGGGCTGGTGGGTACCTTGTTGCTCTGGCACTTCTTGACCTGAACTTCAGGCGGCCAAGGTGTGGCGTTTGCCAAACAACGCCACACTTCCCACCCCCACCGCCCCCATCACCACGCAATACCCCACGCAGACCCACGGGCTGGTCGGCATCAGCGCGATCAATAGCAGCGGCGTGGTACTCGCCCATAGCGCATAGGCGATGTTGTAGGTGAAGGAAATCCCCGATACCCGCACCTGCGCCGGGAACAGACCGACCATCACCGACGGCACCGCGCCCACCACGCCGCAGCTCAAGCCTGCCATGGCGTACGCCGCGCCCAACCACACGCCGCCGCTGATCAGGCTGGCATACAGGATAAAAATCCCCACCGGCAGCAACAGGCTGTAGACCAGCACCGCGCGCCAGGCGCCGATGCGGTCCACGAGCAAGCCTGCGAGGACGCAACCGATATTCAGGAAGACGATGCCCAACGCGCTCAGGGCGAAGGTGTGGCTGGGGCTCATGCCGAAGGTTTTCTGCATCATGGTCGGGGTGATGACCACCAGCACCACCACGGCGGAGGTGAGTACGCAGGTCAGGATCATGGCCGGCAACAGCACGGCGCGATGCTCGCGCAGCACGGTGCGTAATGGCATTTCGGCGGCGGCCTGGCGACGCGCCTGCATTTGGAGGAACACCGGGGTTTCGCTGAGCCAGCGACGCAGCCATACGCCGATCACGCCGAATACGCCGCCGAGCAGGAAGGGCAAGCGCCAGGCATAGTCGAGGATTTCGGCTGGGGTGAAGACTTGCGCCAGCAAGGTGGCAGTCAATGCGCCCAGCAGGTAACCGAAGGTCAGGCCGGCTTGCAGGAAGCCCAAGGCGTAGCCACGGTGCAGGCGCGGCGCGTGCTCGGCGACGAAGGTCCAGGCGCTGGGCACTTCGCCGCCCACTGCGGCACCTTGCAGCACGCGCAGCGCCAGCAGGATCAAGGGTGCGAAATAGCCGATCTGCGCGTAGGTCGGCATGATGCCGATCAGCAGGCAGGGCAAGGCCATCATCAGGATGCTCAAGCTGAATACGCGCTTGCGCCCCAGGTGGTCGGCAAAGTGCGCCATCAGGATGCCGCCCAGCGGACGGGCGAGGTAGCCAGTAACGAAGATGCCGAAGCTTTGCAATAGGCGCAGCCACTCAGGCATTTCCGGGGGGAAAAATAATTGGCTGAGGGTCAGCGCGAAAAACACAAAAATAATGAAGTCGTAGATTTCCAGGGCTCCACCGAGGGCGGCCAGGCCCAGGGTTTTGTAGTCGGAGCGGGAAAAACGCTGCGCCCGTGGGGAAAAGGTGGCAGTCATGTGCAGGCTCGGCAGACAAACAAAATGGCGTGCAGGTTATGAGCTGAACCCATTGAAGGCAATCACGACGGATATATTTGTTTTACTCATTGATCGTTGAAGATAACTACATTCCCAAATCAATGGGGGTAGAGGAACATGCCGTAAAACTGCCAAACCCCATAATAAATACAAGAGGAAAGCTTCATGGCCGATGCTATCGAAGAAAGCCGTTACGCTCGATTTGCTCTGCGTTGTTCCAATTTTGCCGAGCGCTGGTTTCCCGACTCCTGGGTGTTTGCCGCCCTCGCGGTGATTATCGTCGCCGTGGCGACCCTGGGCATGGGCGCAGCGCCCGCCGAAGCGGCCAAGGCATTTGGCGACGGGTTCTGGAGCCTGATTCCGTTCACCATGCAGATGGCGTTTGTGGTGATCGGCGGTTATGTAGTCGCCAGCTCGCCGCCCGCGGTGAAGTTGATCGACCGCCTGGCGCGCATCCCCAAGAACGGTCGTTCGGCGGTAGCCTGGGTGGCGTTGATTTCCATGGTGGCATCGTTGCTCAACTGGGGCTTGTCCCTGGTGTTCGGCGGTTTGCTGGTGCGGGCGTTGGCCCGTCGTACCGATTTGCGCATGGACTACCGCGCCGCTGGCGCTGCGGCATACCTGGGCCTCGGTGCCGTGTGGGCGTTGGGGCTGTCGTCGTCAGCCGCGCAGTTGCAGGCCAACCCGGCCAGCTTGCCGCCGTCGATCCTGTCGATCACCGGGATGATCCCGTTCACCGAAACGATCTTCCTGTGGCAATCCGGTGTGCTGCTTCTGGCGCTGATCGTGGTGTCGCTGATCATCGCCTACGCCACCGCGCCAGGCCCCAACAGTGCCCGGGATGCCAAGGCCTGCGGCGTCGACCCGGCCTTTAACCTGCCCAAGCCACAACCGCCGACGCGTCCTGGCGAATGGCTGGAACACAGCCCGTTGCTGACGATATTGCTGGCATTGCTGGCAGCCGGCTGGCTGTTCCATGAGTTCTCAACCAAGCCGGCGATCAGCGCCATCTCGGGGCTCAACACCTATAACTTCCTGTTCATCATGGTCGGCGCCCTGCTGCACTGGCGCCCGCGCAGCTTCCTCGATGCCGTGGCCCGTGCGGTGCCGACCACCACCGGCGTGCTGATCCAGTTCCCGCTGTACGGCTCGATTGCCGCACTGATGACGGTGGTCAAGGGCGGTGACGGCCAGACCCTGGCGCACCATATCTCGACGTTCTTCACCTCCATCGCCTCCCACGACACCTACGCGCTGCTGATGGGCGTGTATTCGGCGGTGCTGGGCTTCTTCATCCCATCGGGTGGCGGAAAGTGGATTATCGAGGCGCCCTATGTGATGCAAGTGGCCAATGACCTGCAATACCACCTGGGCTGGGCGGTGCAGATCTACAACGCCGCCGAGGCACTGCCGAACTTGATCAACCCGTTCTATATGCTGCCGCTGCTGGGGGTGTTGGGGCTGAAGGCGCGGGACTTGATCGGGTTTTCGTTTGTGCAGTTGTTGGTGCACACGCCGCTGGTGTTGTTCTTGTTGTGGGCGCTGGGGACGACGTTGAAGTATTTGCCGCCTGTGATGCCCTGAATAACGGGTGACCGCAACTGTTGGTAGAACAGCTGCGGTCAAGGATTTACAGGAAGGCGTGCCAATAGATCAGGTAATGCACTCTGTATCGTGTCCCAAACAACATCCAAGTTGATATCGAAGTAACCATGAGCGATTCGGTTGCGCATCGCTCGCATATTGCGCCAAGGAATATGTGAATGGCGTGCCGCGAAGTCCGGATGCTGATCCATGATTTTCGTCGACGCTTCACCAACGATGATCAGGCTCATGACCACAGCTTGTTGTGTTCGCCGGTCCTCCAAAAACGCTTCTTTGCTCAAGCCCTCTACAAAAGTGATAGCGTCAGTGGCAGCTTGCCTTATGTGCTCCAGATAATCCCCTAAGCGATTTTCTGTCATACAGGACGGGCCTCAGCCAACACCTTGGCGCGAAATTTCAAAGGCAAGTCGCCAGGCGTCAACAGGTCGACATTGACGCCTAACAAGTCCTCAAGCTCGACCTGCAACCCGCCAAGATCAAAAAGAGTTGTCCCCGGTGGCACATCAACCAACAAATCAAGATCACTGCCTTCTTGGTCGGTACCCGTTAATACAGACCCAAATACTCTCGGGTTTGATATTTGGAAACGTCCTATCACTTCTCTGACAGCTGCTCGTTGTAGATCAAGTGCAGTTGAAGGTTTCACGACTCACCTCGATGGTGTGCATTAGAAGCCCAGTCTAGCAGCGCTTACTCTGTGTAGACACGCCCCGCACATCACATGTGTGTCTTCGTTCCGTCACATTCCATTGCTACCGTCCTGCGAAATATCTTGCAACATCTCGCCAAGGACTCCCCCCGCAATGAGTGACGAGCACAACGACCGCCCTACCCCCGACTCCGCCCCCAAAACGCCGGTCGACACCAGCCGTCGGCGCTTCCTCGGCGGTGCGGCGGTGTTGGGGGTAGGCGCGACTTTGAGTGCCTGCGGCCATACCAGCGAAGCGCCGAGCACACCGGTAGCCAGGCCGCTCACGCCCCAGGAACTGGACAAGGCCTTGAGCGACCAGGTTAAAACCGTGGTGGTGATCTACGCCGAGAACCGCAGCTTCAACAACCTGTTTGCCGATTTCCCCGGGCTTGAAAAACCACTGTCAGCGTTATCCGCCACTGACACCCGGCAGCGTGACCGCGACGGTAGTGTGCTGGCCAGCCTGCCGCCCACATGGGGCGGTGTGTTGCAAGTCGGCCCGCAAACGGTGGACGGGGTGACCTACCCCAGCGGTGTGCAATTCCAGGAAAACCTTTCCAACGCACCGTTTGCCCTCAAGGGCCCGAACGCCGAAGACCTGCCATTGAGCTTGGTAACCCGCGACCTGTGGCATGTGTTCTATCAAAACCAGATGCAGATCAACGGCGGCAAGAACGACGGTTTTGTCGCCTGGGGCGATGCCGGGGGCCTGGTGATGGGCCATTACGCCCAAAGTCGTTATTCTCTGCGCCTGTGGGACGTTGCCAGGGAGTTTGTGCTCTGCGATAACTTTTTCCAGGGCGCATTTGGCGGCTCGTTTCTTAACCACCACTACCTGATCAGCGCCACGGCGCCGGTTTATCCCAATGCCGCGCAATCGGTGGCCAAGGCGCAGATCGCCACGCTGCAAAGTGATGACCCCACCGACACGCGCCTCAAGCCGCTGGACGCGTCCCCGGCCAGCGCCATGACCGGCCCGCCGCAGTTCGGCCCCAGCGCGCTGACCCCGGACGGTTACGCCGTAAACACCCTGGCCCCGCCGTATTGGCCCACCTGGATTCGCGACCCGCAAAACCCGGATTACTCAAAGCCTGACCTGCCCAATGTGCTGGTGCCGCAAACCCACGAGCACATTGGCGACAAGCTGTCGAAAAAGAACGTTGACTGGGCCTGGTATGCCGGCGCGTGGCAGGCCACTCTGGAGCAGTTCAAGGATTCGGGCGGGATCCCCAAGATCCCGAACTTCCAGTACCACCATCAGCCGTTCAACTACTTCAAGCAGCAAGGTCCGCAAAACCGTGCGGAACGTGATAAACGCCTGCGCGACGGCGGCTTGGGGGATGAATCAAGCACGAACAAGTTCTTCGCAGATGCCCAGGCCGGCAAGCTGCCGGCCGTGAGTTTCTACAAACCCCAGGGCAACCTGAACATGCACGCCGGTTATGCCGATGTGGCCTCGGGCGACCGCCATATCGCCCGCGCCCTGAAAGTGCTGCAAGAGAGCCCGCAGTGGAAAAACATGGTGGTGGTGGTCACCGTCGATGAAAACGGCGGTTGGTGGGACCATGTCGCGCCGCCCAAGGGTGACCGCTGGGGCCCGGGCACGCGGGTGCCGGCCCTGGTGGTGTCGCCGTTTGCGCGCAAAGGCACGGTTGACCACACGGTGTACGACACTGCATCGATCCTGCGTTTGATCACCCGAGTGTTCCAATTGGAGACTCTGGACGGCCTCAAGCAGCGTGACGACGCGATGATCGCCCGCGGCCAGAAGCCCATGGGCGACCTGACCAACGCTTTGCAATTTCACCCGTAGAGGCTTATCCAATAACGACATGCCTGGCGATTTAACACGCGATTTTCCCGGTCAGCCGCTACTGTGTGCAGGTGGGCTTTTATCCCGCGCAGACGGGCGTCGCTGACAAGGAACCAACTATGTTTAAAACGACCAGGCTGTCCTTCACCCTCGCCGCACTGCTGGTGAGTGCGGTCGTACAGGCCGACATCGAGGTGCCTCTGGGCAGTACGCAGCGCGTCACCCAGTTATTCGCATTTCCCAATAACTGCAACGTGATCTGCTTTCGGCCATGGACGCTGGAGCAGACCGCTGAGCACTACTTGAACCAGAGCCTGCAGCGTGACGGCTACAGCCGCGCCAGGGTCAGTGTGAAAACCCACGATGGCCAGGTCTGGGCGAATTTCAGCGGCGTACCGGACACCTACGGCCAATCCTTGACCACCTTGCTCAGTACCGCCGACCTCGCTTATCAGGGTGCCAGCCGGCTCAACAGCGATGGCAAGTGGGCTTATAACTGGTACCTGTTCCTGCCGCTGGGCATGGCCCTGGAGAACCGCAAGAGCATCGAACTGCTGCACTTTCCTCCGGACTACTCGCTCACCCAGGCCCAGGACTACCTGGAGTCGGCCACCACTGACCGCTGGGCGGCCTTGCTTACCGACAACGGCATCCCGGCCAGCGAGACACCGGCTTACCAGACCATCATCGATATCGCGCCCATCGCCGCACCGTCCAACGCAGGCAAGGATCTCGAGAGCGTCTACAGCTACTTCACCGACTACCAGACCCGCATGGTCAAGGAACTGAGCCTGCACGCCAACGGCTCGCTGCCGATGGTGGCGTTCGGCGCGCCGGTGCGCAGTTGGCTCAAGCAACAATACGGTCAGAACGTCGGCGTGCTGGAGCTGACCCAGATCAGCCCGACACCAGGCACGAGCGTGTCAGTGCTGGGCGCCAACCACCCCAGCTACATCTGGTACGCGGCGGACCCGGCAAGCTATGACGGCGATGAACAAAAGGCCGACGAGGCCGGATTGAAAGTAATGGGGCAGGATTTAAGCGCGGCCTGCTGGCAAGCGGGCATGGGCCAGAAACCCGCCAGCGATGCGAATGTGTTGCTCAAAGCCTGCTTGAATACCTGGCAGGTCACACGCAAGGAGCAGACCTGTGAGCTGTTCTTCACCTCGGTGCGCAACCTGACCCCGGAGCAGGCCAATACCAAGTGCGCCACACCGCCTATCAAGGCGCAATTGAAGCAGCTGAAAAACGCCGCGCCGCCCCCCACTGTTACCTCTCCCGCGCTTTAACGCGAACCCGCGGTTTCTACTGTCAGATCTGACAGTAGAAACCGGCTTCAACTTCGGCGAGTCTTGGCTTGCGCCCACTTGCTGCAAGACTGGCAGTCAGAACACCCCAGATCCATGCAGCCCAATTCAGGAGAGTGATGAAGACTCAAGCCATGGATAAGGCTAAAACGGCAGTGAATGACTGCCTCTACCCCTTTGAGACGCTGCAGGTGGAACAGGGTTACCCCTCGACCGCACAATTCAAGGTCGTGCGATACCCTAATGGCAAGCGGGGTGGCATCAAGGCTCGCATCGACTTTGACAGTCGAGTACGCATCGCTCTGGTTTCAGGCTACGCAGTCAGCGAGCGCCGGGCGCATACGCTGCAACTGTCGCCGCGTATTCACTTGTACGATAGATGGTTCTGCGGCCTGATACGGCACTCCTGCAAGCCGAACGTGCTCCTGGACACCACGTACATGGAACTATGGACCCTGAACACCATTACCGCAGGCAGCCTGCTGACCCTGGATTACGCCATTACTGAAGACGCGCTTTACCGGCAGTTCGCTTGCCATTGCGGCGAGCTGAACTGCCGGGGCTGGATCACCGGCAGCAAAGAGCCGTTGAACGCCCAAGGCCTGGCCTGGTGGCGCGAAAACAAAAGGTCCTAGGCTTCGCCCAACGGACGCAGGCGGTACTGCGGCGGCAGTTGCTCGAAGCCACTGATGGTGGTGTTCAAGCTCTTCCAGCGACCGTCCTTGATGCCGTAGATGCAGCCATGGATCGACAGGCTCTGCCCACGATGCCAGGCATTTTGCACAATGCTGGTGTGACCGACATTGGCCACCTGCTGGATCACATTGAGTTCACACATGCGGTCAACGCGTTCTTCTTCAGTTGGCAGTTGAGCCAACAGTTCGCGGTTCTCGTAGTAGAGATCACGAATAGTGCGCAGCCAGCCGTCGATCAGGCCGAACTGGCGGTCCTGCATCGACGCACGCACGCCGCCGCAACCATAGTGCCCCGTGACGAGGATGTGTTTGACCTTGAGCACGTCCACCGCGTACTGAATCACCGACAGGCAATTGAGGTCGGTGTGCAGCACCACGTTAGCCACGTTGCGGTGCACGAACAGATCACCGGGCAACATGCCGACGATCTCATTGGCCGGCACCCGCGCGTCGGAGCAACCGATCCACAGGTATTCCGGGGTTTGCTGGCGGGCGAGCTTGGCGAAGAATTCGGGATCTTCCTGTTTGATCGCATCCGCCCAGCGTTCGTTGTTATCAAGCAGGTCTTGTAGTTCGTTCATCAGGGAAAGCCTCAGGAATGATGCGCAGTTTTGTGACTGACAACCCCTCGTCCGGGTCACGCCTGGCGCAAATTAGCTTGAATCTTTGGGGCTCAGCGCCTGTCCACACACTATAAGCCCCACAGTATGAGGATTGGCCATGACTGAATCACGACGTCCCTACGGCGCAACCCAGCCGGAACCGATCGACGACAACGAAGACCGCATGGGTTCGATGCGCGAGCTGGATTTTGACGAAGAGGACCAGACAGCGGAAATCGGCGATGAAATCCCGCGTGGCGAGCGCGAGCAGCTGATGCCCGACGAACGTGTACGAGAGGCCGGGATGACCGGGGCCTCGACCGCTGATCATGAATCAACCGATGATGATATGAGCCCGGAAACGCTGATTCACGAGGACGGTGCCAGAGATGCTCGGGAGGAAGGAGAAGACAGCCCGGCGGACTACGATCTGAGTGTTGTTGGTGAAGAGGATATTGGTGGCGGAAATGGCCTGGATGAGGCCGAACTGGCCGATCTGGACCCGCTCAACGCCAAACGCTGACACAACGCAGCTCAAAATGTGGAAGGGGGCTTGCTCCCTCCCACATTGGTTCCGGTATTTAGTCGACGAGGGTGCAGGCCATGACGACCGCGTCTTCGCGACCACCCACAGCAGGGTAGTAATCCCGGCGTCGGCCAATCTCATTGAAGCCATAGCGCTCATATAACCGAAAAGCCCCGGTATTGCTGTCCCGCACTTCCAGGAAGCATTCCCGCGCGTTGGCCGCGTAGGCACGGGACATCAGGTGTTCCAGCAGCGCCAAACCCAATCCGCGCCCCTGGTTTTCCGGTTTAACGGTGATGTTCAGCAAGTGCGCTTCATCGAGAATGATCTGCACCACCCCATGGCCCACCTGCTGCTCACCTTCGAACATCAGCCAGATTTGATACTTGCCCAGCCCGTCGAGAAAGATCCCTCGCGTCCAGGGATGGCTGAACGCCGCGTATTCGATTTTCAGCACCGCGTCGAGGTCGGCCTCGGTCATCGGGCGGAAGGATAAAGCCTCACTCATCAGTTGTTTTCCAGCGCGCCATCAGCCGGCGCATGGCTTGCCAGACATCAGCCTTACGCTGTGGCTCTTCCATTAATAATTCCAGACCCGGCAGGGCCCATACCGAACCCAGGCTGTCGACCTGCAGTTCGCGGTACCAGGCCTCGGCATTGGCTTCACCGGCAAACCGCACGGCAGGCAAGCCGATCAGCCACAGGCACACGCAGGGTTCGTCTTCCAGACGCGCCGAGACAAAGCCCTGGACAAAATCCCGCGCAGCTTCCGGGCCCTGGTCCATGGTGCCGCGTACCAGCAGCGGCCAGCGTACAGGCTCACCGATGATTTGCGGGCTGTCGGGCAGGCCGGCGGCGCGCAGCATGTCCTTGAGCAGCAGGTAGGCCGGGTCGCGGGACTGGAAGCGCTCGCCGGTGGGCAGCTCCACCAGCAACAGGCAACGCCCGGCCCGCAGCAATTGCAGGGCAAAGCGGGGCGGCGGCACTACCGGAGCCTTGACCACCGGCGCGGCCTCCTCCACCACCTTGGCAGCCTTGGTCACCGGCGCAGGGCGTGGCACTTCGATCTTTGCCCGTTCGACCGCCGGGCGTGTTTCGACTGGGGGCTTGACCACCGCCACGGGCGCGGCAGCCTCTTCCCCCGACGACTCGAACGCCTCATAGGGCTCAAGCGCCTGCAACAACTCGGGCCGCGACGGCGCGGCAAACGGCAGTTCGGTGCGGGGCAGCCAGTTGACCACCTGCATGGCGGTCAAGTAAGCGCGACGTCGGGACTCGATAAGCACAGCTCGGCCACTTGTGGATAAGTAAAGAGCGGGGATTCTACCGCTGTTCGGCAACAATCGCCCACTGCGCACTGACCGGCTGTGGATAAATCCCGCGCCTGATGCAGTACAATCGCGACTTTTAATCGCCAACCAGCCGGCCATTCCCATGATCGAACCCAAGCGCGTCCTGCGCGCCCTCGCCGAACACTGGGCCTTACTTGAGCCTCTGTGCGAACACTTCGACCAAGGCACCCTGAGCCTGAGCGAGCTGCGCGCACAATTGGCCGCCCAACAACTGGACAGCACGCCCCAGGACATTACCAGCCTGCTGGACGTGTGGATTCGCCTGGATATCCTGGTACCTGTCGCCAAGAGCCCGAACCGTTTCGAGCTCAACGCGCAGATCCACGACTTCCTCGCTTATCTTCGCAAGGAGCACCGGCTTGGCCTGTGCCTGGAAATCGAAGCCTACCTGCGCCACCTTGAGCGCCTGGCCGGTTATATCCAGGACGCCTTCGACATCCGCGACGGCCATGACCTGGCCCGGCAACTGCGCTTGCTGGATATGCGCGTGCGCGACGTGCTGAAAAAACTTGCCAACGACGAACAGGCCCTCGCCGCCGTGGCCGATCGCGCCAAGACCAGCGACCGCCAGATCCCGTTGCGCCAGCGCTACGCCGAGGTGTTGGCAACCTGGGACGAATACGTCGAGCCGATGATTCAGTTGGTGAACGCTGACGGCGCCTTCGAGCAAGGCGTGCGCAAGGTGGAAAACGTGCTGCTGCGCATGCTCACCGAGCAACAGCGTCTTGGCCACCTGGTGGACGACGACATGCTGCTGCGCACTCACGCGCGCATCCTCGAAATGCAGACCAGCGCCCAGTTGACCTTGCGCCATGCGCGCGAGCTGCTGTTGCCGCTGCGCGAAGAAGCACGCCGGCATAACGCAGTGACTCGCGGCGCTGCGCTAGCCTTGTCGGCGATTCGCCGTAAAGGCCTGGACGCGGTGCCGCAAGCGGCGATGCCGATGTTCACCCGACCGCAAAGCACCTTCCTGGGCAGCGCCAGCCAGGTCGAGGCTTATGTGTATGCCCTGGCCAATTTCGAGCCGAAACCGGCGCGATTCCCCAAGGCGCACAAATCCCACAAGGGCGAAGCCCCGCGCGCGCCGCGTACGGTCAAGGAAATGCTCGAGCGCTGCGAAGACGCCCTGCCGATGCCGGACCTGATGACCTGGCTGCTGGAACAGGAGCCCGACGGCGCCACCGACGAATTGCTGTACTGGTTTTCACGCCTGTCCCGGGAAAAACGCTTCAAGCGCGAGCGCCTGGAACGTCGCGATTACCACACCCACGAGCATCAGGTCAGCCTGCGCTCCTTCGCCCTGCTCCCGGCCGGCGTTGACGCCACCGAGAATTCTGCGAGCACCCCTTATGCATCTTGATCTATCCGAACTGTCCCAGCTGGCGCCGATTTTTCGCGAGCTGTTCAAGGGTTACCACGTCAGCCGCCGCGACCCGGAGCTGTACGCGCAGCTGTCGAACTTCCAGGACCAGTACCGCACGCTGTTCAAGGCCTTGGGCTTTGAGCTGGTATGCGATACCCGCGGTTTCTACTACTTTGTCCCGGACACCGCCGTGGCTGCCGCGCAGGTCAACAAGACCGCCCAGCGCCTGGCCTTGTTTACCTTCATTCTCGTCGAGCACCTAGCCGACCAGGGCCGCGACCCGGTTGCCGTGCTCGACGGCGGCAGCCTGGGGCGCGACGAATTGCCTTCGTTGCTGGAGAAGTACCGCGACCTGTTTATCCAGGCCGAAGTGCAGACCCAGGAAGAGCTCGAAGAAAAAATCATGCGTCGCATGACCCAACTCGGTTTTGCCAGCGAAGACAACGGTATCTACCGCTTCCTGCCACCAATGCACCGTTTCCTCGACGTGTGCCTGTCGGTGCAACAGGACCGCGACCTCGCCGCCAGCGTGCACAGCGTATTGCCGCTGCCGGTGCCAGTGATCATCGACGAAGACAGCGATGAAAAACTGCTGAAGACCGATGACCCGCTGGACCTTAGCGCCTTTGATGAGGAAAGCGAAGAAGACGCCCTGGCCCGAGCCATTGCCGAAGAACAGGAAACCGACGTATGAGTAAGGAACGTTACGGCATCCGCCGCTTCGCCCTATTGAACACCGCCGGTTACAGCCTGGGCTTGTTCCCGCTGGAAGAGCCGCTGTCGGTGTATGGCGCGAACAACCTGGGTAAATCCGCATCCATCAACGCCTTGCAGTTCCCGATCCTGGCGCGCATGTCGGACATGAGTTTCGGCAAGTACACGCTGGAACAATCGCGGCGCTTCTACTTTGCCACCGATACCAGCTACATCCTGGTAGAAGTCTCCCTGCCCCACGGCCCGCACGTCATCGGCGTGGTCGGACGCGGGCCGGGCGGCGGTTTCGGTCACCAGTTCTTTGCCTATGCGGGCAAGCTGGACCTGGCTCACTACCAGAAAAACGACACCTGTCTGCGTCAGAAAGAGCTGTTTACCAACCTTGAGCGCGAGGGCCTCAAAGCCTACGAACTCAAGCCTGATGAACTGCGGCGCTTGCTGGTGGGCGGCCATACGTCGATCCCGCTGGACCTGACCCTGATCCCGCTGCGCTCCACCAGCGAACAGAGCTTGAAGACGTTCCGTGCGTTGTTTATCAACCTGCTGCACATGCGCGAAATCACCGCGGCCAAGCTCAAGCAACTGTTCCTCGACGCGTTCGAACACAGCTTGCGTTCAGGCAGTGTCGACTACATCGCTGCGTGCGAAGAAGCCTTCCGTGATGTGCGACGCATGGAGCAGGACTACAACTCGCTAGTGGCTGCCGGGCCGTTGGTCGAGGCGTTGGCCAATGGCGTGAAACAACGCGACGCCTTGCGCGGCAAACTGCATCGCCTGTCACCGCTGCTGGATTCGTTGCTGGGCACCTGGTCGGACTACGCCAGTGCGCGCAAGGAAGAGCTGACCATCCAGGCCGAGCACTACCGCAACGAGCAGGACGCGCTGCAGAACGACCAGCGTGGCGGTACTCAGGAACTGATGCGTCTGGAGCGGGAGATCAGCGGTATCCAGCGTTGGCTGGGCGAGCTGTCGGTACTCAAGCATCGCTTTGCCCTGGTGGATGACGTCAAGGTGCTGGAGCAACAGTTGCTCGCCGCCAAGGACGCCCACGATGAACTGGCGGGCGCATTGGCGCAGTCGCGACAGTTCAGCGCCGAGGACCTGGACGAGCGTCTGCGCGACCTGGAAAAGCGCTTGAAGTCGGTCAGGCAGCAACTCGATCACGCCGACAACAACAGCTATGCCAAGCTGCGCGAGGAGTTCTCGCAACAGGATGTCGAACGTCTGATGCGCCTGTTCAACAGCTCGTTGTTCAGCCTGCCTCTGGGTGAGCACGGCATCACGCTGGATGAGGACGGCCAGTGGGTCAAATCCCTGGAGCAGATTCTCGATGGCTTCAAAGGCGAGCGCTTTGAAGTGCCGGGGCTGTCCATCGACATCTCGCACATCGAGCCGCCTGCGTTGCAGGCCCTGGCCGACCGCGCCGCATTGCGCGACCAGAAGGAGCGCCTGGAAAAAGAACTCAAGCAACTCAAAACCCAGCAGGCCGTAGCTTCCGACCGCGCGGCGAGCAAGACCCAGACCGAAGCGCTGTATCAGCAGGTGCTGGATGCTCAGAAGGCATTGGAAGATTTCCGCCGCACCCAGACCCTAAGTGCAGAAGAAGGCGAGAAGCTGGAAAACCTGGCGCAAATGGAAGCCGCCCAGGATGAGCTGAAGCGCTCCAGCGATGCCTTTACCGAGCGCGTCCAGCAATTATCGGCCAAGCTGCAACTGGTCGGCCGCCAGATCGGCGATATGGAAGCCAAGCAACGCACGCTGGATGATGCGTTGCGTCGTCGTCAGCTGTTGCCGGCGGACCTGCCGTTCGGCACGCCGTTCATGGACCCGGTCGACGACTCCATGGACAACTTGCTGCCACTGCTCAATGACTACCAGGATAGCTGGCAGGGCTTGCTGCGCGCCGACGGCCAGATCGAAGCCCTGTACGCTCAGGTGCGCCTCAAGGGTGTGGCCAAGTTCGACAGCGAAGATGACATGGAGCGTCGCCTGCAGCTGCTGATCAACGCTTACGCGCACCGCACCGATGAGGCGTTGACGCTGGGGAAGGCACGCCGAGCAGCGGTGACCGATATTGCCCGTACCCTGCGCAATATCCGTAGCGACTACGACAGCCTTGAACACCAGTTGGCGTTATTCAACCGCGAGATCAACAAACGCCAGGTCTCCAACCTGCAGAGTTTTCGCATCGTGCTGGCGCCGAACAAGGAAGCCCTCAAGCATATCGACCAGATCATCCACAGTGCTGGCCAGTATGAAGAAGGCGAAACGCTGTCGGTGTTCGACCTCAGCCAGAGCGCCGAGCAGGACAACAAGAACGAAGAGGCCAAGGAATACCTGGCGCGCCTCGTTGCGGCCAACCATAACCAGCTGGGCCTCAAGGACTTGTTCGAACTGGCGTTCGAGATCACCAAGGTGCACGGTCAGCCGGTGATTCATACCGACATCGATGGCGCCGCGTCCAACGGCACCACCATGACCATCAAGGCGCTGACCAACATGTACTTGTTGTTGCACTTGATGGACCGTGACCAGGCCGGCCGTGTGCGTTTGCCGTATTACCTCGATGAGGCTGCAGACATTGATGAGAAGAACCAGGCTGCCTTGCTGGAAACCAGCTTGCAACTGGGCTTCGTGCCGATCCTGGCCAGTGTGAAGCCGCAGGTCTCCGCCCAGGTGGCGATCGACCTGGAAGGCGGCAGCGGGCCGAACGGAATCTACATTGATGAGGCGGACTGGAAATACATCCGTCGCCATGATGTGGTGAAGGCGACGATGAATGTGCAAGCCGATGAGCCGGAGCTGGATGAGGTCTGACGCGTTGCGCTGACATGCAAAAAGGCCGCGATCTTTTGGATCGCGGCCTTTTTTTCGGCTTGGGATTTGCGGTGTGTTTGTGGGCCTCATCGCGGGCAAGCCCGGCTCCCACAGTTGGAATGCATACTTGCTGAAAATGCATATCCCTGTGGGAGCCGGGCTTGCTCGCGAAGGCCGCGCATCGGTTTATTTACCGAGTGGAATCTTGGGCGCCCAGGTCAGCCACTCATCTTCAAACTTATCGAACAACGGGAAGGTCTGCTGTGGCCGTGCCGGGTTGCCCATGCGTTCGCCATCCGGCGTGGCAAAGGCGATACCGCCGGCCACCAAGGTCTCCAGGGACTCGGTGCGCACCGTCGCGCCCTTGAACAGGCCGAAGTCGAGACCGAAGCCGCTGGTGTTCCAGAAGCGACTGCCACTGCGTACCAGGGGTGCGTACTTGGGCTCGATCAGGATATGCACCAACACACGGTCGGCGGTCTGGCCCAGTTCATAGCCGGTGACCTTGCCCACGGTGACTTCACGGTAAGTGACCGGCACGCCTTCTTTGAGCGAACCACGGCGAGCGGCGCTGAGTGTCAGGCTCAGACCTTGCTCCTGATGGACAGCCTCCGGCGGCTGATCCAGTGCAACAAAGTTTTTTTGCGGCCCGGCATTTTTCACCGCAGGCTGCACCTCGATGTATTGCCCGGTGACCAGGGTTTCAAGATTGGAGGTCTTCATCAGGCCCAGCTCCGGCTTGACCACCCAGAACTGGCTGCCTGCGCGGGCGATACGATCAGCCACCTGAGTAATACGGGCGCGCAGCAATACGGACTGCATGTCGGCGCTGAGGTCGACGCTCTCGACCTTGCCAACATCGAGGCCTTTGAAGCGTACGGCTGTACCGGGGCGCAGGCCGTCGGCACGATCGACCTTGATCGTCACCAGGGTGCCATGCTGATTCGCGGCGTCACGGTCGGCGAACAAACGGAAGCGCGGGATACGGTGCTTCAGGGGAACGTTGGGCTCCGGTGTTTCGAAGGCGATACCGCCGGCCATCAGGCTGGCCAGGGATTCGCTTTTGACCTGGATGCCACCGGTGAGCCCACCAGTGAGAGTGACACCGCTGGCGTTCCAGAAACGTGTCGAGCCGTTGACCAGGCCTTCATACTCTTTCTCGATATGAACGCCGATCACGAGTTGCTTCTTCTTGCGTGAAAACTGGTAGCTCTGCACCGAACCCACCTTGACCTGTTTGTACAGAATCGGGCTGCCGACATCCAGCGAGCCCAGATTGTCGGTGAGCAGCACCATGTGCAGGCCGGGGGAGCGCAGGTCTAACGGCGGCGCCTTGGCGCGGGCCACATACTCACGTTGTGGCGGGGTGCCTTTGTCACCCGGGCGGATCGCGATGTAGTTACCTTTGACCAGTGCTTCCAGGCCGGTGATGCCTGCCAGGGAGATGGACGGCTTGACCACCCAGAATTGCGTGTCCTGGACCAGGTAGTCTTCGGCCAAAGGATCAAGGGTCAACTCGGCGCTGGCGCTGGACAGGTCCGGGTCGATCTTCAGGGTTTTCAGGCTACCAACCTGGATGCCTTTGTACATGACCGGGGTACGCCCGGCCTGGAGGCCTTCGAAATCGGTGAGTTTGACCTTGACCTTGATGCCGGCTGCGGCGGCATCGAAGTCCTCGTACAGGCGAAAAGGCAGGCTCGGGTCGGTGGGTGGGCTGTCTTGGCGATTCTCAGGCGTGGCGAAGGCGATACCACCGGCCACAATGCTGGAAAGCGATTCGCTGCGCACCTTCACCCCGGAGAGGTTGGCGTCGATACTGATGCCGCTGGCGTTCCAGAAACGCGTGTGCTTGCGCACCAGGCTGGCGTAGGTCGGCTCGATATAAACCTTGATCTCAACGATGCTCTGGTCTTCGGACAACAGATAGCTTTTGACCTGGCCGACCTGAATCTGCTTGTAGAACACCGGACTGCCACGGTTCAGCGAGCCCAGGCGGTCGGCCTTGAGCGTCAGGTGCAGGCCCGGCTTGGCGTCGGATAACGGTGGTTCTTCAGAGAGCGCCTTGAACTTGCGCGTGGGCTCACCATCGCCCGGGCTGGCGGCGATGTAGTTACCCGAAACCAGGGTCTCCAGGCCAGTGATGCCGGCGAGGCTGACGCTGGGCTTGACCAACCAGAAGCGGGTGTTGGTCTTGAGATATTGTTCGACGTCCTTGTTCATCTCGATGGTGGCGATCACCCCGCGATTGCTGCCTTCGTCATCCAGGGCCAGGGTCTTGACCTTGCCGACGGTCATGCCTTTGTAGACCACTTCAGTCTTGTTGACTTGAATACCCTCGCCGCTCTCAAAGCGAACCTGAATCTCAAGACCTTGCTGGGAGTAGGCGCGCCACCCCAGCCAGCCACCGATGATCAGGGCAATCAGGGGCAACACCCAAATAGCCGACCAATTGGAGGCCGGGCGGGTTTTAGCTTTAGGCAAATCACTCATGGTCGTCGTCCGACTCCGTGTTATCCCAAATCAGTCGGGGATCGAAAGTTACTGCGGCAAGCATCGTCAAGATCACCACACTGGCGAACGCTGCAGCGCCGAGATTGGCCTCGACACTGGCAAGTCGCCCAAAGTTAACGACCGCCACCAGGATAGCGATCACGAAGATATCCAGCATGGACCAACGGCCAATGAATTCGATAAAGCGGTACATCACAATGCGTTGTTGCGCGGACAGCGGTTGGTGACGCTGCACCGAGAACAGCAACAGGCCGATGCCTACCAACTTGAATGTCGGCACCAGAATACTGGCGATGAACACCACGGCGGCGATAGGAAACATGCCGTGCTGCACCAGCTGGATCACACCCGCCATGATGGTACTCGGGTCGCCTTGGCCGAGGGAGTTGACGGTCATGATGGGCAACAGGTTGGCGGGGATATACAAGATTGCTGCGGTGATCAGCAATGCCCAGGTACGGGTGAGGCTATTGGGGCGACGCGCATGGATCAACGCGCCGCAACGGGTACAGAGTTGCTCGTCGGTATCCGCTTCTTGCTTGTTCAATTCATGGCATTCGGTACAAATCAGAATGCCTGCATCAATCGCCCGCATGGTCATCCTCTCCTGACAGTGCTTGCCAGATCTGATGGGGTGACATCACCACCTCAAGCAGAACTTGAACCATTAATAAACTGACGAAGCAGACCAGACCCAGGCCGATCGTGATGGAGGCCATGTCGGCGAGCTTTACGATTGCCACCAGTACGCCCATCAAGTAGACCTCCAGCATCCCCCAATCCTTCATATGGTGGTAGATGCGGTACAACAACAGCCCGTAACTGCGACCGATGTTCCAGCGGATGCTGAGCAACACTGCCAATTGGCAGAGCAGCTTTAGCAAGGGGATCCCCATGCTGCACAAGAACACAACGGCAGCAACGCCTTGCATACCGGTATCGAATAAGCCAACAACGCCGCTCCATACGGTGTCCTCCGAGGACTGCCCGAGTAGATTGAGCTGCATGATGGGCAAAAAGTTCGCCGGGATGTAAAGCAGCAGGGCCGCAAGTACTAAAGCAAGGCTCCGCTCGACCACATTGTGGCGGTGAGCATACAACTCGTAGCCACAGCGTGGGCACTGGGCTTTTTCGCCAGGGGCGAGCGCTGGCTTGCGCATCAGCAAATCGCACTCATGGCATGCCACCAGGTCGTCCAGTGGTAAATCCGACACCTCAACGGCATCAACCGGATCGGGCATAGATAGGGCTCTGACTCTAAAATAGTTAGGTGGCTATTCTAGTGCTCTGGCTCGGAAATAACTGTGCAATTTTGTCGGGCGATTGAGGGATGCCAGCCGTGCGCGGATAGAGTGGACACTTTTCGACCGCCCAAAACAAAACCCCTGTCTGCGTTAGCAAACAGGGGTTCTGGAATTTAATCTTGACGATGACCTACTCTCACATGGGGAAACCCCACACTACCATCGGCGATGCATCGTTTCACTGCTGAGTTCGGGATGGGATCAGGTGGTTCCAATGCTCTATGGTCGTCAAGAAATTCGGGTACTGAGTCGTGACCAGTTGGTCTCGCTTCAGCAAATTGGGTATGTGACAGCTTTCGGTGT
>NZ_SPKL01000026.1:0-222 GCF_023127755.1 Pseudomonas sp. W2Aug9 | reverse complement strand
CGTCAAGAAATTCGGGTACTGAGTCGTGACCAGTTGGCCTCGCTTCAGCAAATTGGGTATGTGATAGTTTTCGGTGTTTTGTGAGCGTCGAACTTTCGGTTCATCTTCGTCTTCACACACCGCAATCTGGTCTCTTTCGCTTTTCAGCTCAGAGCATGCAAATTGCTTGGGTGTTATATGGTCAAGCCTCACGGGCAATTAGTATTGGTTAGCTCAACGCCT
>NZ_SPKL01000025.1:0-1162 GCF_023127755.1 Pseudomonas sp. W2Aug9 | reverse complement strand
CAACTTCCAGTTTTTCGAAGTTGCCGCCGGAAGCGTCGGTGATCTTGACCGTCTGCGTGCTCTTATCGATAAACACGTCATCGGTCGGTGCCGGGACGGTCACAGTGCCGACGGTGTCGCCGGCTTTGATAGTGATGCTTGAGCCGTTGTCGAGTTTCAGCGTGACGTCGGTACCGGCCTTATTGCTCAAGGTCGCGGTGTAGGTGATCTGGCCACCTTCATTAACGACACTTGGCGCAGTCAGTGTGACAGTCGTTGTGTTATCGGTACCCGGAGTGTCCGTAACGGTGGTGTTTACTGACGTAGTACCTGGAACCAGATTTTCAAAGTGCTCGCCACCGGTCACACCCTTGATAGCGGTGGTGACGGTCTGGTCGCCTTTGTAGACATCATCCGGTGCCAAGACCGAGACAGTGCCGCTGGTTTCATTCACACCAATGGTGATGGTCTTGCCATTGTCCAAAGTTACGGTCAGCGGGTTGGTGATGTTGGTCACCGGCGCACCGTTTTTATCCACAAGGCTGGCGGTGTAAACGATATTGCCGCCTTCACCGACGGTGGTGGTGGCGGTCAGAACTACGTCCACCTTGTCGATGGTGTCGTTGATGGTGGTGGTTGCGCCGTTGCCTGCGACTTCCAACTTCTCGAAGTTGCCGCCAGTGGTCTCGGTGATCTTGACGGTCTGGGTGCTCTTATCGATGAACACGTCATCGGTAGGCGCAGGGACAGTCACAGTGCCGACAGTTTCGCCAGCCTTGATGATGATCGACGAGCCGTTATCCAACTTCAGCGTGACATCGGTACCGGCCTTATTACTCAAGGTCGCGGTGTAGGTGATCTGGCCACCTTCATTAACGACACTTGGGGCAGTCAGCGTGACAGTCGTTGTGTTGTCGGTGCCCGGGGTGTCGGTAACGGTGGTGTTCACTGCCGTAGTGCCCGGTACCAAGTTCTCGAAGTGCTCACCGCCAGTGACACCAGTAATGGCGGTGGTGACGGTTTGATCGCCTTTGTAGACATCATCCGGTGCCAAGATCGAAACAGTGCCGCTGGACTGATTCACACCAATGGTGATGGTCTGACCGTTATCCAGGGTGACAGTCAACGGATTGGTGATGTTAGTCACCGGCGCGCCGTTTTTATCCACAAGGCTGGCGGTGTA
>NZ_SPKL01000024.1:0-1025 GCF_023127755.1 Pseudomonas sp. W2Aug9 | reverse complement strand
CTGCGCGCCATCACCACTTGCTGTCCCAGCCCATGAAACGCCTGGCACGGGAACATCACCCCGCGATAACCCGCCTCTTCCAGCACCTGTTGCCAGCGCTCACTGGACAAGCCCGGCGTACCCGGCAGCCGCAACGCCTCGTCGCGATAACGCCACCAGCCCTCCAGCAGGCCGAAGGTCAGGTGACTGAACAGTGACGCCTGGCTCAGCTCATTCAACAACAACCAGCCATCCGTCTTCAGCGCTGCCTTGGCGTGCTCGACCACTTGGCGAATATCGGCGGTGGCATGCAGGACATTGGTCGCGATCACCACATCATAGCTGCCCAGTTCCAGGCCCTGCTGCACCAGGTCTTTCTCCACATCCAGGATGCGGTAATCCAGGTAAGACCGCCCCTCGCCATAAGCCGTCTGGGCGTGCATCAAAAACGCCCGCGACAGGTCGGTGTAGGCGTACTGCCCCACCTCGACACCCAAGCTATCCAGGCCCTGCAGCACCCTTGCACTGGTGCCGCCGGTGCCGGCGCCGATCTCAAGGATGCGCACCGGTGCCGCCCCGGCCTGGTGACCGGCGCGTACCCGCGCCAGCACCGCCTGGGTGATCACCTCGTTGAAATAGTCGGACACCGCATTGTGCTTGTAGATGCCCTCGACCCGCGCCATGGAACCCTCGGGGAACATCACCTCGGTCGCACGCAGGCGCCCACTCAGCACCGCAGGCAAGGCGCGCAGGCAGGCGTCAACCAACTGCGCCTGGGCACGCCGGTCGGCGTCGCCCTCGGCCTCGCGCAACGCACTGTCCCAGGCGGCCCAGGCACTCTCGGCGGCCACCACGCGCTGCACGCGCCAAGTGTCGCCATCAGTGGCCAGCCAGCCCTCATCGGCCAGCCAGCGCAGGCTGTGGGCCAGCCAACGAGGATCGACACCTACCGTCCCGCTGGAGCGTTCCTGCAAGCGTTGATACAGGGCTTGGGTGGTCTGCGGTGTGGGTTGGTCGAACAGCCCGGCTGCCTGCAATTGCACCAA
>NZ_SPKL01000023.1:0-1376 GCF_023127755.1 Pseudomonas sp. W2Aug9 | reverse complement strand
GTATGTGCAGGACAACAGTGGGGACAGCAAGGAAGGCGCGCGGGTGACGTTTGCGAAGTTGGATATTGATCACGAGTGAATGGATTAGCCTATTTCGAGTAGGCAACGTCCGACAAGCCCAAGGATCATTCCCCGATAAATCCAGACGATTAAATTCCCTGTGGGAGGGGGCTTGCTCCCGATAGCGGTGTGTCAGCTCAAATAGCTGTGACTGACCCACCGCAATCGGGGGCAAGCCCCCTCCCACATTTGGCCTGTGTGGCCTGAGGGCTTGGTGTCCGTCCTACAGCACCATTGCGACAAGCCAACTCGCCGCTTATAGCTCGCCCCGTCGCCGGCGTTGATCAGCGATAGGATTTCGCAGCCCTACAGAGTTAAAACCGCACCCGTCAAAACAGTCCCGGTATCTTGCCGACGGCAGTCTTTGTTATGGCGGCTGTGCGTGGGAGACCTTCGGGTCTGCCGGGTCTTAGCTCCTCGGTCTGCGAACCCGCGTACAGCTGCCCTCTACCGTTACTTTACCAGCCGAACTGCCCTCTTACAGTCGTCATTGAGCATCATCCAACTTAATTCGACAAAAGACCGGTCAATACCTATGCAATTTCGAACACTTCAATATTTCTAAAAGTTATATATAACTGCCAACATTAACAGGTTACACAGATTAGATTTCTTGACAACATTGCCTCGCGGCGAGGAAATCAACATTTACGACTGCCGTATTTGACTCTTACTCAGGAGAATTATCATGGCCAAGCACAACACCCCGCTAGAAGCCTACTATCGCTTCACGCCAGCCAGCGTTAATCATTACTGGCTAAAAATCACTTTTGCTGACTACGATACGGGGGAACTTAAAGGAGATATGCAAGGCTACCCTTTTATAAGCGCAAGCTACAGTAGAGAAAGTGCACCCTCCACAAAATCCTCTCTTTTCTTCAGAGTAAACTATAGACTATGGGACCCAGAAGCCCCAGGGCCAAACGGTACAAAAGGGAATCTAACAGTACGTACTGGCAAACTGAACCTGATGGCTGACGATCACTCCTACAACACGCTTTACGGAAATCTCCAAGAGGATGGAAGTTCTGAATCAATAGGAGTAACACTTACGAAATCTCAGTGAGCAAGAGCTGTACTTTTGTAGTCACTCACTAAATCCTACACCGACATACAATCTCATCGAGATGATCGTATACAGATGAGAAAATTTTTTGATTGAATTTACTCAATACTCATATTGAAAAATATGAGTATTTTTTAATCTACCCACTCTGATACAGGAAATGAGCGACGAGTCACTTTCGACCACTTTGTACGGACCGGACACATGGTTGACGGGTGTGCGGGGACATGGTGGACACTTTTCGGCGAGC
>NZ_SPKL01000022.1:2704-11305 GCF_023127755.1 Pseudomonas sp. W2Aug9 | reverse complement strand
TGGCTCGCCGAAAAGTGTCCACCATGTCCCCGCACACCCGTCAACCATGTGTCCGGTCCGTACAGGGCTCTTTTCCAAAAGTGACCCGCTGTAAAAGCGGAACCAATAGCGGCCGTTACCCAAACACCGGATATGTACTCGGTCTGACCCACCACCCTGGTCGGCCCGGAGGCCGCCATCGGGAGCAAGCCCCCTCCCACATTTGACCAAGGTGTGTCACGTAGGCGCCTGTCGATTGTGAGGCCGTCAGGTGAGCAACCCCCCTCTCACATTTGCTCACCTGTGTTCTGACGATTGGGTTTACAGCACCACGCTCGGCAACCACAACGACAGTGCCGGAATGTAGGTCACGGCCATCAGCACCAGAAACAGCACCGCATAAAACGGCAGCAGCGCCTTCACGGTTTTCTCGATGCTTACCTTGCCCACCGCCGCGCCGACGAACAACACCGCGCCCACCGGAGGCGTGATCAAGCCGATGCCGAGGTTGACCAGCATGATCATGCCAAAGTGCACCGGGTCGACGCCGATACCGAGGATCACCGGCAACAGGATCGGCGTAAGGATCAGGATCAGCGGTGCCATGTCCATCACCGTGCCGAGCAACAGCAGCATGACGTTGATGCACATCAGAATCACGTAGCGGTTGTCCGACAGGGTCAGGAACAGCGTAGTGATCTTCGCCGGGATCTGCATCAGGGTCATGATGTAGCCGAAGCTGGCGGCGAAGGCGATGAGGATCATCACGATGGAAATGGTGCGTACCGTGCGATGCATCAGCTTGGGCAGCTCGCGCCATTTGTAGTCGCGGTAGATGAACATGGTCACGAAAAACGCCCACAGCACCGCGATGGCCGCCGACTCGGTGGCGGTGAAGATGCCCGACAAGATGCCGCCGAGAATGATCACCATGGCCATCAGGCCCCAGAGTGCATCAGCGGCGATCTTCAAGGCCTGCTTCAAGGGGATGACTTCGCCCTTGGGGTAGTTGCGCTTTTTCGCGAAGATCAGGCACAGCACCATCAGGCACGCGCTCATTAAAAGGCCCGGCACCACGCCGGCCATGAACAGCGAGGCGATTGATACCGTGCCGCCGGCGGCCAGGGAGTAGAGCACCGAGTTGTGGCTGGGCGGGGTCAGCAGCGCTTGTACCGAGCCACTCACGGTCACCGCCGTGGCGAACTCCCGTGGGTAGCCACGGCGTTCCATCTCCGGGATCAGCACCGAACCGACCGACGCGGTATCGGCCACCGACGAGCCTGAGATCGCACCGAAAAACGTCGACGCCATGATGTTGACCAGCGACAGCCCGCCGCGCACAAAGCCCACCAGCACCCCGGCAAACGCCACCAGCCGCCGCGACATGCCGCCCTCGGCCATGATCGCTCCGGCCAATACGAAGAATGGAATCGCCATCAGTGAAAACTTGTTCACCCCGCCCGCCACCTGGATCATCAGGGCCTGGAACGGAATGTCGATCCACCACGCGCCGATCAGCGCCGACAAGCCCAGGGCGTAGGCCACCGGCATACCGATCAGGATCAAGGCGATAAAGCTGCCCAGCAGAATCAATGCGTCCATATCAGGCAGCCCCTTCGCTTTCTTCAACCAGATCGAAACGCACTACGCGCCGGTGGCTCTGGTCGCCCAGCAGGAGTTTTTCCAGCACGAATATCAAGGTCAGCAAGCCGCCAATCGGGATCGGCATATAGGTGATACCCACACGCAGGGTCGGGATGGCGCTCATGAACTGGTTCCAGGTGGACAGGCACAGCTTGGCGCCCCAAATGGTCATGAACAGGCAGATGGTCGCCATCAACAGTTGCGAGACGATGCCGACAACGCGGCGCTGAGCATCAGGCAGGCGATCAGTGATCATCGCCACCGACATATGCGCCCCGGCGCGGTAGCTGGCAGCCGCGCCGATAAAGGTGAACACCAGCATCAGCAGGATCGCAGAGGGTTCCGGCCAACTGGAGCCGGTGCCGAGAATATAGCGGGCGAAGATGCCCCAGGGAATGATCAGCGCGACCCCCAGGACCGAGAGGCCGGCGACCCAGATGCAGGTCATGTAGATACGGTCGTTGATGCGCAGCAGTAGATTCTTCATGGCGTTCACCGTGACCGGGCGCGTCGATACCGACCGCGCCGGGCCTTGTCAGGGAGGAGGGCGTTACTGAACGGCGTCGATACGCTTGATGATGTCGGCGTAAGGCGCACCGTACTTCGCGCGAACCTGCGCGGTGGCGTCATAGAAGGGCTTTTTGTCGACGGTGATGAACTCGACCCCGGCCTTTTTGAGTTTCTCTTCACTGCTGGCCGACTTGGCATCCCACAACACACGCTCGTCAGCCTGGGCGGCCTTGGCGGCTTCCTTGACCATGTCCTGCTGTGCGGCGGTGAGCTTGTTCCAGGTGATTTTCGACATCACGATGGGCTCGGGCAGGATCAGGTGTTCGGTGAGGGTGTAGTACTTGGCGTTCTGGAAGTGGTTGTGTTCCAGAAGCGTCGGCGGGTTGTTTTCTGCGCCGTCGATCACCCCGGTCTGCAAGGCGCTGAAGATCTCGCCGGTGTCCATGGCGATACCGTTGGCGCCCATTGCATTGAAGGCTTCGATGAAAATCGGGTTGCCTTGCACGCGAATCTTCATGCCCTTGAGGTCTTCGATCTTGCGCACTGGTTTCTTGGTGTAGAGGTTGCGCGTGCCGCCGTCCATCCAGGCGAGGGCGACCAGGCCGAACTCGGAATCGGTGATCTTGGCGAGGATCTCATCGCCGATTTCGCCGTCAATCACTTTGCGCATATGCGCCTGGTCGCGGAACACGAACGGCAGGTTGAACACATTCACGTCCGGCACCACCGGGCCGACGATGCCAAGGCTGACGCGGGTCATTTGCACGGCGCCGACCTGGGCCTGTTCGACGACTTCCTTCTCGGAGCCGAGCACACCGCCCGGGAAGTACTTGAAGGTCAATTCGCCCTTGCTTTGCTGGGTCAGGGCCTTGCCCATGTTTTCTTCGGCGACCACGGTGGGGTAGCCAGCGGGGTGGATATCGGCAAACTTGATTTCCAGCGCGTGGGCGGCGCTGCTGAGGGCCAGGAGTGTGGCAGCGAGCAAGGTGCGTTTGAAGTCCATGGGCGGTGATTCCTGTCTTGTTATTGTTGTATTCAAGGCACAGCGATGCAGCTAGAGGATGAACTGGGGTTCGGGCAATCCCTTGACGCCGGGGTTGAGGGCAAACACGCCGCCGGACAGCGAACTGTCACGCTGATCGTCACGAATGGAGGTGACGTACAGGGTGTCCAGGCGGCTGCCGCCGAAGGCGCACATGGTGGGTTTTTTTACCGGTACGGTGAGGGACTGGTCGAGGCGACCGTCGGGGGTGAAACGGTGGACCAGGCCGGCATCGTTGGCGCAGATCCAGTAGCAGCCATCCGCGTCGACAGCTGCACCATCGGGCCTGCCGAGAAAGTCATGCATGTCCACAAACACCCGGCGGTTGGACGGCGCACCGGTGTCGATGTCGTAGTCGAATGCCCAGATCTGCTGCACTAGCGGGTGTGAATCAGAGGCATACATTGTGCGGCCATCGGGGCTGAAGGCCAGACCGTTGAGGGTGATGAAACCATCGAGCTGCGCATGGGGCGCCGTGCCAGACGCATAGCGATAAAGGGTGCCCTCAGCGGCGTTCAACCCCATGTTCAGCACCATGCTGCCGGCCCAGAAGCGGCCTTGGCGATCACAGCGGCCGTCGTTCAAGCGCATGTCCGGGCGCGGATGTTCGACACCGGCCAAGAGCGTAGTGTCGAGGCTGCCGTCGTTGTGCGGGGTCAGTTCAAAGAAGCCGGTTTCCATGCCTGCCACCCAGTTGCCCGCTTGGGTACGGGCGATGCAGGCTAGCATCTGCGGGGCCTTCCAGGCACGCAGGTGCCCGGCAGAGGCGTCCCAACGGTGCAAGCCACCGTTGGGGATGTCCACCCAATAGAGGGCGTTTTCTTCAGGCACCCATATCGGGCATTCCCCCACGGCGTTGCGGGCATCGACAATCAATTCTGCAGTCATGGCCACTCATTCCTTTGGGTTGCTGTGCACTCAGTCACCGAACGGGCCTGCCGCGCAGAACGCGCCGCCCTGATAAATCCTTGCCGGGTCATCATCTGCGACCGGCGGCTGGGCCTCGACCTGGGCGCGGAACACTTCGGAGCTGTCCTTGGGCGCAAAGCCCAGGTGTGCGGCGTAGCGGTTGTCCCACCAGGTGTCGAGGTTGGCCGACATGCCGTAGACCACGGTATGGCCGACATCGGGCGTGTACAGCGCGCGTTCGAGTAGTTGGGTCAGGTCGTCGAAGCTCAACCACGTGTGCATCATCCGGCGGTTCTGCGGCTGCGGGAACGAGGAGCCGATGCGGATGCTCACCGTCTGGATGCCATAACGGTCAAAGTAGAAACTGGCCATGTCTTCGCCGTAGGACTTGGACAGGCCGTAGTAGCTGTCCGGGCGGCGTGGGGAGTGGGCGTCGAGTTGTTCACCCTGTTTATAGAAACCGATCACATGGTTGGAGCTGGCGAAGATCACACGCTTTACGCCATGGCGACGTGCGGCCTCGTAGATATGGAAGATGCCGCTGATATTGGCGCCGAGCACTTCTTCGAACGAGCGCTCTACCGATACGCCACCAAAATGCAGGATGGCGTCGACGCCTTCTACCAATTGGTGCACGGCTTGCTTGTCGGACAGGTCGCAGGTTTGCACTTCTTCGCGGGCATCGATGGCGGGAGCCATGTCGGCGATATCCGACAGGCGCAGGACCTTGGCGTAAGGGCGCATACGTTCGCGCAAAACTTTACCGAGGCCACCGGCGGCGCCGGTGAGCAGCAGGCGGTTAAACGGAGCAGGGGTTGTGGTGGTCATGGGCGTTCCAGATTTTTGTTGTAGGTTGTCGTATGACTATATGGAAATAGTGTTAGGGATTCTTGGTGTTGTCAACGTCCTTCCAGGCGCATGAGATCAAAGGTGGGAGCTGGCAAGCCAGCTTCCACATGGATGTGTGGCACCTTTGAGATCGAGTTCGACCCTGGAACTTACAACAACGAAATCGGATAGCTGATGAAAATCCGGTTCTCATCAAACTCGTTATTGCTGAAGTCGCGCCGCATTGTCGAATTGCGCCACTTCACATTGAGGTTTTTCAGTGCACCACTTTGCACCGTATACGCCAGTTCCGACTCACGTCCCCATTCCTTGCCATCGGTGATCGCTGCGGTGTGCACGTTACTGCCGCTGATATAGCGGTTCATCAGGGTCAGCCCTGGCACGCCGAGTACGACAAAGTTGAAGTCATGGCGCACCTGCCAGGATTTTTCCCTGGCATTGTCATAGCTGGAGTTGTAGCTGTCGTTGGCCAGCGTGCCGCCGCTGGTGCCGTTGATACGCATCCATACACTGTCGCCGGTGAGTTTTTGCAGGCCGACGTAGAAGGTGTGGCCGTTGTATTTGGCCGAGAGCAGGGCGAACACGGTCTTGTTGTCGAGGTCGCCGGCCAAGGCGCTGCCGTCTTCCTTGCCGTTGAAGAAGCCAAGGTTGGCGCCCAGGGTCCAGTCGCCCACCGGCTGGCTGTGGGTGAGGTTCAGATACTGTTGCTGGTAGATATCAGTGAGTTCGGCGTACCACAGGCCGACCTGGGTGCGCTTGTCGTTGAAGGTATATTCGCCCCCGCCGAAGTTGAAGCGGTCCGAGGTGAACGCAGCTTTGCCGTTCATGAACATGTCTTCCATGCTCGCGTCGTTGCGTGGGCTGTTGCCGCGAAACTGGCCGCCGTAGAGGGTCAGACCGGCGATCTCATTGGACGTGACCTGGCCGCCGCGAAAGGTCTGGGGCAGAGAGCGGCCATCATCGGAACGCAGGATCGGCAGCACTGGCATCCACTCGCCAAGTTTGAGCTCGGTCTTGGACAGCCTGGTTTTCAGCGCGACCCCAAGGCGTCCGAAATTGTCGGCAGGGCGGCCATCGTCATGCACCGGCAGCAGTTGAGTACCGGCAGTGCCTTTGCCGCCATCGAGCTTTTGCGAATACAGGCCCAATACATCAATCCCGAACCCGACAGTGCCTTGGGTAAAGCCGGATTTGGCGTCGAGAATGAAGTTTTGCGTCCACTCTTCGGCCTTGCCCTGAGGGTTGCCGGGGTTGGTGAAGTTGCGGTTGAAGTAGCCGTTGCGCAGGTTGAGCGTGGCCTTGGCGTCGTCGATAAAACCTTCGGCTTGAACGCACAGGGGCAGGGTGACGGCCAGGCTAGCGAGGCTGATAAGGCCCAGGCGTGCAGAGCAATTGCGGGCGAATTGACTCACAGTGAGGCTCCCTTTCTTTTGTTGTTTTTATTATTTGTTATACGTCGTCGTACAACATTGAGCGGGATATTTGCGGGGTTTTCGGGGTGTGTCAAGCAGAAGTTATACGATGACTGTGTATGACCTGATCTAAAGCGGGCAGGGTCAATGTGGGAGGGGGCTTGCTCCCGATAGCAGTGTGTCAGTCACAGATGATCTGACTGATACACCGCTATCGGGAGCAAGCCCCCTCCCACATTTGATTGAGTTAAACCTGGTTTTTTATACCGCTAAAACCATCGGAGGCAGGGTGCCAAGGAGTGAAACGGCGGCTACTGCGCAGACCCCCAGCAGCCATTCCATCATCACGCTGGCTTTCAAACTGCCCAAGCGCTGTTCGCAGCGTTCGATACGCAACCGGTTCAGCAGCGCCAACCCCAACATCCCCGCCACCAACCCCACCTTGATCAGCAGGATCAAGGCAAACCCATTGAACAGTGGCGTGGGCCACAGTTGCCCGGTGAGCACGCGCACATTGATCAAACCGGTTACCAGCAAGCCGGCGACGAGGCCGTAACCCACGCCGCTGAAGCGCCGCAAAATCGGCTCCAGCCGGTGCTCTTGCGCGTGCCTGAGGATCAGCACCAGCACCAGCAACCCACCCAGCCAGGCCCCCACGCAGAGCAGATGCACCACTTGGTTGAGGATCAGCAATTGCCCACTCAGCCCGTCGAGCATGGCGCCATGGCCCACCGGCGCGAGGGTCGCCAGCAGCAGGGTGATCAATGGCAAACGCAAGGCTGGCCAGGGTTTGATCAGCACGATCACCAGCAGAACATTCAGCAGCAGATGCCAGGACCATACCTGACCGAAAAAGGTCTTGCCCAGCACCAATTGCACGGTGGCCGGTTGCAGCGCCGCGTCCCAACTGCCGGCCATGCTGGCGGTGATCAGCAGTAGCCACGCCACGCCGGAGCCAAGCCCCAGCCAGGCCAGGCCACGGGTGATGCATAGCAGTTGCCGGTCCAGAGCCGGTTGTACCTGGGCGCCGAGCAGCCAGGGTCGGAGCACGCAAGCCCCGAACATCAGCAGCACGACCATAAAATGCAGGAAACGGCATAGCACCAGCAGGGTTGCCATGGGTTACTGGCCGACCTTGAAGCTGTATGTACCGCTGCTCTTGTGGGTGTCGACCGACACTGCATTCCACACCACTTTGTAATTGCCGCTCGCGAGCGGGGCGGCAGGGGTCACGACCAGGACTTTCTTGTCCGCGTCCGGGGTTTCCAGGCCCTTGATGGCGATTTCAGTGCCGTCCTTGCTCAGGGACACCTTGGTGAAGGTGGCTTCGACGCCTTCGGTGAAGGTCAGGCGCAGGTCTTTCGGTGCGGCGACGTTGCTGTTGGCCGCAGGTTCTGCGCTCTTGAGGTGGGCATGGGCAAATGCCGCCGAGGCGCCCAGCAGGGAGGTGAGCAGGGCGAGGGTGGTCAGGGCTTTCTTGATCAACATTGTTCAATACCAATCAATGGGTAGGGAGCGGGCAGTGTACGAAGTTTCGGCTTGGCCTGTCGCCCCGATCTAGAGCTGGTGGTAGTCTTTAATTCGTGTTGTTGTCAGGGAGCCCTTATGGGCAATCACAAGATCGGAATCCGTCGGGTCAACGTCGAGAAAATCCTGCTGGCGGCGGAAAAAGTCTTCGCTGAAAAAGGCTACGGCAGCACCGCAATGGCCGACATCGCCGAAGAGGTGCAACTGCCGCGTTCCAACCTGCATTATTACTTCACCACCAAGAGCGAGCTGTACAGCGCGGTGCTGTTCGACCTGCTGGAGCTGTGGAAGCAGGATGCCCTGAGCTTCGAAACCTTCGATGATCCGCGGGTGGTGCTCAGCAGCTACATCCGCGCCAAGATGCAGCGCTCGCGTACGCGGCCGTATGGCTCCAAGGTCTGGGCCAATGAAATCATCCACGGCGCGCCCACGCTCGGTGAGGCCCTGGATGAAAGCCTGTACGACTGGGCCAAGATGAAGGAAGCGAAGATTCGCCAGTGGGTGCAAGACAAACGCATCCTGCCGGTGGAACCGTCGAGTCTGCTCTACATGATCTGGGCCTCGACCCAGCACTATGCCGACTTTGATCACCAGGTGAAGATTTTGAATGATCACCAGCCGTTGTCGGATATGCAGTTCGAAAAGGCGATTCAGACGGTGACCAGTGTGATCTTGCGGGGGATCGGATTGGAGCCTTGAGCCTTGTGGTGAGGCTGAGGGCCCCATCGC
>NZ_SPKL01000022.1:0-2576 GCF_023127755.1 Pseudomonas sp. W2Aug9 | reverse complement strand
AAATCCATGGCGGATTACGGGCACACCGAGCCTGGGCGAGGTGCCGAGTGGTGGGGCAAGAGCGTTTTGGTTACTTTTGCGCTTTTTTCAAAAGTGACCCGCTGTAAGAGCGGAACCAATAGTGGCCGTTACCTAAATAACGGATATGTACTCGGTTTGATCCGGCATCCTGGTCGGCCCTAAGGCCGCCATCGGGAGCAAGTCGAATCGTCGCACCGCCCCTCCCACAGGGACAGCGCCATACCAGAAGTTGTGTAGATACCCATGCCCATCGCAGGCAAGCCAGCTCCCACATTCGACTGCATTCCTTCAGACAAAATGCGGTCAACTGTGGGAGCTGGCTTGCCTGCGATAGCGGTCTAAAGGCTACACAGCTTCCCGATACGGATTACGCGGATCTTGCGTCCAATTCAAAAATGGCTTGCCGGTGTCCATCGGCACCATCTCGATGCAGTCCGCCACCGGGCAGGTGATCTGGCACAAGTTGCAGCCCACGCACTCATCATCAATCACTTCATACTTATGCGTGCCGTCCGCCTGTTTCAAACTGGCGATCGCCTGGTGTGAAGTGTCCTCACAGGCAATGTGACAACGCCCACAACCGATACACGCCGCCTGATCGATCTTGGCGATCACCTGGTAGTTGATATCCAGGTACTTCCAATCCGTGGTGTTACCCACGGCCCGCCCGGAAAAGTCCTGCAGGCTGGTGTAACCCTGGCTGTCCATCCATCGCGACAGCCCGTCCTTCATCTCGTCCACAATCCTGAAGCCATGCAGCATCGCCGCCGTGCACACCTGCACTGCGCCACAGCCCAGGGCGACGAATTCCGCTGCATCGCGCCAGTTGCCGATACCGCCGATGCCGCAGATCGGCAAGCCCTGGGTCTGCGGGTCACGAGCGATTTCGGCGACCATGTTCAGGGCGATCGGCTTGACCGCCGAACCGCAGTAACCGCCGTGGGTACTCTGGGTGCCGACCACCGGCAGGGCGACCATGCGCTCCAAATCCACGCTGGTGATGGAATTGATGGTGTTGATCAACGACACCGCGTCCGCGCCGCCGCGATACGCTGCCCGCGCCGCCACGCGGATGTCGGTGATGTTGGGCGTGAGCTTGACGATCACCGGCAGCGAGCAATATGTCTTGCACCAGCGTGTCACCTGTTCCACATACTCCGGCACCTGGCCGACCGCTGCGCCCATGCCACGTTCGGGCATCCCGTGGGGGCAGCCGAAATTCAACTCGATGCCGTCGCAGCCGGTCGCCTCCACCAGAGGCAGGATGTTTTTCCAGGACTCCTCAACACATGGCACCATCAGCGATACGATCAGTGCACGGTCAGGCCAGTCCTTTTTCACCTGAGTGATTTCCCGCAGGTTGATCTCCAGGGAGCGGTCGGTGATCAGTTCGATATTGTTGATTCCCAGCACTTCACGATTCGCCCCGAAATGCGCCGAGTAGCGTGACGACACGTTCACCGCCGCCGGGTCTTCGCCCAGGGTTTTCCACACCACGCCACCCCAGCCGGCTTCGAACGCACGGACCACGTTGTAGGCTTTGTCGGTGGGCGGCGCGGAGGCCAGCCAGAATGGATTGGGGGCTTTGATACCGGCGAATACAATCGAGAGATCGGCCATTACGCAGCCTCCACATTCAGCATGAGTTGGGCGTGCATGGCCTCGGCGGCCAGCTTGCCGTGTTGCACGGCCTGCACGGTAAGGTCCTGGCCAAGGCTGACGCAATCGCCGCCGGCATACACGCCGGGGATACTGGTACGCAGCTGTTCATCGACAAAGATGCGCTCGCCCACGCGGTGCAGTTGCTGGGCCAGCGGGTCGTGCAGTGCGTCGTTGTCAAAGCCTTGGCCGATGGCCTTGAAGATCGCATCGGCGGCCAGTTCGAAGGTTTCCCCCGTCGGTAGCAAGCGACCATTTTCCAGGTGGGTGCGGGCCAGGCGCATACCGCGTACGCGGCCCTGGTCGTCGAGCAACACCTCGTCGGGTTGGGCCCAGGTCAGCAGCCGCACTTGATTGGCCTTGGCAATGTCTTGTTCGTGTTGGGTCGCGCCCATGTCCGCCAGGCCACGGCGGTATACAAGGTTTACCTCGCGGGCACCGAGGCGGGCCATTTGCACGGCCATGTCGATGGCGGTATTGCCCGCGCCGAGCACGATGCAGCGGTCGGCCAGGGGCAGTTGGGTGAGGTCATCGGCCTGGCGCAGCTCGCGGATGTAGTCGGTGGCGGCGAGCAGGCCGGGGGCGTCTTCGTGGGCCAAGCCGAGCTGTTTGCTGGCCGCCAGGCCGAGGCCGAGGAACACCGAATCGAATTGCTGATGCAGTTCGCTCAAGGTCAGATTGTCGCCCAGGCGCTGGCCATGGCGGATTTCGATGCCGCCTACTTGCAGAAGGAAATCCAGTTCTTTCTGAGCAAAATCATCCACCAGCTTGTACTTGGCGATCCCGTATTCATTCAGGCCGCCGGCTTTCTCCTGCGCTTCGAAAACCACCACGTCATGGCCGTGCAACGCGGCGCGGTGGGCGCAGGCCAACCCCGCCGGCCCGGCGCCGACCAC
>NZ_SPKL01000021.1:0-5525 GCF_023127755.1 Pseudomonas sp. W2Aug9 | reverse complement strand
GCGCGAGCAGGTCAGCGTCGGTGAAACCGTGGTGGTGGCTCAGGAGGGCCCGACCGGCAAGCAGCTGGTGGCCTATGTAGTACCGGCAGATGCCAGCCTGGCAGACCCCGCCGAGTTCCGCGATGCCCTGCGGCGAGCCTTGAAAGCCGACCTGCCGGACTACATGGTGCCCAGCCACTTCGTATTCCTGGCGCAAATGCCGCTGACCCCCAACGGCAAGCTCGACCGCAAGGGGTTGCCATTGCCGGATGCGAGCCAGATGCAGCAACAGTACGTGGCCCCGCAAACCGAGCTTGAACAACAGATCGCTGCGATCTGGGCCGACATCCTGCACCTGCCGCAAGTGGGCCTGAACGACAACTTCTTTGAAGTCGGCGGCCATTCCTTGCTGGCGATCCAGATCACCTCCCGGGTGCAAGCCGAATTGGGCCTTGACGTGCCGCTGATGGAACTGTTCCAGACCGATTCGCTGCGTGCCTACGTGCAGGCGGCAGCCACTTTCCGCGCCGGCAGCGTGGAAGATTTTGATGACCTGCGTGACTTTTTGAGCGAACTAGAGGCGATTTGAACCATGCTTTCCAACCCTAATATCGACTTGGTGTCGCGCTTTCTTCGCTTGCCTCTGGAGCAGCGCCAGCAGTTTTACCAGCGCCTGCAAAGCCGGGGCATGAGTTTCGCTCAACTGCCGATTGCCTCGATCCGCGAGGACGGCCAACATCTGCCGCTGTCCTACGCTCAAGAGCGCCAGTGGTTTCTTTGGCAACTGGATCCGGACAGCACCGCCTATCACATCCCCGGCGCCCTGCGTCTGCACGGGCACTTGGACCTGGCGGCATTGCAGCGCAGTTTCGACAGCCTGCTGGCCCGGCATGAGAGCTTGCGCACACAACTGGTCGAGGACGGCGAACGCCTCTGGCAAGCGGTGATGCCCCAGGCGCGGGTGCAGATCCACCAGGCGCGTATCGACGAGGCACAGTTGATGGCGCGGGTGGAAGCCGAAGTCGCACGGCCGTTCGATTTGCACCAGGCGCCGTTGTTGCGCGTGACGCTGCTGCAACTGGCCGAAGATGAACATGTGCTGGTGATGGTGCAGCACCACATCGTCTCCGATGGTTGGTCGATGCAAGTGATGGTCGAAGAGCTGGTGCAGTTCTACGCCGCTCACAGTCAGGGCCATGATTTGCAACTGCCTGAGCTGCCGATCCAGTACGCCGACTACGCCCTGTGGCAACGAGGCTGGATGGAGGCCGGAGAGCAGGCGCGCCAGTTGGCCTATTGGCAGGCCCTGCTGGGCGGCGAGCAGCCGGTGCTTGAGCTGCCGTTGGACCGCTCGCGTCCGGCGCAGCAAAGCCATCGCGGTGCAAGCGTGCAGGTGCATCTGCCACCGGCTCTGGTGGCCGGTCTCAAGCGCCTGGCGCAGCAGGAGGGTGTGACGGCGTTCATGCTGTTGCTGGCGTCGTTCCAAGCCCTGTTGTATCGCTACAGCGGGCAGTCGGACATTCGTATTGGCGTGCCGAATGCCAACCGAAACCGTGTCGAAACCGAGCGGTTGATCGGCTTCTTCGTCAATACACAGGTGCTCAAGGCTGACCTCGACGGGCAGATGAGCTTTGCCGAACTGCTGCAACAAACCAAGCGTCGCGCCCTGGAGGCCCAGGCCCATCAGGATCTGCCGTTCGAACAACTGGTGGTGGCGTTGCAGCCCGAACGCAGCTTGAGCCACAACCCATTGTTCCAGGTGATGTTCAACCACCAGACCGATGCCCAGGGCGGCCGCGAAGGCCAGCAGTTACCGGGCCTGCGTGTGGTGGAACTGGAGTGGGACAGCCCGACCACCCATTTCGATCTGAGCCTGGATACCCATGAATCCGCCGAGGGCCTCTGGGCTGCGCTGACCTATGCCACTGACTTGTTCGACGCCGCTACCGTCGAGCGCTTGGCGCAGCACTGGCAGCACGTGTTGCAGGCGGTGGTGAACGCACCGCGCAGCCGTCTCTGCGAGCTGCCGATGCTGAGTGCCGTGGAGCAACAGGTGATGCTCCAGGATTGGAATGCTCCGGCGTGTGCCACCACCCTGCACGCGCTGCACCGGCTGTTTGAAGCCCAGGCCGACCGGCAGCCGGGCCGCCAGGCCCTGGCCCTGGATGACCAGGCCCTCAGCTATGGCGAACTGAACCGTCAGGCCAACCGCCTGGCGCATTACCTGCTGGCCCAGGGCATCGGCCCTCATGGGCCGGTGGGGATCTGCATCGAGCGCTCCTTTGCCATGGTGGTCAGCTTGCTGGCGGTGCTCAAGACGGGCGCAGCCTATGTGCCGTTGGACCCTGAGTACCCGCGCGAACGCCTGGTGCATATGCTTGAGGACAGCGGCGTCGGCCTGGTGTTGACTCAATCCCACCTGCGCGGGCGCCTGCCGTTGCCGGCTCATGTGTCGTCCGTGGATATTGATCTGGCCCCATTGGCGCAGTGCTCCGAGGACAATCTACCGACTGATGTCGAGCCCCAGAGCCTGGCGTACGTGATCTACACCTCCGGCTCCACCGGCAAGCCCAAGGGGGTTGCCATCAGCCATGCTGCCCTGAGTGAGTTCGTTGGCATCGCGGCGGATTACTCGCAACTGGTTGCCCAAGACCGGGTGTTGCAGTTTGCCACCCTGAACTTCGACGGTTTTGTCGAGCAGTTGTACCCGGCCCTGACCCTCGGTGCCACCGTAGTACTGCGCGGCCCGCAACTGTGGGACGGTGCCGAGCTGTATCGGCAGATCATCGCCCAGGGCATCACCTTGGCCGACTTGCCTACGGCCTACTGGAAGCTGTTCCTGCAAGACTGCCTGGCAGCGGGCCCGAGGTCTTATGGTGCCTTGCGCCAGATCCATATCGGCGGCGAAGCCATGCCGTTGGATGGCCCACTCCTGTGGCAGCGCGCAGGGCTTAGCCATGTGCGCTTGCTCAACACCTACGGGCCTACCGAGGCCACTGTGGTCTCCAGTGTGCTGGACTGCACCGACGCGAGCGCCGTCAGCGCCGCCGGTGCCAGCCCGATTGGCCGGGCGCTGCCAGGGCGTGGCCTGTATGTGCTGGACCGCGACCTGAACTTGCTGGCGCTGGGCGCAGTCGGTGAACTCTATATCGCCAGCGCCAGTGGCTTGGCCCGCGCTTATTTACAACGGCCGGGCCTGACTGCCGAACGTTTCGTCGCGGACCCGTTCGGCGCGGCAGGCGAGCGCCTGTACCGCACGGGCGACCTGGCGCGTTATCGCGCCGACGGCGTGGTGGAGTATGTCGGGCGGGTCGACCACCAGGTCAAGATCCGTGGTTTCCGCATTGAACTGGGTGAGATTGAAAGCGTACTGCTGGCTCAGGACAGTGTGCGTGAAGCCTTGTTGCTGGCGGCTGACAACCAACTGGTGGCCTACCTGGTGCCGGCGCAGACGCTGTCTGAAACCGAGCGCGCGGAGGCTGGCGAACAACTGATGCTGACCTTGCGTGAACACCTGCCGGACTACATGGTGCCAGCGCACCTGATCTTCCTCGACCACATGCCTTTGAACCCCAACGGCAAGCTGGACCGCCAGGCGCTGCCCAAACCCGAAGCCGCCGCCTTGCAACAGGACTGGCTGGCGCCGGTCACGCCGTTGCAGCAACAGGTGGCAGCGATCTGGGCGGATATCCTCGGCGCCGAGCACGTGGGCCTGAACCAGCACTTTTTCGAACTGGGCGGGCATTCGCTGTTGGCGATGCAGGTGGTATCACGGATTCGCCAGACCCTGAGCCTGGAAGTGCCGCTCAAGGCCGTGTTCGAACACCCACGCCTGGAGGCATTTGTCACCGCCTTGCAGGCCCAGGACAGCCCGATGCCGACGGCGCCACCTCTGCTGCCGGCGGGCCGCGAGCAGCCGTTGCCGTTGTCTTATGCCCAGGAGCGTCAATGGTTTCTGTGGCAACTGGAGCCCCAGAGTGCGGCGTATCACATCCCCAGTGCATTACGCTTGAAAGGGCAGTTGGATCTAGGCGCGCTTCAGCACAGTTTCGATAGCTTGCTGGCGCGCCATGAAAGCTTGCGCACCCATATTCGCCAGGATCACGACGGCGCGGTGCAAGTGATTGAACCGCAGGTGGCCTTGCCGATCACCCAGGCTGATGTCGATGAGGCCCAGCTTCAGGTCCGGGTAGAAGCGTTGATTGCCCAGCCGTTCGACCTGCAGCAGGGCCCGTTGCTACGCGTGACGTTGCTGCGCCTGGCCGCCGACGAGCATGTGTTGGTGCTGGTGCAGCATCATATCGTCTCCGATGGTTGGTCAATGCAGTTGGTGGTCGAGGAGTTGGTGCAGTTGTATGCCGGTTACAGCCAAGGCCAGGATGTGCCGCTACCGGTGTTGCCGATCCAGTACGCCGATTATGCCGTATGGCAGCGTAACTGGATGGACGCCGGCGAGAAGCAACGTCAACTGGCCTACTGGCGTGAGCTGTTGGGCGGTGAGCAGAGCGTGCTGGAGTTGCCGTTCGACCACCAGCGCCCGGCGGTGCAGAGCCACCGTGGCGCGCGCCTGGCCTTCGAGCTGGCGCCCGAACTCACTCAGGGCCTCAAGGTGTTGGCGCAAGAGCAGGGCGTGACCCTGTTCATGTTGCTGCTGGCATCGTTCCAGACTTTGTTGCACCGCTACAGCGGCCAGGAAGAAATACGCGTCGGTGTGCCGATTGCCAACCGCAATCGCAGCGAGACCGAGCGGCTGATCGGCTTTTTCGTCAACACTCAGGTGCTCAAGGCGGATGTGCATGGGCAGATGAGCGTCGAGCAGTTGTTGCAGCACGTTCGACAACGCGCGGTCGAGGCCCAGGCCCACCAGGACTTGCCGTTCGAACAACTGGTGGAAGCTCTGCAACCTGAGCGTAGTCTGAGTCATAACCCGTTGTTTCAGGTCATGTTCAACCACCAGACCGATGTCGGCCAGGTCCAGGTTCAGCGCCAATTGCCAGCGTTGCAGGTGCAAGGGCTGGAGTGGGAAAGCAAGACCGCTCATTTCGACCTGGACCTGGATATCCAGGAGTCTACCGAAGGCATATGGGCCACCCTGGGTTATGCCCAGGACCTGTTCGAAGCTGGCACTGTGCAACGCATGGCGCGCCACTGGCAGAACCTGCTGCAGGGGATGGTTGCCAACCCGCGGCAGCAGCTCAGTCAGTTGAGCTTGCTGGACGCGGCCGAACAACAACAGATCCTGCAACTCTGGAACCGCACGGATTCTGGCTTCTCGGCCGAGCGCTGGGTGCACGAATTGTTTGCCGATCGCGCCCGGGAAAACCCGACGGCGGTGGCGGTGAAGTTCGACGCACAAACCCTGAGCTACGGCGAACTGGATCGCCAGGCCAACCGTCTGGCTCATGCCCTGATTGCCCGTGGCGTCGGCCCGGAAGTGCGCGTGGCCATTGCCATGCCGCGCAGTGCCGAAATCATGGTGGCATTCCTGGCGGTGATGAAAGCCGGTGGCGTGTATGTGCCGCTGGATATCGAGTACCCGCGTGATC